>JALHRJ010000050.1 GCA_022841475.1 Cyclobacteriaceae bacterium | reverse complement strand
GCGATAAGAAATGCTAAATTTGAATCTACCAAACCCGTGGTATTAAACGCTTAACCCATTTAACCTGTGAAAACCCAAGAGATTATTCAACGCGTAGAAACTGCCCTTGACAGTATTCGACCTTACCTCGAGGCGGATGGTGGGAATGTGCGTGTTCTCGACATGAGCCCTGATAATAATCTCAGACTTGAGTTCGTTGGTGCCTGTGGCAATTGTCCCATGTCTACCATGACCTTTAAAGCCGGTGTTGAAGAGGCCATTAAACGGGCGGTGCCAGAAATTAATACCATTGAAGTGGTGAATCTGGCAACCGTTTAGGGTTACATCGGGATTACAATTTACATTTATCTTAAACCCAATAGTCTCTGACAGTAATCAGAGAACCTGCACCCTGGTAAAACTATGAGACTACAGATAATTTTTATTTCTGCGCTTCTCATAGTTACAAGTATTAACGTCTGTGCGCAAGAGCGTTGCGGTACTGTGCAGGTAGAAGAATTGCGGCACCAAAAAAATCCCCGCCTCGAAAACGATCAACAGTTTGAAAACTGGTTGCAGCAAAAAATAGCACAACGGCCGATGCAAATGCAACGCGCACAGGGAACAGAAAATGTTACGTATTCAATTCCCGTAGTGGTGCATGTGATTCACAATGGCGAACCCATTGGCACCGGTTTAAATATTTCAGATGCCCAGATTATTTCGCAAATCAATGTGATGAACAAAGATTTTCAACGATTGAACCTGGATGCAGTAAACACACCAGCTGAATTTTCGGCTGTAGCAGGTAGTATTGATATCGAATTTGTGTTAGCGAAGCAAGATCCTTTTGGGGCAGCAACCAATGGCATTCAACGGGTGCAGGGAACAAAATCAGTATGGACAATAACCGACAACGCCACCTTCAAAGCACTGAGCTACTGGCCTGCGGAAGACTATTTCAATATCTGGGTAATCAACATCCCCTCCTTTTTAGGCTATGCGCAACTACCTGTTTCCAATTTACCTGGATTAGAAAACTCACCCGATGATCGGCTTACTGATGGAATCATTGCCCACTACCAGGTTTTTGGATCCAACTTCGAAGGGCTTGGAACTTTCAACCTGGATTCGGATTACAACCGCGGCCGCACGTCAACACATGAAGCCGGACACTTTTTCGGGCTGCGACATATCTGGGGTGATGATGGTAGTTCATGCAGTGGTACCGATCATGTAGACGACACGCCCAATCAGGCAAGTAATTATGTAGGACAATGCCCCACCCAACCCCGGGTTTCATGCAGTTCGAATGACATGTTTCAAAACTACATGGACTACACGGATGATGCCTGTATGAATATTTTCACGCAAGGCCAGATTGCCCGTATGATTGTAGTTCTTGAAAACAGTCCCCGTAGATTCAGTTTATTAAACTCAGATGGTGATGAACCACCGCCTGCGCTTGCGCTGGATTTAGCTTTACGTGCAATTACGTCACCCGCATTAACAACCTGTGGCGGATCTATCACACCGGTGATTGAAATACAAAACCTGGGCACCACCACAGCTACCTCGGCAAGAATTCAATTGAAAATAAATGGCGTGATTACGGAAACCAATGATGTGTCCTTATCGCTGGCTAATCAAGACATTACCACGGTTACTTTTCAACCGGTGCTTCAAAACTCTGGCACAGTACAATACCAATTTGAAGTTTTGCTGGTGAATGGCTCTGCGGATCAACGCGCAACTAATAATGTTCTTAGTGTTTTTTCCACCGTTCCGGCAACGGCCACCTTACCCATTATCGAAAGCTTTACTTCCTTTCCCTCCACGTGGACTCGCTACAATCCAGACAATAGTATTAAGTGGGAGATCAAAACCATTGCAGGGTATGGTAATGCCATGTATGTGAATTGCTATAACTATGAAAATGAAGGTGCCATCGACAGATTGATTACACCTATTATTGATCTTACGAATGAAACAGCCGGCATCCTTAAGTTTGATCGCGCCCATGCGGTATATAGTTCTTCCAACCAGGAACGACTACGGGTATTGGTATCAACGCTTTGCGACTTCAATGTGCCCACAACCGAAGTTTTTAATAAGGCCGGAAGTGAATTAGCAACCGCTCCGCAAACAACCAGTCAGTTTGTGCCAACACCTGCACAATGGCAAACAGAAAGTATTTCCTTGAGTCAATTCGCAGGCACTAAAATTCAAATTGCTTTTGAAGTGGTGAATGGTTGGGGCAATGATGTATTTCTGGATAATGTAGTCGTGTTAACGGATGAACTTGTTGACCTCGCTATTGTGGCCGTTGAAAGTCCGGGACCTGTTACCTGTGTAACTAATCCTGCTCCTGTTGTCCGCGTAAAAAATCTCGGAAGCACAACCATAACTTCATTTGTCGTACAAGTCGTTGTCAATAATCAAAGTCAGGCGCTGCAAACAATTTCTGGTATTTCGCTGGCCGCAGGTGGTGAACAAACGTTTACCTTGAATCCGCTCCCGTTAAATATCGGAAATAACAACATTAGATTCACCGTGAGCGAGCCCAGTGGATTACCCGATGCCAATACAAGCAACAACGCGATCACTATAAAACGAATTGTAAATACGTTTGCGGATGGAATCCCCTTGCGTGAAAACTTCAATGAGGACTTTCTTGATGAATGGTCAATCATCAGCCAGAACAACGAAGGCACCTGGATTCCCTTCGCAACCAATGCAGGTTTTTCCATGGCCTATAATTCTTATCTCAATACAAGAAAAGGAGAGGAATCCTGGCTGGTGAGTCCCGTGCTTGATTTCTCAAACACTTCGAAGGCAAGTTTATTCTTTGATGTGAGTTATGCAAAATCAACCCTGGGTAATGAGCGCTTACGACTTCTTTACTCAGAAGATTGTGGTCAATCGTATCAATTCGTGTTGTATGATCAGGCAGGATCATCCCTGGCAACAGTAACCTCCAATTCTCCCTGGATTCCGGCACAGGAACAAGACTGGCGCAGGGAGTTTATTAACTTAAACAACCTTGCTGGTAAAGATCAATTGCGGTTTGCTTTTGTCGCCAATAACGACAATGGTAATAATCTGTTTATCGATAACGTAGAGTTTTTTATTGATGACGATCCGTTTCCGGTTTCAATCAATAACTTCTACGATGTTTATGGAGGTTCCTCAGAACTGAAAGTTACTTTTAATCTGGAAGAAAAACAGCCCGTATTACTTGCCATCTACAATCTGCAAGGCCAGCAAATTCTTCAAAACCAACTCCCGGAAACCTTAAACCAGACCTATACCTTTGATCTTGGACTTCAAGGAACAGGTATCTATATCGTTAAAGTACAGATTGGCTATAGGGTTGGAGCTACCAAAGTATTTATAAACGGCAAGTGAGAATCCCGACTATCGGAAATAACGTGATTTTGCTAAGTTAGATGATGGAAATCCACCAAAAGGTGGGCATCTTTGGGTTTTGATTTGTACGAATGACAAGAAAGAAAATTGCAATTCTATATGGTGGCCGTTCGGTAGAACATGGTGTTTCTATCAATTCGGCACGCAACATTTTTCAATACATTGACCAATCCCGCTTTGAACCTATTCCTATCGGTATTTCGCTTGCAGGGATCTGGTATAAATCGAAGATTGTCAATAAGGATATTGAAACAGGCGAAGAACTTTCAATTCAACTAAATCCATCAGCGCCTTTGTTTACAACAAAGTCAGGCCAAGCATTTCATGTTGATTTGGTGTTTCCTGTTTTGCACGGCACCGATGGTGAAGATGGAAGTATTCAGGGTTTGCTGAAAGCGTTTGATATACCTATGATCGGTACGGGTGTAGCGGGATCGGCCATGTCGATGAGTAAGCTTGTGGCCAAGCGTTTGCTCAAAGAAGCAGGATTGCCTATTAATAAATTCCTGTACTCTTATTATTCGGATAAAAAGCAATTTTCTTTTGACGAGATCGTAGCTAAGATTGGTTTACCCTTCATGGTGAAATCTGCGAGTCTCGGTTCTTCCGTAGGTGTTTCGAAAGTAAAATCAAAAGCAGATTTTGAAAAAGCTTTGGCTGACTCTTATCGTTATGACGATTGTGTGTTGTTCGAAGAATTTATTGAAGGTCGCGAAATAGAATGTGCTATCCTGGGTAATGACCCCGTGCTGGCCTCCATGCCTGGAGAGATTATTATCAGCAGCAACTACGAATTCTACACGTTTGATGCCAAGTATGTGGATGGTGAAGCGGTGTCGATTCAAGTGCCCGCCAAATTAGATAGTTCAACTGCCGAAAAGATCCGTGAAGTTTCCATTAAAGCTTATAAGGCTTTGGGTTGTGAGGATTTTTCTCGCGTGGATTTATTTCTTACAAAAAAAGGCGAGGTCTTTGTCAATGAAATCAACACCATTCCGGGTTTTACTAATTCCAGTATGTTTCCCATGATGTGGCAGGAACGTGGCATTTCATTTACTGATTTAATATCACGCCTTGCAGACCTTGCCGAAGAACGATATAAAAAATCCAGGCGTATTGATCGCAACTATCAATCAGCCTTAAATTTTTAAGAGATGAAGTTAGGAAGATTATTTAAAAGCAGTTCCGTTGGAAGTTTGTTAGTCAGTTTAGGTATTACGGTAGGCAGCATTGTGCTGTTAGCCATCATTTATTTTTATATCTATCTTCCCGCTGTTACCAACCATGGTGAATCCATAACCGTTCCTGATCTTACCGGGATGGGAATAGAAGAATTAGAAACCTTTCTTACCGACCATGACTTGCGCTACACTGTAAATGATTCTGCTTACTCGGCCGAACATCCGCCCTTAGCCGTGTTGCGCCAGTTTCCGCAAGCCGGATCGCATGTAAAAATTAATCGGGTGATCTATGTTTCACTTAATCGTGTCACTCCTCCCACCCTTCCTTTGCCCGAGCTGGTTGACAGATCGCTGGTGAATGCCGAAGTTGTACTGAAAAGTATTGAATTAAAACGTGGTAGGATTTTATACGTACCCAGTCCGTTCCGTAATCTTGTTAAAGAAATGCGGTATGAAGGAAACGAGATTAAAGCCGGAACCCGCATCACGAAGGGCGCTGTTATTGACTTGGTTGTTGGTGATGGCAATGGCCCGGCAGACTTTACCATTGGCAACCTGATAGGCGATTCTTACGAAACTGCCAAATTCAAATTAATGGGCTGGAACCTGCACCTCGGCAACGTGCAAATCCCGGAAGGTGTGGATACTACGGGCATTGAACCATTCGTTTATAAGCAGTCACCTTCCCGGGGAGATTCGGTGCGCGTTGGCGATCCGGTTGATTTGTGGATAGGCCCCAAGGGCTATACAGAACCGGAAGATGAAACCGAAGGTGATTCGGAAACAGAAAAAGAGGAAAACCAATAAACCAATTTTGTGAGTCGGGTAGCTTGCACATTTTTATTTACGCTATTCACACTTACTGGTATCTGCCAACTTATCGTTGTGCCCATTCCAAAAGAACAAGCAGAAAAAAAATCATCTTCAGCACGCACCCAGGATATTACCCCACTTACCCTTCCTTTCTGGGATGATTTTTCAAGTATCCGAAATGGGTATGTGGATTCCACCCGATGGGAATTCGGAACCTCGGTGTGGATCAACGATGGAATGGGTATCAATCCACCATCATTAAATGTTGCCACCTTTGATGGCATCGATTCACTTGGTAAGCCTTACAGTGTGAATGATGTATTGGCCAAAGGGTTTGCTGATAAACTCGTTTCGGCACCGATCCGAATGGATTTGCCTACTGCATCCGAGCGTTTAGGGATTTCCCTTACTTTCTTTTATCAGTTTCAAGGCAATGGCGAAGCCCCCGATGCAGGTGATATACTATCATTATCATTTAAAAATGATCAAGGCTTATGGGAAGTAATCTGGTCGAAAGATAATGATGGCACGTTGGCAAAAGAAAACTTTGTTCCGGTAACGATACCTATTACAGCAGCTAAATTCTTTCACGATACGTTTCAATTTCGTTTTCAAAATTTTGCCCGGCTTTCGGGGCCTTACGATACCTGGAATGTAGATTATGTTTATATCAATAATGGAAAACCGCATACAGGTGAAAGAATATATCCGTTATTTCCTGATCGGACCATAACCAAACCATTGACCTCAATTTTTCCTGATTATAAGGCTATGCCTATAAAACATTTCTTTACAAATCCAGCTACAAATTTAAAAAGCCCTTCGATTACTATTACCAATAGGCGTTCAGATCAGATTGCCGGTGATGGACAGCCTGTTAGTTATAGCACCTCTGCAATTATTTACTTGAGCAAAAAAGATGAGCCAGCGGTAATTATTAATACACCACTGGACAACAACATATCAATTGGGTCTGATTTGGCTTTCGATGTTCAGCGAGAAGTTATACTAGAAACTATTCCTAGTTCTAACACTTTTGATGCCACTTCAGATTCAATAAATATCAAACTAAAAGTTGATTTTGATACACGTGATGACATTATCAAAATTGGTAATCAAGGTGACTATGACTTTGACGTCTTCACTCCACTTACCTTTAAAACCAACGATAGTATCAGTGCCAGTTATGTACTGTCTGATTTTTATGCCTACGATGATGGCACCGCAGAATATGGTGCGGGACTTAATCAACCCGGTGCTCAACTTGCCTATCGGTTTGATATGAAAACCGATCAACAGGATACCATCGTGGCTGTAGATATGTATTTTCCCCGCTTTGGGGACGACTCCAATCAGATTATTAAATTTCAAATCCTGAAAGAACTTACCAATAATGTATTTGATATTTTGTATCAGGGAAATTTCCCCATACAACGCAATACTCAAAACAAATTCTGGCGTATACCGATCGTAGATTTACCTCCTGGTGTAAAAGACAAATTCTATATTGGCTGGGAGCAAACCTCCTCGGCTGTCATTGCGGTAGGTCTTGATAAAAATACCGACTCTGGCGAAAAAATTTATACGAATATTAATGGAGCCTGGGAACAGAACAATACCCTAAAAGGAAGCCTTATGATAAGGCCGGTGTTTGGAAAAGGAAAGGGGGGAGTAATCTCGGGCGTTGAAAAAAATTCATTGCTATCGGTCTATCCTGTACCCAATCAGGGAACCTTTTATATTTCAGGTCACTTTGAGGAACTCGTTCTTGTGGATATCGCGGGAAGAAAAGTTGCTATTGAAAAAGAGAAAGAAAACGAGCAAACAAAAATTACGATCATCAACCCCACCGCGGGCTTATATATACTACGGGCATTTCAAAACAATCGCTGGTTAAGCACCAAGATTGTTGTTCAATAAGTACCAAGAAAAAAATTAAGAAGGACCCGATTAAGCTCCCTGCGTCTCCCCTGCTCCCACTATTTCTACCATCTCTAAAGGATTCGGTGCAAAGCACAAAATGAAAATCAAGAGCGCGATCCAACCTAAAATCACCCGACCTTGACTTAATGGTTCTTCGTTCTCGGATGGTGGATGCTGGATTCCTACAAACCTTCCAATGATAAAGGCGAACAACAACCAACCTGAGTAACCCCGAACATCCGGCAGTACTGATACGAAAAGATATTGAACCGCAAACAATGCCAAGGCATACATCCAGGTGTCGCGTGTGGATAATCCCAGGCCACGCATGCACATATAAAGAAACCCTATAAACAATGGAATTTTATACCATAAGATCTCGGTGCCATCTTTTGGATGAACAAAACCAAGTCCGGCATAGAATAGAAATCCGATGAAAATTATTGTTGCAATTCTTTTATGCCAGGTATGACCGATCAATCCATACAATACATGACCGCCATCTAATTGGCCAATCGGCAACAGATTAATACTGGTAAACACAAGGGATAAAAACCCGGCAAATAAAAATGGATAATGAATGATTTCATGAATATTAGGAACCCGGGCCGGATCGGCTACAAACTTTTCAAAAAACAGGAATAGCAGGTTTTTGCCGAGATAAATATTTAAAGATCCTTCCGGTAGAAAGCCGGGTGCGTACACATAGTTTGCATACTCGAGGCCGAATTGTTCATACTCCGGATGGATTGTAAAAATGTATTCAGGTGGTGGCAAATGAGTGAATCCATAAAACAAAAAACCGAGTGACACCACAAACCCTGCCAAAGGACCTGCAATGCCGATGTCAAAATTTTCACGGGTAGAGTTTACGCGTTGCTTCAAACGAATCAGTGCCCCCAACGTACCAAACATCAACGGAATGGGGGGCAAAGGAATGAAGTATGGGAGTGACGTACGAACTTTGTTATAGATCGCAGTAAAATAATGACCAAACTCATGGGCTGTAAGAATGGATAAGAAACAAATGGCATAGGGAAGTCCGGAATAAAAGTCCTGCCATGTGTACCCACTTATCAATACCGATTTTCCATGTGTCCATTCGGCACCAGCCAATGTGGTGGTGATGAAGGTGACAATGAACAGCGAACCGTGAATGAGGTACTCCTTAAGTTTTGGATTCATGGAAAGAGTGAAAAAATCTGGTCTGGATGCCCTACATGAAACGTTTGAATACCGACCTTGTTTGCGCCTGCCAGATTATCTTTATTATCATCTAAAAAAATTGTTTCCTGTGGCAGCATCGCGTGTTGCCCCAGCACATGTTGGTAAATCGCGACATCGGGTTTACTCATTTTTAAAAGATGCGAGTAATAAGCATCGTGAAAATAATGATCAATGGCTGGTTTACCCGTAAGTTGTTTCACAATTCCATTAAAACGTTGCAAATGGATATTATTGGTGTTGCTGAGCAAATAAATATTATAGCGGGTTTTAAGGCGTTCCAATAACTGAATCCGTGCGATGGGAATATCCAGGAGCATTGCATTCCACGCTTCGTCTAGTTGGGAGTCTGACACATTCATGTTGAGTGACTCACGAAGATGCTCGCGAAACTCAGAGTCAGTAATCAAGCCCCGTTCATAATCATGAAAAAAAGCCCCGTGATGTACGCGGGTTTTGATTTCTGCTACTGGCAAGCCGCTGAGTGCGGCAAAGGCCCGATGGGTTTTTTCTACGGATAAATTAATAATTACTCCGCCCAGATCGAAAATGATGTTTTTAATTGCTACAAGCTCCAAAATCGGTTTCCTTTTACATTCAAAGATGTAAAAATGCTGTTCCATTTACACCGATGCATTCAAAAAAGGTCAGCGATCTTCAATTGCATTTTAATGACCAAAATATAAATCGCATAAAAAAAGGAATTACGAAGTGTAATTCCTTGATTATCAGAAGTGGGACCAATGATGCAGTTCTCGACCCAATTTATAGAGGATTAACCCAAACTATGCATTAGGAATGCATAGTTTGCCCAGCGGGTCAGACGATCCGCCAAGTTGCGGATGTCAGACTGCGATAGAATCATCACAGTTGACGAATACTGACGGTACCGTCAGTATTGCATAAGCTGGGTTTAACTAATCATGAATTCTTTTACAAAGTACACTTAGGCAAGATGGGTAATTGGCTTAAGGATATGCATTCAGAATGGTGCCTAATTTTGCATGGTATCTCGCTGAATTGAAAATCGTTTGGATATTTCTTGATAAACTTTCTATGTCTTAAAAAAGACTTGCCACAGTTTTCATCGGCAGGAACATTCGTCCACTCTCCAAAGCAATAAATCCATACTGCACGTAAAAAGCAGCGGCTCCATGATCTAACGGGTCAACGATCACCGCCATAGAACCAATTTGTTCAGATAACAGAAAGCATCTGTGGAGTGCGTCCATCAGTAGCAATGCTCCAAAACCTTGACCATGAAAACGTGTATCCACGGCAAGACGTCCTAAAAGCGTGGTAGGAAGATTTACATAGGATGCAGGCATTTTCCTCTTGATCTCTTCTGGAACAATAGCCAGCGGCACACTATCGTTTGATAAGGTATAATACCCCTTAACCGTATGGTTGTCTCCCTCCAGGACAAAGCAAGCTGACAGCTTTCTTTTGACGTCCTGAGTTACCTGCTTTTTCAAATATGAATCCAACGGATCTTTGCCACAGTAAAAATCCTCACGATTATGAGATGTGTCTAACCTAACGGTCTTTAACGTCATGTTAAGACTGTTTGTATCGCTTAGCAGCAGCTTTCAGCTTGTTGTTAGGCTTAGAAGGATTGAGCAAAGCATCAAAAAATGTTTCACGGTCCTTCTTAGAAGTCAATAAGTTCTTCCGTTCTTCAACGATGATCTTTGCTTTTTCCATTGCACTACTGATTACAAAATCAGAAAGCGATCGGTAGCCACCAAGTACAACAGCATCTTCTAAGAACTCTTTTTGCTCTTTAGGAAGCCGTGTATCAAAGCGTGCGATCTCTGATGTTTTAGTTTTCAGGGTCATAAACAAATATACGGATAAATGCCGTACAAAGTTCCGATAAGTACTGAAAAAGCTTTCTTTGCGTGGGCGAATTTTGACAAACGCTTCGAAGGAACCTTATGAAATAATTGTGCTCACTAAGGTGTAATCAAAAAAAATAAAAGACAGCCACAGTGATGTAACCGCCTGATTTTCAATGTGTGGGCCCAGCTGGGCACGATCCAGCGACCCCTTGATTATGAGTCAAGTGCTCTAACCAGCTGAGCTATGGGCCCCTTTAATTAAATGGGACTGCAATTTTAAGGATTCAATTAGCAATAACCAAGTATCTAAGTTCCGGACAAGCAAAGTCATTGTCCTCCTTCCTCCCGCATTTAATTATTTCTTTCCATCTTGAGTTGTATATGGCAAAGACCTTCCTTGAGGCACAGTGGAGAAAATTAGTGATGGCGAACTATGCCGTTGATCCTGAAATTCTTGCCCCTTATCTGCCCGCCAAAACCGAACTTGATTTATGGAAGAACACGTGTTATGTAAGCCTGGTGGGCTTCATGTTTATGAACACCAAAGTGAAAGGGTTTTCAATTCCTTTGCATATTAATTTTGAAGAAGTAAACCTGCGGTTTTATGTTCGCTATCAACATGAAAATGAGTGGAGACGAGGTGTTGTGTTTATCAAGGAAATTGTACCGAGGCCTGCCCTCTCGTTTATAGCGAATACACTCTATAACGAACATTACGAAACGTTGCGGATGAAACATTCCTGGAAACAGAATAACGACACACTTCAGGTAGAATACCGCTGGAAAAAGAAAACCTGGAACTCAATTTCAGTTACTACGGGAACGGGACTCCTACCGATTGCTATTGGCAGCGAAGAAGAATTTATAACGGAGCACTATTGGGGGTATACAAAAATAAATGAGTTTATAACAGCCGAGTATCGCGTGGAGCATCCGCGGTGGAATGTTTATAAGACCATAAGTTTCAACATCGATGTCGACTTTGCCGATGTGTATGGAATTGAGTTTGATGAATTACGGTCGGCCCAGCCTGTTTCTGTCTTCCTGGCAGAAGGATCGGATATCTTAGTCAAGGCCGGCAGAAAGATTAAATAATTAAATTAAGCTGAATCAATCAAAATTCAATCCCACATGAATTCGATAAAAATAACCTTCATCATCTGCACTTTTCTGATCTCCACTGCCGCTTTTGCACAAGCACCCAAACGACAATTTGAGCCGGTCAATTTTTCGCAGGTGACAATCACAGATTCATTCTGGAAACCTACGCTTGATAAAGTAGCTACCACCACCTTGCAGGCATGTGTCTATCAAACCGAAGTAAAGACTCCACGCATTCGCAATTTTGAAAAAGTGGCCCGCGATAAAAACGAAAAGCATGAAGGCATATTCTATGATGACTCAGATGTATTTAAAGCCCTGGAAGCAATTGCCTATTCCTTAAAGAATCATCCCAATCCTGAGCTTGAAAAGAAAGCTGACGAATGGATTGATAAAATTGGAGCCGCACAGCTCGAAGATGGATACATCAATACGTACTACACGCTCGGCCGATTGAACGAACGCTGGACTGATATGAGTATGCATGAAGATTATAATGGGGGCCACCTTATTGAAGCTGCGGTTGCCTACTATCAGGTAACGGGAAAACGAAAATTGTTAGATGTGGCCATCCGGTTTGCGGATCATTTTGATTCGTTGTTTGGTCCTGATAAAAAACATTGGGTAACAGGCCATCAGGAGCTAGAACTGGCATTGGTAAAACTTTACAACACTACCCAAAACAAAAAATATTTAACCCTTGCCTATTGGTTGTTGGAAGAGCGTGGTCATAAATATGCCAAAGGCTATACGTGGACAGAATGGAAAGACACAGCCTATGCACAAGATGTTGTACCGGTACGTGAACAAAAAGAAATTACGGGTCATGCCGTACGCGCGATGTATTTATACACAGGCGCTGCTGATGTTGCAGCCCTAACTGGCGATGAAGGATACATGAAGGCCATGCAAACCGTGTGGGAAGATGTGGTGCATCGCAATATGTATATCACCGGTGGCATCGGGTCATCGGGTAACAACGAGGGCTTTAGTAACGATTATGATTTGCCCAACGAACAAGCCTATTGCGAAACCTGTGCCTCGGTAGGCATGGTGTTTTGGAATCAACGGATGAATCTGCTCACCGGCAATAGCAAGTTTATCGATGTGCTGGAGCGCAGTTTATACAATGGGGCACGCGATGGGCTGTCTTTACAAGGCGACCGATTCTTTTATGGAAACCCCCTGGCTTCCGATGGAAGACATTTCAGAAGAGAATGGTTTGGTACCGCTTGTTGTCCGGCAAATATTGCCAGGCTTGTTTCTTCATTGGGTGATTACATATATGGATTCTCAGATCAGGGAATTTGGGTAAATCTCTTTATAGGCAGTAACACTACCGCTCAGGTTGGTAAAACACCAGTACCCATCAATATGGAAACCAACTACCCATGGGATGGCACTATCAAACTCACGGTTCAACCCAAAACAAAAACAAAATTTAAACTGCACCTGCGCATACCTGGCTGGGCGCAAGGCGAAGCCGTGCCCGGAGATTTGTTTGTGTTTGAAGATAAAACGAAGGCTGCATTTACATTAGCTGTAAATGGAAAAGTTGCTGACTTCAAAATAGAAAATGGCTATGCCATTATTGAAAGAGATTGGAAAAAAGGCGATCAGATAGAATTGGTTCTTCCGATGGAAGTGAAACGAATTGTATCACGACACGAAGTAAAACAAGACGAAGGTCGTATAGCCTTGCAACGTGGGCCCTTGGTCTATTGCGTAGAGGGAGCCGACAATGGAGGTCAGGCCTGGAACCTTATAATTCCGGATAATGCAATCTTTCAAGCTACCTATCAAAAAGATTTATTGGAAGGTGTAACAACTATTGAGTTTGAAGCTCCGACTGTACAAATTGATGCCGATGGCCAATCAGTAAAGACAGAAGTAAAGAAAATTATAGCTATCCCCTACTACGCCTGGTGCAACCGTGGTCAAAACCCCATGCAGGTGTGGTTGCCAAGAAAAATTCAGGATGTGAAAGTGAATAGGTAATGACTACTGCATGAATTTGCGTTGTGATTAAAGAATCGTACAATTTCTATTTGTAAATCCATATCCGCATAGACTTATGTTACTGGCAAAGAAGGCTTTACAAATCCCAATATTATGTTTTTGTTAAGCGTGTTAAGGGTTGATTATCGCGGACTATCTTTGTTATCCTATTATGCTACCCATGAAAAAAATTACTAAAAAAGAAATTAAAACGACTCTTGACACGGCTATGAATAGTGTGATGGAGAAGCTGGAACTGCCTGATGCTTCTAAAAAAACCAAGCGCGCTATTGCCAAGGTTACCAAGACACTTAAAAAGGATTTGAAGGAGCAAGCCAAAAAGGTCTCCAAAAAAGTTAAAGAAGTTAAAGTTGCCAACAAAAGTAAGGCAAAGAAAAAAACCAAGCAGAAGCCTCCAGTAGTGAATTAAATCACTGAACTTTAAAATGTGATTGCGCGCTTTAGTCAGCTTATCGTTGGGCTTACCTTACTAGGATATTCCTTCCCTGCACAAGCCCAGCTAGGAACCTGGAATGTACTGAGTGTTAAAACTTCCTTCAACGAAAAATGGGGCGCCTTTGCGGAGGGGCAGGTAAGGTCGCTGAAATTCTATGACGACTTTCATTATCATGAGTTTAAAGGCGGAGTTACCTACGCGTTCGATAAAAACTTCTCTTTTGCTGTAGCCACGGGTAATTATGACACCTACCAGAGTGGTGGAGATTTTGTTACCCCCAGAGCCAGTGATGAGATTCGTTTATTCGAGCAGTTAACGATGAGCCAGGTTCTCACCCGTGTAAAGTTTGAGCATCGGTATCGCGCTGAGCAACGATTTACAAAAGATGGTTATCGAAACAGGTTCCGGTATCGCTTGCAAACGGTAATTCCCATCAACCAAAAGAAAGTAGAACCCAAAAGTTGGTTTATAAATACATCTGGAGAAATTTTCTTTCGTGATACTCCTCAATATTTTGAACGACTGCGAACGTTTGCCGGTTTAGGCTACCAATTCACTCCTACGCATACCCTTATGCTAGGATACATGCATCAGTTTGATTACCAATTGGTGGATGAAACCGGAACAGATTTTCTCTATATAAGTTTTCTCTTTGACTTGCATCCTAAAAAACATCGTCTTAAAGAAACGGTACCTGGCATTATTGATTAATACTTTGTAATCTGCTTCATTGAATATCAAATCTTAAACTAATGACGACACTTCGTCCATATTCATCAACCCCGGACGCATAGATTCTGTACCCTTCGTCTAAAAGATTTATCAAGGATGCTTGCATACGCACCGACTTATATCGATACCCTGTATATAAATTAAAACAATTCCAACCCGGCATTACACCCGCCTCCAACCGACTAGAGATTCGAACATCGGATTTATCACCCGCAGCCAGCCGATCCTGATCACCCGCCATGGCGACCTCACCTTTCACCCACCAGCCATTGTTTCTATACTGCATACCCACCCTGCCAAACAAAGGCGGAATTCTGCGCATAGGTTCGTTCTTGGTTTTATTATCACCATGCGTATACGTAAGACTTCCATACATACTCATGGCGGATAAAATGGATAGTTCACCTTCGGCCTCGAAACCTTTTATGATTGCTTCCCCAACATTTTGCTTTTGATATACATTCTTTCCATCATAGGTGGAGCTGCCCTGATAGGTTGCTGGTACCCGGTCAATCAAATCTGATAATTGTGTTTGATAGGCTATTATCGCGCCTGCATATTTTTTGCCGCTAAATTTAAATCCAGTCTCGATGGTGAATGATTTTTCTGGAGCCAGATTGGCTGATGGAATTTCAAAAACAGTTGCTTCCACAGGACCGAACTTACTCATGTCATCTACATTAGGTGCTCGGAATCCTGTGTTGCCTGAAAATATAGCCCGGATATGAGGCGTTATTTCATACATCACCCCAAGATTACCCACCCATGATGACGGAGTAATCTTTTGATTTCCAAAGGTGGCATCTTCTACGGTAACCGTTACTGCATTAAATCTCAAGCCCGATGAGAATTGGAATTTTTTCCAGTCAACCTGATGGTTTGTGAAGACGGCAAGATTTGAGGCTGTTGATCCATCGGCATACGAACCGCGTACAGAGGTCTCCTCATTGGTGATTGTATTCAGGTCCGAGGCTTCACTTCCTACTTTATCAAAATAATATTCAATCCCGGATTGTGCATTCCAAAAGGTTGTTGGATTTGAAATAACTTCGGCTATGAATCCTGTAGTATTTACTTCATCACGTTGCTTTCTAACCGTTGTTGAATTTGTCCTTTGGGCAAACAAGCCCTCCACAGATCGATTATAGGAACCCGTTAGCCGGAAGGTTTGAACCCACGGATTTTTAGTAGTGGTCTCCCACTTGACATAACTAAGCTGTCGCATTTGCGGATCGAAATTGAAAACACTATATCCGCCTTGCGAAACCTGATCATATCGCGGCACCTCAAATTGTGTTAGCTGCTGAAAGGATGCAGTCAATAAACCAGAGGACCCCGTTCGCACCAATAATTTTGCATCGCCTGCACGCTCATTATATCCCGTTGGTGAAAATGTACCGAGATCACCACCCGCTACCAGTTCTCCAAAATGACGTTCGGAAAATCCACCCAAAAATGCTACACGTTTCGAAGTAATTTCTATTTCGGCCCGACCACTCATTTCCATTTCGTTGCTCATCCATTTTCCCATCAGACTACCTGAAACTTGTGTAGTCGTAGCTGAGAAAGTTGGTTTTTTTGAAATCACCTGTACCACTCCACCCAATGCATCGCTACCATACAAAACGGAACCACTGCCACGGATTGCTTCAATGCGATCGACCAACCCCGGATCGATTGTATTCATGTATTGATTGGGTCCGTAACGATACGTTGAATTATTTAATCGGATTCCATCGATTAATACTAAAACCTGATTACCCACAAGGCCTCGGATGATGGGAGAACCTCCACCATGATTTGTTTTTTGAACCCACACACCTGTTTGGTTCATTAACGCTTCGGGTGTTGTACGCGGGGCATTTTGCAAAAGCAGTTCCTGAGTTACAACGGTAACTGATTGCGAGACGTCACTTGATAAATCTTCCTGCCGCTGGGCCGTAATGGTTATTCCCTGATTCAACATCAACACAGAAGGTTCCAAAGTAATCTGCATGGAATCGTTATCTCCCACACTTAGTTCATGTGTTGCATAGCCAATGGCGCTTACTCGGATAGTGTTTACTCCTTCTAACTTTTTTAATTTAAATTCTCCTTGCGCGTTTGAAATCGTACCCAACGAAATATTAATCCATTGAACATGTACATCCGAAATGGGAAGATTCGTTTTTTGATCAATGATTTCTCCCTCGATAAACTGAGAAAAAGCACACTGAGCTAACAGCAGACAACATATCGTACTTATGAATTTCATTCAGCTATATCTATTCATCTTCACCCTCTGCCTGGTGCAATATAAAGGCTCCGCGCACCGGAGAAGGCATGTTACTATTCAACCCTTTAATAGTTTTCCAGATTACTTCGTTGAACTCAAGATCCGGAGCGGCATCCATAACAGTTAGATTAAATTCTGCAGAACGTTTTGCAATTGCTGTCATTTTTTTATTCATCTCTTTAATGTCGTAGGTAGCTGCTTTTACATTATAAGATGTGAGATCCGGTGAAGCTGTGAAACATTCCCACATGGGTGTTGCTGCAGCATCATATTGACTCATGGGTGTCAACCCCAGGATTAATTCCATGGTTCTAAGCATCGAGGCTGTGGAATACATACGACTCACTACGGCATTGCGTTTTACATAGGGACTTATAACAAAGGCAATAGAACGATGTGCATCTACATGATCAGGACCATTCTGAGCATCGTCCTCTAAAACAAACACTGCGGATTCTTTCCAGATCTTACTTTTGCTGAGATGATCAATCAGAGAACCCAGGGCCAGATCATTTTCTGCCAGCATCGCCCTGGGTGTTGGCATGCCTACTCTTGCTCCGGCCGTATGATCGTTGGGAAGACGAATGGTACTAAACCTTGGAAGGGCATCAATTTTTACTAACGAATCAAAATCCTGTTTCCATCTCTCAAATCGTAGCATGTCTGGTATCTCAAGATCATACGAAGGAAAATCTGAATCAGAATTATTCTCCAATGATTTTACCCCGGTCTTACCACCCGAGACAAACTCTCCGTAACTCCGGTATGTAACCCCAGCCCGTTTGCAATAATCCCAAATGAAGCCATCCTTGGGAAATGCAATTTCCCGTGATCCTTCATAATCATAACTACCACCCCGCGAGCCATAACTAGTTGGCCAGGTCTTTTCTACATAATCATTCGCGTACCCGGCCATGGACCAGTTGTGACCATCTGCACTTACTTCGGCATTCACATAAAAATTATCGAGCAACACAAACTCACGAGCCAACGCATGATGATTAGGTGTTACCTTTTGAGGAAATAAACACAAGGTGGAATCACCATTGCCTGTAGGCATATCACCTAATACCTGATCATACGTTCGATTTTCTTTCACTATGTAGAAAACGTATTTAATGGGAGTCGGATCCCCGGGCTTTCGCGGAATTGGATTGCCGGCCTCCCCCGCGGCCAGTCGTTCTGTCTCCTTGGTATACGGACTGTTCTTATAAGTTTGCGCTGTGTAAATCGTCAGCTCTTCAGGTGATGGCGTTGCAATGATTGAAAGGGTTCCTTTAAAGAGTGAACCAATGTATTGGGTTGAATCCGTTCTAGCCTCATAGGGGTCTGGTCCCCTGGGATTTGGTAAGGAGCGTCCGCCTTTACCATTGGTTACCCAGATCTTATCGTTAAAAACTTTTATAGATGTTGGATACCAATCGGTGGGAATGTAACCAAGACTTTTACTATCGCCCGGTTCCTCCACATCAAACACTGCCAGACAATTATTGTCCGCATTCGCGATGTACAGGGTATGCTCATCGGAAGATAACGCGACTGCATTGGGTGTACTGCCCGCTGGTGAATCGGGATAAAGACTTGAGGTAAAAACCTCGATAACTTTTTGTGTTTGCGTATCAATAACGGAAACTGAATTATCATTAGCGTGAGATACAAAAAGATACTTACCATCTTTTGTCAGCGTCATGTCGTTGGGATTGCTACCTACAGGGATCGTTGCCATTATTTTTCCCTGCTCAGCATCCACGAGCGCAACTTTATCGCCACCCCAGAGGGAAACGAATACTGTTTTACGATCCGTACTTAACAAACAAGTGTAGGCTTCATGGCCTAGTTCAATCTTTTGAATTGCTTTGGATGTGATATCGGCCATGTATAAAGCGCTATCTTCTTTGGTGGCAATAAACAATCGGCCTTTCTCATCATCTAACGCAATGCCAGTAGGTGAAATTTTAACGGGCCAGGGTTTACCCAATACAATAGAATCAGCTTTCTCTAATTTTGAATTATTGATTGCATAAATAAGAATCATGTTATCATTTCCACCGGAAGCATAAAGCCTTGTACCATCCTTATTAAAAGTCAATCCATACCAGGATTTTTTAATCTCCACCTCGTCCAGAATTTTTTCCGTAGCAACATCGATGAGGGTAATCGTTTGTTTACTCTGACCATTGTTCGTAACCGCCATGAATTTTCCAGCAGGATCCACTACGAGATTCATTGGAAAATCGCCTAGCGAAATAGTAGTACCGGCAGGGCTGAGTGACCAGCCATTGGGCAGTAACACTTGCTTTTCAGCTAACTGAGTTGCCAGTGGATGGAGGCTGACATCCTTTTTTGGTTTACATGAATACCAACTGCCAGCCATACATACTGCAGCAACAATAAAGAATCCTCTTGGCTTTATCATAGTATTAACTTCAATGGTTCACTTTGGTGCGATCATCTTCTTCACGAGCCTTTTGGATCTGATCAGGATTATCCAGTAAAGGAGATTGTTGCAATGCCTTCCAGTCAAATTTTTCATCAAATGGATTCAATGCTTTTTGCGGTTCAAATATTCTTGGGTCTACCTGTAACGCATTGTACGGTGTGTAGTCAGGTTCATCCGTAAAACAATCACTCAAACTTGTAACTCCAAAATCATACTGATTGAGATAAGGGATGCCCAACACATTCCAGAATGTTTTAAAGATGGATCCGAAGCTATAATGCTGATGACTGTTGAAGTTTCGTTTCGCATGCGGTGAAATAATCATTAACAAACTGCGATGAGCATCAATATGATCGCGTCCACCCTGGGCATCATCTTCGGTGACTACAATGAGCATGTTTTTCCATTGCGGCAAATGACTCAGATACTCTACTACCCGGCCCAACGCCAAATCATTATCGGCCATATAACTTTCCATAAATGGAAATCCCGCATGTGGACGATCGCCTGCTCCATGATCGTTAAGCAATTGTAGTGTGAGCATGGCCGGCAAGTCTTTCTGTTGATCAATATACTTTTCATTAATCTCTTTAATAAACATATCAGCACGGAACTGATCGGGGATAGCCATATTATAGGTTGGAAAAATGCGGGACGTACGATCATACAGCGGACCCGGCATCGGATAGTTAACCAGGTACCGCACTCCGCCATATTTAAACGTAGAGTCAGCAAAACTTCCGGCATCAAACTCAACACCGAATCCAAAATTGTAAAACTCAATGTTATTACGATGCATATGATCCCACATAGATCCATGTTGATTGTAGTCTTCCGGATAAATGGCCCCGGACGCACCGGTCATTCCAAACTTACCGGGTGCTTTTGATTCCTCTTTTTGTCTTCGTCCACCTCCATACGCAGCCGGATGCGTTGTCTCCATCCATTCGTTAGGATACGTGTTGGTGAGCCATCGATGACCGTCTGCGGACACATCTGCATCGACATAAAAATTATCACTGATAGCAAATTGTTTTGCCAGTGCCAAATGATTAGGCATGACCGTAGCATTTTCAACGGAAGCAGTTTTCTTGCGATTGGAGAATGACCGGTTTGATCCATAGCGTGCTAATGAAGAATCGCCCTTTCCATTTTCCAACTGACCAAATACTTCATCATACGTACGGTTTTCTTTTGAAATAAACACAATGTATTTGATTGGAGACTTTTTCTCTTTGGGAAAAACAGGAATGGGATTTTTGACTGTTGATGCTTCAACTTCTTTAAACGAGAAATTATTAGCTACAACCTTTTCAGTAAGTTTGCTCAACTCCGCATCCGTTGGAATATCAATCACTGAAACCGTTCCGAGCATCAACGATCCTATATAATCATTCGCGCGACCTTCAAATGAAGGCTTAAAATTTTTCCCGCCATTCGGCCCGCTGCCAAAACCTTTTGCATTCGATACTACAAGCTGTTTACCATCGGGTGTTACTTTTAATTTAGATGGAAACCAACCTGTGGGGATATGTCCCAGAACTTTTCGTGTAGTAATGTCAACGATCGCCACCGCATTGATGCCGGCCTCTGCTACATACAATCTTTTTTGATCGGGAGAAATGGCAAGCCCAAAAGGAATTACTCCTTTGAGATTACCCAGACGCTCGTCCAACTTTAATTCAATGCTACTTACTATTTTATTTTCTTTAGCATCGATCACCGAGATATTATCATTGTTGCCATTACTCACATAAACGAACTGATCGGTTGCCACAAGTGAATTAGGACTTGAACCGCCTACAGCCGGAATTCCTTCCACCTCCTCACCGACTAAGACACCTGTTTTTACCTTGGATACAACCTCGGGTACATCTTTACTTAAGTCAATACTCCACACCGAAAATGACTCGGGAGCATTGGGATCACCCAACCCCGCAACTTCCAGTGTATCATTTTTAATTCCCTCTTTCATTTCCTTTGATCCATATCCTGACACTGGAAATTTCAGAGCTGTTTCTTTTAAGCGTTTCTTATCAAGTGTTTTAATATAGCTGTACTCGAATACACCTACATTGGCTACATAAACGGTTTTTTCATCCGGAGAAAGTGTAATCCCAAACGGATAGCGACCTGTTTTTACATTGTGTATTACTTCCTTCTTTTCGGTATCAATTACGATCATCCGAAAGCCAATCTGATCAACCACATACAACCGATCCCCTCTTTTATTGAGCACCATATCTCCGATATAGCCATCGCTGTAATCCGTATCATCAAAACTTTTATTACACGAAATCTCCCCTATCTTCTTAAATGTTTTCAAATCAAAAATGTAAATCAGGTTTTGCTGGCCACCAGCTACATATACTTTCGAATTGTCGGGTGAAATTGCAAGACCCATAAATGCAGCTTTCAACAAACCTTCCTCCGGGTTCACCGTTTCCGGGATTTGTTTTACGAATGGGCTCTCAGCATTGTAATCATTAATAATAGAAATAGAAAATGGTCCGGTACCCGAGTTGGAAGTGATGATAGTTTGCCCATCCTGACTAAGTGTAAGTCCAAAGGGATGAGGGGCGACTACAATTTGTTTTCCAACTGGTGTTAACAATCGGCCATTAGGAATTACGGTAGTTCCCGTGCGGTTGTTGTTGGTATATTCCATACCCGCAGGCGCTGTGGCAATCCAGTGCTTCGGAGTTTTTGATTGGCTGCAAGCAATTAGTAAAACAAATGAAAGTAAAAATAAGATGCGCATGGCGGTAAGAATTGAAAGTAAGTTACAACGAGTTGTTATTTTTTGATGACCGATGGTATAATATCACCGGGTTGAGGGTCATTTTTGTACTCAATACCCAATAAGGCAGATAGGGTGCTGGCCACCTGACTCTGGTATAATTGCTGATTGGACTTCACTTCTCCTAATGCCGGAGTGTCGGGCCCTAAAAAAGCAAACCAGATTTCACCGGCCTTTGGCATTTTGCTGCCGTGATGGCGCCAGTCGTCCGGATTCACATCGCCACGACCATGATCAGTAGTGATGACCAATGTGGTTTTGTCTTTATAATTTGGTTGTGATTGGATCCACTCCCAAAGTGTTTTAACAAATCCATCAGTATATTGAGCTGAGGCAAGGTACTTATCATACTTTCCCGCATGAGCGAAATGATCCGTCTCATCGAAGGAAATAAATAGCACCCGCGGTTTATCTTTTTTCAAATACTCGAATGCATAATGAAATGTAAATGCATCCAGGCGGGTTCCCCCAGACTCATTGGGCAATTGAAACATTAAGTCATTCATTAAACTTTCACGTTCGGTTGGATTCGTTAAAGATTTCCTGAATCCGGCATTGACCGGAATACCACTCCGATTTGTGTTAATGATCCATGGAAATGTTTCCCAGGAACTGAAAGCGGCAACCTTACCCTGAAACTCCTTTCGTTTGTTTAGAAATTCGAGTACCGTTTGGTTGGGGTTATCAATTGGATCGTTTGAGTTTACTCGCGCATCATCTGCAAAGCCTGTAAGAATTTCATTGTAACCCGGATAGGAGAACCACATTTTATTGGTAGTATTTACTTTATTATTCAGGCTTCTGTTTCCATAGAGTTGGCCTTGTTTGGAAATCACATTCCAGAAAAAAGGCATGAGCAGTTCGCGTCTTTGCGCTGGGGTTTCGCGCCAATAACTTTTGTACGTGTCTGCGGTATCCCCAACAAATTTTTTATCTAACAACAAGCGTGACTCAGCGCCTGAAAACACTTCCTGCCACCGAAGTCCATCGAGCGTAATAAGAATGATATTTTCAGTTTTTAATTTCTGTTGTCCATAAGAAATTGAGCAAGCTAAAAACAGAATCAGAAAAAGCTTCGAACAGTTTTTCATGTAATGAGATCATTTATAGTGTGAATAAACCGGGTTAAAAAATCCGAGGCCTTGCGGCCCCGGAAATCAACAATTAAACCCTATACTTTTGGAGACATTTAACAATGAAGCAGCAATTTGTAGCTGGTGATGAATCTTCATGCTGTCCATTTTTATACTTTACCTATGGTTTATCCCACCATACATTAGTATTTAAATTATCTGCACCCTGACGCGCAACTGCCTCAGAGCGATTCGGTCCATTTAAAGATTGCTCCGATAATGGATAGATAAATCGTACCGGAATCAAGTTATTGTTCAAGTTACTTGCACCTGGTGTTAGTGCAGGTAAGCCCGATCTACGCCAGTCATACCAGGCTTCTAATCCATTAAAAAATAGAGCAATCCATTTCTGCGTAGCGATCTTTGTAAGTTTCTCAGCCGTTGTACCTGCATATACTACACCTGATTGCGTAAAATAATCCACTGGCAAATCGAGATTAATTCCGTAGTCATTGGGAACAATGCTTTTGTAGTAATCAATATTGGCCTGAATTCCATTGGTATAGTATGTTTCCGCAACACCCGTTGATATTAAATCCTTCTCTCGTGCTTCGGCTAGTATGAATTGTAATTCAGAATATGTCATCATTAAACCTCGCGATGCATTAGCCGAAGGGGGCGCCTGGCCTGCATCATTACAAACCAGACATGCAAATGTGTAACCAACGCGTGAAATATTTTGCGGCCCACCATTATAACTCAATGCTTGTGTGTCCTCTAATCCATTGGGAACTCCTTCAATAAGAGGAGTTCCAGCTACAACGGAATTTTGAGTTGGTCTGCCAAATACAGCAAGTCGGGGATCATTGTATGAAATTAATACATCACCCAATGTTTTACTAAGCCTAAACTCATCAAAAGAACCCACCCGGGCTGTATATAAGGGCCATTGATTTGGTGCAGCTGCCTGGTAAACTAAGGCCGCGTTATCAGCATTGCTTTCAAAAATTGGATTTTGTGTAGGGTTCCCAAGAATAGCCTGCATATCAGCAGCTACATTTCTTTTGTTTGAGATGCGTAGAAGATATCTTAACCGAAGCGAGTTGGCGAGTTTTCTCCACTTAATGATCGAAGCAGAGCCACCATTGTATAGTAAATCTCCGCCAATCGCCTCTGAACTTGTTCCAAGAATTTCGTTAGCCCGCTTAAGGTCTGCGAGGATACCATCATATATAGACTCTTGAGTATCATACTTTGCCAAATACACACCCGCTGACTTTCCTTTGGTAGCTTCTGAGTAAGGAATATCACCATAGGCATCAGTGGCTAATGAATACATCCATGATTTTAGAATTAAAGCAACGCCCAGGTAGTTATTTTGAACGGGCTCTGCTGCTTCAGCAAAATCGATGATGTTCTGAACATTGCGCATGTTTCCATACACAGTGTTCCAAATTCCGTTTAGCTCGCCCCACAGGTAACGATCTTCGTTCACAAACTGAATCTTAGCCGTATGTTGAACAACAATGTTGCCAATGCCCCAGGCCTCGCCTACCTGATTATTCAATGTATTTCGGATTACACCAGCCAACAATAGATCTGGAGTAACAGCAGTAGGCACGTTTGTATTATTATTAATTTCTTCGAAATTGTTATCGCACGCGAGTGCCGAAAGCATAGCGGCAAAAAACAACGTTGCTCGTATTATATTCTTTTTCATCGTTTTAAAACTTAATGTTGTGAATACCTAAAATTTTAATCCCACGTTTACTCCGTAACTTCTGGAAGACGGAATTGACATGTATTCAATACCCGGCAAGGCTGTGCCGCCTGTATACGACATCACTTCCGGATCAATATGTGGTACATCTGTCCACAGTGCAAGGTTTCTTCCAACAAAAGCAATGGTAACACTTCTAAAGGGTGTCTTTGTGAAAAGTTTATCCGGGAAAGCATACCCTATTTGCAATTCGCGGAGTTTTACAAAAGAAGCATCGTAAATCACTCCTTCGGCAATATTTCTTCCACCTGTCCATGCTGAATGCCACTGACGAGGTAATACTCTACGTGTATTAGTACTAAAGGATCCATCACCATTTTGAACTACACCTTCTCCGATAACGTAAGTACCGAAAGGTGCATTCAATAATAAAGGATCAGTAGAAACCGATGCTTGAGGATAATACCCATTTTCACGACCCTCCAAAGTTTCTATAATAATTCCGCCTTCGCGGCCCACGGTTTGTGTTTCCGAATACACTTCACCACCATATCTCATATCAAATAAAACACCAACTTTAAATCCTTTGTAAGTAAATGTATTGCTGATTCCAGCCATCCAATCAGGATTATAGTTGCCGAGCTTAATTCTATCAGTAGTACGAACCGGGCGTCCTTGGGTATCAAATACCATTTCGCCCACAAATTGTCCGTTGGCACTGTAGTAGGGTTTGGTTGGATCTGAATTTTGCACTCTGGCAAAACCGATTCCATACATATCGCCCATTCTTTCGCCCACGCGTGCTTCAATACTTACTCTGCGACTAGCCATCACAAAATTTGTGAGACCATCTGATAAAGAAACAACCTCACTTCTATTTCTCGAGAAATTAACATCCAAATTCCATTGAAACCCATTGGCAAGTTTTACTGGAATGGTATTTAACATGACCTCCACTCCATAATTCCTTATTTCACCCGCATTGATAGCCCGGCTATTATAGCCACTTGTCAATGAAAGTGGAATATTCAAAATTTGATTTGTTGTTCGCGTTTGATAATAAGTTACATCCAGTCCCACTCGATTGCCAAAAAATCTTACATCAATACCTCCTTCGAATGATGTGCTGATCTCCGGTCTCAAACTAAAATTGGCTAATCGATCTGTTTCGCCATAAATTTGTGATGTACCAAACGGATCGCTTGGATTAAATGACTGCGTAAACGTAAATGCATCCGTGTCATTTCCAACTTGTGCTACACTACCCCTAATTTTTGCAAAAGAAAGAAACTCCGGGGCTTCAAACATATCCGAGATTACTGCGCTTACTGCAGCCCCGGAGTAGAAATAAGAATTATCTTCTGAACCGATCCCCGCATCTTTCAATGCTTGAGGTAAAGTAAGTGCACTAGACCAGTCATTGCGAGCCGTTAAATCCAAAAATAAAATATTCTTATAGCCCAATTGAATAGACGTATAAAGGCTATTGATATGTTTTACTACATCAGATTGAGCTGCCTGGAGGACAACTCGCGAATTTGTAAGGTTGTAGATACCGGGTATATTCAATTGAGGTGCATTTACTTCCAAAAATTCAGACTTCTGACGCAGTTGATTTCCCCCCAATGAAGCAGTAAGTGAGAAAACAGATGGAATAAGTTCCTTATTGAATGTTAAAAGAAAGTCAGAATTTCTCTCTTCCGAAATAATGTTGTTTTCACGATATTGACCAAATGGAAACCGTTGTGTTGAGAATGCACGCTTAAACTGTCTGCGGTCTTTACCAAAGTCGAGCGCAGTGCGAAGTTGTAAACTTAACCAGCTTGTAAAATCATATTTCAATGAAATATTCCCAATTACCCGATCCACATATTGACCATTGGTATTTTCGAACATGGTAAAATAGGGGTTGTCATGGTAATTATAATTGAAGTTAAACTGACGTCTTCCTTCCAGCCCCGGCATCCAATAATTTGCCATATCACTTACATCGACTGACCGCGGAAGCCAGCAATTAAAGAGATACATGATATTCTCAGTACCATAACTAAGAGAAGGTCGGTTATCACTTTCACTTTTAATATAACTTACAAATGCACGCGCGGAGAATTTCTCCGTGAGATTATATCCACCACCAAATGAAACAGTGTTTCTACGTAAGTCGGTATTTGGTACGATACCTGTTTGGTCTAACGCTGTATAGGAAAGTCTGAAGTCCCCTTGTTGATTGCTTCCTACTAGTGCGACATTATTAGTTAACGTTCTCCCTGTTTGGAAGAAATTTTCAATCCCATCGGCATCATTTACCCATGGAGTTGGTGTTATTATACTCCCTGCAGGTGCATTCAAGTCGCCTCCCCGAAAAGGGATTGCCTGGCCATTTAATGTTCTGGGAGAATTATACTGTGGATATGATTGGCCGGTAAAAGCCGGACCCCAACTTTCGTCAACACCATCTGTTAATCCTGCGCCACCGCCATTGACAAATGCAAAGTCACCACCGTTTCCGTTCCCCTGACCATAGACATTTTGATAGTCTGGTAGGCGGAGGGCAGATTCGAATGTCGTATTTGAATTAATCTCAACACCTATACCCTTTGTTCCCTTACCTGATTTTGTTTTTATAACGATTACTCCATTGGCAGCCCTTGATCCATAGAGTGCAGCGGCAGCAGCACCTTTCAATACCGTCATTGACTCAATATCATCAGAGTTTACAAAACTTGCTCCATTACCAAAGTCTACTTCCAGGTTTCCCCTGCCTGAGGCACCTGTCAATCCGTTAGTAATTGGCACCCCATCTATAACGTATAAGGGCTGGTTCTTATTTAAATCAACCGATCGTTCGCCACGAATAGAAACTCTTGACGATCCTCCAACACCCGAAGGACTGCCTATAACGGTAACACCGGCTATCTTTCCGGCAAGTTGATTAACTACATTTGTTTCGCGTGCAGTGGTTAAACTTTCACCAGTTACACTTTGAACAGAATAACCCAGTGCCTTCTTATTCTTTTCAATACCCAAGGCGGTAACAACTATCTCAGCGAGTTCGGTTGCATCTGTAGCGAGTATAACATCCAGAAATTTTCTGTCACCAATAAGTACCTCTTGCGTGGTGAATCCAACAAATGAAAACACAAGAACATCACTCGATGATCCAGCCGTAATCGAAAAAGAACCGGTAGCATCGGTGATAGTGCCATTGGTGGTTCCTTTAATTAAAATGTTCACTCCAGGAATTGAACTCTGGTCTTCACCAGAAAGAACCTTTCCGGAAACCGTTACCTGGGCCATTGCTCCGGTAATGGTAAAGATTCCGAGGAAGAGTAAGAGAGCCACATGGCTCAGCCTACTCAAGCCTCCACTACATTGTTGTAAATTTTTTTTCATAGTTGATTTAGGTTGAGAGTTTAGGTTACAGGTTGTTTTGCATTTTCAGCTCACAAATGTTGGCAACCTAGTTGACGATAGGATTAGTGGCAGGTTACTGATGCGTTAATTGAATTGCCTGATTTCCGGTATTTAATAATCCTGACATAAATTGAGTATTAGTAAACCCGTAGAAACCCTGCCACACGTGGTTAATTGTATTAACATTGCATTAATAAAGAGCGTGACTATTCCATATAATCAAAAAAGTTTCCAAATAGGAAACAAAAAGTGTTATGGAAGATGAACTCATCAGCCGCATCGGCAAAAGAATCAAGACGTTAAGAAAAGAAAAGAAAGAGGGCTTACCCTACAGGTACTAAGCGAACGATCGTCTGTAACCAAAGGCTTACTTTCTAAAATTGAAAACTCCAGAACAATACCGTCACTCCCTGTTTTCTTTAAATTGATTCAGGGACTGGAAATGAATGCAAAAGACTTTTTTGAGAACATTGCCTTGCTACATGGTAAGAATTATTCACACATCAAGCGTAGCGAATATCAAGTAATCCAAAAAGAAGTACGACCAGGCTTTGAATACCAATTTATTTTGGGACAAACGCTAATGAACAATACTATGGAAGCCGTCTTACTCACGGTATATCCCAAAGCTGTTAGTCAACCCACAACCACCGATGGGTTTGAATTTAAGCATATCATCTCGGGCAGATGTAATTATGTTATTGATGGAGAGCAAATTCTTTTAGAAGAAGGAGACTCGCTTTACTTTGATGCTGCCAAGCCGCATTACCCGGTTAATGGATTCAAAAAGAAAGTCGTTATGCTAGTCTTATACTTCTTAACAGCAAAATAAAATAGAAGGACTGACTTTGAACTATAAATTCTTCAATATTGCATCTTTCTCCCTGTTATGAAATCCAATCATTTCGATGTTATTGTTATTGGCGCTGGTATTCTGGGTACTTTTCATGCCTACCATGCTGCTGAACTTGGGAAAAAAGTATTACTTCTTGAAAAGGATCCTTTTCCGGTAAATGCAACCGTTCGTAATTTTGGTCAGGTGGTGCCCTCTGGCATGTCATCTGATTGGTTTCAATTTGGTGTGTATAGCACCCGACTTTATAAAACCATCCAGTCACAGTTTGACATCTCCATTCGTGAAAACGGAAGTGTATACATCGCCTCCGATCCAGATGAACAGCAACTTATTCATGAGTTAAAGCAGCGGATGGATGAACGCAATTATGAAGCACATCTGCTCTCGAAAGCTCAATGTCTTGAAAAATGGCCCGCTTTAAAATCAGAATATTGCCTTGAGGGATTGTTTTTTCCACAAGAAGTAAGTGCTGAACCGGAGTCAACCATTCATCGGCTGCTCTTATATATAAGTGCCAAGTTTTCCACCTTACATTATCAGCCTGATACCACAGTGTTAAGTTGCGATACCGTAGAGGGTGTAGTCAAGATTTCTACCGACACGCACGACAAGTTCACAGCTGATAAGGTAATCATTTGCAATGGCAGTGAGTTTAAACTGCTGTTTTCAGATTTGTTTCGTAAAAGTGGTATAGTGGTAAGCAAACTTCACATGCTGCGTTCTGCTCCGCTACCGAAACTTGCGCTGGAGGGTAACATCCTCACCGGCCTTACGATCAGGCGGTATGAATCGTTTGAAGAATGTCCTTCGTTCCCAACCTTACAAACACCCCCCGCACTTCAGGAACTTCGCCAATGGGGCATTCACATTCTCTTTAAGAAGGCTGCAGATGGATCGGTTATTCTGGGCGATTCGCATGAATACGCAGCCGTTAATCAACCTGAAAAACTTGGATTTGAAATTAATCAACACATCAATAATCTTATGCTGGCGGAAGCCGCAAGAATTATTGATATGGAAAGTTTTCAGGTGGCAAGTAGTTGGGCCGGTTATTATTCGCAGCATCCTGAAAAAGATATTGTGGAGATTGATATTGAAAATAAAATTCACATTCGGACCGCTATCGGTGGTAAAGGAATGACCTCATCCGCAGGGTATGCTCAAAAAAGTATTGAGCGGATTTTTGAATAGATTTCCATTATCTTTCCCGCTCATGTGGTCAAACTTTCATACTCATTGCAGCTATTGTGATGGTAAAGGTGCCTTCAAAGACTTTTTAACCTCACAAAGCATAAAAAGCCTGGGCTTCTCTTCGCACGCACCACTTCCTTTTGATTGTCCCTGGTCGATGAAAGAAGACAATCTGGAAAGCTATCTACAGGAAATATACCGGCTGGCAAAAGTTGAAAAGAACATAGAACTATATGCCGGCCTGGAAGTAGACTATATACCCGCACTAACTAGCCCGCACAATTTCAAACAAGTTGATTATACGATTGGCTCGATTCACTTTGTTGACAAATTACCGAATGGCTCTCATTGGGAAATAGACGGAATGCATACCCTCTTTCTGGAAGGCTTGAAAAGTATTTTTAACAATAAGTACCGTGATGCCTGGAGCAGGTATTTTGAACTAACACGCGAAATGATCCGGAATTCTCCGCCTACGATCCTGGGTCACCTGGATAAAATGAAAATTCAGAACATAGAGCATAAGTTTTTTGATGAGCAGGAAATCTGGTACCGCAATGAAATGAAACAGACAATCGACACGTTGAAAAGAACGGATATTATTGTTGAGGTAAATACGCGCGGGATCTATCAAAAAAAATCAGTCACCACGTACCCTAGTCCATGGGTACTGGTATTACTAAAAGCAGCCGGCATCCCGATTACATTAAGTTCCGATGCACATCATCCGGATCAACTTATTCAGGAATTTCCGGAAACCGCCCAACTTCTGAATAAGATTGGATTTAAAAAATTAAGCATTCTTACCGAAGGCGAGTGGAAAGAAGTTAATTTTAACGAAAACGGACTACTCCTTGGGCGATCATAAATCAAAAATTACCAGTTGGCTGGAACAAACCAACGGAATTTGGTTTACCATTTATGCATCTCTATGTGCATTCTGTTTATACACTTGCGTGTATGCTTTTCGCAAAACATTTGCTGTCGCTACGTTTGATGGCTTGATGTATGCTGGTATAAACTACAAAGTCTGGTTAGTTACTTTTCAAGTGGTTGGCTATGCGCTTTCCAAATTCATCGGCATCAAAATCATTTCAGAACTTAAAGCCACCTCGCGGGGCGCTGGAATTTTATTAATGGTCGCAATCGCGGGGGTCTCCTGGCTCCTTTTCGCCATAACACCCGCTCCTTACAATATTATCTTTTTGTTCACCAATGGTCTGCCCTTAGGTATGGTGTGGGGTATGGTTTTTGGATATTTAGAAGGAAGGCGAATGACGGAAGTGTTAGGTGCTTCGCTGGCCGTTAGCTTTATTTTTTCTGCAGGCTTGTGCAGGTCGGTAGGTGCTTTTGTTATGCGCGATTGGGGTGTAAGTGAATATTGGATGCCCTTTGTGAGTTGCTGTTTGTTCATCGTACCCTTGTTGATTTTTCAATTTTTACTGGACAAACTCCCACCACCTTCCGCCCTTGATGAGCAACTGCGCACAAAACGTTTGCCTATGGATGCACAGGAACGCAGAAATTTTACTAGCACTTTTTTACCGGGCATTATACTGTTTGTACTCTGCTATGTCCTACTTACCGCCTTTCGGGACTTCCGCGATAACTTTTCAGCTGAAATCTGGAAATCATTGGATATGGGTAACGACCCAGCCATCTATACCCGAACAGAAATTCCTGTTTCCATTTTTGTATTAATCTGCATGGGTAGCCTAATGTTGATTAAGAATAATAAAATGGCTTTGATGGTTAATCATATCATCATCGCGTTGGGCATGGTACTGATTGGGGTATCGAATTTTCTATATGAATCTGAAATGATTAGTGCGTCTATCTGGATGACATTGGTAGGGATTGGATTGTATCTGGGATACATACCTTTCAACAGTATCTTTTTCGATCGCCTGATTGCTGCTTTTCGCTATGTGGGCACTGTAGGATTTATCATGTATGTGGCCGATTCGTTTGGCTACCTGGGCAGTGTAGGAGTTTTATTTTATAAAGAGTTTGGTCAGGCAAATTTGAGTTGGTTGGATTTCTTTTTGTCGGGTGGGTACATCCTTTCTTTCGTTGGGACTTTACTCATTCTTGGATCGATGACTTATTTTCACTTCAAACATGCCAAGTGGAAGAAGGAAGAAATTAACGAGACGCGACCAGTTGATTAGCGTTCCATACCCGGTTATATTCCATCACTACCAGCAGTGCAGTTTCTGAACAATTTAAATCCAACCGTTGTGCGTGCACCCATTTATTCAAATCTGGAGTGGATTTCAGAAGTTGGGGAAATACTTTCTTTCTAAAATTTCGGATAGGTGTTAGAATCCCATCATTAAAAGTAAAATACATGTAATCTTCTCTGTCGTCAGGAATTGCTGAATGAATTCTCTTTTGTTTCCTAACCACTTTGTACTCGCCTTGCACGATCAGTTCATAGAAGGCTGAACTTCCAGGCTGTTCGTCAACAAGAGTTACATACTGTCTGTTTATATTATTTGCCTTATCATAATACCGGAATGATTTGACTGTTGAGGCCGGCAAAACAAGGCGATCACTCGCATCATTTACTACCAGGGTATTGAAATCAAGATGCACCAGAAGTTCACCCGTTAATACGAGATTATTCGAAAGCACGACTGCACCTTGTTGCCACTCCTGAATAGACTGACCTTGAGCTAAAAAATTGA
>JALHRJ010000049.1 GCA_022841475.1 Cyclobacteriaceae bacterium | reverse complement strand
CTACCAATCGCTCCCAGGAACTTAAGAGGTTGGCTTCGTCAAACTTTGACTTAATATGATACCTGTTGAGCAACTGCTGAATTGCCTGCCCAATGTGCATTGCATTGCCCTCATCGTTTGTGTTTTTAGCCATTCTTTGTGAAGGTACCATTTTCCAACACATAAAGACACGCCTTAATTCCTGCTTCCTTCAAAATCTGCTCACTTCTTCCTTTGCGCGCATCGGTTATAAAGAGTTGGCCAAAGGTTCCCTGACTTACCAACTTCATCAATTGATGAATCCTGAAATCATCAAGTTTATCAAAGATATCATCCAGTAAAAGAATGGGCTTCATTCTTTTTTGCTCTGCCAGAATTTCAAACTCGGTCAACTTTAAGCCGATTAAAAATGATTTTTGTTGCCCCTGCGAGCCAACCCTTTTCAATTCCAGCCCCTTCAGCGTAAAAAGAAAATCATCTCGGTGGATACCCACGCTGGTTCGTTGCAATATCAAATCCCTCTGTAAATTCTTTCTTAAAAGAGTTTGAAAGTCTCCGTGTGTTAAGTCCGATTTATAGTGAATGTCTGCTATCTCATCGGATTCCCGAACCAGAAAATCATAATGCTGTCTGAATTTAGGTATGAACTCCAGCAACCATTCCCTTCTCGCTTTAAAAATATAATCCCCCGTCTGAATGATTTTTTCATCATAACTTTCCAACAAATCCTGATCTACAGTGCCGCGTTCAGAAAAAGCGCGAAGCAAACTATTGCGTTGTTTAAGTTGGTGATTGTAAATGATAAGGTTATCGAGATACTGTCTGTCCAACTGACTAATCAAAGCATCAAAAAACTTCCGTCTCAGTTCTGCTCCATCCCAAATCAATTCAATATCCTGTGGAGCAATCAGTACGATCGGGTATTTACCAACGTGTTCTGAAAACCGGGTATAGTCTTGCGAATCTTCACGGAGAATTTTTTTCTCACCCTGTTGAAATGAGCAAACCACTTCCTTTTGTTTGCCCTTGATATCAAATACTCCCTTTATTAAAAACCCAGGTTGCCCGGTTCGGATGTTCTGCAGATCATAAGGATTAACGGCACTCTTGGTAAATGACAAATAATGAATAGCATCCAGCAAGTTGGTTTTTCCACTCCCGTTTTTTCCTAAAAAGCAATTGATTTTCTCATCCACGGTAAGATTTACCTCTTCGTGATTTTTAAAATTGTAGAGCCTCAGTTTTTGAAGGAACACAGATACAGTATAAATATTCTAATTAAGCGATTTTGCCATTTGGCGATTGGCAATGGGTGGCGTATTTTCGCAACTCATATTTTCAAACAAAATTAGCAATTATGGCAACAGCCCAAGCTAAAGGAGCAACACCGAAAAAAGATAAGAAAGCATACCCGAAAGAAACGTATATGTTCTGGTTCGAGAGCATGCTGTTAATGCGAAAATTTGAAGAGAAAGCAGGCCAGCTTTATGGGATGCAAAAAATCCGCGGGTTTTGTCACCTGTACATTGGTCAGGAGGCTTGCGCGGCAGGTGCCGTTAGCGCACTTAAAAGAGGTGACAAGTACATAACTGCTTATCGCGATCACGCGCACCCTTTGGCGTTGGGAACTAGCCCCAATGCCATTATGGCCGAATTGTATGGCAAAGAAACCGGAGTCTCAAAAGGAAAGGGCGGCTCGATGCACATCTTTGATAAGGAGAATAACTTTTTTGGAGGCCATGGAATTGTAGGCGCACAGGTTCCGCTCGGGGCGGGAATCGGATTCGCTGAAATGTACAATAAGACTGGCCATCTGTGTATCTGCTATATGGGTGATGGAGCCGTGCGTCAGGGAGCTTTTCATGAAGCTTTGAACCTTGCTATGCTTTGGAAAATTCCCGTAATTTTTGTGATTGAAAATAATGGGTATGCCATGGGTACTTCGGTAGAACGTACTTCAAATGTTCATGAGTTATATACACTTGGCGAATCCTATGATATTCCTTCCGAGCCAGTTGATGCAATGAATGTAGAGGCTGTTCATGATTCCGTAGAAAGAGCTGCTGAACGAGCACGTGCTGGTGAGGGACCCACTTTGCTGGAGTTCAGAACCTATCGCTACAAAGGACATTCTATGTCCGATCCGCAAAAGTATCGTTCTAAAGAAGAAGTTGAAGAATACAAACAACGTGATCCGATTGAACAGGTGCGCGCCACTATCCTGGAGAAAAAAATAGCTACCGAAAAAGACCTTGAAGCCATCGAACAAAAAGTAGATGCGCAAGTTGCAGAAAGCGTGAAGTTTGCAGAAGAATCAAAATTCCCTGATCCATCTGAAGCCCTCAAGGACATTTATGCAGAACCGGATTATCCTTTTATCACAGACTAATCCCTTTTTGTTTAATAAGTTCGAATTCTTAGTTTTGCGTCCCGCTGCGTAAGCGGGACTTTTTATTTTACAGAACATGGCAAAGAAGGAAGAAAACAAAGATTTATTGGAGAATCCTGAAGTGATTCAGGAGAAACTGGTGGACATAGAAAGCTGGTTTGAAAAAAACCCGAAGTTGGTTATCGGAATCGCAGCCGGCATCATGCTACTAGTGGGTGGGTTCTTTGGATACCGTTACTACATTGGCAACCAGGATGGCATTGCTCAAAACGAGATGTATCAGGCTGTTCGCTATTTTGAAGCCGATAGTTTAAATCTTGCGCTAAATGGTGACGGCAACAATCTCGGCTTCCTTCAAATTATCGATGATTATGGTAGAACGGATGCCGGAAACCTTGCGAACTTCTATACAGGTGCAATTTATTTGAAGCAGGGAAAATACCCTTTGGCTATATTCCACCTGGAAGATTTCAGCGCCAGTGATTTGCTCGTACAGGCGCGCGCCTATAGCCTGATGGGCGATGCGTACATGGAACAAAAGGATTATGAAAATGCAGCAAAATATTATGATAAGGCTGCGGGCTACAAACCCAATAAAGAATTTACACCTACTTATTTAATGAAGGCAGCTTTGGCCTATGAGAAGTTGAATCAGAATGATAAAGCGAAAGAAGTTTATCAAACTATTATAGAAAAATATTGGGAGTCAGCTGAACTTCAAAATGCCCGAAAATTTAAGGCACGTTTGGAGAGCAACTCTTAAGATCATCCTCATATTGTGAAAAGGGATCGCTTACTGCGATCCCTTTTTTATTTCTTACTTTTGTAGAAAATATTTGCTATGAGCACTAGTGAGTTGAAAAAAGAACTGCATGATTGCATTGAGGCCGCAGACGAAAGTCTTTTGACTACAATCTATGAAATCATTAAGGCATCAGAAAATAAAGATGACTACGAGATAAGTGATGAGCATAAACAGATCTTAGATGAGCGCTTGAAGGCTTATTATGCAAACCCCAATGATGTGATTACGTTAGAGGAATTTAAACAGAAGTATGGACATAAATGAAGCAATTAATCTTCACCAGGACTTCTGATTTTGAAATAAAAGATGCAATAGATTTTTACAACTCACAGCAGTTTGATTTAGGAGATAGGTTCCTCAATTCCCTTTATGAGAAACTTGATAAAGTAATCGCAAACCCGATAGCTTACGCAATTCGATATAAAAACATTCATTGCGCCAAGATAGACCACTTTCCCTTTATGGTGCATTATATTTATGAGCCGGATACAATCATTGTAGTAGGTGTGATTCATACAAGTAGAAATCCCAAAACCTGGAAAAACAGAAAATAAAACTATGGCCGGCACCCTTAAATCAGTTTCATCAAAAAGTAAGATCGATTTATCGAAAAAGAAATTTGCCATTGTAGTGGCTGAATGGAATGAAGAAATCACCGAACCTTTGTTTCAGGGGGCCTATAACGCGCTCGTTAACTTGGGAGCAAAAAAATCACACATCATTCGCAAAAACGTGCCCGGTAGTTTTGAACTACCACTAGCCGCTCAATGGATGGCAGAGAAAAAAGAAATTAATGCTGTGATCTGTTTAGGTTGCGTGATCCAGGGCGACACCGCACACTTCGATTACATCTGCCAGGGTGTAACCTATGGAATAATGAAAGTGAGTTTAAAAACAAATAAGCCCATTGCCTTTGGAGTATTAACAACGCTCAACAAACAACAAGCGATGGATCGTGCGGGTGGTAAGTTGGGTAATAAAGGCGAAGAGGCTGCGCTGACGGTGGTGAGGATGCTGGAAATCTAATCAGTAAAATCTCTATAAAGAAAGAGGGAATCGAAACTGATTCCCTCTTTCTTTCTATAACATTTGTAATTACATATTCTTCACAATCTCATTGGCAAACTCCGAACACTTAAGCAAGGTAGCACCCTCCATTTGGCGATGGAAATCATACGTTACGCGCTTGGTGGAAATTGCTTTTTCAAGACCTCTGCTAATCAGGTCTGCAGCCTCCTGCCAGCCCATGTATTCCAGCATCATAACGCCTGAAAGAATTACAGAGCCCGGATTAACTTTATCCTGACCCGCATATTTCGGTGCTGTGCCGTGGGTAGCTTCAAAGATTGCATGACCGGTGATATAGTTGATGTTTGCACCCGGGGCAATACCAATGCCACCTACCTGAGCTGCTAATGCATCGCTCAAATAATCACCATTAAGGTTTAACGTAGCAATCACTTCAAAATCTTCAGGGCGTGTTAGCACCTGTTGCAAGGCTATGTCGGCAATCGAATCTTTAATTAAGATTTTACCTTTTGCCAGCTCCGCTTTTTGTTCGGCATTGGCTGCCTCTTCACCTTTTTCTTTTTTTGTTTTCTCCCACTGGTTCCAGGTGTACACCTTATCACCAAAGTATTCCTTGGCAACTCCGTAGCCCCAATCGCGGAATGCACCTTCGGTATATTTCATGATGTTACCCTTGTGTACAAGAGTCACAGACTTTCTATTAAACTTAACGGCATAAGCAATAGCACTGTGAATTAAGCGAACACTACCGCTATAACTAACTGCCTTTAAACCAAGACCCACCTGCACATCGTTGTTCATATTTGGCGCGCCTACCAACTTCCAGAATTCTTCTGATTTCTCTTTTGTGTTGAAACGAATCTTTTTGAATTCTTTGGGAAACTCTTTCTCAATAAAATCCAACACCTTTTGTGCTTCCGGTGTACCTGCAGGAAACTCGATACCTGCATAAATATCTTCGGTGTTCTCGCGGAAGATAACCATATCCACAGCTATGGGATTTTTAACCGGTGAAGGAACACCCTGATACCACCTTACGGGACGAAGACATACATATAAATCCAAAATCTGACGCAAGGCTACATTTAATGAACGGATTCCTCCGCCCACAGGCGTGGTGAGTGGTCCTTTAATACCTACCAAATATTCTCTAAAAGCATCCAGTGTTTCATCAGGAAGCCAGTTGCCGGTTTTGTTAAAAGACTTTTCACCGGCCATTACTTCCTTCCAGTTTATTTTCTTTTTACCGCCATAAGCCTTGGCTACTGCTGAATCAAATACGTGCTGCGAAGCGCGCCAGATATCCGGACCAGTTCCATCACCTTCAATAAAAGGAATTGTAGGATTTTCGGGAACAGTAAGTTTTCCGTTGTTGATGGTAATTTTTTGCTCGCTCATTTTCTTATGATTAAAATTGAATTCTAGTAAACAATGGGGCGAAATTAGAAATTATCAATGTATTTAAAACTACCGCTCAATACTTCTCTTCCTGATTGGGGAAGTCACGTGCTTTTACATCGGCTACATAGTTACCAATGGCGCTTGTAATCACCGAATGCAGATCGGCATATCTGCGTAAAAACCTTGGCTTAAAGTCTTTCGTGATTCCCAACATATCTTGCATAACCAAAACCTGCCCATCCACCTCAGGGCCGGCACCAATTCCGATCACTGGAATGGTTAAACTGGAGGCCACCTTTTTCGCTAATTCGGCCGGGATTTTTTCCAAAACGATGGCAAAACATCCACTCTCCTGCAAAAGATGAGCATCTTCTAACAATTTATTTGCCTCTACCTCCTCTTTCGCCCGCACGGTATAGGTTCCGAACTTATAAATAGACTGAGGCGTTAATCCGAGATGCCCCATCACAGGAACTCCGGCACTTAAGATCCTCAGCACTGAGTCTTTCACTTCGCTTCCGCCTTCCAATTTAACAGCATGGCCGCCCGATTCTTTCATAATGCGGATCGATGATCGTAGTGCTTCGCCTGAACTGCCTTGATAATAGCCGAAGGGAATATCCACCACCACCAAAGCCCGCTTTACTGCTTTCACGACTGACGAGGCATGATAGATCATCTGATCGAGCGTAATGGGTAAGGTAGTCTCATTGCCGGCCATTACATTCGAGGCTGAATCGCCCACCAGAATTACATCGATCCCTGCGCCATCAACAATACGTGCCATGCTGTAATCGTAAGCGGTTAACATGGCAATCTTTTCACCCCGGTTCTTCATTTCCTGAAGCTGGTGGGTGGTAATTTTTTTTATATCTGAAGGTTTATGAACGGACACGCTGGTATAGGTTAATGATCAAAGAAGATAAACCGCGGACTTCTTACCCAACACTACCTCCACGTGGTCGTTCAACATGGTGGTAAGCTGATACCCTGTATAGGTGGGTGTTATCGGAAATGTAGTATGGCTGCGATTCACCAACACGGCAACCTCTATTTTTTTTACTTCTGTGGCAAGAAAAGGTTTAATACCATACGCAAGCGTGCGGCCAGAATTCAATACATCATCCACCAGGATGATACATTTCTTTTTAAGCTCTTTGGTGTCTACGTCTAAAACAACTTCAGATTGTTGTGGCGCCAACTTATCCAGTGTGACTTTAACTACTTTCAGTTGAATTTCGGTAATCGCCTCTAACTCGGTCGCTAAAAGTTTTGCAAAGGAATATCCCTGACCATCTACCCCCGCTAACACGATTACTTTCTCTTTAAAATTGTTTTCAAAAATTTCGTACGCGATGCGCCTGATTTTCTGATTGACTTGTGCAGTATCCAGAATTAATGTTTTGGCTGACTCTGAAACGCTCATGGCAACGGAACTACTTTACTATCCTTAAAGGTGGAAAGAATAACCGTGGTCTGCATATTATCAACCACTTCGATGTTAGTAACTTTTTCCAACATCAGATTTTGGTAGGCGGGAATATCAGATGCAACAATCTTTAAAATGAAATCGGCTTGGCCGGTGACGTGATGACATTCTATTACTTCGTCAATTTGTTGAATGGCGCTCATAAACTTGGCAATGTTTTCTTTGTTGTGACCTTTTAATGAAACCATCACAAACGTAGAAACACCCAGGCCCACACTGGCCATGTCAATTACAGCATGGTAACTTTTTATTACGCCCGAATTTTCTAATTTTTTTACCCGCTCCAGAGTCGGAGCCGGTGACAACCCGATTTCCTGCGCTAATAGTGCGTTGGTAATATTTGAATTGGTTTGCAAGATTTCCAAAATCTTACGGTCGGTGGGATCAAGTTTTTGTTTCATCAGTTTTCCTTATATCAATACAAAAAGTATGTTTAACACATCGGACATAGTAAAATTAGAATAAAATTCCGGGATGACACTATTCGAAAATAGAAGATTCTTGCTCGTTAGGTATTTTTTACCGGGCAATCGAAAATCTAAAACTCTGGATTATTTTGCCGTCAGAATAGGAGACAAAATAAATTCCGGTCGCCAGATCGTTAACATCCACCAGTACCTGATTTAGGCCCGGCAACAAATTATACTTCCTGTTCATGGCTATTTGGCCGGATGAGTTATAAATAACTACCTGAAGGGATTCCTGATTTTCGTTTATCCAATCAAGAAATAATTGACTCTGGGCTGGATTTGGATATGGTTGAAGATACGTTGGTTCGGTGTTCAGATTTAAGCAGGCCCGATTATCAAATTGATAACTATCGCCCAATACCTTCACTTCTGCGCATGCATAAGTAAGATCGCGCGGAATAATATCAACTGTCAATATTCGCGTAATTGACTGACCAGGAAGAATGCTGCCTGATAGTTTTTCCCGAATCAAAGCATTGCCTGCCAAATCAATAAAGACTTCAGGATTTACCAGGGTGATATTACTTTTATTTTCAATCGTAACAGTCGCTTTCTTTCCACCATCGGGTGTTGAACTTAAGATAAAATCGGAGAGCCTTGCATTCATCTCAGGCACGACAACCTGGATTGTCTCCGTAAAATTATCGGAACAACCGACTGCGTTGCTTGCAATTAATTCTACCTGATAACTACCTAACTGATTAAATACAAAGGCTGGGGAGTACTCCGCACTCGTTGAATTAGTAGGATCATTAAACTTCCACAGAAAAGAAGTTGCCAATGTTGACGTGTTCGTAAAACCAACGGCAAGTGGTGCCGCTCCAGCCTCAGTGGATACTTTAAAACTGGCTGTTGGTGGTTGACTTACAGGAATGGATTTTGTTATGGAGTAACTGCATCCCGATTGACGGGTGGAGGTTAACGTAACAGGAAAATTACCCGTATTCGGAAAGATATGTTGTGCGGGCGAAGTGGACGCATTGGCCTGCCCGGCAAAATTCCAGTTCCATGCTACTGCCGGGTCAACACCACCGGCATTAATTTCCTGAAAAACAGCGGTAGTGCCTGCACATGTACTGGTAGATTTAAAATCCGCAATAACCGGAACAGGCACGCTGACAGTCTTTGTTGTTTGACTTACACAATTATTGTTACCGGTCACGGTAAGCATAACAGTTTTAGTGCCCGTGGTACTGAAAGTATGGGTTGGATGTTGAGTATTGTATGAACTATTATTGATGGACCATAACCAGGCTTTCACATCACTTCCGGATGCATCCGTAAATTGTGTCGGCTTGTTTATACAAGAGGGGCCTGCTGTGAACTCTGCAACAGGTGATGGTGAAATTGTAATCGTCTTTTCAATGCTGTTGCTGCAACCAAAATTTGAAGTCACCAGTAAAGAGACATCATAATCGGCTGCTGTATTATAGATGTAGCTGGGATTCTTTTGTGTGGACGTTCCATTCGCTGCATCTCCAAAACTCCAGGACCAGGAAGTAATATTACTATCGGTTAAGGTTGGTGTTAAGTCATTGAACTGCGAAGGAGATCCTGCACACGAAAAAGGTGGCAAGTCGAGGGAAAAATTGGGTTGGGGTTTAGAGTAGACCATTACCTCCTTCGATACAAAATTTTGACATCCCGAAAGGTTAGTTGCATTCAGTGTAACCTGATAAAGACCTGCATTTTCAAAAATGTTCACTGCATTTTGTTGTGTTGAGGAATTTCCATCACCAAAATCCCACGCATAATCGACAACTGCTCCAGTTGTTGTATTCATAAAGCTAACAGCAACCTCCTCACAACTAGTTGAAAAAGTAAAGTCAGTTAGTGGCCCTGGTTGAACAGAACTTATGTTCTTTATCATTTCACTTTCGCATCCAGGGATGGAAGACTTCAACTTTATCGCTTGTGGTTGATCTGCTGAAAATTGCGTTAATAAGTCAAGAGTTGATGCAACGACCACTCCATTTAAGCTCCACTCCCACGTTGGATTTGAGGCAGCATCGAAAATAGATGTGTTTGAAAAATTATATTGTTGATTGGTACAGAATGGACTAGCTGCTGGCAAGGAAAAATCAGCAGTTGGTTGGCTGTAAATGATGACCGGCTCTTGAGCAAAGTTTTGACAACCATTGGTGGCAGTTACAGTAAGGGTTGAAAGATATTCACCAGCGCTGTTGTAAACATTTGTTGGATTTACCTGATTCGAAGTATTTGAATCTCCAAAACTCCAGGAGTAATTAGTGATATTTCCTGAAACATTTTGCACTGTAAACTGCACGAGATGATTAGCGCAGTTATTCTGGGCATCCAACAGAATGTCAGGAGCCTGAACAGCAGAATTGTTTACAACTTTTGACTTAGCTGAAAAACCTAATGTAGACACGTTTTCTAACGTAATTGTGTATTGACCTGATTGAGTAAATGTTACTAACGGATCAACTTCAGTAGAAGTAGATGGGAATGTAGCACATGTTTGTGGATAGTTAATTTGATAGACTTGCCCGTTAGCTAAGCTAACTGTTGAAACCGTCCATGTGGAGTTCTCCTTTGAAATGGCTAATCCATAAATGTTAGATTCCAATGTATTTCCTATAGTTCCTTCATTGACAATGATTGGGGATGAACTCAAATCATTTCCAAATGCCAATTTTGTTAGTGTGCCTTCCAATGCTACTGCAAACAGAAAATATTCTTCACCTTCTCTGGCTAATCGCAACCGACCAGCGTTTGCTATCGAAAGTGTTGTCACCTCTGTAATTGCAGGAACTGAGAAAAGGCTTATACCAAAATCCAACCGATAAACACTACCATTACCCAAGTTTGATGCAAAACCGTACCAATTACCACACGATTGAATAATATCGACATCTGCAAGATTATTCGGGTTAGGTACTGACGCTGAGGTAATAATATCAGAAACATTTGGCACTGATAAAGAATTACCCAACCGCACAATTGAAAATTGATTCGAGCCAGTTGATAGGACACATGTCCATCCATGTATATCATCCCTGCCTACCGCAAGGCCCGAATTGATATATCCAATTCCAGAAATTAAAATGGAAGTGGTTATCGAATTTGATAGCTTATCACCAAAATTCAGTTTCAATAATTCACCAGAAGTAGTATTGTGCAGTACGCCATACCACAAATTACCCTCCTTTAATATTCGTATTTGTCCGGGTCCGTTAAGTACCCCTGCAAGATCACCTAAATTTTGAGTGAGTGTAGGCGCCTGATGTGTGCCGTTAGCAAACTCCAACCGGTACAATGTATTGGTATAGGTGCCCGTAACAAATCCAAACCATTTGTCGCCATCTTTTGCAAATTCAAATCCCGGTCGACCATTAGCTGCCGGTAATACATATTGTGCAATGGCAGTTGGCTCGTTGTATAAATCACCGGCACAAAAGTCCCATTGGTAACTACCTTGTTCCGATAAATTATTAATCTGAAGTTGCTGCCCTATACAAGCAGTAGCAGGAATACTAAAGTCTGTAACGGGACACTGACTGTACGCTGATATACATAATAATACTAATAACAAACCCGAGCCCACACGGTGTATGTACCCATTCATCGCTTCACCTATTACAGAAACATCATTTCCGACTTAAGTATTCTTTGTATTCCATCATCAAGGGAAATTAACTCGCGATTTAAAATCGCTTTCATTTTACTTGCATCCGGTTGCCTGCGGGTCATATCACCTTCTTTTAATGGAGAAACAAAATCAATTTTAGACTTTGAGTTTGTTAACCCAACAATTAACTGCGCCAATTGCAGAATAGTATAATTCAAATCATTACCGATATTGATTACATCATTAACCTCATGATTTCGTTCAAGAATTTTTAAAACGCAATCTGTATTATCCTCAATATAACAGAACGTGCGGGTTTGACTTCCCGTACCATAGATTGTGATAGGATCATTTTTAAGAGCTGCACTGATAAATTTAGAAATCACAAAATCTGTACTTTGTTTTGGGCCATAAGTATTGAAAAACCGAAAAATGGTGAAAGACAATCCAAACTCCTTTTCATAGGATCGGCAAAACGCCTCCCCTACATTCTTCACAACGGCATAAGGTAATCGTGAATTAAGGGGTGTAGTTTCCTCGTGCTGGGGAAGCTCCACAGGTTCGCCATAAACTTCGGATGAACTGGAAAAAAAAACGCGTTTAACCCCAGTATTCTTACTTAAGCTGAGGATATTCTTGATGCCATCAAGGTCCTCAAGAACCATAATTGGATTCTCTATGGTTCGCTTTACTCCTACTACAGCTGCGTAATGGAAAACATAGTCAAACTGAAAGCTCGTCATGATCGCTGAGATGTCGTTGTAGTTGTTTACATCACATTTTATAAACTTGCAACTTGGGTGAGACGAAACTTTTAGAATATTTCCAGTAAGCAAATTATCAACAGAAACCACATAGTAATTACCTTGCTGTAACAATTTATCAGCCAATGAACTGCCAATAAAACCTGCGCCTCCCGTTATTAAAACCTTAATCATGACTGCCTTATTTCGGGCAAATGTACGAAGACAATCAATGCTATTTATCGCAATTTATTGCTTAGCTGAGTAAATTTGATTGTAGACTTTTTGAGCAATATCAAAGCTCCGATATTGCTTTGCAATATTTCTAATCTTACCCCGTAGGTCAGGTGTTTTGAGAATCTCTTCAAGTTGAATCACTGCATGGTGATAGGCAATCTTGTCAAAGGCTTTTAAAACAACTCCAATATTGTTTGACTCTATAATTTCGGAATCGTCTGAAATATTTGCAGAAATAACCACGGGTAATCCAAGTGCCCAGTATTCACCATCCTTTATGGGTGTACAATACCGTTTGGTAGGTATGGGCTTTACAGGTGTTAAACCAAAATCAGCCAAACCCATGTATCGGGGTACCTCCTGATGAGGTACAAATTTCATGATAACTTGATGCTCACGTAGTCCAGAACTTCTTCTATACGCTGCAATTTCCTCATGCGTATGGTTGGTTAGAATAAGAAATCGAAATGAATCACCCCAATAATCTGCAGCAACTTTTACAAAATCAAAGATTTCATCTTCCAAATAAATGCCACCAAATTTGCCAGCGTAAACACATACAATTTTCTTTTCCAATCCTAGGTCTTGACGAAGTTGTTGATTATTTAACACCTCGTTGAATAAGTCCAGATCTACACATGCGGGCTTAACAAAAAAATTATCAATCGATAATCCATACTTCTGCGCTGCATACTCTCGCATTCCCTCTGTTGCAGAAATAATATACGAGGCTCGGTCTGCTTGTTTTTTCTCCAACCAAAAAAGTAATCGAAAGGCAAAACTTGCTCTTTTCCAAGTCCCATTCTCCACCATGGTTTCAGCATGTGGTTCGAAGCTGTCTACCACCAATTTTCTATTCAGTAGTAAGGAAAGGAAATAACCGATTGCCCCTGCAGGGGTACACCAGCAATGGATAAAGGAAATATTTTTTCTAACTATGATCCAACTTAACTTTAATGAAATTCTTAGCCAAGAAAAAAAAGCCACTATACCAAAAGGTGTATATGCAAATGGTAACCAGCGTATACCTTCCTGTGCGAGTTGGGCTTTGATTGCGTCTTTTTTTGATTCCTCCAAAATATGGACATCCTTCTCCAAGGTAATCAGGTAGATTGAACTGCCTTCCGGTATAATTTTTCGGATTATACGAACATAGGGTAAGGTATAAGTTTGAATTAAGGCATCTGGGTAGCTCCAATAGGTTAGGATCAACATGTTCTTCATACGCAGTGAATTAAAGTCCGGCCAGTTTTTTTAAAATGACTAGACAGCGCTTTTTAAATGCTTCCCCAGGATTACGCATAACACCCTTTACCAAATATCGAAGTACTTCAAACTTATTTTCATGAGCAATAGCCAGGTGTAAAGAGGCATAAGTTAATGCGCTGGCCTCTGTTCTATTTAGTGCGGCTCCATATTGTTTTTTGTTCACTTCGTCCTGCAATACATAATGCAAAAAACAGTCTACTTTTTTTTTAATTTTACTCGTATCGGTTGTCATCACACTTCTGTTATCATGCTGAACAACGGTAGAAGTAATTGTATTGTCGTTGAGAAAGGGATGCCGTGCACTCAACCTGATCCATAACTCCCAGTCTTCCAGAGAAGATAAAATACGATCTTCTTTAAATGGATTCTCTAACGCTATCTCCTTCCGGATGAAAACACCATTGCAACTCAGCATATTCCCCGAAAGGATGCGATTGTTAATGGCATTAATAGTAACTACCGATTTAAGAAATTCCCCCTTTTCATCCTTTATGTCATAGCCCAAATGAAACACATCAACCCGATCGTGCTTTTTTATAAAAGCTTCTGCTACCGTTAGGTGGTTAGGATAAAGAACATCATCAGAATCCAGGAAATTAATATACTGACCGACAGCGATTTTTGCTCCATAATTTCGGGCAGCAGCACGTTCAGCATTTTCGCGCTTATGGTACCGTAATTTAGGGCTCCCGATATCATTCACCACAGTCTCTGTATCGTCCGTACTGCCGTCATCAACTACAATTATTTCTAAGTTCTGAAAAGTCTGAACCAATACTGATTCTATGGTTTTGCGGATAAAGCCTGCACGATTATAGGTTGGAATAACAATACTAAAAAATGGACTATTCGTCATAGATTTTCCGCAGGGAAGTCAGCATGGGCATAACTCCGAATCGCGAATTTACATCTTGTGTTCCATTTTCAATAAGATGCTTTCGCAATTCAACATCATTCCACAACTTTATAAGGGCATCATAAATTGCTCCTTCATCTTTAAAATCGACCACCCATGCATTTCGACCGTGAACTATAAATTCAGCAGCAACCCCTGATAAAGTAAAAATGGAAGGCACCCCAGCGGCTAATGCCTCGACATACGTTTGTCCGAAGGCTTCACATATTGAGTCAATCGGAGTATGCACATACAAATCAAATACTGCATACAACGCAGCCACATCCTCTTCAAATGGAATGAGACTATACCTGTCAGCAGGGACATCCTTCAACATTTCAACAAGTTTACTATGAAATGGTCCCATTGCGTTTGCCAGCACTAAATACGCGTTAGGGTTATCCTTTAAAAAATTTTGAAATGCTGGTATAATATACTGTATACCCTTCCACTCAATATGACGGGCTATTACACCAACAACAATTTGCTGATCATGAATTTTCCATTTCCTTCTGATTTGTTTAATCCTTTCTTCTTTAACGTTAGAAAAAGTATTCAACTCAAAACCATGAGGCACCTTCTTAATTTTCTTGAGTGTTACGTGTTCCAAATTTTTCAAGACAAAATCGGTTGCCTGGCTAATCGAAACTATCTGGGTGGCCATGCGATTGCACCATAAATCAAACCTCACTGCGCTAGGATGATAGACCTGATGATAATTGCTGGTATGACGTGTATAAATTCTTTTTCGGATCCCGGCAAACCATGCGGCTGTTAGTCCGATTAATTGAGCATCAATTAAATGAGCATGAACAATTTGTGGTCGAGTGAATAAGAAAAAGAAAAATGTCTTAATAAACGAAAGGACAAAATCCCGTTTGCCTCTATAATCTATCCGTTTAACCTCAACCTGATGTGTTTTAAGAAATTCTTCAAGGGAAGAAGGCTTATCATTAAGCAAAAGAAAGGTCAGTTTATAATCATGTTTTAGACCACAGGCAAGCCACTCAAACGCAAGTGATTTTTCAACGTGCGAAATTATGTAAACAAGATGCCTTTGTGCCATACCTTAGCGAGCTATGATGTCGAAATGACAATGGGCAAAAGTCCAGGACGAAGTAATTTTTTCATTTGTTTCTGCATGAACAATTGAATTATACCCATTCTTCTCAAGTAAAGAGATAAGATCTTTTGCGGAGTCACCTTGGTCTTTAAGATTATCGTCATCAACTTCAATAAATAAAATGGGCTTATGTTTTTGAATGGTTTTTATCGCCCCACGTAATACCTTCAATTCATAGCCTTCCACATCCAGTTTAATGAGGTTTACGCTATGAAGTCTGGTAATTTCATCGATTCCATCCAGCCGCTTAATCTTAACTGAAACCGAACCCGACCCATCGTTTAGGGCGATTCTATTTCCGCCCCTGTTACCCGGAGTTCTCACTTCCATCATAACCTCAGCTGAAGTTTCTCCTAATCCAATTGGAAGTATAGTAAGATTGGGCAAAGCGTTTTGATCGCTATTTGTTTTACATACAGCATAATTAAAGGGATCAGGCTCAAAACCTATGACCTTACCGGTTCCTGCGATTTTGGCAAAGTTTAGCGCAACCCAACCGATGTTAGTTCCAACATCGATAATATTAAAACCCTTCTGGCACAATGCAAATAACCTTGCAACACCAGCATCCAAAAATCCAAAATACAAGTAATGTCCAATATAGTCGCTAATATCAACCTCAACCGTAAGACCATTGCGATGAATAGTACGAATGGAACCTGGCGCATACTGATAAGGGTTAGGAACGAACTTACTTACAAGACTATCCGGCAATTTATTTTGTGTTAATGAAGCAAGAAATTTTTCAAGAAACGCAATCTTAAAAATATTTCGGAAAAAATTCAATGTACGGACTCGGATAGAATGCCTCATAATTTACTTATGCTGATGTATATCCCTTAAATATTCTAGCAGCTTGTAATGTTGCTATTATCTTAAAATATAAGGGGTCAAAAATTTTAAAATTGGGAATAATTTTCAAAAACTTCATAAGCAGTCCATCCGAGTGACTTATCAAGGTCAGTATCCATCTTTTTATAACCCCATACTTAAGAATTAATTCTGGATAGCCCAAGCTTACTGCAACTCTGCGTGTAGTGGCTCTTCTCTCCTGACTTGCTAACCAATTGGTCAGATGCATACGATCAGCTTCGTTGTGAAATAGGGTAACTCTGCTATCAATGAAGAAAGATAACCCGGCTTCTTTTAGCTTCCTGGGAAAATCATAGTCTTCAAAACCAGCATGAGGAAAATGGTCATTATATCCTTTTGATCTCTCAAAGTCCTCTTTCATTATTGATAAGTGAAAACTGGCTACAGAGGTTGACGGAAATAATGCATTGTCTTTCCAAGACGAGTCGGCATACCAGCCTTTAAAAGAAGTTAATTGACTTGCTTTCAAAAATCTCCCAAACTGTTTGCGCTCTAACTCCCTCTGCATCACCACAGGATATTCCCAATTTAAATTAAAACAAGCTTTCTTCAGTTGTTGATGCAAACGTAGAACCTGATCAATAGAATCCTTTGAAATAATGATATCATCATCCAAAAAAAGTAGTAACTCCCCTGTCGATTCTTTTACCCCTGCATTACGTGCCGAAGCTACCCCAGACTTTGGATTGTCAATAACTATAACTTGCTTACCGCTAATTGGAATAATAGGCCGATCCGTTTTCGAATCATTTACAACAATAATTTCAGCAGGCACGTGCTGAATAGAGACCAGAGCTTGGCGAAGAGTTTCATGAAAGACTTCACCTCTATCTTTGGTAGGGATAATAATGCTTAGCTTCATTAATCTTTCACTGCGGCTAATGCGAATCTTCCGTATGTGTCAAGTGTAATTGACTTTAGATCATAAGCTTTCACCTGATTGTCATTCAGCTTTGTTAACAATGCATACAAATAATCAGGTTTATGAACATCATCAAAAATAATAAGACCTTGACTTTCGAGCCTCTTCAGAATTTGCTCTACATAGTTAATCCTTACCTCCACAAAATTCAGATCATGTAGAATACAATCGAATTGCATATCCGGCAATTCCATAAAATCCTCAAGAGTTAGCATATTCTCAGTATTGAGATCATGCCGCACCAAGTAGTCTCTCGTCTTGGCTAACCACGCAGCATCATCATCAACGGAATAGATTTTCACTCCCGGATGTTCTTTAGCATAAAATCGGAACACAAAAGAACTAAGACCTGAACCCATATCCAGCAATCGGGTGTATTGATTAATGTTGCATATCATATACATGAAAGTTGCCAGTTCCAAGGAGGTTGCCATGTCTGCCCGCGAAACTTCCTTTATGTATCGTTCATAGTACGGTTTGATCGCTGTTTTGTAATGTTCAAAAGTTTGTAGGTTGATTTGACTTAAATGGCCAATGGCTTTGAACTTATTAAATGATAGAACCCTCGATCTTAGAGAGAGCGATTTTATTTTTCTTATTACCCGTTCCTTCATCAATTTGTATTATTAAGCATCCATACCACATCTTTAATAAAAAGACGATTTATTCTTTTATCTGGCATCTCTCCGGAAGGAGTAAATTTCATGGGTTCAATCGTAATTTGAAAACAATCCCGAAGTACTTCTATATCCTTAAAAGCATTTCCAAAATGTATATCGACATGATAAATCCCTTCAAATAAAGTAAGGTGAGGAATGGTCATTGAAATATATCCTTCCCGAATCGGCTGCGAGGCAAGGTTGCTTACATAATGTTTGTTATTAATACCAAGCATTGGTACATTCTGGCTGTCTTTAATAATCACTCCAAGTACGGGCGAATCAAGCAGGTTTTTAGACTTAAAATGAACTCTTATTTCTAACCGACAGCCCATATAGGCAGTAGTTGAGATTTTCCCATCACAAAAAATTTCAATTTTTCGAAGTAGATTAGCAGGCTTATCCTGATGTAAAAGAATTGAACCAACATGACCTGATGAACCATCATACACCAGATTCATGTAATGCTCAATTACATCTGATGAGGAACCCATCAAACTTATTTTGCCCCCAGTTAAAAGAATCGATCTTTTGCATAAACTTTCAATAGCCGACATGGCATGACTAACAAAAAGAATAGTTCGTCCACTATTGCTTACATCCTCCATCTTGCCCAAGCATTTTTTCTGAAACTCAGCGTCACCTACTGCTAACACCTCATCGATAACAAGAATTTCAGGTTCTAGAAAAGCGGCCACGGCAAAAGCAAGTCGTAATTGCATGCCACTGGAATAATGCTTTAAGGGTGTGTCTAAAAATTTTTCTGTTCCTGCAAAGTCAACAATCTCATCAAATTTTGAATCGATTTCTCGTTTCCGCATTCCCAGAATTGAACCATTGAGATAAACGTTCTCCCGACCTGTGAGCTCCGGATGAAAACCGGTACCCACTTCCAGTAGACTTGCAATCCGGCCACGGCCAATGATCTTACCACTGGTTGGAGGTGTTATTTTTGAAAGAATTTTGAGTAATGTCGATTTACCGGCTCCATTTTTACCAATAATGCCAATGGATTCTCCAGGCATTACAGAAAAACTTATATCATTCAGTGCCCAAAACTCTTCCTTACTTTTTCTGCTGGCCTGGAATTGAACCAACTCTGATAACCTATTACGCAAACTTAGGTAGGGCATCCCTTCGTGGTGTATCTTAAATTTCTTAGAAACAGACTGAATTTCTAAAATGGGTTTCATGCCAGGTCAGCGAAGTAGCCTTCGGTTTGTCGAAAGTAGATGAGGCCAATTATAAAAAAAACTGCACCTGAGCACAAACTTATCCAAATCAATAAAGCATCCGGTGCAGCATTCATCATGGGCATTCTGAAAAGTGTAATGGCTGCATACATCGGGTTAACGGCAAGCAAATATTTGAGCCAATTACCAGACACTATTGAAATCGGATAAATAACAGGGGTTAAAAAAAGAAGTGCTTGAACTAAAAACGGAATTACATATCGGAAATCACGATACTTTACATTTAAGGCAGCCAATAAACAACCCGGCCCAAATGTGGCAATAATAGCAATTACCAAGCCCATTGGCCAGTAGACTATCGCCCTAAAAAAATCTACAGGCTGCTGAAAGAACACAAGTAATACTATCATAACAAAAAAGGCAATCAGGAAGTCGAATACAGAAACCAGGATTGAAGAGATAGGTATTACAAGTCTTGGAAAATAAATTTTCTTTATAATCTGGGCATTACTAACCATGCTGTTTCCTGCATTGGTAAGACCCGATGAAAAGAGTGTCCATAGAATAAGACCCGAAAAAGCAAAAACCGGATACTCCATCTCGTCAGATGGCATGTTCATTGTTTTGCCGATAAAAAAGGTGAAAATCACCATCATCACCAGGGGTTGAAGGATCGCCCAAAGAAAACCCAAGGCCGCCTGCTTATACTTAACTTTTACGTCTCGCCATGTAAAAAAATAAAAGAGTTCTTTGTACTCAATTAACTCATTTAAATTCAGGCTGAACGTTAATTTTGGCCTTATTTCGTAGTAAGTTTCTTTTTTCTCTGCGTCCATAGTAAGTCGCTACCTAGGCATAAAAATGCACAAAAATAATATACGAGTACTTTTTATTTGCCCTTACCCGATTGGGGAGTCACCATCACAACGATTTAGATTTGAACAATACTTCGACTTGCTTAAATACAATGGTATTACAGTAGTTGTCAAACCTTTTATGTCTTTGTCTACATGGAAGATAATTTATCAACCGGGTAATACGTTTGGCAAGATAGGGAGGGTATTAACAGGATTTTATAAACGTATAATCGCATTAGCGCAAGTTCCACAATACGATTTTGTTTTCATTCATCGCGAAGCTACTCCTGTAGGTCCACCTTGGTTTGAATGGATTGTGGCCAAGATATTTCGAAAGAAGATAATTTATGACTTTGATGATGCGATATGGCTTCCAGCTACAAGTAAAGAAAATTTAGTAGCATCAAAACTCAGATGGCACACTAAAGTTAAGTCGATCTGCGCCTGGAGTTACAAGATTAGTTGTGGCAATTCCTATTTAGTAGAGTATGCAAAACAATTCAACCATCGAACAATATTAAACCCCACCACAATTGACACTCTGAATCTTCACAACCCTGATTTATTTCCATCGAAAGCAAAACACGATCGTTTTGTTATCGGTTGGACTGGAACTCATTCAACGCTTCAATATCTCGATCAAATAGTACCGGTTATTCATTCGCTCGAAAAGAAACATCCCAACCAATTTGAGTTTCTGGTTATAGCGGATAAAAAACCAAGCATTTCTCTTTCTTCGCTTCGTTTTGTAAAGTGGTTTAAAGAAACAGAAATCACGGATTTGCTTCAATTTGACATTGGCTTAATGCCGCTTCCAGATAATGTATGGGCAAAAGGCAAGTGTGGATTTAAGGCCCTTCAATACATGGCATTGGGTATACCTTCGATTGCTTCCCCAGTAGGTGTAAATTCTATTATCATTGAACATGGCGTTAATGGATTTTTGTGCAACTCATCATTAGAATGGGAAGATACGATTCAAAAACTTATTGAAGATGAGCGCCTTCGAAAACAAATAGGCGAGAAGGGAAAGGAAAAAATAAGAATGAACTATTCGGTAGTCTCAAACTCAGACAAATTCCTATCGCTATTTGAATAATCCAAAAGTAAAACCAGGGCCACAAGAAAAAACGGAAGCATCGGAATTTTATATCTCGCTAACGTGCCGAAGTTGAATGTGGATACGCCAACGGCAAAAGCAAAAGAAATAGAAAATATGAGGCAGAAAATAACATTAAAATTCAAGAGAGCTTTCATTAATAAACTTCGCTTTTTAGCTATAGTAAATAGTGTCAGTATCAATAAACCTAGACTTTCTATCGCTGAAAGAAGCATTAGCGGATTCTTTACTTCCCATAAGTAAGGTCGAAAAAGAGAAACATTTACCGCCTGGGGTGCAAGGCGAATCATCGATTCAAAGGTACCATCCAACTCTCCGAGTGCATACCCGGAGCCAGCATATCTTCCAGACCAATAACGTATATCATAAGCAGTGACACGCGCAGTTTTAGCAATACGATCAATAGAGTACCTTTCATCATCCTCACCTATTTTTAATGCAGCAAAGTAGGCTGAAATAACTATCAACAAAATTACAACAGGAACCAAAGCAGATTTTACCACAAGAGACTTTATATGCTGAAAGTTATATGCCACAATCCAGGTAATAACAGCTGGCAAATAAGCTTGTAAAATAAATTTCTTGATGCTGAAGATTATAAAAAGCGAACACAGAAGAATCAGAATCCAAAGCATATTCAAATTCCGCTTTATGAATATTTGAAAGAAGCCGTATGTAGCAGCACCCAAACAAGAAATGGTCAACGTATCTTTTAAAATTCCAGAACCCCAAAAGAAAACTGAGGGTAAAAAGAAAGCCGCAATGGCCAGCCCGAAATGCAAATGAGGATATTGTTTATAAAAGGTTAAAAAAAACAACCACATGCCAATAAATGATAACAATGCAAATAGCACTGCTGTGCCTGAATAAGTCGAGAACGTAAGCAAATCCAAAAACGCAGCTATTCGGATTAGAAAATAGGATTGGTCATCGTGGAAAAAATAAATTCTTGAAGAGTATTGATAGACACCAACCTGATTTTCATTTCCCATTAACAGTTTTAGTCCACTCAAAGGTGAATCGACAAAAGCTTGCCAGATATGCCGACTCCCGTGTGTGTGATAGCTAAACGTATCGCCCCCATCATAATAAAATTGATAAATGAACCCAAGGGCAAGTGCGCCCAGTATTTTAAAACTCAGGGCTGGAAAAAAATATTTTCGTGTGTTAGAATCTGTGCAGAGAGGCCGTAACTGATAAGCTACCACATACACGAGGATAATCAATAGCGGTGTAACAATAAGGTCACGTAATTCCACTTCAATAAAATCTTGGTTAACCGAAATTAAAAATACTAATCTCCCTTCTCCATATTCTTCAGCCTTTTCTTAGCGTCTTTGTAGGCTTCATCCTTACGATCTGATTTCTTCTTCACTTCCTTAAAATATCGCATCGCCTCAGCTTTGTTGCCTTGCTTTTGGTTGATTTCACCTAATGCAATCAATGAAAAAAGATAATACCCCGTTTCAGTGGCTCCAATCTGCTCTGCATAGCTAACGGCCAATTCATAATATTTTTTGGCATCGTCCAACCTGCGTTGAGTTTCATATAATTGACCAAGAAAGAAAGCCGCATAGCGACCGCTTGTGGCTTCATAGCCAACATGAGCACTGTCAATCCGAGCCAAAATCAATTTAGATTGCTTTTCCATTTCCAGGTGAAAGCCGCGCGCGTAAAGCATGCGGGCATAATACCTATGAAAATAGGGGTTGTCCGGATAAGTCTGATATAAGTACTCGGAGATCTGGTAAGCTCTGGGCTGATCATTCTCGTAACTATTGAGAATGCGCATCAACCATACCATAGCTTCGGTACGGGTATAAAAGGCGTTATAGGAAACCTCTTTCAATTGCTGCAATCCCAATTGCTTATCGCCCTTTCGAAAAAACCACATCAACGGCTTCAGCGATTTGTAATTTTCAGGCACCCAAACAGAAAAGTAATTGTATAAGGCATCGCCAAATAATAATTCCGGACTCAGGTGTTCTTTCTCGCGACAAACCTCCATGTAATTTAAAGCCGATTTGCCCTCCACAGCAGCCTTTGTCCAATTTTTGCGCTCTTCATCTGAATACAATCGACCTTTAAATCCATGGGCTGCCGCCAAAAAGAAGGCCGCCTCAACCTTATATTCAGGTGTTTTTTTGTACAAATTCTCAGCAACCCGGATCGTGCTATCCATATAGGCAAGAAACTTGTCATCGTATTGTGTGGACTTAGTGTTGGGCATGATTTTCCACCATTCACTTAAGCCCAGCAAAAAATAGGGAAGTGGATGCCAATTATATTTTTGTTTCAACCAGCGGAATTGCTGCTCGGCTTTTTCAAACTTAAAATTATAAAGATCGTTAAGAGCCTCGCTGATCTCAATCTGCATGGCCACGTTGGTGATCAGGATAATGGTTGTGTCCTTTTTAACCTGACCTAACGCAGGGTTCCCCGAAAGGAACCCTACTAAAATCAAAAGAACCAAAACAGATTTTACAAAAAACAATCGCATCTTCATTTTCCGTTTCAAATTAACAAAAACTTATCTTCGCATCCACAAAAACCCTATGACTAACAACTCTGAGAGTTCATCATTGTTTGCAACGGATAAAAGATTAACATTTATCATTCTCTGTCTGCTCTCTGTTTTACTCTTATACATTAAGAAATCATTTATTGAATACGAAACGGCTGCTTTTGAGTTCCTGCAAGACAGACCCGAGGGCGCTGTTTTAAGAATAATCAGCACGCTCCAGTTTTTTTCAATCCCACTTATTTACCTGTGGAAATTCACAGTAATAGGGTTTGTTATCTGGGTGGGCAGTTTCATGTTCGGGTTCCGAATCACCTTTAGTCAATGCTGGAGTGTGGTGATGGCAGCAGAGTTCATTTTTCTCATTCCTGAATTTTTTAAAATCATTTGGTTCATGTTTATTGAAACGGACCCAACCTTACCGGAAATCAGGGCCTTTTATCCTTTCTCGATGATCAACCTGGTTGATTATACCACCATTGAAAAACGCTATGCCTATCCCCTGCGGGCACTAAGCATCTTTGAGATCTTCTATGTCTTAGTCATGGTTAATGGCGTGCATTACTATGCTAAAAGACAAAAGCAGGCTGCCTGGTGGATCGTTTCCAGTTCCTATATCCTGATCTTTGTTATTTGGCTGATCTTCTACATCATCGTTTATAAGTAGTAAAATTTTTAATAGGCAGTAGGCAAAAGGGCAGTAGGCACCATCGTTTCAACTTTTCTGACTTAATATTCATCACATTAAAGACTGGTTTCTAAATTTTTGCCTATCGAAAATTGCCTATTGCCTACTATATACGTATAGACTTATTTTTCTCTATTTTCGCCCTTTAATTCAAAGAAAAACGCATGAATTTTCAAAAAGCGAATAACATCACTGGTTGGTTAGCATTTGCCGTTGCCCTCATTACCTATTGGATTACTATGGAGGAAACTGCCAGCTATTGGGATTGCGGTGAATTTATCGCGGTTTCTTACAAGTTGCAGGTACCACACCCCCCTGGGGCACCCTTGTTTTTATTGATGGGCAGGATTTTTTCGTTCCTGGCGTTTGGCGATGTAACAAAAGTGGCCTACTGGATCAATTTCATGAGTGTGTTGGCCAGTGCCTTTACCATTCTCTTTTTGTTTTGGTCGATCACGCTTTTTGGTCGCAAGATGATGGGCATAAAAAAAGATTCAGATATTACCGAAACCAACACCTGGGTGCTGATGGGTGCCGGATTGGTAGGTGCGCTTGCCTATACTTTCTCAGATTCATTCTGGTTCTCGGCTGTCGAAGCTGAAGTATACGCTATGTCTTCCTTCTTTACAGCTTTTGTCGTGTGGGGTATTTTGAAGTGGGATGTGATTGAGGACGAAAGCAAAGCCAACCGTTGGCTGTTGCTGATGGCATACATGATGGGGCTCTCCATTGGCATACACCTACTAAACCTGGTAACTCTTCCTGCATTAGGCTTAATCTATTATTTCAAAAAATTCAAACCTTCAACCTGGGGTATTGTGGCCGCATTGGCACTAAGCGGGGCAATTGTCTTATTTATCAACGACTTTATTGTGCCTGGCTTGCCCACATTAGCCGGTCATTTCGAGGTTTTCTTTGTTAACACTTTGGGCCTCTTCTTTGGATCTGGCGCGCTCGTTTTTTTTATACTCTTAATTGCCACATTAATATTTGGCATTTATATAACCCAGAAAAAAAATCGTCCGGTGTTGAATACGTTCATTCTCGCCACAACATTTATTTTGATTGGTTATGCTTCTTACACCATGGTGATCATTCGTTCCAACTATGATACACTCATCAATGAGAATGCGCCCAAAGATGTAATGAGTTTCATCCGCTACCTGAAGCGCGAGCAATATGGTAGCCGCCCGTTGTTATACGGTCCCTACTTTACTGCCCGGCCCATCGATGTGGAATATGGCGCTCCTGTTTATACCAAGGGCAAAGACAAATATGAAATTGCAGACCGCAAGTTCACGTATGTCTACGAACCTGGCCAGGAAACTATTTTACCCCGCGCGTGGAATTCTGAACATGCGGCTACTTACCAAAGCATTTTAGGCTTACAAGAAGGTGAGAAGCCTTCTTTCGGTAAAAATCTGTACTTCATGTTTCAACACCAGATCGGTACCATGTACATGCGATACTTTATGTGGAACTTCGCAGGCCGCGAAAGTGATGAGCAAGGAGCCGACTGGCTAAAACCTACCAAGTGGTTTTCTTCCGTTCCTGACGCTTTAGCAGAAAATAAAGGCCGTAATAATTTCTTCATGATCCCTTTTGTACTGGGATTGATTGGCATGTTTTATCAGTTCGTAAAAGACACGAAGAGTTTTTCTGTTGTTGCCCTGTTATTCGTAATGCTAGGTGTGGCCATTGTTGTATACCTTAACTCACCTCCGGTTGAACCACGCGAACGCGACTACATTTATGCCGGATCCTATTATGCTTATGCCTTTTGGATAGGATTGGCGGTAATCGGTCTTTTTGAAATTATAAACTCCATTCTTAAAAATGGAAAAACAGCAGCTGTGGCTGCAACGCTTATTGGTCTTGCTGCACCTACACTGATGGTTGCTGCCGGCTGGGATGACCACAATCGTTCAAACCGTTATTTCTCTGTTGATTCGGCCTCAAACTACCTGAACTCATGCGCTGACCAAGCTGTGATTTTTACGGGTGGTGATAACGATACCTTCCCGCTTTGGTATGCGCAAGAAGTTGAAGGAATTCGTACGGACATGCGGGCCGTAGTGTTAAGCTACTATAATACAGATTGGTATATCGATCAAACCACGCGCACAGCCTATGAATCAAAGCCAATTCCGTACACGCTTACACCCAAACAATACCGCCAGGGCGGACCGAATGATTATTTGCCTTTTGCCGATTTCAAACTGAAGAGCATTGATGCCAAAGAATTTATAACCTTGCTTTCAAAGGATTATCCCCAACTGCGCGATGGAGATCGTAATGTAGTTCCCAGCCGACTGTTTACCCTCAATATCGATAAGGCAGACTTACGGGCCCGTGGTTTAATTCCAAAAAATCTTGATAGCCTGTTGGTTGACCAAATGCAGATTCGTTTAACAAAAGGCGCGTTGGAGAAAAAGGATCTTGCCATTCTCGATTTTCTTGTTACCAACAACTGGGAGCGTCCTATCTATCTTAACAACACCTCACTATCTCAGATCAATATCGACCTGAGTCCATATGCGGTTCAGGAAGGTAATGCCTACCGAATTTTACCGGTTCGCAATCCTCGCAAAGACAGAGAATATCTAGTCGATACTGAAAAGGCCTACGACAACATGATTAACAAGTTCAAATACAGTGGCCTGGATGATGAATCGGTATATTTTAGTGAAGATTACCGTGGCTTCGTTCTTAACCATCGTAGCGCACTTAATTCATTGACTGAAGCACTCATTGATGAAGGTCAAATGGAGAAGGCAAATAAGGTAATTGAGTTTTCTCTTACCAAAATGCCCGACCGTGTTGTTCCTTACGATCATACTGCAGCCACTACCATTGATTTATTATTTCAATTGGGGCAAAAAGAAAAAGCCGTTGAACTCTCAAAACTTTTGGGTGACCGAGCCGATGAAATGTCCACGTATCTAATTGAAGAGAACTCCGGTCTTTCGCAGGAACTTAGAAGAAATATTTTTATCCTAAACTCTTTGCAACGCACCCTCTACGAAAACGGGGAAATGGAATTAGGTAAGAAATATGAAGATGCCTTTAACAAACATCTGAGCAGCCTGCAAATTGGTGGTGAGGTAGAAAGAGGGCAATATTGATATCAGCTTAATAAGAACCGCCAAGGCGCAATGGCGTTAAGTTTTATCTTGTGGAGATCAAAGAAGTTTTGCGTCTCCGCGGCTTTGCGGTTAAAATTTTACTTACGAACAATCAAAAATAAATCAAGCGCAGTGTCGGCTACCTCTGTCAAGGGGTAGTCTTCCTGTCGGATGCTCATCACTAGCTCATCCGAGGCATCCTTTAGCTTATTCCGGTTCAGCCGATTCATAAATTCATAAGGTAAGCGTAATAAGGCAGCAGGAAGTTTATGCTGAAGATCTAACAAATCCCACCGCATAAGCCGGTCTACTGATTTTTTATTGCGATCGTGATACTCCATCACCTTTTCGTTTCCAGCAATTCCCTTCATAATAACTTCAGCAAAAAACTTCTTCGCCAAAGCAGATAGCTCCTGCCCGGTGTACTCACGAATATGCCAGGGATTACGTGACAAAGACATTGGCCTATTGGGCGTAGTTAATAAAGCCATGCCCCCTGGTTTAAGCACCCGATGGATTTCTTGTAAGAAGAGTGAATCATTTTGGATGTGTTCGATCACCTGAAAACTGACAATAGAATCAAAACTATTGTCATCAAAAACAGAAAGGGGGGGAATATTTCCACTGTAAAACTTTGCTGAAGGGTACCTTTTTTGCAATGTTTTGATCACGGGCTCAATTTTATCGATGGCAGTATATTGGGTCACCTTGGGCAAGAGCCAGTCGATCCCCCGGCCTTCACCACACCCCACTTCCAGAAGGTGGCCGGTTACTATCTCTGCAGCTAACACATAAGCCCTTAAAAGCCGCTGATGGATAGGATTATCTGAAGGAATTGATTCAGAAGTGATTTCTGTGGTATATATGGAGGCCATGGAAAAATTTAATCGCGCAAAAATAACTCAATCCATTAGAATTATCGTTTTACCTTTATATGTTGATAAAACAATAGTATGCAAAGATATTTGGTGTTTTTCATTTGTTTCCTCCCTATTTCTATTTCATTAGCTCAACCGCTTACCAGTCTCAATTTGCGGGAGAATTATAATCCGGAAAGTGAAACCCGGTTTTCATTTCATGTGATTAAAGAGGCAAATCAATTCAAAATATCTTATGCATTAACTGCAAATCAATTTCCACTTGAAAATTATTCTATCGCCTGGGAAAGGCGTGAATCTTATACACAGCGTGAAGGCACTGCTGTTCCATCCGATAGCGCAAGCACTTCCAGTAGTAAAACAAAAAAGGGAATACTGACTTTTCCAATCCCAACAAAACCGTGGTTACTGATTGCTAAAGTAACCAACCTGGAAACCAAAACAAGTTGGATCTACTTCAAGTTAATCGAACCTATCTATCCTGTTAATGGATGGATTGAAAAAGGAAATGAACTGATAACAGAAAAATATCTGCCTATTGGTAGTGAATATCGTGTCCAAGGCATCGATTCCAGGCCGTTGTTTGTGTCGTTTTATAAAATGGATTTTCCCGCTGCCTTACCTCCCTTTGCCGATCGTGAATCTATACCTGATCGGTTCATGTTTTATGATTCTTCTTTTAGAGTAGCACCGGGCAGCACTATTACCCCACGGCAACAAGGCCTTTATCTTTTTCAAAAAGATACAAGTGCAGCCGAAGGTTTTGCCATGCGTGGTGTGGATAAAATCTATCCTAAATTCTCCACAATCTCGGATCTTATCGAACCAATGATTTTTGTTACTACGCAGGATGAATATGCACAACTCATGCAAGCCGAAGGGGACAAAGCAAAGTTTGATAAGGTCGTGCTCGATATCACTAACGATAAAGAACGCGCAAAGACATTTATCCGAAATTATTTTCGCAGGGTGGAGTTGTCAAATTTATACTTCAGTTCGTTCAAAGCCGGTTGGAAAACAGACCGTGGTATGATTTATCTCATTTTCGGTTTGCCCGATGAGGTAAGCGTAAATGATGGCAGTGAAGTCTGGTTTTACAAAAATTCTAAAACACGTTTTAGCTTCGTTAAAAGTGGCAGCGTGTATGATCCTGATAACTATGTACTGCTACGGGATAAACGTTTCATGGAAACATGGTTTAGCCAGGTCGATCTATTGAGAAAAAGTAGGTTTTAGCTTGTCGGCTTTTTCTATCTTTGAACAAATTACTTCATGGAAAAATCGGAAATGATCTTCGGCACCCGTGCCGTGATGGAAGCCATTCATGCCAAGCGTGAAATCGAAAAAATTTTCGTTCAATCAGGCCTCAACAATGATTTAATCAAAGAGCTTATTCAGGTTGCCAAATCAAATGGAGTGCCTTTTACATTCGTGCCTCAGGAAAAACTTAATCGCCTCTCGACCAAAAATCATCAGGGGGTAATTTGCCTGTTGGCAGCCGTTAAGTATGCTAGCCTGGAAGGCATCATTGACCTTGCCTACCAACAAGGCCGCGAACCTTTTCTGTTAATTGTTGATCGGGTAACCGATGTCAGGAATTTCGGAGCTATTGCACGCACTGCAGAATGCGCAGGTCTGGATGCCATCATTATGGGCGATTCAGGTAATGCCCCAATCACAGGAGACGCAATGAAAACCTCAGCGGGTGCATTAAGTCATTTACCGGTGTGCCGCGTTAAAGACATGAAAAAAACCATTCAGTTTTTGAAGGAAAACGGGGTACAGATTATTGCCTGTACCGAAAAAGCGAATAAGGCTCTGTACGATTATGACTTAAACACACCCCTTGCCTTGATAATGGGTTCGGAAGAAGATGGTATCTCGCCTCAGTTACTGAGAGATGCCGATCACTTGGCAAAAATTCCTATGAAAGGTAAAATCAGTTCATTGAATGTATCCGTAGCCGCAGGCGTTTCTATTTACGAAGCCATTCGTCAGAAGAATTATAAATAATCATTTCCATTCGATCTGCTTTTCAAATCGTTTACGAATGTGCGAAACAATTCTTCTTTGTCTTTTTCGCAAACAATAAATACATTATCAAAAGCTCCCACCAAATATCCATTAAGACCTTGTACAACAATTAATTTATCTTTTGGACCCTTCACCACACTATTACGGGTTTCATAAATCAGACTGTTAGCACTAATGGCATTATTATCTGAGTCTTTGACCGAGTTGTCATGCAATGAATTCCAGGAACCTAAATCAGACCAGGCAAAATTACTTAGCCAAACATGCACATTGTCCGCTTTTTCCATGATTCCATAATCAATAGAAATACTCTTTGTTTGAGCGTAAGCTGTCTGAAGTGCTTTTTTTTCTTCAGGCGTGTCAAACCGGGTAGCCGCCTCTTCAAAAACTTCGGCCATTTCCGGCAAATACTTTTGAAAAGAGGAATGAATAGCTTTTACTGCCCAAACAAAAATGCCTGCATTCCAAACAAACTCTCCGCTCTCGATAAAAGTCTTTGCCAATGCCAGTTCAGGTTTTTCAGTAAATGTCTTTACTTTTTTTAATGCGTTCTTGCCTTCAATGTATTGGATATAACCATAGCCAGTCTCAGGCCGGGTGGGTCTAATGCCGAGGGTAATCAACTTATCGTGATCCTTAGCCATCTCATAGCACTTCTCAATAGTCTGTTGAAAATCCGCTTCATTCAAAATGAGATGATCAGACGGACTGACTACCATAACCGCGTCCGAGTTTAGTTTAGAAATTTTATGGGCCGCATAGGCGATGCATGGGGCCGTGTTCTTCCGCATGGGTTCAGTAAGTATCTGGCCACGATCAAGGTCCGGAATCTGTTCGTGCGTAATATTTGCATGTTCATCACTGGTTACAATGTAAATATTCTCCTTCGGGCAAAGTGGAATAAATCGTTCGTAACTGGATTGCAGAAGTGTTTTACCGGTGCCCAAAACATCCAAAAATTGTTTCGGTTGTGAGTTGCGGCTATAGGGCCAGAAACGGGTGCCAACACCACCGGCCATCAGTACTACGTAAAGATTTTTATTCATGAGTTATTCTCCTATGGTTAGGAGCGATGAAAGTTATTAAACGATGCCTTCCTTAAGTAAGTCGTGGAGATGAATGAAGCCGACAACCCGGGGTCCATCTTTTACAACCAGTTGTGTAATATTGTTTTCTTGCATTACCTGTAAAGCCTTGACGGCAAACTCTCCTTTATCTATCATTTTAGGGGTGCGGGTCATTATTTCGGCTGCCTTAATTGTTGCAATATTACTTTCTTTCTGCAGCATTCTTCGCAAGTCACCATCGGTAATTATACCGAGCAGGTTGTGAGCATCATCAACCACCGCAGTTGCCCCCAGTCGCTTGGAGGAAATCTCAAGAATTACATCCTTGAGTGAAGTGGCGGGAGTTACCAAAGGCACCTGATTATTCGAAAATACATCCTCCACCTTTAGATAAAGTTGCTTACCCAACGCACCGCCTGGATGATATTTGGCAAAGTCCTCACTCGAAAATTCCCGAAGCTCCAAAAGGCAAATGGCCAGCGCATCGCCCAAAGCTAATTGCGCTGTTGTACTGGTTGTTGGGGCAAGATTATTTGGGCAAGCTTCTTCCGCAATGGTAGCATTCAGAACATAATCGGCATGCTCGGCCAAATAAGAATTCTTATTGCTTACCAAAGCAACAAGTTTTGAACCCCTCCGTTTTAGAAGCGGCACTAATACTTTGATTTCGGGTGTATTGCCGCTTTTGGAAAGGCAAATAACAATGTCTTCACCCTGAATCATTCCCAGGTCACCATGAATCGCATCGGCTGCATGCATAAACAGTGCAGGCGTGCCGGTAGAGTTCATAGTGGCTACAATTTTATTTGCGATGATGGCACTTTTTCCGATACCAGTAATAACTACCCGGCCTTTGGATTGGAGTATTTCCCTTACACAGGCCTCGAAATCGTTGTCGATATAATTGGTGAGATTTTCAACCGCCCGGGCCTCATTAATTAGTGCATCCTTGGCAATTTGTTTAATATTTTTTGTTATATTCAATGCCTTGTGAGATTAAAGAAGGACACAAAGATAAGTAAATCAAAATTTTATTAGTTGATAACATGATAGTGGCAGAAGAGAAAGATGAATTAAAGGTAAAACTCAAGGAAATATTCGGATACGGCCAATTCCGGGGTAATCAGGAGGTGGTGATCAGAAATATATTAGGGGGTAGGAATACGTTTGTGATTATGCCTACCGGGGCTGGCAAGTCGCTGTGTTATCAGCTTCCCGCCATGATCAAAGACGGGCTGGCAATCGTAATTTCACCTTTAATCGCCTTGATGAAAAATCAGGTCGATCAGTTGAATGCTTATGGAATTAATGCGCGGTTTTTAAACTCGACTTTGAGTAAAGGCGAAATTACCCGCTTAAAAAAGGAATGCGTAACCGGAGCTGTGAAATTACTTTACGTGGCCCCGGAGTCACTCAACAAAGAAGAAAATATAGAATTTCTGCAAAAGGTAAAGGTATCCTTTGTAGCGATTGATGAGGCACATTGTATTTCAGAATGGGGTCATGATTTCCGGCCTGAATACCGAAAGATTAAAACCATGATTGCCCAATTAGGCGACATGAATGTGATTGCGCTTACGGCTACAGCCACTCCCAAAGTTCAAATAGACATTCAAAAAAATCTTCAAATGGAGGAAGCAGATGTATTCATCTCTTCGTTCAACCGAAAGAATTTGTATTATGAAGTTCGGCCTAAAAAAGAAACCAAAAAACAACTCATCCGCTTCTTAAAAGAACACAAGGGCAAATCAGGAATTATTTATTGCCTGAGCAGGAAAAAAGTAGAAGAGATTGCCCAGCTAATTAATGTAAATGGATTTAAAGCAGCACCCTATCATGCTGGCTTAGATCCGGATGTGAGAATGAAAAATCAGGATGACTTCCTGAATGAAGAAGTTGATATCATTGTGGCAACCATTGCCTTTGGCATGGGTATCGACAAGCCGGATGTTCGGTTTGTTGTTCACTACGATGTTCCAAAATCTTTGGAAGGATATTATCAGGAAACAGGCCGGGGCGGACGCGATGGTTTGGAAGGTGTTTGTCTCATGTTCTATAGTCATAATGATTTAACTAAGCTCGAAAAGTTTAATAAAGACAAGGCTGTTCAAGAACGAGAGAACGCAAGGGTGCTTTTACAGGAAATGGAGTTCTACGCTGAATCTCCTGTATGCAGACGCAAACAATTGCTACACTATTTTGGAGAAGAGTATAAAGAAGATAATTGTGGCTCGTGCGATAATTGTGTGCATCCACGCGAACGCTTCGATGGAACCGAATATGTTAAGATGGTTCTTGAGGCAGTGAAACAAACCAACGAACGATTCAACCTAACTCACCTGGTGAATGTAATCCGTGGTAAAGAAGATGAATATGTAAAAAGCTACGGCCATTTCGATTTGTCAATCTTTGGCAAAGGCGATCAGCAAGATGAAGATTTCTGGAAGTCTATTATACGCCAGGCACTGATCTATCAATACCTGGAAAAAGATATTGACAACATCGGTGTTCTTAAAATATCCAAGAAAGGATTTGCCTTCTTAAAGAAATCACATCCTATAGAACTGGCCCGCGATCATGACTTT
>JALHRJ010000048.1 GCA_022841475.1 Cyclobacteriaceae bacterium | reverse complement strand
GATCCAAAAACAAAATTGTATCATTTCAAAAAATCTTCGGGTAAGAAATTGAAGCCACAGGAGATGGCTGAATACTGGACCAACTGGGCGAAAAAATATCCAATCATTTCATTGGAAGATGGTATGGCCGAAGAAGACTGGACAGGTTGGAAAACGTTGACAGATAACATAGGAGACAAGGTGCAATTGGTGGGTGACGATTTGTTTGTAACCAATGTGGACTTCTTACAGAAAGGAATTGACAAAGGTGTGGCAAACGCAATTTTAGTGAAGGTAAATCAAATTGGTTCGCTTACAGAAACGATCAATGCCGTGAACCTTGCCAAGCGAAATAGTTATAAGAGCATCATGTCGCACCGTTCCGGTGAAACCGAAGACAGCACAATTGCTGATCTGGCAGTCGCTTTGAATACAGGACAAATCAAAACCGGTTCAGCGTCTCGCTCCGACCGGATGGCTAAGTACAATCAGTTACTTCGTATCGAAGAAGAGCTGGGCGAAACGGCATATTTTCCGGGAAAGAAATTCTGAATTTCTTAATTCTGAAAATGAAGGGCCTGGGAGTAATCCTGGGCCTTTTTTATTTCCAAATTTGGGAAACGTTATCCCGAATTGATGTTTTTTGACCTTGGCAATACCTCAGATTATTATTCAAATCATCGTTTTTGGCTTAAAAAACAACATTTATAGCGATTTTTTACTCCACACTAAAGCTTGTTTGGTTTTTGCCAATAGGAGCAGAGAGATACTCGATTAAACGAAGTGTCTACTGAATATGGAAGCTAATATGATGATGATTGCCTTTGTTCTCGTTCTGATTGTCGTGGGTGGATTAATCCTTTTCCTCATCAGAGAGCAATTTTCGGGTGCTGATTTTGAACATAGTATTGTGGGGGTTTGGTTTAACGAACATCTCAACATTCGCATCCTGATGTATGATGTAGACTCTGTGTTTCAGGGCTCAATTGTTTGGGCCGATAGTCTCAATCATTCTATCTTAGGCACGCGCGTGGTTGAAAACCTGAAAGTTGGATTCTTTAATATCTGTAAAGGTACCTACGTGGATCCTGTGACTGCAAAAGAGTATGATGTACGATTACAAATGAAGGGTAAAAGCACTATGAAGCTCACTGCTTTTCACAAAAACACTCATGATGTCGCATTCGCCCAGGAATGGAAACTTCTTAAATCATAAAATTCAAATCAGGCCGCAAGGCCTGATTTGCTATATACAGGTTTTAATTTCTATCTTCGTAGAACCATTTTTTAATCTGTATGCTCAAAAAACTCCCACCTGCCTTTAAGAATTTTTACGTGATAACTGGTCTCTGTTTTTTTGTTTGGATGCTGCTGCTGGATTCCAATGATTTGATTTCACGATTCAAGATGACGAATAAGGTTCGAACACTAGAGAATGAAAAAGAATTCTATCAGGAGAAGATTGCCGAGGTTGAAAAGGATCGCAAAGAACTCATGACAAACAAAGAGTTGCTTGAGAAATTTGCGCGTGAAAAATATTTGATGAAGAAAGAAAAGGAAGACATTTTTATCATTCAGGAAGAATAAGGCTTTGAAATATATATTCATCATAATTATTATTCTATTTGCATCAGTAGCGGTTTTCGCTCAATGGGGCAATGAACAACTCCAGGAAAAACCTTCTTTCAAGGATAAGGTGTTTGTGGGTGGGGGATTCGGTTTAAGCTTTAGTAGTAATTATGACTTCATTTCTGTTTCACCCATTGTAGGGTATCGGGTAAACCAACGAGTTGCAACAGGATTAAGCTTGATTTATCGATATACAAATTATAAAAACGTTACCCCTGATTTTTCAACGAATGATTATGGTATAAGCCCGTTCCTAAGGTATCAGTTATATGGCCCATTATTTTTGCACGCGGAATATGAGCATTTAAACTATGAGTATGTTACCTTTAATAGAGAGTCTTTTCGGAGAAGCTACAATAGCTTTATGGCCGGTGGTGGATTCTTCCAACCGATTGGCCGCAGGACTGGTTTTTTTGCAATAGCTCTGTATAATTTCTCCTATAGAAATCCTACCTCACCTAATGACTTTTATCCCTATAACAGTCCATGGGTTCTTAGGGCCGGTGTTACTGCCGGATTCTAAAACTTCACATTAAGTTTTTCTCCGAGCTCTTTTAAATCCTCAACAACTTTTTTGTTTACAGGAATGCCAGACTGAAGTCTTTCCATTTCACTTTCACGTTCCGGATCTCCGGGAATAATTAAATGCTCCTGACCATCAATAGTTTTTGCGGATCGGAACCGGGTAATCCAATTATCCATGTGCGTTTTAAATTCATCCGCAGGTCGAAATGCATCTACCCGCATGGCTCCAAAAAAATGCCCGATACCATCGCCAACCGGATCGGCCGGTGGCGCAAGGAAACTTACAAACGGAGGAACCCACGGCCCGTAGTTAGCTCCACTCAATACAGCAGAAAAAATATCAACCCAGGCGCCCAGGCAAAATCCTTTATGACTTCCATGTTCGCGATCGCTACCTAGCGGTAACAAGGCGCCTCCATCTTTCAATTCATTGGGATTAGTTGATACAGTGCCATCCTTTTTTTGAATCCAACCTTCGGGGGCCTCCTGATTTTTGCGTTGCAGTATTTCAAGTTTACCATTGGCCGCAGTAGTTGTCGCAAAGTCAGCAACAAATGGGGGTTGATTTCCGGCAGGAATAGCGACACAAATCGGATTTGTACCCAGCAATCGCTCAACAGAAAAAGTTGGTGCTACCAAAGGACTCGCATTGGTCATAGCCATCCCAATCATATCGTGTTTCAAAGCCATCATGGCATGGAAGCCGGCAATTCCAAAATGGTTTGAGTTTTTTACAGCTACCCATCCCGTTCCAACCTTATTTGCTTTTTCTATAGCGATCTCCATTGCTCTTGGGGCTACCACCAAACCCAAGCCACTGTCTCCATCTACTACGGCCGTGCTGGGCGTTTCGTGCACGATCTTGATATTGGGTGTGGTATTGATTCGTTTGGCTTGCCACAATCTTACGTAGCCAGAAAGCCGGGCCAATCCATGCGAATCGATGCCGCGCAGGTCTGCACTCAACAGAACATCGGCTGCCAGGCTAGCTTCATTTTCAGAACAATTAATTTTTCGGAAAATATCGAAAGCAAATTGCCTTAATTGATGGTGCGGGAGCGTTATATCCTTCATACCTGCAAAAGTCCTTGATTGAAATCAATAATCAAGATTTTACTAAAAATTATACCCGGCAAATGTGGAAATTTACTTAACCCGGCATCTTACTGTCAAAACTCTATAAATCCATGAAAAATCAACTCTTATCATCTGCTCTGGCACTTAGCTCCTTAATGGTTTTGGGCCAGCCAGACAAGCCAGTGGACTCCCGAATAACGGATGTAACCGTGTTTCTAAACAAAGCTCAGGTAAGTCGTGAAGTGAAAACCCGTTTAGAAAGTGGAAAGACCAACCTGATCGTCACGGGCCTTACCTCACAGTTAGATCCTGAAAGTATTCAGGTAACCGGAAAAGGCAACTTTGTTATTATGGGGATTAGCCATCAGCAAAATTTTTTGAACGAGTTTAATGTACCTAAGTCACTCAAGACTTTAAAAGACTCTGTAGAAACGCTTCAGAGACAACTTGCCCTGGAACAAAGTCAAAAAGAAATTTTGAATAAAGAGGAGCAGATGCTGCTCAGTAATCAAAAGATTGGAGGTACCAATCAAAACCTGACAGTAGCCGAATTAAAGGCGATGGCAGATTTTTATCGCAGCCGTTTGGGGGATATCGTTACATCCCGCATGAAGCAAGACGAGAAAATCAAAAAAATCAACGAGCGTATTACCCGATTGAATGTCCAGATTAATGATCAGAATGAATTGTATAGTAGAAATACAAGTGAGATTGTGATAAGCGTTTCAGCAGACATGCCAACTTCGGCTGACTTACAAGTCAGCTATGTAGTCGCTAATGCAGGATGGAGTGCCATTTATGATTTAAGAGCTATTGATACAAAGAAGCCTGTGCAACTGAGTTACAAAGCAAATGTGTTTCAGCGTACCGGAGAAGAATGGAAGAACGTAAAACTTAAGTTATCGACTGCGAATCCGAATCAAAGCGGGCAGAAGCCAGAGTTGTATTCATGGTACCTTGATTTTTATAATCCGATTGCCTACGATCAGGTTCGCAAAGCAAAATCCTATGCATCAGCGCCTGCCCTGCGTAGTGCTAAGGTATCTGATGAACTCAAGGAGGAGGCTCCGGAAGCAGTCTTATTATCAGACTATGTGACAACTGTTCAGACTTCATTAAATACAGAATTTGAGATTTCGTTGCCCTACACCGTTTTGTCCGCGGCAAAACCAACCGTGGTTGATATTAGAAATTATGAAATGAAGTCTGAGTATATTTATTCAGTTGCACCCAAATTGGATTCGGATGCTTTTCTGATTGCCAAAGCAACGGGCTGGGAAGAATTCAATTTGCTGCCAGGCGAAGCCAACATTTTTTTTGAAGGCACTTTTGTTGGGAAATCATTTATTGATCCGAACAATATAAAGGATACGCTTTCCGTATCGCTTGGTCGCGACAAAAGAATTGTGGTGAAGCGTGAAAAACTCAAAGATCTTACCTCGCGTAACTTTATTGGCTCCACAAAAAAGGAAAGCTATGCCTGGGAGATTTCAATCAGAAACACAAAATCTGAGCCTATCAAAATTATTGTGGAAGATCAGGTACCCGTTTCGCAAAATACCCAAATTGAAGTGGCTATGTTGGATGCAGGCGGAGCGCAGTACAATAAGCAGACGGGTAAACTTAGCTGGGAACTTGAGTTAAAGCCGAATGAAACCAGAAAAGTTGTTTATAAGTTTGAAGTAAAGTATCCCAAAGACAAACAGATTTCAGGATTGTAAAATAGCTGAGTGCTTTTTTAAGGAAGGTTGCCATGTGGTAACCTTTTTTATTTTTCTGTCAGGGATGCCAGTACGCCTTCTTTCAAGGAATAGGATGAGACCCGGATCTGCCGAAAAGGATGGATAGAAAGAAGAAATTGTATCAGACAACAGGCGACTACGATCATATCGACACGCATTTCTATCATACCCGCAATCTGCATCCTCGCAGCACGATCTTTTGCAACTAACTCCTCATACATATCGGTAAAAGCATCCATGTTGAATGGAGTTTCTGGTAAGTCTTTCAAGGGGATATCATTCCGCATGCAATACATATCACTCAGGGTATCAAATGTGCCTGAAGATCCGATTAACAAATTGGGTTGGTGTGTTTTCAATGCATCCAAAAGTTGTTGGAGTTCTATAGAGAAAAAATCGAACAGACTTGTTATTTCATCTCTCCTTATGGGGTCATGTTTTTGAAATCTTTCCAGCAATCGCTGCCCCCCGATTTCAAAACTATGACTCCAGAATATTTCCTGTTCATTCCCAATGATGAACTCCACACTGCCGCCACCAATATCGACAATAAGCGATTTTTCAAGGCCCATTTTAATGGCAGCAAGAGCGCCTTTATAAATGTATTCGGCCTCTTTTAAGCCAGAAATAATCTGAGTTTGTATGCCTGTTTCTGCTTCAATCTTCCTGACAACCTCCTCACCATTGCGGGCATTGCGCAAGGCGCTGGTACCAAATGCCCATACTTTTTCAATGCCAACTTCCTGAAGTGTTTTTTTAAACGATCTCATGGCAATGAGAGCTCTGTCAATTCCGGCTTCTGTTATGTAGCCGTGGTTTATTCCGCCCATACCGATTTTTACAGGCACCTTTTCGCGATAGGTGATTGAGAAACCCTCCGCGTCAACCTCGGCCATCAGTAAATGGAAGGTATTGGTACCCATATCAATAATAGCAACACGCATCAGAGGCACATTTTCAGTGGCCCGAAGATACAATTTCACTGGTAAGTATGCCTATATTTGGCATGTAGCAATCTACCCTATGACGAAGCGAAAAGTAAACTCTGAAATACTCCAACCGAAGTTTGATGAACTCGAGCGAAAAAATCTGGAATCCCTTTTAGGCGGAGGTGAAAAGCGGATAGATCAACAACATGCTAAAGGCAAGTTGACAGCCCGTGAACGCGTTCAGTTGCTTTTGGATGAAGGCTCGTTTGAAGAGCTTGGAAAGTTTGTCATGCATCGCAGTAAAGATTTTGGGTTGGATAAAGAACATTATCTGGGGGATGGTGTAGTGACAGGCTATGGCACCATTCAGGGAAGATTGGTGTATGTTTTTTCTCAGGACTTTACCGTGTTTGGCGGATCGCTCTCTGAAACACATGCCGAAAAAATTGTCAAGATCATGGAACTCGCTATGAAGAATGGTGCGCCCGTGATCGGTCTCAACGATTCGGGTGGTGCCCGCATTCAGGAAGGTGTAGTATCACTGGGTGGCTATGCAGATATTTTTTATCGCAACGTAATGGCTTCTGGGGTCGTGCCCCAGATCTCCGCTATCATGGGGCCCTGTGCAGGTGGGGCAGTGTATTCTCCGGCCATGACCGATTTTATTTTTATGGTGGAGAACACATCCTTCATGTTTGTTACGGGACCTAATGTGGTGAAAACAGTTACCCATGAGAATGTAACGGCTGAAGAATTAGGTGGGGCATCAACCCACAGTACAAAAAGTGGGGTAACCCATTTTGCGTGTGCGAATGAAGCGGAATGCATAAACCAGATTAAACAACTGTTTAGTTACGTTCCGCAAAATTGTGAAGACACAACCCCACTGCTTCCATACACTCCGGCTAATGAATCGCGGCCGGCATTGAATGAAATAATTCCATCCAATCCAAATCAACCGTACGATATTCGTGACGTGATCAACGGGGTAGTTGATGAGACAACGTTTTTTGAGGTTCATAAGAATTTTGCTGAAAATATTGTAGTAGGGTTTGCGCGCCTGGGTGGAAGAAGTATTGGTATAGTGGGCAATCAACCCGCTGCGATGGCCGGTGTGTTGGATATTGACGCCAGTGTAAAGGGTGCACGTTTTGTCCGCTTCTGCGATTGCTTTAATATTCCCTTGCTGGTGTTTGAAGATGTGCCTGGCTTTTTGCCCGGCACAGATCAGGAGTGGAATGCCATTATTACCAATGGTGCAAAACTACTTTACGCATTTTCAGAGGCCACAGTACCGCGGGTAACGGTAATTACCCGAAAGGCCTATGGCGGGGCTTACGATGTGATGAACTCTAAACACATTGGTGCAGATTTAAATTACGCCTGGCCCACAGCCGAGATTGCCGTGATGGGAGCTAAGGGTGCAGCCGAAATTATTTTTAAGAAAGAAATTTCAGAAGCAGACAATAAGGAGGCAAAACTGAATGAAAAGGTAGATGAATATACCCGCAAATTTGCTAATCCATTCCGCGCTGCGCATCGTGGTTATATCGATGAAGTAATTTATCCAGATCAAACCCGTGAGAAATTGATCCGCGCCTTTAAAATGCTGGAAAACAAAGCGGCCAAACTTCCCAAGAAGAAGCATGGTAATATTCCGTTATAGAAAGGAGCATTGTATAAAAAAATTATTTACCATGACACTTCAGGAAGCTCAGCAACAAGTTGATCAATGGATAAAATCACACGGAGTTCGCTACTTCAATGAGATGACTAACATGGCAATACTGACCGAAGAGGTAGGTGAGGTGGCCCGTATCATGGCAAGACGATATGGAGAGCAATCAGAAAAGGAATCTGATAAAAGTAAAGACTTAGGCGATGAAATGGCAGATGTGCTTTGGGTATTAATGTGTCTTGCTAACCAAACCGGTGTAGATCTCACCAAAGCTTTTCAACAAAATCTTGAAAAGAAAACCATTCGCGATAAGGAAAGGCATCACCAAAATCCTAAACTTCAGTAAGCACGGTTGATCAGCAGATCAGTTCATTATTCACTAATCGCGGAACAACGGTATACCGATCGGGTGTAAGACAAAATTCAATGTCTTTCTGAATATTAAGTCGATTTAATCTTTTTACGTGGCTTGAATTTTTCAGGTAATCAACCATGTCACCTTTCGCAAGGTTGTAAAGATGTTGTGCTGCCATAGGAGCATCACAATCGGGTTCAATGTGATTTTTTAATTTTTCAACAAGTGCGCCTGCAAACAAGGTATCTTCCAGATTTACTTTTCCTTTCCATCCGGCACACACAACCAGCACATTGTTATGACTGAAAAGCAGATACTTTATTACCGATGACAGATTTAGAAAACTACCGATGATGACTTCCTTTGCCAGCTTTGATTTCTCAATGGCTCGTGTTCCATTGGTAGTAGTAAATGCAATTTTTTTTCCAGTAACCTCCGTTCCCATGTATTCGAAAGGTGAGTTCCCCTTATCAAAACCGTCTACTTTTTTTCCATCGCGCTCACCAGAAGTAATATAGCCTCTTGTTTTCATCAGTCTGCACTCTTCCTGACTTGCAAAAGGAACAATCCGATCGGCTCCATGGGCAAACGCTGTGACCATGCAAGAAGTTGCGCGAAGTATATCAACGATCACTACGGTTTTGTCTTTCAGTGAATAAAGATGAATTAACTCAGGGGTTAAACAAACGTCAATGGTTTTCATACAGTCAGAACTTTGATGCAATTGATTCAATGATAATCATAATGGTTTAAATTTTTTATTTTGGAGTCTGTGAAATTCAAGTTTAGTGTTGCCGAAATTAATCAATAGTCCAACCTCAAGATTGAAGGCTTCCAGATAATTTATGGCTTGGGCTAAGTGGACAGCTTCGAGCTTAATTAATGCTTTTAGCTCTACACTTATATTACTTTCAATTAAGAAATCAACTCTTCTTGTTCCAATCAACTTGTTTTTATAATGAACAGGCATTTCAAATTCACGAGCGAAAACAATTTTTCGCAACTCAAATTCATACTCTAGAGCTCTCTGATAAATTAATTCCTGAAATCCATTACCTAATGCGTTATGAACTTCCATGGAACATCCAATTATCTTCCCAGTAAGTTCTGAATACTTATATTCTGGCTTTATCATAACGGATCATAGAAATCATATGAATCAAGGTTCAGACAAAAGGTAGTTTAGAGACTACTGCTTTTAACCCTTTACCTCTCACATCAACAAATATTTCGGTATCAGTAGCAGCGTGTTCACTGGTAACATATCCTAATCCAATTCCAATTCCAAGCAATGGAGATATTGTTCCTGATGTTACTTTTCCAATGGTGGTTCCAGTTACATCTTTCAAAAGATAATCATGGCGCGGAATACCTTTGTCTATCATTTTAAAGCCAACTAATTTTTTTGCTACGCCTGCCTCTTTTTGCCTTTTAAGGTTGGAGGAGTTGGTAAAGTCTTTGGTAAACTTGGTAATCCAGCCTAAGCCGGCTTCAAGAGGAGATGTAGTGTCATCAATATCATTTCCATAAAGGCAAAATCCTTTTTCGAGCCGGAGTGTATCCCGAGCACCCAAACCAATAGGTTTAATGTTTTCAGTCTGACCGGCTTCAAAGATTGCGTTCCATACTTTTTCAGCACTGGCATTATCAACATAAATCTCGAAACCGCCCGCACCTGTATACCCGGTATTGCTCATAATAACATCAGGAACACCTGCAAACTCACCAATCGCAAAGTGATAATATTTGATAACACTTAAATCAGTTTTTGTGAGTTTTTGTAGAACACCTGTTGCTTTAGGCCCTTGCACAGCAAACAGGCACATGTTGTCAGAGATGTTTTTAAGTACTGCCCCGTTTGAATTGAATTTTTTAAACCAATTGAAATCCTTTTCAATATTAGAGGCGTTCACTACGATGAAATAATCGTTGTCTTTAATTTTATAGACAATCAGATCATCAACAATGCCACCTTGCTCATTGGGTAAGCAGGTATATTGGGCCTGGCCATCGGCTAATTTGGAGGCATCGTTGCTGGTAATTCGCTGAATCAAATCAAGTGCCTGCGGTCCTTCTACTTTAAACTCACCCATGTGGGATACATCGAAAACACCTACACTATTCCGAACCGCCATATGTTCTTCAATGTCTGAAGAGTAACGAACCGGCATGAGAAATCCGCCAAAGGGCACAATCTTTCCGCCTAATTTTACATGAAGTTCATGAAGAGGTATTTTCTTGTCCATAGGATTTAATAAAGTCTACAAAAGTAAGAATTGATAATGGTTTAAGCCAGATCAAGTGCTTGCGATCTTTAATCTTCAATATCAAAGAAATCAGGGTTTTCCTTTACATAACGATTAAAAGACCAAGGCGGTAATAACTCTCTCAATTTTGTTAAACTCTCATCGGCCTCATCATCAAAACCTACAAGGGCTGCTTCTTTTACATAGGCTTTTAAGAGTTTAATGGAATGTGGCCGAGCGAGCAGACCCGAGACTACTATTGAATATGACTTAAGTCTATCGGTAGTATCAGCCGAGAAGAATTTAGCGGAAGCTACCAGGCCTTCTTCAAAGTGAATGTTTGCCTGACTCAGGTACTCAAACTTAGTACGTACGTCTTCCATGCGTTCTGCATATTGATCATGTATCGCCTGGAGATAGACTACCTGATTTGGGAATGAGCTCTTAAGTGGTTCTAAATTGTCTAGTGATTGTTGGACAAAAGTTTCGGGGTCAAAATCAGCTAATAGCATAAGATTTAAAACTATTATTTCGTCATAAGTACTTTTGCTTGTTAGTCGAAGACCTCTAACCTCCTTGAGAATTTCATAGGCTACAGCAGCTTCATCGAGAGCAAACCACTTTTTACTGAAGTCAAGAATGGCTTGCGCTTTTAACTCTTCATTTTGGATACTTGAATTAATAGTCCAGAATAGTGCTGTATCTGTCAGGTCAATTTTATAACGACAAAACAGATATTTCTCTTCATCGGAGAAAGTCATGACTTGAGAAGACGTTGCTGTCAGGCTGCGCATTATTTTCCGCGCGGTAGCAATCTGAATTGTATCGTTGGAGCGGGTTACACTATCCCACAGGTTAATGGCACCTGGAATGCTATCAGCTTCGGTGTAAGAAAGCGCCTCATTGAATAATGCCTTTGGTTGATTTTTGTCCTTGGCAACTAAAAAATAATTAGCGGCAATCTGTGGATTATTTTGTTCCAGTGCCCACGTGCCCAATAATGAAAAGTACTTTCCGCTTCCTGAAGAATAGGCAATCTCTCGGGTAAGATCAAAGGCTCGTCTCACCAGACCTTGTTGGTAATAAGCATGCGAAGCCGCAACAATAATAACCTCCTTAAAATAGTCATTGCTCGGTTTCCTCGCGAGGGCTACTGCTCTGGAAAGAAGTGCGGTATCAATTTTTGTTGGTTGATTGATAAAATAGTTACACAAGAAGGTGACTTTTGTTGCTGAGAGTATAGTGTCTGCACCAAGAGTAAAATCTATTTCGATGGGTAGATTTTGCATATTGGCTAGTGCAAGGGCGTTAGCCTGCGGTCCTTCTGATTGTGATCCAATAAGTTGAAGCAATGAATCCGCTGGGTAGGATAGTTTAAATCGTGCGCTGGTAGCCAGCAAATTCGTTTCGGCCATTTCTTTCATATTGCTGTAGGTGCGTGCCTTTTGAAATGAGAAAAGGGCTGAGTCAGACATTTTTAATTTTGAGAAAGCCAATCCAAGACTATTGTGAATAACTCCGCTTTCCGGAATTATTTTTTTAGCTTCGTTCAAAACCATTACGGATTCGAGTAAATCTCCTGTGCGCTGATAGGCATCACTCAGGTTGATAAATGCAAATTCTGTGGCGCTTGCACTTGCTTCGGTAAGTTCCTGTTTTTCCTTTTGAGTTTCCAGTCTCGAGGCATAGATGGAGGCCAATGCATAATGAGCGTGATGATTTTGATTGCGGTAGAAGATCGACTTGTTATAAAATGCTTCTGCCAGTTGATCATCACCTTGTGCTAAATACAGGTCGCCATAACTGCTGTAGTACCCAGCATAGATTTGATTGATGGGGGTCCGCCAACTGGTATCGAAAACTAAAAAAGCAAAACATGTAATTAGGCCCATCAGTCTGAACGTAAAGTAGTGCATGGTAGTAGGCTTATAAAGCACTTTATGTACTTGCAGGTTTTTGGTTAACATGGAACCAAAGTTGGAAAGTATGTAAGCCAGAAAGATTAAACCATAGCCGATATGACTGTATAAAATAACATCTCTCAAAACAATAATTACCGTATCATTGGCGGTAGACAAAAAGTATGCGATGGTTGTTACGGAAATTAACATCATCGCAAGAATGAAATAAATACCAAATGGATCTGCAGAAAAGATAGAAGCGTATTGTGGCTCTCGCTGGCGAAATCCCCAGATGCCAAGAATGGATGAAACTGTAAAAAGAAAAAAGATATCAATTGCCCAGATATTCCAGTCGAGGTATCCGATTTTGATGCTATAGGCAATCAATAGATTGATCAGATATACTCCTGTGATGATCAGAAAATGCCTCAGACTTTTTGTTTGACGGGTTCCTTGCGTTACCACATTAATGAAGGCGGCAGGTATTTCTGGGCCTATCATCAAAATGAATACAAGAGTTAAGATAAGCCCCAGAGAGTATCCATTTACGGAAAGGTGTAGAAAAGGATCTTCGGTCTGACTAAATCCAACCACTAGAGCTCCCAGAATTATAAAGAGAATTGTAAAGGATAGTAATCGGATAAAAAAGCCTGTTTCACTCCGGAAGGCATGGAAATAATATCCAAGACTTGCCATAAGGATGAGCATGGAAGCGACCGGAATTTTATTGGTGAGACCAAATACCATCATCGCTTCAGGTTGTAGGCTAATCATGAATAGAGAAAAGATGCCCATACCCACCAAAAACCAAAACCTGCTAAGCAGTGTACAAATGGTGAGCAGCACTATTATTGCGATGAGCAGTGCCGAAAGAAATAAGTAGGATGCAGGAGTATTGGGTTGCAGCGGACTTCCTGATTGTGTTTCATAAATCATAAGATTATCTGCCTTCACCTTAATAGTTTCCAATCCAACCTGAAATGAACGAATCGGAATTTCTTCCAATTGGAGTTCTTGAAAATACTGCCAGGTAATTACAGGTGCCGGAGTGGTAAGGTAGGAATACCAAAAAAACACTAATGACAAAATCAACAAAGTGCAGAGAAACCAAAAAAAATATTGATACGGTTTACTCCACGACTTCCAGAATTGAATGGTGTGCATATGCTGGCAGTTAAAAAAGCAACGCAAGTTTACCTTTTAATACAACGAATAGCAATTGAGAAAGGCGTGGTAATTATTCCAAAACCTTAGGCACGCGGAAATACTCAAGATCTTTTTTTGGAGCACTTTTCAAGGCAAGGTAACGATCCAAATGGGGCTTCACTTCGTCTTCCCGCAAGGAATTAATTTCATGACTCATCGTGGTGAGGGGCTCCACCCCGTCTGTATTCACTTCATTAAGTTTTTCTACAAACGACAGTATGTTATTCATATCCTGCGTCATCTTTTTCGCGTCTTTTTCATTAAACTCAAGCCTGGCGAGGTGAGCTATTTTATTTAACGTTTCCTTATCGATTTTCATGATTTTTTAATTCACGTTCAATTACGTTATACGCGCGGGTCTTCAACTCTTCAATGTGATCAAGTGTGTATTCTTTTGTATCGATGGGTTCATGAAAAATTACGTGAATAACCCCCCAATGCAAACGCAACGGAACCTGATCGGGCAAAATTATCCAATTAAAAGGAATGGTTACTGGAACCAAAGCAATTTGTTTTTCGATTGCCGTTCGAAAAGCCCCGTCTTTGAATGGCGCCAGGCGCGGTGGGTGCCTGCTTATAATACCACCTTCTGGAAAGATCACTAAACTTTTGCCTTCATCAACCGCTTTCATGGATGCGATGAGTGTATCCCTTCGGCTTTTTAACCTCGAGCGATCTACAGTTATATGAAGTTTACGATACATGTATCCAAACAGCGGAATTTTTTCCATATCGTTCTTACCAACAAAAATTGTATTGATGGGATTGAGGCCCATAGCCGCAATGTCGAGGTAGGAGAAATGGTTAGGACAAAAGATGTATTGTTTTTTGGGATCAAGTTTAGATCGGCACTCAACTTTATAGGGTAGAAAAGTAAGTGGAAACAAAATATAGGCCCACCAACGATTTAACACACCTACCAGGTGAAATTGTTTCGGAAAGAAAATCGGGATTAGAAACAACGGAAACAAAAGTAGAAAAACCACCGAAAAAAGGATGAATCCATAGAGGGTATGAAGCGTTCTTAGGATTCTCATGTAGGGCAGGTCAGTACTTTTTTATGTGTGATGTAAAGATAAATAAAAAGCCCGCCCTTAGATGAACCAAAGAAGGACTTACAATTCCCTTGCCTGATACTCTCAAATTTTAAGAGACTGGCTTAAGAAGCCCTCTCCCCGGGAGGGAGATTAGACTTAAATTTAAGTCTGAAAGTTATTCGGGTGAGGGATCAGTTTAATAAATCAACAGTTGCTTTACTGTCGGTTAATACCACCCATTTTTGGAATTGTAATAATTTCTCTTTGTCGGCCATCGATGTAGCGGAATCCTGTTTCATCAAAATACCCATCTTCCTCCAGCTGAATGCGGATATCTTTTTTCCATTCGGGAATATTCACCGTACAATTTAACTCAATCGAGTACGCTGTTTTGTAGTGCATGGGATACTCTCCGGTAAAGGGAACACCGCCTTGCATGTCCCACATACCAATAGTAGTACCTGCCGCGTGCCCATGAAAACCAATAGGGTGAGTGTAAATAGAAGGGGTGATTCCTTCAGCGATGGCTTGGTCGCGTGTCGCTTTTAGAATTTCATTTCCCGTTCGACCTTCTTTGAAGTGACCCGTAAGAATATCTTGTAACCGGTTTCCTTTAACAAATGCATCTTTCAAATAGTTGGGCACTTCCGTTTCACCAGCTTTTAAAATGTATGCATGTTGTTGTGTATCGGTATTCAATCGCAAGTAGGTAATTCCAAAATCTACATGTAATAAATCTCCGGGTTGTATCACCAAGGGCTGAGGACGTTTTGCTGTCAGTGCATCAGGTTCATTACGTTGTATAGATACCGAAGTGTGAAACCAGGTATCTAATTTTAATTCTTTGATTCGCTCGCGATACCACCACACCACATCCTCGGTGGTAGTTACACCTGGCTGAATCACTTTATCTGAAAAACATTCCTGAATAATGTCATGAGCAATGCGACAAATTTGCTGATAGATCGCCATCTCCTTTTCGGTGCGGGTTTCCAGCCAACTAACAGCCAACTTCTCAGCTGAGACGACTTTGGGTTGAAGATTTTTTGGTAGGACTTTAATCAGGTTATCGTAATCATTTGAAGTGAGTCCATCGGCATGGCCCCATGAAGATGCTTTGTTTACTCCAATTTTTTTAGGATTACGTTCGCTAATGATTTTGCCAAGTTGCGCCCATTGATCAGGGTTTGCATCAGGATCCCAGGCGCGCTTAAACATTTTGCCTACATCGTATCGGGCAACAGCCAGGAATTCCATTTCCTTATCAGCACCGCGGTCAAATGCGATCAACATGGTGGTTCTACGGGCAGCATGCCAGGTTGCTGGTAACAATGTGCGGATTACAGGGTCTTCATTGTATTCGCGCGAGATAATTACCCACATATCGAATCCCTCTCTGTGCATAAGTGCCGGCAAAGTAGTGCGCAGGCGGTCTTCCAATAATTCATCAATCACGCGCGCCTGGTCACGTTGAGTGAGGATGACAGGAACCTGACTAATCGCATAAGTGGAGGTAAAAAAAAGTAGTAGTGATAAAATATATTTCATAGGAATTATTTTGTGGTAAGTATATGTGTTTATAAAACTACTTAAAGTGAATTTTACACCGCTGGTCTTTCAAAATCTCATTAGCCCGCTCCACTTCAATATGCGACTTGGCATCGTCCATTTGTTCGCGCACCATAGTTCTGATTTCCTTCATGCGCATGGCTTCAATGAAGCGTTTTACATCTTCTCTGTTTTCAAGAATTAGTGCGGGTACTACGGCTGGTTTATCGTCATCCCCTTTGGCCACCATGGTAAAGAAGGATGAGTTAGTATGTTTTATTTCTCCGGTTTTTATATTTTGGGATTCTACCCGAATACCCACAATCAGGGAAGTGCGACCTACATAATTTACCGAGGCGTGCATGGAAACGAGTTCACCCACTTCTACGGGTTGAAGAAACTCAACCTTATCAACAGTAACCGTTACGCAATAGGTGCCTGCGTGTTTGCTGGCAGTGGCATAAGCAACTTTATCCATAAGTGAGAGCAATGTGCCTCCATGAATTTTTCCACCAAAGTTGGCGTAGGAGGGAATCATCAGTTCGGTAATGATGGTTTGTGAGTATTGTACCGGGCGAGCGGGTTCTTCCATAGGGGTGAGGTTTGGTTAGTAAGTTAAGAAGTTTTTCCCTCACCCATCAATCCTCATCAAGTACATTAGGAACGACTGCTGCCCTCTCCCAAGGGAGAGGGCCACTGATACGGTAATAGTTCTGAAAAGTATAACGGGTGAGGGCTACTGAAAATTTTTCCTTTTTGAAAGTCGGTTAAACCGCACTACCATAGCGCTTGCTGTAAGGGTGAGTCCAATCAGCAGGCCGATCCAAATGCCGAAGGGTCCCAATTGCAACGGGAAGGCAAGCCAATAGCCGAGAGGCAATGCCAGTATCCAATAAGCAACGAAAGTTAGAGCAGACGGAATTTTTACATCTTGCAATCCTCGCAAAGCACCTGCGGTTACTACCTGTATACCATCGGATAGCTGAAAGAAGGCTGCGATAATTAATAAGGATGCAGTAAGTTCAATCACCGCCATATCTTCAATGTAAAGGGATGGTAAAAAGTTGCGACCTAGAATAAACAACAGCGCCCAGGCCGTCATGAGCAGTGTAGCCATGCCAATCATGGTGAAGGCAGAGGCTCTGAGATTTTTTGTATCCCGCTGACCCCAGAAATTTCCTACCCGGATTGTGGCGGCAGCACCAAGTCCGGACGTAGTCATGTAGCTGATGGTGGCCAGATTGATTGCAATCTGATGTGCGGCCAGTGCGGTGGTGCCAATCCAACCCATCATCAGAGCAGAAAAGCCAAAGGCACCGGCTTCAAAAATAAATTGCGAGCCGGAAGGAATGCCGATATGCAACATTTTTTTTATAAGTGATCTTGAATAGTTTCCAAAGGAGAATCCGGCCTGATAGGGTTGAAATTTTCTTCCAAAATAGACATACAGCATCATGCTCAATGCCATAACAATTCGCGCAATTAAGGTTGCCCAACCCGCACCGTTTAATCCCATTTCCGGGAAACCATACTTTCCAAAAATCAACACGTAGTTTAAAAGTATGTTGAGAAGATTACTGCCTACTACAATAATCATGGCTGCGCGGGTACGTTGAAGTCCTTCAGCAAATTGCCGATAGGTTTGAAAGATCATAGTGGGAATAATCGAGATGGCAATGATGCTGAGATAAGGAATTGCTAATATCACTACATCATCGGGCTGGCCCATCGAATGCATGAAGGGTTCAACCGAAAAAATCAAGGACACTAAAATGAGACCAGTCATTAAATTAATAAGTGAGCCATTTTTTAATACGCCAATTATTTTTTTTTCATCCTGTGAGCCTTCAGCTTGTGCCACTAAGGGAGTGATTGCATAAGAAACGCCCACACCAAAAAAGAGCGGAATTGAAAAAAAGATATTGGCAAACGAAGCAGCTGCCAACGGTACTGCACCGGTCCAGCCAACCATTACACTGTCCGCCACACCCGTCATCACCTGACCCAACATACTTAACATCACCGGGTAGGCGAGGAGAAAGTTGGGTCGAATGTGCGAGCGATAATGAGCTAATGTTGACATGCTTGATTGTTGTTACCAGATTTTTGAACCTTCAACAGAATCTCTATTAATTTCAGCATACGCATCATAGGTCGCTCATATTCCTTTCATTCTGGCAACTTTCAAAATTCCAATCACGCTCAAGCTATCGGTTATTTCACCGCTTAGTACCATTTCCAAGGCATCTGATATGGGGAGTTTTCGAACCTTCAAATCAGCCTCTGTATCTTCCAACTCGCTTTCCTGTTGGGTTAACCCTTCAGCCAAATAAAGAAAGCACTCTTCATCAGATACTGAATTGGAAAGATGGGCGCGCTGAATCAATGTCCATCGATCAGCAAGTAAACCCGTTTCTTCTTTTAGTTCACGCTTCGCAGAATGCAGAGGATCATCCGCAAGCGGGCCGCCACCTTCGGGTATCTCCCAACTCCATTCATTCAGTGTATAACGCCACTGCCCCACAAGCCAGGTATTATTATTTTCATCAAGAGCAACAATACCAATAGCCTTATTTTTGAAATGTACTTTTCCATAAATGCCTTTACCCCCCGCAGGATTAATCACCTGATATTCCGTTACGTTGATCCATCGGTTATCGTATTTTTCCTCGGAGGAAAGGGTTTGCCAGGGGTTCATAAGTAAATGTTTAAAGAACAAGATTTAAAATTAGTTTAATAATTAATGTAAACGACCTTGAATTTTGACTTTTGAATCTTGATTTTTGATTCATGTTATTGTCTTCCTTTACCCCTGATTTAATTGAAGCTGGCTGCGATGAAGTAGGGCGTGGGTGTTTGGCGGGCCCTGTGGTCGCTGCAGCCGTGATCCTTCCAAAAAATTATACTCACGAATTGTTAAACGATTCGAAGCAATTGACTAAAGAGGATAGGATTTCTTTACAATTGGATATTATTCGCGATGCCTTAGCGTGGGCTGTTGCGGAGGTAAGCAACGAAGAGATTGATGAGATTAATATTTTAAATGCATCTTTTAAAGCGATGCATTTGGCGTTGGATAGATTGACCCTGAGACCGGACTTTTTGTTGATTGACGGCAACCGTTTTAAACCTTATGGGGAAGTAAAATTCGAGTGTGTGATTAAAGGTGATGGTAAATATCTTTCCATTGCGGCCGCATCAGTGCTGGCGAAGAATTATCGTGATGATTTGATGTCGAAGTTTTCGGAGGAATTTCCCGGCTACGGCTGGCATACCAATGTTGGTTATCCAACAGAAGAACACCGCGATGGAATTCGTCAGTTAGGAATTACTCCCCTGCACAGAAGATCTTTTCAGTTATTGCCAAGTCAACTAGAACTCTTCTAATCCTATGAAGTTATCTTTCTTTAAAAAGAAGCCAGATACATTTGACTATGATGTGTCGCGGATTTGTAAAGTCTGTAACCATATGTTCAAGGGTCGCTATTGCAATATCTGTGGGGAGAAAGTCCTTGAGCCAAGCGAACGATCATTTTTCAATTTTCTGGACAGCCTGTTAAATGCCTTCACGTTTTTAGATGGAAAGTTTATCAAAAGCTTAAAACTGTTAGTGACCCGGCCCGGTCAATTATCCAGAAACATTGCCGATGGACAACGAGTGCCCTACATGAAAATGGTGTCGTTATTTTTTGTGGCTAACTTTTTCTATTTTCTTTTTCCTGTGTTCGATTCCTATAATTCCTCCCTATATACGCAATTAAATTCTCTGGGAAATCACAGTGTGAAGGCAAAGGAAATAGTACAAAATAAGATCGATCGGGAAGCGATCAACCTGCAGGATTTTGAGCGCGACTATGCCAATAGATCAACCAACCTTTCTAAACTGTTAATAATACTACTTGTATTTGCTTTTACAGGATTATTGCTGATTATTAATTTTTCCAAGAAAACTTTCTTTTTTGATCATCTTCTTTTTTCTCTTGAATTTTATAGTTTTCAGTTATTGTTGAATTCGGTAATCCTGGCCAATTTATTCAATGGATTAGTTAAACTTAATTCCATATGGGGCTTGGATTTAACTTTTCTAACTACAGATAGTTTCTTTTCGATTGCAACAGTAACAACAATGATTTACTTTCTGCTCAGAGGTCAATTGATATTTTATGGACTAAGATGGTATTGGAATATTCCAAAGACAATTATTCTACTGCTGTTAATGCAGGGAACGGTTCACGTGTATCGCATTATGCTTTTTTATTTTACACTGTGGGGGTTGTAGTAAATTCTAAACTTATTCAATGTGCCTTATTTTCCTTTCGCTAAATAATCATCCAGACTACAAGTTGATCATTGCAGCCAACCGCGATGAGTTCTACGCTCGCAAAACTGCTCCTGCCCATTTTTGGGAAGACTATCCCCACATACTGGGTGGTCGGGATCTGGAAGCTTCGGGCACCTGGATGGCGATGAATAAAAATGGTAAGATCAGTCTCGTTACGAATTATCGTGACCCTGCCAATATAAATCCCCATGCGCCTTCGCGGGGGCAATTGGTTTCTGATTTTCTGATCAATAGCGACTCAACAGAAGTATATTTACAAAAGGTGCGTGCACACACTTCCGAATACAACGGTTTTAATTTGCTAACTGGCAATCCAGAGGAATTATTTTATTTATCCAACTATAAACCAGGAATTCAAAAACTTGAAAGTGGGATCTATGGACTGAGCAATCACTTGCTCGATACTCCCTGGCCAAAAGTAGAACAAGGCAAAGATAAATTCAGTAGAGCCATTAGTAAATCAGTTATAGTACCTGAGGTTTTATTTGAAATGCTTTACGATGAAAAAAGGGCAGAAGATAAATTTTTGCCCGATACCGGAATTGGACTTGAACGCGAGCGAGCACTATCATCCATGTTTATCAAAACAAATGGATATGGAACACGATGCTCTACAGTAGTATTAATCGATCGGCAGAATAATGTGTTGTATTCTGAACGCACCTATAACGTGGCTACATTCGTACACAACACACTATCATTTCAATTTCAGATTATAGAATAACTAGTCTTTTAATTTCACCTGTTGAACTTCTAACAGTATATAATCCAGCGGGTAGAGAAGAAACATCGATCTCGTTGGTGTTCTTAACCTTCAGAACAATTACGCCCAGATTATTAGTAAGAATGTAATTTCCTTTTCTATTTAAAGTTACAGGAGTTTCCCTGTTCACCGGATTAGGGTACATTGATAATTCACCGGGTAGATTTACATTAACAGCAATAACTTTGGAGTAAGTAGATTTTTTGTCAAAGTCTGTTTGCTTTAATCTGTAGTAAGATAAATCGGGTAGTGGGGTTTGATCCACAAACTCATAATGTGATATGGTTTGAATAGTCCCGGCTCCCTTGATTTCGGCAATACTTTCAAACTCAGCACCATCTGCTGAACGTTGCAAAGTAAAGAAGTCATTGTTCAACTCTGAGGCGGTTATCCAGGTAAGGTTTACTTTCTCGCCTGCTACCTGACCCGTAAAGCTAATTAACTGAACTGGTAACGGATTATCCAATGAAGTTGACCCAAGGGTGATTGGACTAAAGCTTGTAATCGGAGCAGAGGTAATAATGGTACCTGTTGTAGCATTACCTGTTGTTCCGCCATTACCCTGATTAACCCAAGCAGCACCATCCCAACGCATTACCCGTAGATCTGTTAAATCAGTTATATAGGGTCCTGTACAATCTGGTGAATTCCAGCTTAAGGTCACATTCACATTGGAGGCACCTACTATGCGGTCGAGCAACCAATATTCGCAGGAGCTTACCGTAACAATTCCTGCCGGGTAGGTAGCAACTCCACCAAATGACTGACTTACTTTGAAATACTCTGCCCTAAAGGCATGTGTCGCAGTAGTAGGAGCCGAAATGGAAATAGCACGGTAGAATCCATTGTCACCAGTAGGGAAGGCAAAAGGTGCGTTTCCGATTTTTACTACGGGTCCGTCAACATGACTGGCGTTGGAGCCGCCTGTTACCGTTGATCCATTGGCAAAGTTTAAAATGTTGGTTGTCGTTGTGTTTAATACGCCAGCTGTGAATGTGGCATTGGTGGTAATGCTCACATCGGTGGTAAGTGTCACTGCGTTTCCGGATTTGTTCATCAGCATTCGTCTGAAGATTGGCGAAGCTGTGCCATTTCGGATTACATTTTGGGCATTGCTTCCTGCAAAGGTGATAGTTCCATTGTTTGCACCAAATGTGATAGCAGTAGCGCCATCCACTGACACATTTCCGCGGAAGGTGCTGGCAAGATTAAAGGCTGGTTGTATCGTTCCAATGGCCTGATTGAAAGTTACATTGCCAGTAAAATCATCAGCTGATGTGTTGGCGAATCTGAAAACTCCACTACCCGAATTGGTAAAGGTTGTGTTACCACCAAATATATTGCCGCCCAAACTAGCGTCAGTCGATACTCCGGTTTTGATTATAGAGTTAGTTGCGCCATTCAATAAACTGCCATCGAAGAATAGACTAGGTGATGAAACAATCAAGGCTCCGTTCCAGGTAGTTGATGGTCCACTTCTAAATGTTGAGGCTCCGGTGAGCACCAGATTTTGCGCAGTGGCACCCGTTTGCATAAAGCGCTGCAAACGAAGTTCACCAGCAGTAAAGCCCGTACCGCCAACAGAAATAGTTCTTCCATTTGCAAGCGTGGCAGTGGCTGCACCAGCTTCGCTAAAAATGATACCTGTACCACTGGTGCTGTTTACTTCAATGTTGCCATTGAAGGTCGTATTTCCTTGAAAGGACATACGCACATTCGAAGATCCATTGTTAGTAATGGTTAGATTTCCATTGTATGTGCTGCCTGTATTAAGTTCAAGTAAAAGATAGTTAGAGCCTGAATTAATTAATGACGTTGCTCCGTTGAATGTGTTATTACCATCGGTGCGTAAATAACCCGTGCCGCTGTTACGAATAGTTGTAGCTGCATTGAAACTGCTATTACCTGTACTGCCATTGTCAGTAGCTCCAGTCTTTTCCAGGTATGCGGTGTTATTGTATGAGCCTCCGTCTATAAATAGTTGGGGTGCCCGGAAGTCAACAGAACCATTGAAAATAATGGATGGCCCTAATCGGAGTCCAGCGGTACCTGTAAATACCAGGTTTTGAGCCGTAGCTCCATTTTGAGTAAATCTTTTTAGACGCAACTCTCCAAGACTAAATCCAAGTCCACCCACGGAAATAGTTCTTCCGGAAGCGAGTGAGGCTGTTCCGCCACCGCTTTCGCTGAAGTAGATACCGCCTCCAAAAGTTGAATTGACAACGATATTTCCATTGAATACACTACCCGGAACATTGTCGGCCATTCGAATGGTAGAAGAACCTGTATTGGTGAGCGTGAGGTCACCATTGAATGTGTCTATTGTACTTAATGCAAACCGAAAAAATCCACTCCCTGAATTAGCAATTGTAGTTGATCCGTTGAACGTATTACCACCACTGCTGTCGTTGTTGGCTGCACCTGTTTTCTCCAGATAGGTAGTGCCATTGTAGATAGCTCCATCCAAAGCAAATTGTGGCGATCTGAAATCTACATTTCCGTTAAATGTAGAAGCCGGACCTATTCTTAGAAGTGCTGTTCCTGTTAATAACAAAGTTTGATTGGAGGCACCTACTTGTGTAAATCTTCGTAACCGTAACTCACCACTACTATACCCCAAACCACCTACCAATAGTGATGCTCCATTTGCCAGCGTTGAAGTAGCAATTGCATTATTTGAGAAATAGACACCAGCACTACCTAGCGTTGAGTTAAAAGTTATATTTCCATTAAACTGATTGCCGGCAACATTGTGTGCCAGATAAATGATATTCGAGCCTGTGTTGGTTACAGTAAGATTACCATTAAAAATATCTGGTGAGGTATTGGCTGTTAGGAGATATCCACTTCCGGAATTCACTATAGAAGTAACTCCATTGAATGTATTACCTCCAGTTCCATCGTTATTATTGGCACCTTTCTTTTCAAGGTAGGCCGTGCCGCTATAGGTAGTTCCATTAAGTAAAAGTTGAGGTGAACGAAAATCCACATCACCACCAAAGCTGGAGGCCGGACCAAGTGTAAGAATTGCGATTCCTGTAAGGTTTAATGCCTGAGCAGTTGGACCTACTTGCGTGAAACGAATTAATCGGATATCACCACTGATAACACCCGAAGTGCCTACGCCAATCGTTTTGGTTGCCGCCAAGGTAGAAGTTCCAGCTGCCTGATTGCCGAAATAAATACCACCACCAAAAGTGGAGTTCACTTCTATGTTGCCATTGAATTGGTTGCCTGCGGAGTTGTCGGCCAATCGGATTGTAGAAGAACCTGAATTGGTAACAATCAGGTCGGCATTAAAAATATCGGGTGAAGTGGACGCAGTTAATAAGTAAGCACTTCCTGAATTGACAATGCTTGTTGCCTGATTAAAAATATTACCACCCGTGCCATCATTATTGGTAGCACCATTTTTTTCAAGATAAGCTGTGCCATTGTAAGTGGCTCCATTTAAAAGCAACCGTGGAGCAACAAAATTTACATCGCCATCAAATGCAGACGTGGGACCTATCCATAGTTGTGCTGAACCTGTTAAGGTTATATTTTGAGGTATAGCGCCTACCTGGGTGAATCTTCTCAAACGTAATTCCCCTACGGTAAATCCAGTACCGCCCACGGCAACCGACCCGCCTGTTAGTGTTGAAGCTCCGGTAGCATTGTTGGAGAAAATTATCCCGAGCGCACTGCCGGTGTTGTTAACAAAAATATTATTGTTGTATTGAGTGCCTGCTACGTTGTGAGACATAAAAATCCAATTACTTCCACTGTTGGTTATGGTTAGCTCACCGTTAAAAATATCTAGTGTTGAATTGGCCATATAAAATTCTCCGCTGCTTGAATTTACGAGAGTAGTTGCGCCATTAAATATATTTCCACCGGTTCCTGCATCATTACCAGTTCCGTTTTTTTCCAGATAGGCGGTTCCGTTATAGGTTGCGCCATTTAAGAAAAGTCTTGGGGCAACAAAATTTACATCGCCATCAAAACTTGAAGTAGGTCCTACCCGGAGAATGGTTGATCCTGTCAGTGCAAGATTTTCAGCAAATGCACCGAGCTGCATAAACCGGTAAAGATTGAGTGAACCACTTGCGAATACGCCTGATGAGATGGCTCCATTCAGAGTAGAACTTGCTGCGCCTTGATTGTTGAAGGTAATACCACTGGCCCCGCCACTATTAGATACTGAAATGTTTCCATTGTAGGTAGAGGTACCATTTTCGCCCATAATCAAAAGGGTAGCTGGATTCGTATTGGTAAGATTGATCGTTACTCCGTTATAGGAGGCGGATGATCCTGCACCATTCAGGAATCGAAAATCACTGCGGACTGCTCCTGCACAATTGATTGTAAGGTCACCTCCAATTGAAAATGAAGTAGTTCCGCCTTCGGAAACCAGGTACGACCATTGATCAACAGAACCTGTCTTATTACTATTAAGTATAACATCTGACGCGAAGGTGGTTGTTTGTCCTGAGTGATTATGACTAAAATAGATTTTGTCACTACCTGTATTATTGAATGTAACGTCACTTAAAAATTGATCGCGTGTGCCATTCCCTAAAAGGAAATATGCCGATCCACTATTTGTGAATGTACTTACGCCAGTGAAAATATTTCCACCACTGCCGGCATCATTACCTGCTCCTGTTTTCTCAAATACACCCGTGCCGCTATACGTGCAACCATTTAATAAGAGTCTGGGAGCCACGAAATTTACATCTCCACCAAAAGCAGAGTTTGGCCCAACTGTAAGTGTTGTTGTTCCTGTAAATGAATTTAGAGTTTGTGCCGTTGGCCCTATTTGGGTAAAGCGCGGAAGGCTAAGTGCTCCGTTTAAGAAACCTCCACCACCTATGGAAATTGTTTTGGTCGCTGCTAAGGTTGAACTTGAACTTGCATTGGTGTTGAAAGTAATCCCGGCAGAACCTCCGCTATTACTTACAATGATATTTTCGTTGTATGTGGAAGTTCCGGCAGTTCCCATTTGTATAACCGTAGCCACATTTGTGTTGGATACGTTAATGGTAACGCTGCCATTGTAAATTGCTGTGGTGCCGGCACCGTTCAAGATTCGATGATTGCTCTGAAGCGTGCCATCACAATTAATAACAAGATTGCCGCCAAAGGAAACATTCGTATTATTATTTTCAGCAATCAGATATGACCAGGGGTCTGCTCCGCCTGATTTGTTAGTATTTAGTATTACATCCGTTGCAAACGTAGTGGTTTGACCTGGGTGATTGTTTGCAAAAGAAATGCGATAGGAACCTGTATTGTTGAATGTAGTTACTCCATTGAACTCATCGCGGGTTCCATTTCCAGTCGTCAGGTAGCCGCTACCACTATTGGTCAGAATGGTAACCCCATTGAAAATATTTCCACCATTTCCTGTATCATCGCTTGCACCAGTTTTTTCAAATGTTGCTGCATCATTGTAAAGGCATCCATTGAGAAAGAGGCGAGGTGATATGAAATTGACACTTCCATCAAATTCAGAATTAGGACCTATCCGTAAAATGGAAGTATTCGTTAACGTCAAACTATGCGGTAATGCGCCAACTTGATTGAAGCGATATAAATTCAATGAACCAGCGGTGTATCCACCGGCAATTGAAAGGGTTCCGTTTAATGTTGAACTCGCAGCTACATTTGTGTTGAAGGTAATCCCAGCAGACCCACCGGTATTTGAAACAACTACATTTCCGTTATAGGTAGAAGTTCCGTTCTGTCCCATAGCAACAATTGTTGCGGCATCGGAATTAGAAACATTGATCGTTACCACACCAGCATATGCTGCTGAAGAACCGGCTCCGTTGAGGAAACGATGATCACTTCTAAAACTGCCTCCATTTTGAATAGTTAGATTACCCCCAAACGTTACCGCGGTGTTGGTTCCTTCACCATATAAGAATGACCACTGATCTCCAGCACCAGATTTGTTACTAATTAATGAAACATCACTGGCAAACGTAGTGGTTTGTCCACCATGGTTTTGAGCAAAGTGGATGCGGCTACTGCCTGTATTATTGAAGGTAGTAGTTCCAAAGAATTGGTCGCGATTTGTATTGCCCATTAAAAGGTAACCAGATCCTGAATTTGAAATCGTTGTTGTTGACTGAAATATATTTCCGCCTGTGCCATCGTCATTTCCACCACCGGTTTTTTCAAGGTTTGCAGCTCCGTTGTAGGTACAACCGTTTAAAAAGAGTCTTGGCGAACTAAAGTTTACATTACCACCAAACGTGGAACTCGTTCCAATAGTAAGCGTTGACGAACCACCTAAGTTCAGGATATTTGCCTGAGTTCCGGCCTGCGTAAATCGACTAAAAAGCAAAGTTCCACTTGTAAACGCCCCATTAGATGTTCCAAACCCACTTGCCTGATCAACTGTACCACCTGCATTACCAAAGTAAATACCACTTCCACTGGTTGAGGTTAGAACAATATTTCCATTGATGGTAACAGCGCCACTATTTGAAATGATTATACCTGAACTAATATTCGTGTTTGAACAACTAAGAGTTACAGGGCCGTTAATGGTTGCCGAGGAGCTGGCATTTCGTGCAATTATGGTATTGATAGCTGATCCTGCATTACCACCATGGTTAATTGTTAACCCACCACTAATAATATTTCCTGCCGAATTAATACCTATTTGCACTCGGGAAGTGCCCGTGTTATTGATGGTTAGGCCACCGTTAAAAGTATCAGGATTAGTGGCTGCAAGATTAAGTTGACCTGATCCACTATTGTTAACAGTCGATGTACCCGTAAAGGTATTTCCACCTGTACTATCATCATCACTGGCACCAGTCTTTTCTAAAATGCTGGATCCACTAACAGTAACACCATTAAGAAAAATTCTAGGAGCCCTGAAATCAACATTGCCAGAAAATGAACTTGCAGGGCCTACGTCCAGACGGGCTGAACCAGTGAGTGTAATGGAGTGATTTTCAATTGCACTGAATCTCTCGAGGCTCAGTCGACCATCAGGAAATGAAATCACCGACAACGTTCTTCCAGCGACCAGTGTTGAACTGGCTGATGCATTATCATTAAAATAGATTTCGCATGCAGCACCGATATTTCCAACCACAATATTTCCATTGTAGGTAGAAGTACCGTTCAGGCCCATGAAAATATCGGTGGCCGCATTGGTATTGGTAACATTGAGGGTCACCGTTCCGCTATAGGTGGCGGTTGATCCGGCTCCATTGAGAATGCGGTGATTGCTTTGAAGGGTACCGGCACAATTGATGGTTAAAGTCCCTGAAATCGAAAAACTGGTATTAGCACTTTCACCAGCAAAAAAAGACCATCCATCAGCACCTCCGGATTTATTTGTATTTAGGGTAAGGTCAGAAGCAAATGTTGTTGTCTGACCGGAATGATTGTGGGCAAAATAGAAACGGTAGCTTCCATTATTATTGAAGGTTGTAACTGCATTAAATTGATCTGGGTTTCCATTGCCCAATAAGACCTGTCCGCCTCCAAGGTTGGTAAGTGTTGTTACCCCATTAAAAATATTGTTACCGGTGCTGTTGTCATTATTGTTATCTGTTTTTGAAATATTGACCGTTCCATTAAATGTTGATCCATTAAAAAAAATGCGTCCGGTAGTTCCGTTTACGTTAGCGCTTATCGTAGAGCCGTTGAAGGTTGTCGTTACGGTAGTATTTAATGTTAACGCTGCGGCCCCTCCACTATTCACAATAGTTCCGGTTGTAAAAGTATTGGTGCCGGTAGTTGTTAAATTAAATCCGTTGAGATCAATAGTGGCTGTATATCCGTTTACCGTAATTCCGGCTACATTTGCGGCTACGTCAAGTGTACAATTACCAAGGCCAAGTGCATTGAAGGTAACAACATCGGCCGGGCCTGGCACGGATGCACCCCCTGCGCCACCAGAGGTTGTCGACCAGTTGGCGGTATTGTTCCAGTTGGCAGGAGTTGAGGCCACCCAGAAACGCTGACCAATCGCTAATTGACTAAGTGAAAATAGAAAGAAAAGAAGTGAGTAAGAAAGTAGCGATTTTTTCATGAAATGTAAGACTATAACCCCTAAAATTAGATTTTTATACGAAAAAAATAGACATAGTAACATGTACTTTTTAGTATTAGAAATTAATAAAATTTGAAAAAGCATAAAATCCCATTTGCAATTCGCTTTGTTCGTTGGTTCTTCCCCAAATTGGAGTTGATTTCGCCATATTCTGCAACGTTTTATTTTGAGAAGATTTTTTTTACTCCCTTTCGATATGCGGCTACTGACAAAGAGCTTGAAGTTGAGCAAGTGGCGGTTAAATCAACCTTACTTGTTGATGACTTAAAAATACAAGCGTACGAATGGGGTGAAATAAGTCGACCTTATATAATTGTTGTTCACGGCTGGGCCGGACGGGCTACACAGTTCAGAAAATTTATTCCGGTATTTAATCAAGCAGGATTTAGAGTATTTGGATTTGATGGTCCGGCACATGGAAAATCGGAAGGTAAAAGGACCACGATTGTTGAATTTGAACATGTTTTGAAAAAAATTGTAGAAGTGAAGGGAATTCCGGCTGGAATTATTGCGCATTCATTCGGAGGCGGTGCATCTATATTTGCCATCCGACATGGACTACCGGTTACAAAGTTGATCAGCATTGCGAGCCCTACTATGAGTGATGAGATCATCCGATCTTACCTGAATGCAATTGGTGGATCATGGCCAACGGGAGTTCGCTTTAAGGAACTCATTCAAAAAAGGTATGGAAAACCGTTCGAGGAATTTACAGCTTCATTCGCAATCAAACACATTTCGACTCTGGATCTTTTATTAATACACGATACCGAAGATCGCGATGTATCGATCAGGCAGGCACAGGAAATGGTAAAACTTTATTCCAAAGCAAAACTAATCACCACGCAGGGCCTTGGGCATAATCGAATCTTAAAAGATGATTCTGTAATTACCAGTTGCCTTGATTTTATTAAGAATGGCCCAATTGATGTAACTTAACAGCTTGAAAGGCGTCTCAAAAACAGTTATAACACCTTTTGAATCATAAATTTCACTTTTTACACCATTTTTGAAACTTAAATCCAAATAACAAGTAAACGGGTAGACGGATAAACTATTTACTTCGTTTCAGCATCATTTAATCAACAAAAGAAAGACATGCCTAACATCATTAAGACCACCCACATTTCGAAGGTTTATAAAATGGGTAACAACATTGTAAATGCCCTGCAGGATATCTCCATTTCCATTGAACGAGGCGAATATTGTGCATTTATGGGGCCGTCAGGATCTGGAAAATCCACGCTTATGAATATCGTGGGTTGTCTCGATACCCCAACAACCGGAGAATATTGGCTTAACAATCAGCTGGTGAGCGACATGACAGAAAATGAACTTGCTGTTGTAAGAAACAAGGAGATTGGTTTTGTATTCCAAACGTTTAATCTTTTGCCCCGTGCCACTGCGCTTGATAACGTGGCTTTGCCTTTGATTTATGCTGGCTATAGCCGCTCCGAGCGGGAAGAAATGGCCATGGAAGCACTTGAAAATGTTAGCCTGGGAGATCGCCATCACCATAAGCCGAATGAGTTATCAGGTGGTCAGCGTCAACGGGTGGCCATTGCTCGGGCTCTGGTTAATAATCCCTCCATTATTCTTGCCGATGAACCTACGGGTAATCTTGACTCTAAAACTTCTTATGATATCATGATGCTATTTCATGAACTGCATGAGAAAGGTAACACCATCATCATGGTTACACACGAAGATGACATCGCACACTATGCGCATCGTATTATCCGCCTGAAGGATGGACTGATCGAGTGGGATCGAAAAAATGAGAACATAACCCGTCACGATTCTGTTACAGCTTAGATTCAAGATTCAGAACTCAAAAGTAGAGTACGCACTCAATTTTGAATTTTGATTAATAAATCTTGAATTTAGCTCTATGAAGATATACACAAAAACAGGCGACCAGGGAACTACTTCACTATTTGGTGGGAAACGGGTTTCAAAAGCTAATCTTCGCATCGATACGTATGGCACGGTTGACGAATTAAATTCCTGGCTAGGTGTTTTACGGGATCAGCCGGTTAATCAATCCCGCAAGGAAATTCTTGTTGAAATTCAGGATAGACTCTTCACTATTGGATCGATTCTGGCAACGGAACCCGAGAATACGAAAGTTAAGATTCCAACTCTTTCTGAAACGGACATTGAACTGTTGGAAAAAAAAATGGATGAGATGGATGCTACTTTGCCACCCATGCGCTTCTTTGTTCTTCCAGGCGGCCATCCATCGGTTTCGTTTGGTCATGTTACCCGCACAGTTTGCCGAAGGGCCGAACGTTTGGTCATTGCCCTGAACGAAATTGAAAAAATTGATCCGTTAGTAATTAAATATCTGAATCGCCTCTCTGATTATATTTTCATGCTTTGCCGCAAAATGACGCATGAAATTAATGCTGAAGAGACTCCCTGGAAGCCCAGAATGTAGCCGGTGACATTTTTAACTGGTTTTTCAACTAACATCTGTTAGCCATTTTTTGATTTTAATTATAACTTGCCGGCTGAAATTTTATCCATATGGTTGAAACATTAAGAATTTCCTCAACTCGCATAAAAGAATCCCGGTTAGCGTCAACAGATTTTTCAAATATTCCATTTGGTAAGGTCTTCACCGATCATATGTTTATGGCGGACTACCGTGCTGGTGAATGGAAAAATTTAAGAATTATTCCTTATGGAAATATGCCTACAAGCCCGGCCACGCCTGCGTTGCATTACGGGCAATCTATTTTTGAAGGAATGAAAGCGTATCCATCAGCCAACGGTAAAGAGGCTTTGGTTTTCAGGCCTCTTGAAAACTGGAAGCGAATGAATGTTTCTGCAGAGCGGATGTGCATGCCACACATTCCTGAGGATTTATTTATGGAAAGTCTTGCAGCGCTGATTGATTTAGATCGTGGTTGGATCCCGACAGAAGAAGGAAGTTCTTTATATATCCGGCCCTTTATGTTTTCTGCGGATGAGTTTATAGGTATTCGGCCTTCACTCGATTTTACATTCATGATAATCTTGAGCCCGGTTGGTCCTTATTATTCTACACCGGTAAAAGTAAAAATTGAAACACATTATACGCGGGCTGTAGAAGGTGGAACCGGTTATGCAAAGGCTGGCGGAAATTATGGAGGTGCTATTTATCCGGCAAAACTTGCGCAGGATCAGGGCTATCATCAGCTCATCTGGACGGATGGTAAAACCCACGAGTATGTTGAAGAAAGTGGTACCATGAATCTGATGTTTGTCATTGACAATGTATTGGTTACTCCCGGATTGAGCGACTCAATTTTGGCGGGCATCACCCGCAAGAGCGTTTTAGAGTTGGCTCAACACTGGGGTATGCCGGTGGAGGAAAGAAGAATTTCTGTGATAGAATTAGTGGAAGCATTGGAACAAGGAAGAGTTCAGGAAGCGTTTGGTGCAGGAACGGCAGCTACGATTGCTCATATAGAATTAATAGGGCATGAAGGTAAGAACTATTCGCTGCCACCAATCGATCAGCGTTTGTTTGCTAACAAAGTTTTGACGGAACTCGAGAATATTAAACGCGGGAAAAGCCCGGATCCATTTGAGTGGATTTATCGAATTTAACTTTTAGTTCTCAAGCGGGTTATGCCCGCTTTTTTGTTTATTGCCTTGCAAACGGTTAGCCACTTGGTAAGATCATTTATCGTACGAGTTACAGCCTCCATCATGTTGGTGATGGTGGTTACTTCTGTTGCCAATGCGCAGAAGCAATTGATTCTCCTAAAGCGCGGCACCGTAATAGCCCGGTTCACCGAGGGCGAAACCATGAAGGTTGTGTTGAAAAATAAAAAAATAATTGAAGGTGTAGCAATTCGTTTTAATGATTTTTCAATTAATACATTCAACGATACAATTCCTTTTGAGTCTGTTGAAAAGATTAATGTAAAAGGCCGGAGAAATGCCAGTACACTTAGTAAGGTTGGCACGGTGATGATGATAGCGGGTGTAGGATACTTTGCTATTGATCAAATCAATACATGGTTTTTTGTTGATGGCCAGAGTGGCGTTGATGAAAATGTTGTTATTACATCAGTCTGCCTGGTTGCCACAGGCGCTGCGTTAAGATTTATCAGAAGCCCTTATCAAAAAGTGAGAAGCTTGTCTATGCGCACCATCGATTCAAGTTCGAGATACTATCGCTACGATTAGCCTGACCATCAGTTATTAAATTTCGGAGGAACATATTACCTTCGCGCAGAATTTCTTGTAATCATGACCATTGAACAATTAAAGGACCTGAAAGCCCGTGTTGCCGCCCTCAGGCGGTATCTTTGACTACGACCGTAAAATCGTAGAAATTGAAGACGAAGAAAGAATCACCCATCAAGCCGATTTCTGGAATAAGCCCAAAGAGGCAGAAGCCATCCTCAAAACTATTCGCACCAAAAAAGTATGGACAGATGCCTTCAATCAGGTAAATAAGTTGCTGGAAGATCTTGTTGTACTCAATGAATTTCATGAAGCTGGTGATGTGTCGGAGGAAGAACTAGACAAGGAATTTCTTAAGACAGCCAAGGCGATTGAAGAACTTGAGTTTAAAAAGATGCTGAGTAAGGAAGAAGACCAACTCAGTGCGGTGATCGAAATCAACCCGGGAGCAGGAGGAACAGAAAGTAACGACTGGGCGGATATGCTAAATCGTATGTATATTATGTGGGGCGAGAAGAGTGGATACAAAGTTTCACAAATAGATTATCAGGCTGGTGAGGTAGCTGGAATTAAATCTGCAACATTAGAAATTGAAGGCCCTTTTGCTTACGGAAAACTGAAGTCTGAAATTGGCGTACATCGCTTGGTACGCATTTCGCCTTTTGATTCAAATCAACGCAGACACACATCCTTTGCTTCAATATTTGTTTATCCTAAAGTTGATGACTCAATTCAAATTGAAGTTAATCCGGCAGATGTGGAAATTCAGACCTCACGCTCGGGCGGAGCAGGTGGACAGAACGTGAACAAGGTGGAAACAAAAGTTCAACTGACTCACAAACCATCCGGTATTGTAATCGTGTGTCAGGTAGAACGATCGCAACACGCCAACCGCGAGCGTGCCATGCAGATGCTCAAGTCAAAACTTTATCAGGCAGAAATGGAAAAGCGCAATGCCGCGCGCGATAAAGTGGAAGCCGGAAAAATGAAAATTGATTTTGGATCGCAGATCCGAAATTATGTACTGCATCCGTATAAGTTGGTGAAGGATGCACGAACAGGTGTGGA
>JALHRJ010000047.1 GCA_022841475.1 Cyclobacteriaceae bacterium | reverse complement strand
AAAATGGAAGGTGAGGCCTTGCCTGCCTCTGTTTATATCGTGTCCGGAGAACAGCGATGGAAAATGGAAAGTGCTGGCTTGGGTTTATTCACGTATACCTTTGACAACATCCAAAATGAAATTGATTTTCAATTGGATGCTTCAGGATTTTTTTCTGATCGCAACAAAATTCAATTAATCAGCCGCCCCGAGCTAACGCAACTTAAAGTCACACTAAACTATCCCGGATATTTGAGATTGAAATATCAGGAATTAAATAATGCCGGCAATCTGGAAATTCCGGAAGGAACCAATGTTACCTGGAAGATTGGGGCTGCCCATACACAAAAAGCCTCACTGTTATTTGCATCTGAAACCCAAGAAAATAACATGCAATTGATTGACAACGAGTCTTTTACTTTTAGTAAAGGTTTCAGAAATCCGGATGAGTATTCTGTCCTATTAGAAAACGAAGAAAGTAAAAACAAAGATCAGATCACGTATTCCATACGCGTAGTGAAAGATCAGTATCCACAAGTGGTGGTTGATAATCTTCAGGACTCTGTTCTTTATCAATCAATCTTATTGGGTGGTGCAGTAAATGACGATTATGGAATTACTGCATTAACACTAAACTATCAGATTGTAAAAGGAACAAAAGAACAGCCTGTTAAAAGTAAACCCATTGCTATTGCGGCAAACCAACAACAACAGAATTTTTATTTTCAATGGAAAATTGACTCACTCGATTTACAACCGGGTGATAAACTCATGTACTACTTGCAAGTGTGGGATAATGATGGTGTAAACGGTAGAAAGTCAACACGAAGTGCAAACTATATTTTTGCGTTGCCCGGTGAAGAGGAAATCAAAGCAGAGATTACTAGGGCACAACAAGCAGCAGAAAATAAAATCGATCAAAGTCTGCAAAAGGCAAAAGACTTGAAAAAATCTATCGATGATGCCCAGGAAAAACTTCGTGGCAAACAATCGCTGGACTGGCAGGACAAAAAAATGTTAGAGGATCTGATCAAACAAAAAGAAAAACTGGACGAAGCAATTAACAACCTCCAAAAAGAGAACTCTCTGCTTGAACAAAAGAAAGAATCATTTTCAGAAGAAAGCGAGCGCATCAAACAGAAATCCGAGCAGATACAAAAATTGATAAATGAATTGCTGGATGAAGAAACCAAGAAACTTTTTCAGGAATTGGAAAAACTTTTGAGGGAGAATGCGGACATGAACCAAATCCAGAAAATGCTGGATAAGATGGACCGGAAAGAAATGAATCTTGAAAAAGAATTGGAAAGGACCCTCGAGCTTTTCAAACAGCTACAATATGATTACAAGTTGGAACAAGCCATTGAAGAATTAAAGCAACAAACTGAAAAGCAGGAGGAGCTATTGGAAAAAACTGAAGAGCTAACCGATCCCAAAGAAAATGACGCTAAGGGCAAAGATTCCAAAGGGGAACAAGATGAAAAGACTGAAAAGCCAAATCCTGAAGAACTTGCTAAAGAGCAAGAGCAGTTAAAAAGTGAATTTGAAAAGCTCGAAGAGCAATTGAACAATCTTGATAAACTCGGAGAGGAACTAAACAAAGAGGAAGCCTCCGACACAGAAAAACAGGACGAAGTAGAACAGTCGCAGGAGGAGAGCAAAGAATCGCTTGATAAAGGGGAGACAAAAAAATCTGCACAACAACAAAAGAAAGCCATTTCGAAAATGAAAGAGATGCAGCAGCAAATGGAGGGGATGCAAAATTCTATGGAGATGGAAATTGATCAGCAGAATCTTGAAAGCTTGCGACAAATTATTCATGGACTTATTAAGCTCTCGTATGACCAGGAAAATTTAATGAAAGAATTTGCACCAATTCAACAAACCGATCCCAAGTACGTACAGCTTTCTCAAAACCAACTTAAGTTAAAAGATGATGCTAAAGTGCTGGAAGACAGCCTATTAAGTCTTTCTAAAAAGGATCCGTTTATGGGATCGGTGGTTACACGCGAGATTGGTGAGTTAAATGATCACGTTGAAAAAGCTGTGGCAAACATTAAGGAAAGACGCAAAGCAAATGCGAGCACGGAGATGCAACTTTCCATGACTAGCATAAATAATCTCGCGCTCATGCTAAATGATCATTTTGAAATGATGATGAACATGATGGCCAATGCAATGCCGGGAAAAGGAAAGAAGAAATCACCGGGTAAACCTAGCCTAGGCAAACTTCAACAACAGTTAAATCAGCAGATGGAAGACATCCGCAAAGGGGGCAAGAGCGGGCGCCAGTTATCAGAAGAATTTGCACAGATGGCTGCGGAGCAAGAGCGAATTCGAAGAGCCCTTCAGGAAATGCAAGAGAAGATGAAACAGGAAGGTGGTAAAATGCCAGGAGGTGATTTACCGGGCAAAATGGAACAAACAGAAATGGATCTGGTTAATAAGCAGATTACGGAACAAACTATTCAGCGGCAAAAGGAAATACTTACACGCCTGCTCGAGGCTGAGAAGTCTATGCGCGAACAGGATCTTGATGAAGAGCGAAAAGGGGAAACCGCCAAGGATTACACGAATGAGATTCCAAGAGCATTTGAAGAGTATTTAAGATTAAAGGAAAAAGAAGTAGAATTGCTGAAAACCGTACCCCCTAAACTATATCCTTACTATAAACAAGAAGTGGGTGAGTACTTTAAGCGAATCAAAACCCTGGAAATAAACTGAGTTGCCTGGCATGAAGAATATCCGCATTGAAATTCCTTCCCTTTCTGAAAACATCAGGATGATTGAAAGCTTTATCGACAATGCCAAGGAGAAATTCCATCTGAACGATGATATCTATGGTAACATTATGATCGCAGTAACCGAGGCTGCCAATAATGCCATTAAGCATGGTAATAGAGGAGATTCAGCCAAAAATGTATCCCTTGCACTTTCGCTTGAGGAGGGGCTGATCAAATTCAGGGTTGAAGACGAGGGACCGGGGTTTGATTTTCACAACTTGCCAGACCCTACAGCTCCTGAGAATCTTGAGAAGCCCGGTGGACGAGGTATCTTTTTGATGAAGCATCTGGCTGATGAAGTGGACTTCACTGAGAAGGGGAAGGTTGTAGAGTTAAGTTTTTACATGAATTGATGAGTTCGGTTCGGTTCTTCCAGGAGGATGTCAATTATTCTCTACCACACCCAAGAAAGACTGCTTCATGGATAAAAGAGGTTCTCAAGAGAGAAAAGAGGCCAAAAGCTGAAATCAACTACATATTCTGCACGGATAAATACCTTGCCCGGCTTAACAAGGACTTCCTAAACCATAGCACTCTAACCGACATTATCACGTTCGATAATTCTAATAGTGATAAATCTATTGATGCTGATATCTATATCAGTATTGAAAGAGTGGCTGAAAATGCAACCAAATTTAAAAACTCCTTTAATGACGAGTTACACCGGGTTATGATTCACGGGATTTTGCATCTTCTCGGGTTTAAAGACAAAAAAGCTTCAGAAAAAGCCCTTATGCGCAAAAAAGAAGATGCTTGCCTATCTTTGCGCAAATAAGTTTCACGTGAAACCTAAGCTTTTGAAAAACTGTTAATCTCCTTGTTTCACGTGAAACTTAATACCGCTTAGATTTTCAGAATTCTGGGTTTCACGTGGAACAACCAAATAACTAATGTTTCCTGAATACGATGTAATTGTTGTTGGTGCCGGGCATGCAGGATGTGAGGCTGCAGCTGCCGCGGCTAATATGGGCTCAAAGGTTCTTCTGGTCACGATGAACATGAACACTATTGCCCAAATGTCGTGCAATCCAGCCATGGGTGGGGTGGCCAAAGGCCAGATTGTGCGCGAAATTGACGCCTTAGGCGGGTATTCTGGAATAGTATCGGACAAGTCCATGCTGCAATTTAGGATGCTAAACCTTTCAAAAGGCCCGGCAATGTGGAGTCCGAGAACTCAAAATGACCGGATGCGGTTTGCGGAGGAATGGCGTTTAGCGCTGGAGCAAACTTCCAATATTGACTTCTGGCAAGAAATGGCAACCGGATTAATAGTTAAGGATAAAAAAGTAGTTGGAGTTAGAACGGCTCTTGGCATTGAGGTAAAAGGGAAATCAGTTGTTCTTACCAACGGCACTTTCCTAAATGGCATAATACACATCGGTGAAAAGAGCTTTGGTGGCGGGCGGGCGGCTGAAAAATCTGCAACTGGTATAACTGAACAACTGATAGAGCTTGGATTTGAATCTGGGCGCATGAAAACCGGAACACCACCACGTATTGATGGTCGATCGCTTAATTACTCTGTAATGGAGGAACAGCCAGGCGATGAGAAGCCAGGAAAATTCTCTTATTCGAATACCAAGCCATTAGACCGACAACTTAGTTGCTGGATCACTTATACCAATGATGCTGTTCACAAAGAACTTGAAAAAGGATTTGATCAATCACCCATGTTTCAGGGCAGAATCAAAGGACTTGGGCCACGGTACTGCCCTTCAATTGAGGATAAAATCAATAGGTTCGCTGAACGGGAACGGCATCAGATCTTTGTTGAGCCGGAAGGATGGAATACTGTAGAAATCTATGTTAATGGCTTTTCAACGTCACTCCCCGAAAATATTCAGTATCAGGCGATCCGAAAAATACCCGGCTTTGAGAACGCGAAGATGTTTCGACCTGGCTACGCGATAGAGTATGACTACTTTCCGCCAACTCAATTAAAAATGAGTTTGGAGACTCAACTAATTGATAATCTGTACTTTGCTGGCCAAATTAACGGTACAACCGGCTACGAAGAAGCGGCTTGCCAGGGTCTAATGGCTGGAATCAATGCACACAATAAAGTACATAACAAAGAACCATTCATCCTGAAGCGATCTGAAGCTTACATTGGTGTACTGATAGATGATCTGGTTAACAAGGGCACTCAAGAACCTTATCGAATGTTTACTTCGCGTGCCGAGTATCGCATTTTGCTACGGCAGGATAATGCAGATATACGACTTACCGAACTTGGTCATAAACTTGGATTAGCTTCTGATGAACGACTGGCAAAAGTTATTGATAAGAAAAATGAAATCGCTCAACTATCTAAAGCACTGAAAGAGTTGCGGGTACTTCCTGAAGTTGTGAATGACGAGCTGACACAGCTCAGTACTTCAACTATTTCAGAAAAGATTTCTGTTATCAATCTACTTCGCAGGCCTCAAATTGGAATCAACGAGTTGAAAAAAATTGATCCCATCGTTCGGGAAAAACTGAATGAATATTCTGACGAAGTTCAACAACAAGTTGAGATAAACCTGAAGTATGAATCATACATTGAACGGGAACAAAAGTTAGCCGAGAAGATTGAAGGTCTTGAAGACTATAAAATCAAATCCGACTTTGACTATGATCGCGTCAAGGCGCTTTCATCAGAAGCCCGCGAAAAATTAAAACGGATTCGTCCTGAAACCATTGGACAGATGTCCAGGATAAGTGGCGTTTCTCCAGCCGATGTATCTGTGCTAACCGTCTACCTCGGCAAGTAATGATCTTAGAAACTATCTCCGTTTGTCCGATTTGTTCAGGCGAATCCTTTAACTCCGTTTTGGTTACGAGAGATTACACTGTTTCTCAAAAAGAATTCACATTACAAGAATGCGAGAATTGTAAATTTCTTCTTACAAATCCGCGGCCTAACCAAGCATCAATCGCACAATTCTATCAATCGGATAAATACATTTCACATACCGGGGGCAGCCGAAGTCTTATCGATCAGGTTTACTTACAAGCACGGAAGATTACTCTTCACTCCAAGTTCAAACTCATCAAAAAATATAAAAAAGTAGGAACACTGCTGGACTATGGGTGCGGAACAGGTCAGTTTCTACATCATATGCAAAGTCGTCATTGGGTTGTTGATGGTGTAGAACCTTCTGATAACGCCAGAAATATGGCACATCAACTTACAAACCAAGAGCTCTACAATCAATTGTCTGCTATCTCTAAAAAATTTGATGTGATAACCTTATGGCATGTACTGGAACATGTGCACAATCTCAATGAAAAAGTTTTAGAACTAAAATCACACCTCAATCAGGATGGCATCATTTTTATAGCTGTACCTAACTATGAATCTGCAGATTCAAAAAAATATGGAACTCATTGGGCCGGATACGATGTGCCAAGACACCTTTGGCATTTTTCTAAAACAAGCATGATTAAACTTTTATCCAAACATGGGCTTCAGCTTCTCAATATTGAACCCATGAAACTCGATTCCTATTATGTATCACTACTAAGTGAAGGATACAAATACCCCAAAAGTATAGGGTTAATAAAAATGATGAGTGCAGTGATTTCGGGAATCACATCTAACAAATCTGCTGCACTATCAGGACAATACTCAAGTCTCATCTATATTCTGAAGCAAGCATGAGACTTTATCAGCTAGTAATAACTACAATACTCTTAAGTCTACTAGGCTGTGCTACTCAAACTACTCCTTCTGGAGGACCTAAAGACGAAATCCCACCTGAGATGACCTATTCTAGTCCACGTGATGGACAAAAAAACTTCAAGAATGATGTTATAGAGCTAACCTTCGATGAGTTAATCAAACTTAAAGACCCAAAGGAAGAAATACTCATAACTCCCTCACCAGGAAAAAACACAAAATTCACAGCTAAAAAAAATAAAGTACTAATAGAACCTGAATTTCCATGGCAGGAAAATACTACATATAGCATTTCCTTCAGGGACGGGATACAAGATCTGACAGAAGGCAACCCGGCAGAAAATTTACGGCTTGCTTTTAGTACTGGAGAGACTATTGACTCTCTCTCAATTGAAGGTTCCATTGGTGAAATATTCTCTGAAAAAATACCAGACAGAATTACCGTTGCACTCTATCAGAGTGACACCTTTAATATCTATAATCATTCACCTACTTACTTCACAAAAAGCAACAAAGAGGGTACATTCTCAATTCGAAATCTAAAAGGTGGAGAATATTATATCTACGCGTTTGATGACAAGAACAAAAATCTTAAGGTAGAAAGTAAAACTGAAAAGTTTGGTTACATATCAAAACCAATTCTACTTGATAAAGATGTTGACTCGCTATCCATTAACCTAGTTAATGTTGATGCAAGACCACCAGCGATCACGAGTATTCGGAATACAGACAAAACAACGCTTGTACGATTTAACAAGTTTATTGATTCACTAAATATTAATCTGGAGTCTCAACCTCAAGTCATCTATTCGTATGGTGACGCACAAAATGAGTTAATTTTCTACCAGGCTTTTCCTAGACAAGATTCATTAAAAGTAAAATTATTTGTTCAAGATAGCGTATTGCAAAAATTAGATACAACCTTCTTTATCAAATATTCAGAGACCAAAATGCCAACCGAAACATTCCGAATTAAAGAATTAACTGAGAACTATAACGCTGCAACAAAAGAATATAATCATGTTCTATCCTATAACAAACCATTAACATCTATAAACTATGATAGCATTTATATTAAAACAGACTCATTGAATAGTATCAATCTGACAAAAGAAAATGTAATACTAGATACATTACATCACAAAGCTTCGATTAAAGTTATTGTAGAGGTAAAACCTGATACATTAACCCGAGAAAGAGGATTAAAACCCTTTAATCCTATTCTACGGTACGGTAAAGGTGCGTTTATATCCATCGAACTTGATAGTTCTAAAACAATTACAAAAAATATAGTACCTATAAAGGAAGACGATACCGGAATGGTGACAGCGAAAGTCGAAACAAATGAAAAAAATTACTTAATAGAAATAATAACTACAGAAAATACAGTTATAGACAAGGTTTACAATCCAACAGAAATCACGTTCAAATTTCTTAAACCCAGAGACTATAAAATACGCATACTCATTGACACTAACGGTAACGGCAAGTGGGATGCAGGCAATTTTGAAAAGGGCATTGAACCTGAAAAAATCATCTTCTATAAATCAGAGGAAGGAAAATATTCGTTCCCTATAAGAGCCAATTGGGAGTATGGACCTTTGGTGATAAAATTCTGAATAAGTTGTTCATGCTTGTTAACAACTTTCTAATTCTGGGAAGCTATATAATAACCACCCAAAAACAGGGACTATGTGTTCATAAATTACCTTCTATATTCAATTATCCACCTCTTGTTAATTCTGCATACAGTCTAATTAACAAATACCGAAAATGTTGACAAATTGATAGTATCTTGCTTTAATCTATCTCAAATAAAAAAAGAGAAAGCAAAATATCCACAAACTACTAACGCTTGTTATAGAAAAAGAACTTATCCACAAATGCACAGGGACAATTACTATTATATTAAATATATATATATAATAATAAGAATACAGGTAGTGTTCTTATGTGTACTACTTTACTCTCATGCCTATTCCCAGGATTTACAGGAAATTCAAATAGCTAATGAATACATTCTGAAAGGCGAAAAAGATAAAGCGTTGGCCCTTTATGAACAATTGATAAAAAAAAATGAAAACGTTGCGCTTGTTCACACCAATTATCTCAACTTGCTGCTCGATGTAGGAAACTTTAAGGTTGCGGAAGAGTATGTTGAAAGGCTGATTAAAAGAGATGGAAAATTTAATTACAGGTTGGATTTGGGAATTATTTATGCGCGCTCTGGTGATATCACTAAAGCCGATAAATATTTTAAAAGCATTATCAAATCCCAAGCTGAGGATCCCTACAAACTCAAGGCAACTTCAGACTATCTCGCTTCGCGCAATTTGGTTGACTATTCCATTCTTGCACTACAACAAGCTAGAAGTTCATCGGGTAATCCCTCCCTTTATACGCTTGAACTCGCCAACCTTTATCGGCTCTCCGGTAAGCGCGATCAAATGGTGGAAGAGTACTTGAATTATGTAACACAAACGCCCGCCAATATTTCGTATGTTAAAAATCTAATGCAGATCCTTTTAACAAAACCCGAAGAGTTAGAGAGTCTGGAAAAATTATTATACGATCGGGTACAGAAAAATCAAAACTCGGAAGTATTTGTGGATTTGCTTATTTGGGTAAACCTACAGCAGAAAAACTTCTATGGCGCTTTTATCCAATCACGAGCTTTTGATAAACGATTTAGAAAAGAGCAGCCAAAGACATTAGAGATCGCGCAGATCGCTCTTAACAATGGTGATTTCGAAAATGCAGACCGGTGTTTTTCATTTGTTATAAAGGAATACACAAACACAGCAAATGAATTACCCGCTCGCCTGGGATTGATACAAACCCGCGAAGCAAAGGTTAAGCAAACTTATCCGGTAAACAGAGACTCCGTTAAATACCTTATTTCTGAATATCAGAAATTTAGAAATTCGTATCCAGACCACGCCAATAGCTATGAGGCACTGATGAGTCAATCACTTCTGCATGCCTATTACCTTGACGAGAAAGATTCTGCAGTCAATGGACTTAATCTCCTGATTTTGGACAACAAGGTATCACCTACCATGAAGGCCAAAGCAAAAATTGAACTGGGTGATATTTATTTATTAAAGGAAGAACCGTGGGAAGCAACTCTATTGTATTCGCAGGTAGAAAAGACGCAACGAGAATCACCCCTGGGATATGAAGCCAAATTGCGCAATGCAAAACTTTCTTATTTCAAAGGCGATTTTCTTTTGGCCCAGGAACACCTTGATATTTTGAAGCAGGCCACTACCCGCGAGATAGCCAACGATGCGATGGAGCTAAGCATGCGGATAAAAGAAAACACGATTTATGACACCACGGGCGCAGCACTAAAAGAGTTTGCTGCTGTCGAGTTGTTGTTAGCCCAAAATAAAAATGATCTTGCTCTTCAGCGTCTTAAGGATTTCAGAGTTACTAAAAAAGTAAAAATGAGCCGGCAAGAAGCTCTGGCGAAAAACTTGTTGCCACTTGATGAATCAATTAAGACCGATGAGCTTACAAATTTGAAAGAGGAACTGGATCGTCAAAAACAAAACCCCACGGCAGTATCTAATGTTACCGATTCGGTGTGGGTAGAAGTAGAACAGGATTTCACCACCATAAAAGATGATATTTACTGGCTCGAGGCAAATCTTCGTATGAAGCAAGGTGAGTTTGATCAATCCCTTGTTTTACTTGAAAAAGTAATCACTGAATTTGGAGAGGATATCCTTTCAGATGATGCCTATTTTTTGCAAGGAGAAATACAAGAACGTTACCTGAAGAATAATGTCAGGGCCATGGAAATCTACCTCGACTTTTTAAATAAATACCCGGGCAGTGTTTATGCTGCCGAGGCTCGCAAGCGCTATCGCCTTTTGCGCGGAGACTTCTCTGAGCCCGAAACAACACCAAAGTTTTAAATTCATGATCTCCGGTCACCCGCAAATTATAGCTACTCAGTAGCCAAATCTGACGTTTGATTCACAAGCGTCAAATCAAAAGTCCTTTTGTTGAGTTTTAAGATCAAATCATTTAACAAACTCAACATGAATACAAAACAAAAAAATCAATTCTTCGCGGGCTTTCACACGAAAGTGATGGCCTTCGTACTAGCTTTCTCATTTGTGCTTGCAAGCTGCAATGATGACGACAATGAAGTAGTACCTACGGACAGTATTGTAGCACTCGCTCAGGGCAACCCAGAGTTAAGCACATTGGTTGCTGCTCTTATCAAGTACCCGGATTTAGTGACCACACTTAGTGGAAGTGGAACCTTTACTGTTTTTGCTCCAACCAACACGGCCTTTGCCAGTCTACTTACGGCTATCGGTCAAACAAGTCTTGATGATATTCCAGAGTCAGTACTGAGGAATGTATTGCAGTACCACGTTGTATCAACAGCCGCGGTTTTGTCTACCCAGCTTACCAATGGTGATGTAACCACGGTTGGGGGAGAAGCTATCAATGTCAATGTTACCTCAGGAGTGAAATTGAATACAACTGTTAATGTTGTTACGGCTGATGTTCGCGCCACCAATGGTGTTGTGCATGTAATTGATGCTGTGCTTGTGCCACCTACTATTACTCCTATTGTTGGAACGATTGTAGCTCCGGCATATTTCAATAAGAATTTTTCTACATTGGTATCAGCTGTAGTACAGGCAGGTTTATTGCCAACACTACTATCAACCACTAATCAGCTAACATTATTTGCCCCAACAAATGAAGCGTTTACTGCTGCTGGGATCACAGCACTTCCACCAAATACAACTGATGGTAATGCCTTGTTAACGTCAATTCTTGCCTATCATGTTATTGCAGGTACCTCGGAAATCACAGCCGCAAATATTGCTACGGGTCCATCATCGGCCACCACATTCGGTGGAGGGAAGTTATACCTAAGCAAAGGCACAGCAGGTGTTTTTATTAATGGCACCACGCAAGTAACCGCTACTGATATTCAGGCTTCCAATGGAATTGTTCATGTAATTAACAGAACGTTGGTTCCGCCTACTCAAACAATTGCCGAAATAGTAGTCGCTAAAACCACTGCTTCATCACCACAATTTACTCAGCTATTGGCTGCATTGGCCCGCACAGATGGTCAGGGTGCTGATGATTTATTAGAGGCGGTAAGTGCATCAACAGGTGAGTTGACTGTATTTGCACCTACGGATGCTGCATTTCAGGCCTTGTACACAGCACTTGGTGTTGATAATGTAAATGAAATTGAACTTTCAACTTTGATTGCGGTCCTTAAGAAGCACGTAGTAGGAGTTAGAAGATTCTCAACGGATTTAGTTTCAGGAGCGGTGCCAACACTGAATGGAAATGTAACTGTAAATACAGCAAACTTAACTGTAGTTGGTGGATCAGGTACTCCGGCTGCTCTCCAGCCAACATTGTTAAATATTCAAGGTAAAAATGGAGTTATACACGTAATTGATAAGGTACTTCTTCCCTAGGTAGAGGTGGGTTTGGTAGTAGGGTTGAAGCCCCGCAAACTTGCGGGGCTTAACCATTACCAGATAATTTAGTTTATTTGAACAGCGTTAATTTTACAAAAGTGTTTTCAGTCCGCTACCGATACGTATTTATATTCCTGCTCTCGCTCTACTCTTATATTAACATAAGGGTAACGGTGGGCACCCGCCTGTTCGACTTTGAACTCAATAGCGGATTCTTATTCGCGGTCCTTGCTGTGGTAGTTTTGGGTGTTTGGGAATTAAACCGCCTTGCAGAAAAACTTGTCATGCCACGAGTTTCAAGGGTACACCCATTGATCATACTTTTTCTGGCAAGCATGGTGAATGTCGTTATAGTGTCAACAGTCTCATTATTCATTCTCTATTTTTTCCTGGGGAAACCATTAGACTTAAATTTTACACACTGGAAACTTCTCACCGCATTTGGGTTTCGGGTGAACCTGTTTTTAAACTGTATTAATGCGATCGTGTTTTTCATGAACAGGTTAAAGAAAATACAATTAGAGGCCGAACAACTGAAAAAACAAAATATCGAAGCTCAGTTTGAAGCCCTGCGAAATCAGATCAACCCCCATTTTTTATTCAATTGTTTTAACGTCCTGTCCACATTGGTACATAAAGATGCGGAAGCATCGTCTAAATTTATTGCCCAGCTGTCGAATGTGTATCGGTACTTACTTTACAACCAGGAGAAAAAAATTGTCACGCTAAAGGAAGAGCTCGCTTTCCTGGACTCTTACACATACTTGTTAAGAACCCGATTTAATGATAACCTAAGCATTGAAAGCAAAATTTCAGATGGCTTGAATCAAGTAATGGTGGCTCCGGCATCCCTGCAAATGCTAATTGAAAATGCAATTAAGCATAATATCGCATCCAAAAAGTCGCCTCTCCACATATTACTCCAAACAGAGGGCGAATATATTAAAGTGAGCAACACGCTTCAGAAAAAAGAAATTGAGGAAGAATCCACAAAAATTGGTCTCAACAATATTGTAAGTCGTTATAAACTTTTAACGGATAAACCGGTTAAAATAGAGAAGACAGAAGTACAGTTTACTGTCAAATTACCAATTCTTTATCTTGAACCATGAATGCTTTGATCGTAGAGGATGAAGCCCTGGCAGCGGAACGCCTAACTTCTCTTTTGCAAAAAACGAAGGAACCTTTCTTCATACAGGGTATTTTCGAAAGCATTGAAGAAACCATTTCCTTTTTTTCTTCCGGGGGTAAAACGGACTTGCTCTTTCTGGATATCGAATTGGCAGATGGAAAGAGTTTTGAAATTTTTAATCATGTTTCCGTAGACGCACCCATCATTTTTACTACGGCCTACGATCAGTATGCCTTGCAGGCATTCAAACATCTCAGTATCGATTACCTGCTCAAACCAGTTCAGCAAGAAGATCTGGAAGCAGCCATAGCCAAGTTGAAACGCATGCGTGAACAACCGGGAAATGTTAACATGCAATTGACAGAATTAAAAGAATGGATTTTAAAGGAGAAACAAAAACCAAAAGAGCGACTCTTGGTGAAGTCAGGAAATAAATTGCAGTATAAATCAACGGAAGAGGTTGCCTATTTTTTTGCTGATGGCAAAGAGGTTTATATTTATACGTTAGCCGACAATAAAAAATTTCTTATTGACTATACACTTGAGCAATTGGAAGGACTGTTGGACACAGATAGGTTTTTTCGCATCAGCCGAAAGGCAATTGTTAACGTGGATGCTATTACTGAAGTGAAGGGCCTTATCAGCACACGACTAGAGGTAAAATTAAAGCAACCCAGTATCCACGAGCTTACCATAAGCCGCGAACGATCATCTCCTTTCAAAGCGTGGCTTGACCGATAGTGACTTGCATGATCAACGATGCAGTTTTATATTGGTGCAGAATTAAAATATATGATCCGGATATTTTTCATTACTTGTTTTATCGCACCTGCCTTATGCTTTGCACAGACAGAAGGAAAGGATGTTGAGCAATTAAAAAAAGAAATATTGTTACTTCAGGGCGATGTAGAGCAGATACAAGTAAACCTTAGCCAGGCACAAAATAAATTTAAGCGCGGCATTATCGTTGCAACCATAGGTTATTCAGTTACCATAGCCGGAGGACTTATGTTGGGAAGAAAAAATGATGATTTGGGGAAGGTGCTTTTGGTATCGGGCGGCATTACCGGTATTACCGGAACCTTTTTAATGGCAGATGCTTTTAAATATCTTGGGAGAGCCGGTAAAAGAAATTCGCGATAAAAACATTCGCTGAATAGCTCATCTTGTTTTGAATTTTTTTAGCTTGGAAGTTATGACACGATCTTCCAACTCTCTTGTTCTTGCTTGCAGTCTCCTGCTTATTCTGATTGGCTGTTCCGCACCATCTTCAGTCGACACAAAAAAATCTACTACCCACGAACAGCTCGTTGAGTTATTCAAATCGTGGCGTGAGTTTCAAACCCCAAATATGAATGAGGGTGTGCCTGACTATTCTGTTGTGGCTATGAAGAAACAACGCGAACAACTGAAAAGCTGGCAACAACAACTTCAGAATTTTGACACTACAGGTTGGCCAACAAAACATCAGGTAGATTGGTACATCGTTAATGCCGAAATGAACGGACTTGATTTCGATCATCGTGTCTTGAGACCCTGGGAACGTGACCCTGCTTTTTATAAAACTCTTTGGCTGGACCGTAGCGATGTGCCTGCTCACGAAGGCTCCACGCATCATGCCATCGTGGATCTATGGAAATATGAGTTTCCATTAACCAGAGAGAACAAAGAAAAACTGGTTAAGCAACTACAGGTGATTGTATCCTTGAATGAACAGGCAAAGACTAATCTCACCGGCAACGCCAGAGATCTATGGATTGCCGGAATCAGGGATATTAAAACACAGACGAGCGATCTTGAAAGTATTATGGAACTTCCCGGAGTTAGCGATCAATCGGACCTTGTATCCGTTATAAAAGAATCCATCCAATCCACCAATAGTTTGGTCCAATGGCTTGAACAGGAATCAACTTCGAAAACCGGTCCGTCAGGAATAGGAAAAGAAAACTATAGCTGGTATTTAAAAAATGTACACCTTGTACCACTTACCTGGGAGGATGAAGTAATGTTACTTAAGCGGGAACTGGCGCGCGCCTGGACTGCGTTAAAACTAGAAGAACACCGAAACAGAAACTTGCCGGAACTAAAACCGATGGATACACCAGAAGCTTTCGCTGCGTTGACCGAACGAGCAGCTAAAAGCCTAATGACCTTTTTAGAAAAAGATGAAATCGTAACGGTGAAAGAATATTTCGAACCGGCTTTGCGCGAACATCTCGGTAGTTTTGTGCCCGCTCAGAGACAAAATTTTTTCCTCATCACGTTACATCATGATCCACGGCCGTTGTACTCGCATTTTTATCATTGGTTTGAGCTAGCACAGATGGATAATGAACCGCATGCCAGTGAAATCCGAAAGGGACCCTTGCTCTATAACATTTTCGATTCACGCAATGAAGGCACGGCTACAGCGGTGGAAGAAATGTTTATGCAAGCCGGATTGTACAATGATGATCCGCGTGTAAAAGAAATAGTGTACATCATGATAGCCCAACGCGCTGCCCGCGGCCTGGGGTCCTTATATGCCCACGCGAATGAGATGACAATGGAAGAAGCTGGAAAAATTCATTCGGAGTACACACCGCGTGGGTGGATGAAAATGGAAAAAGAATTATTAATCTTCGAACAACATTTGTACCTGCGCCAGCCAGGCTACGGCACGAGCTACATCACCGGAAAATATTTATTGGAAAGTACTATGGCGGCATTTGCCAAAATGAAAGAATCGAAAGAGCAACCCTTTCGGGTGAAAGATTTTTTCGATCAGCTTAATGCCATAGGTTGTATACCTACTTCACTTGGACATTGGGAGATGACGGGTGACAAAAGTCTTTTGAATTAGATTGCCGCCATCCTATTGAAGACTAGCGACTATTATATTCGTGAGGACGATGAAAAGAGTTACGTAATTACCACAGATCACAAATTCAGTAGGTCACTCTATTATTTTATTACCTTTCTCTTTCAAATTTTTTTCCGATGAAAAAACTTGTTTATCTCTTTTTTCTGCTAGCATCAAATGGATTTGCACAAACCAAAGCCCTGGTGGGCGGTACACTCATTGATGGCTTTGGCGGAAAGCCGCTACTTAATTCTGTGGTAATCATAGAAGGCGAGCGTATCAAGGCGATTGGACAAGTAGGCTCAATCGAAATTCCTAAAGGAGCAGAAATAATTTCAACGGAAGGAATGAGTGTAATGCCCGGTTTGTGGGATATGCACGTGCACCTGATGATCAATGGTCATAGTAATTACACCCACTGGGATAAAATGTATTTGAAGCTGGCGAAGGATGTGATCATGCCATCTTCGGCTCATCAATTATTGATGGCCGGTGTTACCAGCGCGCGCGATCTGGGCGGACCGCTTGAGCCCAGTCTTTCCGTTCGCGATCGCATTAACAAAGGTGAGATTCCAGGACCGACCATGTACATGAGCGGACCGTTTATTCAACATGAAGCCTATGCCGGTACAGCCGAATTTCGTTGGGGCGTGAAGGGAGCCGAAGATGCACGCAATAAAGTAAGGCAGTTGGCCAAAGCCGGAGTAGACTGCATAAAACTGATTGACCAGGATCAGATGACAGAAGCAGAATACATGGCTGTTGTTGACGAAGCCCATAAAAACAAACTGAAAGTGGTGGGGCACTCACATCGCCCCGATGAGATCCGGAGAGGTCTAAAAGCAGGTGTTGATAATTTTGAGCACACAGGTCTGGCTGCAGCACCGGAATATCCGGATGATATTATGGCTGCCATCAAAGAACGCACAGCGAAGATGAGCCTCGGCCCGCTGTTCTGGACACCTACTGTGGAGGGCTTGCACAACTACGAATACATGCGCGACAATCCGGAAGCCCTCGATAACACGAGCTGGCATTTAGGTTTGCCCGATTCCATTATTGCAGACATCAAACAATCGATCAGGCATCCTGGTCGCTTAAGTTATTTTGGATTGAACCCCATTCGCAAACCCACGCTCGAGAAAAAAATCAATCAACTTAAAAATGCAGGTGTGGTGCTATTGATTGGTACTGACAGCGGCATCCCCATGAAGTTTCATAGCCAAAGCACCTGGAACGAACTGGATGTATGGGTAAATAAATTTGGATTTGATCCGATGTACACGATCCGTGCGGCTACCTATTGGCCGGCCGTTATGCAAGGCGTTGAAAAAGATTTTGGAACGGTAAGTGAAGGCAAGTATGCTGATATCATTGCTGTGAAAGGCGATGTGCTGCGCCATATAGCGTTGCTGCAGGATGTGAAGATGGTGATTAAGAAGGGGAAGCGGTACAAATAAGTAGGCAATTGGAAGTATGCAGTAGGCAAGGGGAGAAATTGACAAAGGTTTTTCCCTGTAGAATAAACCGCTTTAATGGTTATCCATAAACACTCTCGTTGCCTCAATAAACTTTTTGTTTTCAGTAACAAAAGGTTCGTGCCACGATTCTGTAAAGAAAACTACTTCACGCGAAGTTTCGGTTAGCAGATCATAAGTTTCGTGTGCAAGAGCAACCGGTACTACGCCATCTTTCTCGCCCCAGAAAAGAGCCACCGGAATAGTGATGTTTTTCAAATCATCAGCCTTCTCAAAGACCAAGCCATCGGTACTTGTAACATCTCCATAATGTTTGCCATGTGTAAACTGCGCAAACGTAAGGTTAGGCGAAAAGAAAATATAATTTGTTACAAAAGAAACATCACTGTATAGCGAAACCGGATTTCCATCCAGCTGATACATGTGTCGGTATAACTCTGTCCACGGATAACTTAAAATAGATTCCTGTTCAACTGGATTTTCAAGTGCAAAATTTTTAGCCTTGGTATTATTTAACTCTGTGGCACGGTTCAGCACCCACTCGCGCATGTTATAAAGCCAGCGATAAGAAGAATATATTCCGTTCACCACTATAAAGCCTTTCACTTGCGACTGGTTTTCCGACTTGGCCAGGTATTGCCAACCGAGCTCTACACCAAAACTATGTCCCATCAAATAAATATCAACACCTGGAAATTGTTGGCGTAATAAATCAATAACCAATTCAGTGTCTTCGAGAAACTGAGTATAGGTAAGCGTGCTCACATCTGTGTTACCCGAAGTTGATCCGGCAATGCGCTGATCCCAATAAGCAACGGCATAGCTGTTTTCCAGTTCTTTAAAGTAGTAACGGTAACACATAGAACAATCGCCTGGTCCGCCATGTAAATACAAGATCAACTTTCCCGAAGCAATATTGCCTCGCACCCAAATGGGCATATCAGCTCCTTTATGGCGCAGCCGCAGGTCGCTCGTTACATTCAAATCGCCTACATCGTTACAGGCCGACAATAGAATTGAGAACAGAAAAAGAGAGGTTATTACACGTTTCATATGCAGATACTTTTTAAAACTTTTTAACCACACCTAACTCTAAGGCAAAGCGCATAAGTGAAGATGCATTGTAGGGATATTGCCGCATTACGTTAACCCGATAGTACCACATAAAGGGAATTTCACGGTTCACGGATAAGTCGCGGCCACCACCTACACTAAGTGTAGGTAAAAATGCACTTCTACCGGCCAAAGGAATTTTACGGAAGTCGGTTCCATTGTATTCATAGGTTTTTCCTTCGTAGAAATAGCGGAAGTAGGACGGAGCAAAGGCTACATCAAACAGGCCGCCACGCTTATTGGTTCTGCGCCAGGTTATTTCGGGCGAAACAATTAAACCTATCATATGATGTGGGTGGCGAAAGGCTGCGAAACTCCCACCGTACAGAAATTCCTTTTTAATACTTATACCTGACTGCTTCGATTTCTCCCATGATTTAAAAGGCTTATCATAGGCAACCTTGAGTCCATAGTGTGTGATGCTTTCGCCAAAGTAGGCGGCCCGTAATTGGTGTTGCCCAAAACTTAATACGGGAAGCAGCGAGAGCAGACTGATAAAGAGTAGTTTCATGCAAAGGATTTTTGATGCATCCCTTTACGGAAACACGAGGGCAAGTGTTCAGCTGTTAAGCGCGATTCATGCCGAAGTCGGGATTTTTAATACTGAAGTGAGGCTAAACCGAAGTATCTCGCCCATGTTGGTCTTCTTGACCAACATGCTTTTAAAAATGCCTGTCAGTCTTGATTTGTTTACCCAATAAGAAATGTGACTTACTCACCTCTTAAACTCTTCACCGGATTTGAGGCGGCTGCGTGGATGTCCCGTAGGTGCGATGGGGTGCTTAAAACGATTTTGGCATCGTAAGCGAAGGCATATATGCTTAAATTATTGCCAAAAAAAGCGATATAGACCGCCAAGTCATAAAATTGAGCCGAATAACAACCCCAATCGGCTCATAAAATTTCTATATTTGAGCCGATCAGCAAATTTAATCGGCTCACTATGTACAACTGGCAACAAAAAGACTGGCGGCATTTTCGGTTTAATGAAAATGAATTTACCGCCCCCGCATTGTCTTTTATGGCCTTGGCAGGCGAAAGTCAGGGTTATATTCAAAGCCTTTCAGGTAACAATGTAGCCGAATCGATCATCACACTTTTAGTAAAGGAAGCCATCAAAACTTCAGCCATTGAAGGTGAGTTTTTAAGCAGGGTGGATCTGATTTCGAGTATCCGTAAAAATTTAGGCTATTCAACCCCGAATCGAATTAAAGACAAACGAGCGGAGGGGATTGCAACATTGTTAGTAAAAGCCCGCGAGGATTTTGATAACGATTTAACCGAAATGCAACTTTTTGAGTGGCACAAATTATTGATGCTGGGTAACAACACCATAACTGTAGGAGAATACCGGAGCCACACCGAACCCATGCAAGTGATTTCCGGAGCAATAGGCAAAGAAATTATTCATTTTGAAGCACCACCCTCTGCTCAGGTGTCGGGAGAAATGAAAATGTTCTTTGAATGGTTTAATGAAACAAAACCAGGCCGACCCAAATCAATTCCCAACTTATTGATCAGAGCGGCTATTGCTCATTTGTATTTTGAAACCATCCATCCCTGTGAAGATGGTAATGGAAGAATAGGAAGAATTATTGCTGAAAAAACATTGGCTCAAGGATTGAAAAGACCCATCTTAATGAGCTTGTCAACAGCCATTGAAGCGGATAAAAAATCCTATTACGGGGCACTCAAACAAGCACAGCGCACCAATGATTTGACAGAATGGATACATTACTTTTCTGAGACTATTCTTAAAGCGCAGCAAGATTTTATCAGCACGATCAATTTCACATTAAAGAAAACTTCTTTTTTTGATAAGCATAAATTACAACTCAACACGGCTCAACTTAAAGTGATCAATAGAATGTTGGAGGATGGCGAAGAAGAATTTATGGGTGGAATGAATGCGAAAAAATATCAGTCGATTACACAAGTATCAAAAGCTACCGCTACCAGGCATTTGCAGGATTTGGTTGCGCAGGGAGTTTTAGTTTCACAAAAAGGAGGGCGTAGCACCAATTATCAGGTTAATTTGAAATGAATTTTTTCTTAGCGCATGGCTTTTTATTTCAAGAAAAGTACGATACATCGTTATCCCTTGCGAACTCCGAAGTAAAATCAACAACATTTGCTAAGTTTGATTTACCAAATTTATGACAAAGCTTCTGCAGCATATTGAAGAACACCAATCTGGCTACAGCCTGGCAAAACCGTTTTACCTAAACCAGAACATTTACGAGGCCGAGTGGCAACACATCTGGAAAAAATACTGGCTCTTTGCCGGCACCCTTGCTTCTATTCCTAAACCGGGCGATTATTTTATTTATCAACTCCGAAACGAATCGGTAATTATTATTCGTGGAGATAAAGGTGAAGTGTTTGCCCATCACAATTCCTGCCGGCATCGGGGTTCATTGATTTGCCTGGAAGAGTCGGGCCATGCGGCAAAACTAATGTGCCCGTATCACCAATGGGTGTATAACAAAGATGGGTCACTGCACAAGGCGCGCCTTATGCCCGATGAATTTGATTTGCAGCAACATGGTCTTAAGCCTGTAGCAGTAGAGCAGGTGGAAGGCCTGATTTTTATTTCGTTGCACGAATCACCGCCTGATTTTGCACCGGTTCGCAAAGACTTCGCGCCCTTCCTAAAGCCATTTAAAATCGGGCAGGCAAAAGTTGCGTTTCAAAAAAGGTATGTATTACGTACGAATTGGAAACTGGTAGCAGAAAATTTTCGTGAGTGTTACCACTGTGGTCCGGCTCATCCGGAATATTGCAGCGCTGTCATTGGCGCCAACCTGCGCGAATCAGCACAAGATGAATTGACCACTAAGCAACAGTTCTGGAAAGACAAAGGCCTTGCTACTGATACTATCAACTTTATTGACGACTCTTTTCATTTCGCTATTCGTTATCCGTTACGGCCAGGAGTTACTACTTACAGTTTAGATGGCAAAGCGGTAAGTAAACCGATGGGCGATCATCGTGATTATGATGCTGGTGTAGTGGGTTTGGTCTGCTACCCCAACTTCTGGATGGATGCCGTAAGTGATTACATCTGGACCATGCGCCTGACAGCTACCGGACCAAACGAAACTATTCTTGATCTTGCCTGGCTGGTTGATGGTAATGCAAAAGAAGGGGTTGATTATAATGTGAATCGCTTGGTTGAGTTCTGGAAAATTACCGGAGAGCAGGATTGGCAACTGTGTGAAAATAATTTTAAAGGAATTGAAACCAGTGGCTATGAGCCCGGCCCTTATGCGCCTGCCGAAATAGATGTAGCCAAATTTATTGAATGGTACCTCGGCCAAATGAAAGCCGGTATTCAGGCGACTCTTTTAGTTTGATCGCGAAAGCGGATAAACACGCTGCACAGTATAGCTACAACCAACACCAGAAAACCGTTGAGCATAAAAATGCGCCCGATCGAAATCTGTTGATCGTACAGCCAGCCCGTCCAGAAGTTGCCGGCAATTTGTCCGGCACCAAAGTAAACCGCATACAATACAGATTGACCCGTAGCGCGCCATTGTGGTGGTACCAGGCTGTTCACACTTTCCACGCACACTACCCAGAATAACGACCATGAAATGCCATGCAGCAATTCAATTGCAATTGCCCATTGCGGATCGCTAACCCAGCTATATAAAAACAATCGGAGTGTAGTGGCGAGCAGCGTAACGATAAGTGTAGTCTTAACCCCAAGCCGTTGAATGATGGCTGCGGCAAAATAAAACATTGGCAGCTCGCATAATCCTTGAAAGGAAAGACCATAGCCCACCAATGTAGCGGTTGCCCCGATCTCTTTCATGTAGATAGAATAAAAATTCCAGATGGTGGTTGCGCCTATTGAAACCAACACAATAGCTGCCAGGAGAAACAACAGCATTTTATTCTTAAGTACTTCAAGAATATTAGTGGTTTCACCTTCCGGGTTTGTTTGGGTGGTGGTAAAGTCATTAAGCGAAAGCGAAATGAAAAATGCGAGTATCAAACTTAATGAAGAAGAAATAAAAATTACGCTTGTGCTGAGTGAAGTGATAAAGTAGCCCACCGTAATTCCGGTAAAGGCCCAGCCCGCAGCGCCTGCCAGACGAAGCGATCCGTAATTAAGATTGGGTTGCTCCTGAACCAAACCCAACGTAACGCTATCCAGTAGGGGTTGTAGTGCGTTGTAAAATAACGCCATCGCTACCGTTGCCCCTATCAGGAAAAGAAAACCACCGCTGAGCAAGAACAACAAAAAGCTTACAGCAGCTAATAGCGTGGAGACGATCAAACATTTTCGAACCCCGATTTTATCTGCCAGCACACCATACCAGGGCTGAATCAAAAGCATCATAATGGGCGTTACACTCAGCACCAGGCTGATCTCTAGCCCACTTAGTCCCTGCGCTTTCAGGTGATCGGCAAAGATCGGCAACCACGATGCCGTGCAGGAGAACACCAGAAAGTAAAGCGCACGAACTTTGTTGGCCTGGGTAAACATCCAGCGCAAGATACTATGTTGAAGATTTCCTAAGTAATTTTATTTACCTCGTTTCGTTTCTATTCGTAACCCCAACACTCATGAATTTCAGGACTCTCATTTTTCTGCTGCTTGCATTGAAGAGTTGCGCCCCTTACGCCAACGGTCCGGTATTCAAAATGCAAAGGATACATTCGCTCCCATATTGGAGTTTATGGAAGCAAAACCCAGTATTTGGATTTGAACGCAAGGATTTCGTGCAACCATAGATCACACGTTGGTCTTTAGGTTACATAATCCACTACCGCAAACGGTAAACAGGAATTTTATAGAATGCTGATGATAGATTCTCTGTGCGAAATCATTTGCGGAACATGTTCAATTTATTATCTTCATTAAAAATATCCGAACAAACTACAAACTGAAATAATATGGACTTTAACCAAACCTCCACATTAGTAGAAACATATATTAAAGCTCTTGGCGTTGATCCGGCTGCATGTCGGGGTCAAAAACCAGGACAATGGGCAATAACTTATAAGGGAGCAATTCTCTGGATTGATGTTTTTAGTATGCAAGCATCACCTGATCGCTGGTATTTTCAAGTGATGAGCCCGTTGGTTGAAGTACCTGACAAGAACCAGGAAAGTTTTTACCAAAACTTATTGGAAATCAACCACACTTTGTTTGGTTCCTGGATTTGTAAGAAAGATAAGTGGACCTATGTGATGTTTTTGAGAGAAGCAGCTGACCTTGATCAGAATGAAGTGAATGCAACCTTCGATAGGGTCGCTCACTATAGCAGTGACTATCAAGGTAAGATAAAATTCAAATTTGAAGGCAGTTGGCTCCCCAAACCACCACAACCTACTTCAAATTCAGCTGATGGACCGGTGAATAAATAAACGGGCAATCACTTTTGAAGATTTTCATTCCAACTTCACAAAAAGCTCTGAATTAATTTTCCATGAGCCATTTATTTTTATCCATTGGGCTGAATATTTTCCTCCGGTAACAGACTTATTGCCAGATTCAGGAAGGTAACCTTTCCATCTTCCCGCTTCCCAGGCCAATCCTAATTCTTCGTTGGCATCAATGTCTACCGGTGTTCGTACCCAATACATTTTTGTACCCGAATTGGCTTGAATGTATTTGCGGAGATTTTTCTTTCCCTGAATCAGCGTGCCATTGCTGATTGTGGTAAGCACGCCCTCCGTTAAAAAAGAAAGACTAAGATCATAGTCATAATTTTTTAAGGAAGCGTTATACGCGTTTCGAAGACGGAGAATTTCGCTGGTATCATCTTGTACCTGCGCTTTTGTTGAATAGGACAAGCAGGCAATAAGTAAACCCGCTAAAGGCAACGCGGTTCTAAATCGACAGGTGTTTATAAAATCCAGATTCATCGTAAAAGGGTATTTCATTTAAAGTTAAAGAAATTTAAATCTGCCAGTGAGTTGATGAAATGCATTAAATTTGATCTCTATGAAAATCATCATTACAATTTTTATGTTACTGGCATTTTCTGCAAACGCACTAGAGGCACAGCAACTCACAACAATTCCTTATCCTTTGTTGGTAGAGAATAATCCCCTTAACTATTCTATAGTAAACAATGAGTTAACCATCATTGCCGGAAAAAAACCGATATGTTTAGAGATCCCAATGTAACGTATAATACAGACAATGCTCCTAAACTTTTGTTTAAGGCCGATGAGGACTTTGTACTATCAACAGCTATAGAACACTCTTTTTTCAGCAAGTGGGATGGTGGCGCCATCCTCATTAAGAGCGATAGTTTGAATTGGGTAAAATTCTGTTTTGAAAAGGACTACACGGGCGCACGCAGGGTGGTTAGTGTAGTTACAAAAAATATTTCTGATGATTGTAATTCCGTAGAAATTGATTCCAACAAGGTATTTTACAAAATCGCGAAAGCGGGTAATGTAATTACGTTGTATTATTCAACCGAAGGCACCAAATGGTTTTTAGTACGCCATTTACAGTTTGATGCAAAGCCAGGCTTTCAGGTTGGCTTTTTGGCGCAATCCCCTACCGGCTCCAGATGCGAAGTGAAATTTTCGCAAATCAAGTACGAAAAAAGGAAAATCAAAGATCCCTATACAGGAGAATGATTAAGTGATTTAAGATTTTCGAGTTCAGATTTACGGATAAAGAGGTCCCGATATTAAGAGTAAATTGTTGAATACGTTTTTCCAAATGACAGAGATTGGTACTACAGTTAGCAAAAATCCCTATCACCCCGATGTGGCGATATTTCTCATTCTCATTCCCTTTATCAGTGCATTCAATTATTACCTCACCTACACCAACATCCAGTTGAATGGATTTTTGCTCCTCACCTTTACCATCGACACGGTGCAGGGATATTGTGCGTGGTGGGGTGTGCGTACATTCATTTTGTTTCTCGATAAAAAATTGCCGTATGAAAAGGGCTTGATCAGGCGAATCGCTTTTCAATTAGTCAGCACACTTATCATTGGTCTTTTTATTATCAGTATACTCACTGAAGTAGTGAGTTTGATTGCAAAGGGAAAACCCGCACCCCTGAATTTTTATACCATTGATTTGTTTATCATCAGCATCTGGTTTTTTGTAATCAATGGCATTTACCTGGGGCTTCATTTTTATCGCCTTTACCAGGAATCAGAAGCGAGGCGTCAACAGGAGAACCAAAGCAAGCCAGACGGGATTTTTGTAAAACAAGGAAAGCAAGACATTCGCCTGATGCATGACGAACTCGAAGGATTTTATGTGGATGAAGATTATGCAGTGGCTAGCCAACTGGGAGGAAAAAAATTCTATCTTACCCAATCTCTCGATAAAATTGAAAAGACGTTACCTCCTGGTTTCTTCTTCCGGCTTAATCGCCAATATATCGTTCATCGTCAAATCATATCCGGGTTTAAGCGTGCCGACAACGGCAAGATTCTCGTGATGCTTCAAAAAACCACCAACTTTCCGCCCGAAATACCCGTAAGCCGACTCAGAGCACCTTCATTCAAAGGCTGGTTTCAGCCAGGTTGATTGCACCTCAACGGAAAATCTGATACACTACAGGGGGAATCCTTATAATTCAGCGTCTATCGGTAATAGGTTCGCGTAAACTTGCAGGGTAAAACATGTAAGGACACCATTCAGTTGTTTGGTACTTTATGCAAACCAACCATTACGTATGAGATTAAAAATCCTATTAACGCTCTTCGCAATTAGCCTCGCAGTTTCGGTGAATGCTCAGGCTGACAATCAACATGGCTATCGAAATTTTCCCCTTATTATCATGGTTCAGTTCCATAACCTCTCCATGCCCTTTAAGGATATGAAGTCTAACTTTTCAAACATTGGCTTTGGGTTGGGCACTGAGTTCAGCTACAACAGCAAAAGCAATCTGGTGCAGCAGGTTAGCGCAACTTGGCATCACAACAAAACGGTAGGCAATGGAATATTGCTGTATTCACAGGCAGCGTGGAGACCCACGATGGCTTCCGGGGTTTATACAGAACTAAAAGGCGGAGCGGGTTACATGTATGCATTTCGTCCGGTGGAATCCTTTCAACAAAGCAAGGGCGTTTGGGAATCAGCCGGACATAAAGGGAAAGGCATGTTTACCTTACCTGTTGGGATTTCATTAGGGTATCAATCCTATTCGGAGAAGACATATATTTCTCCATTCATCTCTTACCAATTTTAGCTTATCAGCGGATATAATCAAAGTATTCCTGTTGTTCCGGAAACCCTCATTCAGGTTGGCTCGCGTATTCATTTCAGTAATTAATCAAGAAGAGTATGATGATGAAAAAGATAATTGTTTTTACAGTCCTTGTTTTACTAGCAAGCAGTTGTGCGAATTATATGCAGGATCTGAGTATCATCAACTGTACGTCAACAGAACAAATAAATCCAACCTACTCCAGATCAACAGAACTTCAGTCGGCCATTGATCAATTGGTGACACATGGAGTTCCGGGAGCAGCCGTTGCAATATATTCTGAAGAAGGGTGGTGGGCTTATTCGGCAGGCCTTGCGAAGATTGAGAACAATACACCGATGGAAGTTTGCCACCTGCAATATCTTCAGAGTGTTGCAAAGACTTATATGGCAGTAGGTATTTTGAAATTGTATGAACAGGGTAAAGTTGATTTGCAGGCACCTATGACAAATTACCTGCCCGAGAAATACACACGATACATTACCGATGCAAATCGCATTACCATTGAAATGTTGTTGAATCATACTTCCGGCATTCCCGAGTATAATTCTCAAACAAATTATGTTGCCAAACTTTTGCAACATCCGGAGTATATCTTTAAGTCAGAAGAATATCTTGATTATATAAAAGGTAAACCGTTGGACTTTGAGCCAGGCAGTAAATTCTCATATCGAAATACCAACTATCTGTTGCTTGCACTTATTGCAGACGCCATCACAGGGGACCATGCAGTTTTTCTCTCAGAGGTAATCTTCAAGCAATTAGGATTAACAAGTACCTTTTATCGGAACGATGCAAGCTATCCGGAATATCCACAACTGGTAAACTCGTATTGGGATCGGCATAGCAACAGCATCGTTGAAAATGTTTCGCAAATGCAACGTAACAATGTGGCTTCATTAATAGGTGATGATGGCATTGGTGCCACCCCTTCCGATGCTGTAAAGTTTTTACGCGGCCTGATGGAAGGCCAGTTGCTAAAGCCCGCAACCCTTGACTTAATGAAAACGTGGGTAAATGACAGCAAGGGAAATCCAACCTATGGACTGGGGTTGGATTATGCATTGTTTCAAGGTGAAGTTGCCTATGGGCATAGTGGTGGAGGTCTTGGTGCAGGGTGCAATCTGTATTATTTTCCGAAGCAGAATCTTTACGTATTTATTGGTATCAACCTGGGCACGGTAACGGAAAGTCCCATCACGAAATCTGCCGGGAAATCGCTGGATAAATTTTATGAATTGCTGCTGAAATGATCATCTTATCTGGTTCCATTTAAAGCGCAAATAAATACCGTGTTCGCTGAATGAATTTTGTCGAATAGAAATGGTGGTTAGTGGAATTTGGTATCTTCATGTCTTAAAATCCACATCATCGATAAAGGTTAATTGTTCTATGAAAAAATTCTTTCTTTATCTGTTAGCCGGAATACTGGTGCTGATTACGGTGATCCTGGTCAATACATTTAGAATGCCATCACTTCAGGTTCAGGTTAATGCAATGCCGGCACCGGAAATCAATGCGAAATCTCTTCAGCACTTTCAACAAGCGATTGGCTACAAAACCATTTCGTTTGGAGATCCCTTGTTATTCGACTCATCACAATTCATTGGCTTTCGGAAATTTCTGGAAACCGCATACCCTACTTTTCACAGTAAGCTTACGCGAGAAATCTTAGCCGGCTATAGTCTGCTTTACAAGTGGGAAGGAAAAAATCCTCAACTAAAACCCGTCATTCTGATGGCGCATCAGGATGTAGTTCCCATTGAGGAGGCTACCAAAAGCATGTGGACGGTTGATCCTTTTGCGGGTGAGATCAAAGATAATTTCATCTGGGGGCGTGGCACTACCGATGATAAGATTAATCTCATTAGTATGATGGAGGCGGCAGAAAAATTACTTACAGAAAACTTTCAACCCGAGCGCACCATTTATTTTTCATTTGGTCACGATGAAGAAATTGGTGGCCAAGGGGCAATTACAACTGCAGCATTATTAAAATCCAGAAACATAGAAGCAGAATTTGTATTGGATGAAGGCGGAATAATTACCCTTGATAAAATGCCGGGTATTACAAAACCCCTGGCGTTATTAGGCACGTCTGAAAAGGGTTATTTATCAGTTGAGCTTACAGTTGAGGAAGCAGGCGGCCATTCCTCCATGCCGGCAGAAGAAACATCGATTGATATTTTATCTAAGGCCTTGGTAAATCTGCGTTCAAAACCTTTTCCATCCGAACTCAAAGGATCAACGCTGGAAGGAACGGAATACTTAGGCCCGGAAATGCCGTTTGTTCAGAGAATGGCTTTTGCCAATCAATGGTTATTTAGGGGATTGATTATAAATAACTATGAAAAATCTCCTCAGAGTGCTGCCATGGTTCGTACGACCATGGTACCAACCATCATTGATGCAGGAATAAAAGACAATGTGATTCCTACAGTTGCAAAAGCAACCGTAAATCTGCGGCTATTACCAGGCGATTTGTCTGAAGTTGTGATTGAGGAAATTAAAAATAAAATAGGTGATGAACGCGTAAAGGTCCAACGTCTCAACATCAACGCGGAGGCAACTCCGGTAACCTCTGCTTCGAAGAGTGGATATAAAAATATTGATGGCGCGATCAAGAAAAGTTTTTCGCAAACTATCAGTGCTCCTTTCCTGATGATCGGTGCTACTGATTCCCGTCACTTTTACGATGTGTCTAAAGACATCATAAAATTTAGCCCGATGATTGACCCGATCGGGTTTCATGGTATTGATGAACGCGTAAGTCTCGATAGTTATAAAACTGCTTTATGGTTTTATGAGAATCTGATTCGAGACTTAAAGTAATTAGTGTATAAGAAACTATTCACTCCGTAATGATTTCACCGGATCATTGGATGCTGCCTTGAAAGATTGAAAACTCATGGTTAACCAGGCGATCAGCAAGGCAGCTATTCCCGCAAGGAGATATAATCCAACACCGATTTCCGTCTTGTAGGTATAATCCTTCAACCACCAATCAATTCCAAACCACGCAAGCGGTGCGGCTAATACGAAGGCGATCAGCACCAGCTTACCCAATTCTTTAGATAGCAATACAACAATGCTGCTGATGCTGGCACCTAAAACTTTTCTTATTCCAATTTCTTTGGTGCGTTGCTCAGCTGTGAAAGAGGTTAACGCAAACAGACCGAGGCAGGCAATCAATACAGCGAGCACTGAAAAGACCGCAAAGATTCTTCCAAGCCGGGTTTCGGCTGCATACATAGTACCAAAGCGATCATCTAAAAAGTAATAAGTAAAGGGCTGGCCGGGTGCCATTTCTTTCCATTTCGATTCGATAAGTTGAATCACCTCTTGTGTGTTTTGTGATTGAAAGCGAAAAGAGATTGGGCCCTCGGGTCGTTTGCTTAGCTCCATCATCAGCGGACCAACATTTTGCTTGAGCGACTCGAAGTGAAAATTTTCTACAATACCCACCACCGTTAGGGAGATCTGTTTATTGCGGTCAGGTTCACCATTTCCACTATCACCAAACGTGGCGATTTTACTACCAATAACTTCGCCCGTAAAATTAAATGCCTTCAGAGCGGCTTCGTTGATAATAACCGCTGATGAATCGGATGGAAAATCAAGAGAGAAACCGCGACCCTCTTTCATGTTCATGCCCATGGTATTAATGTAATCGTAATCAACCCGCCAGTTTTGGATGCTCACCATATTTTCCTGTATGCCCGGATCGCGACCCTCTACCCACCAGGGATTATCACTGCGCCAGGTACCGCTTACCGGTAAAAATCCTGTCATGGTAGCGTGTTCCATTTTTCCGCTACGCATGATTTCTTCTTTGAATGGAATTCGGTTGGTACCCAAAGCATAGGCATCGTCAATCACAATCACCTGATCTTTATTAAAACCGAGTTTTTTGTTTTGGATGTAATTGAGTTGTCGATTAACCGCCAGTGTACCGATGACCAGGAAAATAGAAATAGTAAACTGAAAAACCACCAGCGCACTTCTGATAAACCCACTCTTCATCCCCAAGGCAACATGACCTTTTAGCACACTTACAGGTTTAAATGCTGATAAGAAGAAAGACGGATAAATACCGGCCAGCAATCCAACCAATAAGGCAGCAAGTATAATAATTCCATACAGTGATGGCTGCTCAAAAGGAATAGTAAGCGTTCTGGCTGAAAGTTCATTAAAGAAAGGAAGCAGTAGCCAGGCGGTTATAACAGCGAGCACAATAGAGATGAAACTCAATAAAATTGACTCAGTCAGAAACTGACGCATAAGGTGTGACCGGAACGAGCCCATCACTTTTCGTATCCCTACTTCTTTCGCGCGATTGGCAGAACGCGCAGTGGAGAGATTCATGAAGTTGATGCAGGCGATAATCAGGATGAATAAAGCAACAGCAACAAACAGATAAACATAGGCGATATCAAAGTTAGGTTCGAACTCGCCCTGCAAAGAACTTTTTAAGTGAATATCGGGAAGTGGTTGTAAGGCATATTCTATTTTGTTTCCGCTTGCAATGAATTTTTCCAATGTTAAATCGTTGCCTAGCAACTCAGCCATTTGCGGCATAACATGTTTTACGATCAGGTCCGGAAATTTGCTCTCCAACTGTTTCGCATCGGCTCCGGGGCGCAAAAGAATATAGGTCTGAAAATTATTGCTGTACCAAACGGGTCTTTTGGCCTCTTCCAGTCCTTCCAGCGCAATTAAAATATCGAAATGAAAATGTGTATTGGCCGGCAGGGTTTTATAGATGGCCGTAATTTTCATGTTCTCTTTATTGTCGAGTATAAGCGTTTGACCGAGTGCATTTTCATTGGGGAAATATTTATTGGCAATCGCTTCGCTGATGGCAATAGAATTAGGTTCCGCCAAGGCGGTTTCAGGATTACCGGCAAGTACCGGAACAGAGAAAACCTTGAAAAAATCTTTGTCAGTCCAGATTACATGATCTTCTTTAATATTTTCTACACTTCTTTTCACCAGGTAAGAACCGCGCTCACGAAACCGGATAGCCGCTTCTACTTCCGGATATTCGGATGCCAGGGTATTTGCCATAACCGGTGGCGCGTATAACATGTTGTAATGATTGCCTCCGAATTTGATTTCGCTTTTTACGCGATAGATCCGATCCGCATTGGTGAAGTGTTTATCGTAACTGATTTCATTGATCACAAATAGGATTATGATAAAACAAATGGCTAGTCCTATAGAAAGGCCGGCTACGTTGATAAATGAATAGAAACTATGCTTCCGCAGATTTCGGAGCGCGACAGTAAAATAGTTTTTTAACATATCCTTTGGCTTTGAGTTTTCTGATCGAATTGTTTGTTTTTGAGTTTCGCGCAAACCTGCGGTGTGCCCGAATGATTTTAAAATCTTATGATAGGCATCAATGAATCGTACGCCACTGGCCATTTCTGTTTCTACAGCGGAACAGATGTGATCAACCAGTTCATCCTGGATTCCCTCGGCAACAATGCCCCGGTAATTCAAGTCCTTGATAATATAACTGATGTGATCGTCTGTCAACATAATTGTCAATTGTACATTGTCAATTATTAATTGAGTTCAACCTGTAACACATTCCCCATCGTTCGGATAAAATCAACAAACTCACTCACGCGCTCTTTCACCAAACTCTTTCCTACCGGTGTAAGTGTATAATATTTGCGCACACGCTTGCCCATCATCACCGTTTCTGTTTTCAAAAGACCTTCGGCTTCCAGTTTATGAAGCGAAGGATATAAAGCACCCTCGGTAAGCAGAATCCGGCCATCTGATAATTCTTTTACCCGCTGTGTGATTTCGTAGCCATACATCTTGCCATGATCTTTCAACACCTTGAGAAGAATGGTCTGCAGCGTGCCTTTTAATAGTTCAGGAGAATGCATAAAAGATTAATACATAAGTGAATTATGCATATAGACGCATTGTGCCCTGCCCAGGTTGCACCGGATTACACTTTTATGTTTTGATTTGAAATTGAGAGGAGCAGATATTACACAGCCAGGCTCAGCATATCCTCCCTTTTGATTAGTTTCGCAGGTCATTTCTATGAGATCGGTCTACATTCTTGTCGGGGTATTTTTTGTTTGGTGCTTTCTGGCGGCCTTTTGGTATTTGTTTTGGGTTAAGGGTCTGGATACTCAACCCGTCAATATAAATCCGCACGAATCGGCCTGGGCTATTGCTGAGATTTTATTGATGATTTTGATTTCAGTTTTTATTGGCTTTGGCATTGCATGGATGCTGCGTGAGGACAAGGCAATCAAAAGAGAACATGATATTCAGAATTTATTAGCGGATCGCGAAGCACTCAAGGCAAACAACCGGCACGTACAAGAACTGGCGCAAAAATCAGAAAACACTTTGGCGCGTGCCCGCGAAACTTTTCGCGAAGATTTTATTACGGTTTCGCGCGACAACGAACGACTTAAGGCAGAATTGGAAGAGGCACGTAATGCAGGGTCGCACGTAGAAGAGCTGAATCAGATTCAACTGCTGGTGCAATCACTTCAAAGTCAACTCGATCAAAGCAAGCAGGAGACAACTCTGCTGGAAGTTACCCGACAAAAATTGCAGACTGAAGTTGAAGAATTACAAAAGAGCAAGCGCGATAGTAAAAAATCAAATGATGTCACAGAGAAGCAACTCAGCGCCAAAATTATTGCTGACGAAAAGGATGACCTTAAAATAATCAATGGCATTGGGCCCGGCATCGAGAAGAAACTTAACACGTTGGGTATTTACAGTTTCCGGCAAATCAGCGAACTCACCGAAGAATCAATAAAACAACTCACTGAATCAATCAAATTCTTTCCGGGCCGTATTGATCGCGACCGGTGGGTGGAGCAAGCTTCAAAACTCTATCTTGATAAGATTAGAAAGTAATTCTAGACGGGCTGGGGTACTGCAACAAGTTGTTTAGCCAAAGTAGCAATCTTAACTTTCAAATCCTCTAAAGAGCTCTCTATTTCGGGTGATAGCACGGTGGATAACGGCTGCACTTTTTCAATGGACATGATAAAGAGATGAATGTTGGGAAATTTTCCCAGTAGCATTAAACCTTCTACCAAATCCTTCAAACCGATTTCGTGTGTGCTCATCGCACTCGGAAAGTCTTTTGAGAAGCGCGGTTTTATTAATTGAATTGTTCCCGCTGGTTTTCCATCCAGCGTGGCATCAACCATAATCACATGCGGATAAGATTCTAGGTATTCCATCAATTGAAACCCGGCCGTGCCGCCATCAACAATGTCGGCAAGACCCGGTTCCAGTTCCTCTTTTAACTGATTGGCAACATGAACACCCAGGCCTTCATCACCCATCAGGTAATTGCCAATGCCAAGAATTAAAACAGGCGATGAAGTCATAGACTTTACTTTTCTTTTTCTTCGTTCTTTTGGAAAGTCTCCTCTTCGATAAATTTCCAACCACCACCCATCGATGAAATTTCACCATGTCCTTCTACATAGTCATGATAAAACACGAGGTAAACATGAACAACCGTGAATAGAATGAAGAACCACATGGCCCAATGGTGAATTGTGCGCATCATAAAGTCGCCACCAAAAAGTGTGGGCACCCACGAGAACAAATTTGGTAACCACCAATCACTCATAGCAGAGTATAATCCAAAGCCAGTTAAACACTGGATTCCAAAAGCGATGAAGGTTAGAAAATAGATAAATCCCGCAAGGCGATTGTGGCCAATTGTATGAATGTTATATCCCTTGGTCATGAAAATGTCTGACTTCAGGATGTTCCACATGTCTCTGAAATACTGCTGGTTGGTAGGAATAAAGTTTTTCCAGCTGGCATATTTATTTCCTACAAAACCCCAATAGATGCGGAATAGAAAATTGAACAGAAAAATATAGGCTGCAACAAAATGGATAAAGCGAGTTGTTCCAAACCAATAACTGGAATAAGCTTCTTTACTCGTCATGATAGCCGGTGGATTGCCGATGATAAAGCCAGTGGCAATCAAAACTAAAATACAGCC
>JALHRJ010000046.1 GCA_022841475.1 Cyclobacteriaceae bacterium | reverse complement strand
AAGAGGTTCGGGCCGGCAAGTATAAACCTCAGGCTGTTGCCGATTATTTCGGTGCCGATGCCAATTCTGATCTATTCAACACAAAAATTAAAGGGGCAGAGGTGTATCGTTCGGATGATGCCGGAAAATCATGGAAGCGCACGCATAGTTTAGATATTGATGGTGTTTATTACACCTATGGTTATTACTTCGGTGAGTTGCGTGTTTCACCATCAAATCCTCAAGATGTTTTTATTTACGGAGTGCCGATGCTCAAGTCGGAAGATGGTGGAAAGAATTGGGTTGAGATCGATACCGTAGGCACAATGCATAGTGACCATCATGCTTTGTGGATTAATCCGCAAGATGCAAATCACATGCTGATGGGTAATGATGGCGGCTTGTATCAAACTTATGACAAAGGCGATACGTGGTTGCACATTAATAATATGCCGGTGGGTCAGTTCTACACCGTGAATGTTGATATGGAAACCCCGTACAATGTATACGGTGGATTACAAGACAACGGTGTACTTCGTGGTTCATCCAAATCAATCCCGAATCAAACCAAACATTGGGAGCCGATCTTCGGGGGCGATGGAATGTATGTGGCGCCTGATCCACGCAACAGTAAATTAGTTTACACTGGATTTCAATTTGGAAACTACTTCAAACTGGAGTTAGATAAATCAAAGTCTACTCGCATCACTCCTTCGCACGAAATTGGTGAAGCACCCAACCGCTGGAACTGGCGTACGCCACTTATTCTCAGCAAACACAATCCCGATATTGTTTATATGGCCTCGCAGCGGGTGTATCGCAGTTTAAACAAAGCAGAAAGTTGGGAGGTCATTAGTCCGGATCTCACAAAAGATAAAACTCAGGGCAATGTTCCATTCTCTTCAATTTCTACGCTTGCGGAATCACCAATGCAATTTGGGTTGCTCTACGTTGGCACGGATGATGGAAATCTTTGGGTGAGTAAAAATGGCGGTGGAAATTGGGAGGCAATCAATTCTGGCTTGCCGGCCAACCGTTGGGTGAGTAGTGTGTTTGCGTCTCCGCATGATAAAGCCACTGTGTTTGTTTCACTGAATGGCTATCGTGAAGATGAATTTAAAACTTATCTATTCATGAGTACAGATTACGGCAAGTCCTGGAGAAGTGTGAAGGGTGATTTGCCCGAATCAGTGGCCAATGTAATTATACAAGATCCGGTAAGTGTTAATCTTTTGTATTGTGGGCTTGATAATGGCGCCTATGTGAGCATGGATTTGGGTAAGTCGTGGTCCTTATTGAACAAAGCATTGAATGTTGCCAGTTATGATTTGATCGTCCATCCACGCGAAAACGAACTGGTGATTGCCACACATGGTCGTAGTGTTTTTGTTGCCGATGTTAAGCCGTTGCAGGCGTTGAAAGATGGAGGAGTTTCGAAAGGTATCATTGCCTTTGCACCGGAAAGCATCCGCTTGAGCGAACGCTGGGGACAAAAACAATATACCTGGTCGAAAGTGAATGAGCCGGAAACAACAATTTTATATTATGTTGGTAAGTCTGCATCTGATATTAAAGTAGAAGTCTATGATGAGAAAAATAATCTGGTGCAAACATTAACGGGTGTAGGATCGGCAGGATTTCATTCCCTTGTGTGGGATCTTAAAGTGAATGAGGTTGAAGCGACTCCGGCTAAAGGCAAATCAAAATCTGTAGCTGCATCCACAACTCTTAAGTATGCAACAAAAGGCAAGTATAAAATTAAGTTTATCAACGGTGCAGAGACTAGTGAGGTAAATTTTGAAGTGAAGTAATTAATGTGAACCGCGAAGTCGCAGAGGCGCAAAGTTTAAATCAATCTTAGCGTCTTGGCGTCTCCTGCGGTTATTTCAATTTGCTTTTAATAAACTGCGAACTCTAAGAAACTAGTGAGGTAAATGTTGAAGTAAAGTAATTTATTTGAACCCGCGAGGTCGCAGAGGCGCAAAGTTTAAATCAATCTTAGCGTCTTGGCGTCTTTGCGGTTATTTCAATTTGCTTTTAATAAACTGCGAACTCATTTTCTGTAATTCCGGAAAGAACCTCGAAAATTCAGCTTCGAATTCGGAATAATATATTTGCAAATCGAGAGAGGCTTCATTCATCTTAGATTCATAGGGAGTTCTTTGCGACATGCCACTTAAGGCCCCATGAATTCCTTCGATCCGCGAATAATTAAATAACCAATTTCCTCTTATAACGTGTGGCAGCAACCCCTGAACGCGTTCGGGAAGTTGATTGTTGAATTGATTCAGTATAATATACGCGTCAGAGGCATATCGATCCAATGGATTAGTGTTATATACATGCCAGTTTTTAGCCAGAAAGTGATCGTAAAACATATCAACGATTACAGGTGAGTAATGTCGGTATTTGGGTCGAAGTCTGATTTTACTTTCTCTTACTACTGCATGACTATCGGTAAACTCATCTATTTCACGATGCAATTCAATCCCAAGCGCAATGTTATAGCTAAACTGGTCATAGACGTTTTTGCCCCGAACAAAATCCCCAATAAAATTCCCCACCATTATTTCAGGATCATCGCCAGATAAAAAAAGATGGGCAAGAAAATTCAAAGCTGCTTATTTAGTGTAGACGGTATGTAAGATAGCCGGAATTTCAATTATTTTTACCTTCAAGACACTAATTCCATTTAACTATGATTGTTCTTGAACAACTCAAATTGCTCGTTAATCTCGCACGGATTGATGGCGAAATGGCAAGCAAAGAAAGAACGTATATCATTTCTATTGGTAAGGCGCATGGTTTTCCGGAATCTTCAGTAGAAACTCTATTTTATTCATCTCATGAATCCATTATCCCGAAAGAGCTGACGCCTGATCAACGGTTTAATTATTTATTTAACCTCGTGAAGTTGATAAAACTGGATGAGCGTTTGTATGAAGAGGAAATAAAATTTTGTGCAAACATTGCTACAAAATTAGGCTACCAATCGCAGGTAATGTTTGAGCTATTACTTAAGGTAAGGTCTGAAGATATGGATCAAAAGGAAGTTGATTCATTGAAAGAGTTGACAGCCAAATATCTCTCCAATTCCTAAACTGCCGTTTGGCTTATATTAGTACCAGGCGTGATAATTGTGTTTCAGTAGGTAGTGATTCACAATTAGTTTGTTATCAACTTATTAATGTCGAATTTCAAACAATTAAACGCCATATTATGAAGTGGATATATGCAATTCAGCAAAAGGCGCAGGTAGCATTCTTGTTAGCACTTGTACTTTTCGGAGTGTTTGTAAAAAATGTTCTCGACCGAAACAACGTTGCTGATTTGGGAGATTCGTTTTCATCCGTCTATAAAGACCGGCTGTTGGTTGAAAGCTACATCTATAAATTGAGTGACCAATTATACCAGAAACAAATCCTTTTTGATCAATGCAGCAAGGCACAAAGTGATCACCATCAACTTGCGTTGAATATCAACGGCCATAATGCGACTATCAATTCCCTTATTCAGGAATATGAGAGGACCAAGTTGACCGATGAGGAAGCTATTTATTTTGATAAATTCAAAGGGAATATTTTTCAAATGGAGGCGCTGGAAAATCAGTACTTTCAATACAATACTGACATGACAACGATCAATACATTCCTCGATGAGCAATTTATTACCGCAGCCGGCCACCTCAACCAACTTTCAAGCATCCAAATTGCAGTGGGAAAGAGCATGGCCGACCAATCTGTAAGGATTGTGGCCGGGTCCAGTATACTTACGCAGTTTGAACTAGCCATGATTATTATTATCGGATTAATAATTCAGGCGTTGATTTTCGCCTCCAATTCGCTGACGCCAAAAACCTTTCAAAATCATCAGTTGAATTGAAGCTGGGTGCCGGAGGATTTGCTTTTAGATCTTTGCTGAAGTTTTACGTAGACTGATTGTGTTCTTTGATAGAATGCATACAGATAGTGTAAACCTTCGAAAGCACATCCATAGTTGGGATTTGCTTTCAGATTTGTTTCATCCCGCCCCAGCGGGAGTGTGCCTTGAATGAAGCAGCTGTAGTAAAGGTAAATGTAAATTATACCGTTACGAGCAGTGGCTTATTGCAAGCATATACTGCCCAAACGCAAGCCACGGTGGGCTGCAATTCATGTTTTAAGGTTGCTATCTAAGCCCAGAATCTTGAAATGCAGTACCAGAAAGTTAATTTTAACTGCTAGTCGGATTGAAATAGTTAACTTTTGAATTCAATAGGAGAAATAGCTCTATTGAAATTCAAGTACTATCAGTGAAATGTTCAGACTCTCTATCTTTTTGATGGTAAGTATGCTTAGCCTTAATACGCAAGCTCAGGGGCGGTTTTCAATCACCCCTGAACTTATTCTTCGAACACCCAGACTTAATATTACTGACCCAGGGGGGTATTTAATTGCTGATCAGTTCAATCGAAGGCTTACTTATGGTCTAACATTGACTTATCAACTATCCGAAAGAGTAAATCTTCAGAGCGGAGTAAGACGGATTTTTTTTGTGAATGATGAGAATTATTGGTTTAAGTCTTTTGGAACGCTATTGTTTATTAGAGGTAACCCGACAACCGGTTTCCAAATACCAATGGGAGTTAGTTATAATCTGTTCAGAAAAAATAATCGATTCCAACTTAGTATAGGTTCGGAAATCATTTACAACCAACTTCCACAACAATCTGGTAGCGGAGGCTTGCGTGTGGTAGGTGGAACAAATACAACTATTCAGAGCTCATCTTCTTTTTCTGTAACGGATAAAAATTTCTGGACAGTCGCACCCTCCATCAATCTACTCTACAGGATTAAACGATTAGGATGGATTTCATATGCCTACGAACATCAATTAAGTTTTACCCAAGAAGTATATGCTATGCAGTTTGATTATAACGTGGAGACACCAATCACCACAACTGATTATACTGCACAAACAAAGGCCGATGGAACTGCGAGCCATCATTCTCTTGGACTTCGGTTTTACTTTTAAAATATTAACTTCGTATAGCACCAGTGGCTAATACGAAGTTGTAATCAATCAATGAAAATTCTTTTTTCCGGTTTATTCTTTTTGATCTCAATCTCCGGCTTCGCCCAATTTAAAGATCAGGTGCGGGTGCAATTATTTGGCATTTCCCGAAATCAAGATTTAAGAGTGGACGATACCGGAGGTTATTTCGTTGGCGACCAATATACCAGAAGATTGAATTTCGGTGCTCACGTTTTATGGGATTTTGCGGAACGGTGGGCAATTATAGTCGGGGTTCAGCGAGTATCATTTGTAGATGACTCTAATTTTTGGTTTAGAAACAGCGATCCAGTCTTATTGGTACGTTCCAATCCGTTCAACGGCCCTGCTTCTATTGTTGGTATTGATAGAACGCTTATTAACTATAACCGTTGGCGAGTTGGAGTGCAAGGGCGGTATCAATTTGCTTCCATGAAAGAAAGCAGTGGGTTTTCTTCAGGGGGTTCCATTAATCAAGCAAAAACAATTGAGATTAATTACACCTCCACAACCAGTATTCAGAAGAGAAACTTCCATTCATTAGGCTTTACTGTATATGCTCATTATAGACTCTCATCTTTGTTATCGCTCGTATATGAGTATGGGTACATGAAGGCCTTGAATGAAGCAGCTGTAGTAGAGGTAAATGTAAATTATACCGTTACGAGCGGTGGCTCAACGCAAGCATTTACTGCCCAAACGCAGGCCACGGGCACGGCCAGTCACCATAGTGTAGGATTGCAATTCACGTTTTGAGTCAGGGTTTAGGTTGTTTAGTTCCTCTCACTGAATCTTCTTCCTATACTTATCTACCACAAACAATTTCTGTTCATCGCTCGGCATCGGGAGTTTGATCATAATCTCACTGGTTTCAGCACTAAACAAAATTTCAGAAGATTTCTGTTCAGAGGCTGTCTCAAAAGTCTGGTTGTCTTCGCGGGCATTGAGCCGCGATCCAGTTTTTCCCTGGTTAAAATGAGATGCCGGGTCGAGCCCGGCATGACAGCGTTGATTATTGTTGACTTTTGAGACAGCCTCTCAAGATTATAAGGCAGACACCAGCGTTGTGTTTTGCTTTCAGATTTGTTTCATCCCACCCTGGCGGGAGTGTTCTTTGATAGATTGCATACAGACATAACAGCCTTTTAAAAAGGTAACGTTAGCCATTAACAACAGTAAGCACTTATTTTTTCTTCAACCTCATTATCTTCTGCAGTTCTTCCACATCAGCTTTGTCTTTGGCGCGGCCACTGATTAGTTTATTCACGATTAGGTCATCAATATTAAGTACGGGAACCTGAAAATCGCCAAGCGGTAAAAACACTTTCTTTGCAGTTGCCTCTTGGAAAGTAAGCCCAACTGTTTTGGTTAGAAAGTCTACTCTTTTTGGTGGTTCGTCAATATGGAAAGCCAACATAGTTGTGAAATCCATGGAACTGATCAGCTTAATATCTTCGTCAAGAATGCCTAGTGATCTTAATACATGAAGTAGTTTGTCGCGATTTGCATTATCAGGCTTAAGCCAAATGTCCATGTCACCGGTTGTTCTTCCATAGCCGTGATAAATTACAGCATACCCACCAATTAGGATGAAATCAACGTTTGATTTCAGCAGTTGAATCAGAATAGCCTTATGCTCATCTAATAAAATATTCATGTCTTATCAAAAATGATGCGCTTAGGTGTATTGCCTGGATTTCTTAATTGATCTGCATAAACTTTCTTTATCAGTTCAGTGACGTGGGCAATTCGTTGGCTTGGGCTAAGCGTTATCCAATACAAGTAGTTGTCTTGCTCTTGACCAGCAAGAGAAGATATTGTAAGCCTCTTTGATTTTGGCGTGGGGGGGTAGTCGACCACGGGTTCTTTCACCACATTCTTCGCTATCGTCCCTTTCTTATTAAGTAGGTGATCTCCCTTTTTCATAGTGTTCGAAAAATACAGCGTTACAAACCCTGCTCCAAATTTTAAGATACCCCATTCTCAACCCTTTATAAACCCTCCTTTTTGCTACCTTTGCGCCCAAAATCTCATAGAAAGAAATGACGGGAATGGAGAACATCCGCAATTTTTGCATAATAGCCCATATCGATCACGGTAAAAGCACCCTGGCCGATAGACTTTTGGAGTTCACAGGCACCCTTACCGGTCGCCAGATGCAAGCCCAGGTACTCGACAACATGGATCTGGAGCGTGAAAAAGGCATAACGATTAAGTCGCACGCCATTCAAATGAACTATAAGTTTGGCGGTAAGGATTATATCCTCAATTTGATCGATACCCCCGGCCACGTAGACTTCTCGTATGAAGTATCACGCTCTATAGCTGCCTGCGAAGGCGCTTTGTTGATCGTTGATGCCGCTCAGGGCATTCAGGCTCAAACAATTTCGAATCTATATTTAGCACTCGATCATAATCTGGAAATCATTCCGGTACTCAATAAAATTGATCTTCCGGCTGCCATGCCAGAAGAAGTAACCGATCAAATTGTGGATTTAATTGGGTGCGACCGCGAATCAGTACTAAAAGCCAGTGCAAAGGAAGGCAAGGGTATTGAAGAAATATTGAAGGCTGTAATTGAACGTGTGCCTTCACCTAAAGGCGATCCGAAAGCACCGCTGCAAGCCATGATTTTTGATTCCGTGTTCAATTCCTTTCGGGGCATTGAAGTAATCTTCCGGGTGTTCAATGGCACTATGCGCAAGAATGACCAGGTAAAATTTGTAAATGCCGATAAACAATACGGTGCGGATGAAATTGGTGTTCTGAAATTAGACAAGCTTCCCCAAAACGAAATCAGTGCCGGCAATGTAGGCTACCTGATTTCAGGGATAAAAGTTGCCAAGGAAGTAAAGGTTGGCGATACGATTACACTTGTGAGCAATCCGGGCGAAGCTATCAAAGGGTTTGAAGATGTAAAGCCCATGGTGTTCGCTGGTATTTATCCGGTAGAGACATCTGAGTTTGAAGAGTTGCGTGCCTCCATGGAAAAACTTCAACTCAACGATGCTTCGTTGGTATGGGAGCCAGAAACTTCGGCTGCTCTTGGATTTGGTTTTCGATGCGGATTTCTGGGCTTGCTCCACATGGAGATTATTCAGGAACGTTTGGAGCGCGAGTTCAACATGACGGTGATCACTACTGTTCCCTCGGTACAGTTTAAGGCAATGCTCACCAATGGAAAAATGATTGAAATCAATGCGCCATCTGAAATGCCTGATCCAACTACGATGGATTACATCAATGAGCCTTTTATTCGTGCACAGATAATTTCGAAGTCTGAATTTATTGGACCGATCATAGGCCTTTGTATGGACAGACGTGGTTTAATTAAAAATCAACAATACCTGACCTCGGATCGGGTTGAGTTAACATTCGAAATGCCATTAGCGGAAATTGTGTTTGACTTCTTCGATAAACTAAAAACCATCTCAAAAGGCTATGCTTCGCTCGATTACACCTTAATCGATTGGCGCGAAAGTGACATGGTTAAATTGGATGTGCAATTGAATGGCGAAAAGATAGATGCACTCTCGGCTATCGTTCACCGGGGCAAAGCGCAGGAGTGGGGTCGGAAGTTGTGTGAGAAACTGAAAGAACTTATTCCACGCCATATGTTTGAGGTGGCCATACAAGCGGCCATCGGACAGAAAATTGTTGCGCGCGAAACATTAAGTGCCATTCGTAAAAACGTATTGGCAAAATGTTATGGTGGTGATATTTCGCGTAAGCGTAAACTGTTGGAGAAACAGAAGAAGGGAAAGAAGCGCATGCGGCAAGTGGGTAATGTAGAAATTCCGCAGGAAGCATTTATGGCAGTTTTGAAAATTGAATAACATCGTCCACTCTCCCCTCTCCTTCGGAGAGGGGTAGGGGTAAGGTAAAAGAGTAAACATGACTACGACCCAAACCTATACGCTCATCGATGGTCGCAAAATTTCGACCGATATCAAGAAAGAAATTTCTGAACAGGTAATCCTGCGCAAGCAAGCCGGAAAAAAAATTCCACATTTAGCAATTATCCTGGTGGGCGATGATGGCGCCAGTCAAACGTATGTCGATCATAAAGTAAAAGCCTGTAAGGAAGTTGGGTTTCATTACTCGATGCTGCGGTTTGCCGACACAATCAGCGAAGATAAGTTGATGAAACATATTGATCAGGTCAACCGCGATGAAGATGTGGATGGTTTTATTGTACAGTTGCCATTGCCGCCTAATATTTCAGTGGAGCGAATTACAGAAAAAATTCGCCCCGACAAAGATGTAGATGGATTTACAAATCGCAATTTTGGAAGCATCGTTTCTAAACATCCTTTGCTGTTACCGGCAACTCCCTTTGGTGTGATGGAATTATTGAAACGTTATAACATTACTACTGAAGGCAAAAATTGTGTAGTGGTTGGTGCAAGCAGGTTGGTAGGCGCTCCATTAAGTATGATGCTCGTGGAGGAAGGCAAAGCCACTGTAACCATTTGCCATAAGTACACCAAAGATATTTCTATGTTTACAAGGCAGGCGGATATTCTGGTTGTTGCCGTGGGTAAACCGGGTATTATTACAGCTGAGATGGTAAAAGAAGGCGCTGTGGTAATTGATGTTGGAACTACGAGAGTGGAAGGACCTCAATATAAAAACGGCTATGCCCTTAAAGGGGATGTTGAATTTAAAGAGGTAGCACCAAAAACTTCATTTATCACTCCGGTACCCGGAGGTGTTGGCCCTATGACCATCGCGTCACTTTTGTTAAATACACTTCGAGCAACGGAATTAAGAAACCCATAGAGTTTTGAATCATAAAGCTGAAATTTTGAATCCTGCTCTTCCCTTAATGGAGGATTTTTATACCATCCAGGGAGAAGGATTTTATCAGGGCAGCGCAGCCTATTTTATTCGTCTGGGCGGCTGTGAAGTGCGGTGTGTCTGGTGCGATGTAAAAGATTCGTGGGATGAGGCTGCACATCCCAAGGTAGATGTGAAAGAATTAGCCACGAAGGCTAAAGCAAGTGGAAGTAAAATTGCAGTAGTTACAGGGGGTGAACCATCCATGCATAATCTTGCCTCGTTAACTCATGAACTCAAACTGGCAGGCTTGCGTACCCATATAGAAACTTCGGGTGCTTATCCGCTTACAGGTCAGTGGGATTGGGTTTGTTTTTCCCCTAAAAAATTTAAGCCGCCTCATTCATCAGTGCCAGAGAAAGCAGATGAATTAAAAGTAGTCATCTTTCATAAGACGGATTTCGCATGGGCCGAAGATTTTGCCAAACAAGTGGGTTCAGCATGTGAATTGTACTTGCAACCTGAATGGTCAAAGGAAAAGGAAATTCTTCCATTGATTATTGACTATGTGAAGAATCATCCGCAATGGAAGATTTCGTTGCAGGTGCACAAATACATGGATGTACCTTAATGGGATATGTCGTTAGATAATTTCATACAACAACTGAACGAATGGGGCCGTAAAAAAGTCCCTTTTTTGTTTCTGGTTGATTTTGAATTGGAAAAACCACTAGCATGGCGTTTGGATCAGATTGACCCCGAAGAAATACTATTCTCCATCAATGGATATACGAATGCAAATCCACAGGCAAGAGGAGGTGAAAAAATTCAACTTCAAAAGTATCCGATATCGTTCGAGCAGTATCAGGCAAAATTTAACAAGGTATTCAAGCCGTTGACCTATGGTGATTCTTTTTTGGTTAATCTAACGATGAAGACGAAAGTAGAGCTAAATTCTTCACTGCAGGATTTGTTCTATATAAGTGATGCGCGGTATAAGTGCTGGCTTCGGAATGAATTTCTTTTTTTCTCACCAGAAATATTTGTCCAGATTAAAGGCAGTAAAATTATTTCCTATCCCATGAAGGGAACCATTGATGCTTCGATACCTGATGCAGAGAAGATTATTCGGGAAAATAAAAAGGAATTGGCCGAACATGTTACCATCGTAGACCTGATCCGGAATGATTTGAGTCGTGTTGCTTCCAATGTGTGCATTACCCGGTTTCGTTACATAGATAAAATTACTACCCATGACAAAAAGCTCTTGCAGGTGAGTTCTGAAATAACCGGTGATCTTTCGGTGAATTACAGACAACATCTAGGAAATCTTATTGTCTCCTTATTGCCTGCGGGTTCGGTTAGTGGCGCACCCAAAGTAAGAACGTGCGAGGTGATTCGTGAAGCCGAGGGAGAAAAGCGCGGCTATTACACGGGAGTTTTTGGTTATTTTGATGGTGAAAATCTGGACAGCGGAGTAGCCATACGTTTTATGCAACAAGAAGAGGATACCATTTTTTATCGGAGTGGCGGTGGCATCACCACACAGAGTGTGGCGGAGCAAGAGTACATGGAAGCAATTCAAAAAATTTATGTCCCTGTTGCTTGAGTCGATCTATCTGAAGGATGGCATATTCCGCAACCTTACCTATCATGAGGCGCGGATGAGAACTTCGTCTTCAATGTTGTTTGGAAAATATTCCATCAACCTTGCGGAATTCCTTTCGCAAGTTGTTATGCCGACTCATGGCCTGTTTAAGACAAGAATTATCTACGACACGATAATCAGGAATGTTGAATTTGTGTACTACAGGCCGCGACCGGTGCAATCGTTAAAACTGATTCACGCCAATGATATTTCTTATGCACATAAATTCCTGGACAGATCCCATCTGGAAAATCTTTTTACTCAACGTGGCGTGGCCGATGATATTTTAATTGTTAAAAGCGGGAACTTTACCGATACGTTTTACGCTAACCTGATTTTTAAAAAGGAAAACCGTTGGTTTACACCGTCTACATTTTTGCTCAAAGGCACAATGCGTCAGAGTCTCTTAGATGTCGGATGGATTGAAGAAACAAGTATTAACATTTCTAATTACAATCAATTTCAATCTTTGAAATTAATTAACTCGATGGTGGGCATGGATGGCCCGGAGATTCCTACAAGTTCGATCGTGACATAACAACGTGTGGATTCAGTCGTTTACCATAGGACTTTTTACTTCCCCCCAAGGGAGTTAACTTGCCTTATGAATATGTTGAAATTGTGGTCATTTATTATTCTCTGTGTTTGCAGCTCTACTGTAATGAGTCAACCATTGAGCACAAAGAACAAAAAGGCCCAGGAACTTTATTATGAAGCAGACAATTACCGGGTGCGTGGGCAATTTAAGGAGGCAATATCTTTTCTGAATGAGGCAATTGCCAAGGATAAAAATTTTGAAGAAGCCTATTACCGCCTTGGACTAATCTATAAAGCACAAGAGAATTATCCACTTGCAAGTACAACATTCGAGCAGGGGCTTTCCCTTCTTAAAGAAGATGCAAGGCGTAGAATGTATTTGTACGAGTTAACGAATGTAAATCTATGGCATGCAAATTATTCTGCTGCCGCAGCTTTTGCCACACAGTTTTTGCAGATAGAGAAATCAGACAAACGAAAGATGGATCTTGTAAAGGTTTGGAAGTCGCAGGCCGACTATGCGTTGGCCAATCAAACTGATCTCAAATATGTCATTACACCATTAAGTGATACGGTCAATGCATTTCCGATGCAATATTTTCCAGCGCTCACTGCCGACAATACTCAACTCATTTTTACAGCTCGCTTTGGCGGTGGCCGCAACGACAACGAAGATTTGTTGGTCTCGCGAAAAGTGAATGGAAGATGGATGGCCCCAGTGTCGATTTCATCAAACATTAATACTATGCAACGCGAGGGAGCCTGTACGATTTCTGCCGATGGCCGGCATTTGATACTCACTATATGCGGTTCATTTGGTTGCGATTTGTTTGAAACGAGAAGGACAGGCAATGTGTGGTCTCAACCGAAAAATCTCGGCCCCTCTATTAATAGTACTAATTGGGATTCGCAGCCGTCCTTATCCGCTGATGGCCGGGAGTTGTATTTTGTTTCTGATCGTAAGGGTGGAGTTGGAGGCTATGACATCTGGTATTCTCACCTTTCTGAAACGGGTTGGTCGAAAGCCAAAAATCTGGGCCCTGAAATTAATACACCATTTGATGAAATCTCACCCTATATCCATGTTAATAATCAGACACTCTATATAGTATCAAATGGATACCCTGGCTATGGAGGCTATGATATCTATGTTTCAGAAAAAAAGGAGACCGGTTGGGCAGTCCCACTAAATATGGGCAAGCCGTTGAATGACCACAAAGATCAATATTCATTTATGGTAGCAAGTGATGGAGCATTAGCTTACTACTCGCGCGAAGAAAGTAAAAATCGTAGCCGGTTATATCGAATCGATCTTCCAGCAGAGAAAATTGTAAAGTCGAAAGGAAATGTAGTTAAGGGAAATGTGTCAGATTCAAAAACGAATCCCTTAAAGGCAAGCATTGAATTATTTGATTTAAAATTAAATAAGAGGATTGCACGTGTTAATTCTGACTCAGTTACTGGTGAATATGTGATGGTGCTACCGGGTGGATCGGAGTATGCTTTATATGTCCGTAAAAAGGGATATCTGTTTCATAGTCTTCATTTTAATTATGAAGAAGAGGCTAGCAGTGAGCCTGTGATCAAAAACATTGCTCTCATTCCGGTACAACAAAACGCATCAGTTGTTTTGAATAATTTGTTTTTCGATTTGAATAAGTACGAATTGAAACCTCAGTCGGAAACGGAACTAAAAGAGGTGGTTGATTTCTTAAATCAAAATCCAGAAGTAAAAATCGAAATAGGTGGGCATACTGACAATTCGGGTACTGAAGTGTATAATCAAGAGCTTTCGGAAAAAAGAGCTCAGTCGGTAGCGGAATTTCTAAAAAATCATCAAATTCCAACTGCTCGGGTTCTAACTAAGGGTTATGGCGCAAAAAGCCCTTTAAAACCTAATAATTCGGACGAAAACCGACAGTTAAACCGTAGAATTGAGTTTAAAATCCTATGATTTGACTCGCTTCCAACGAGTCTGACTTCCAATCATTAGACCGATTTACACAAGCGGTTAAAAATGCCAACGAGAGGTTATTTTGTTCCTTAATTAGCACTCCTTTATTTAAAAATTATTTTACCGTGACTAATTTTATTCTATGTTTGCAACCTATTAAGAAATATTCTAATCAATTAAACCAAAACTGTATGAAGAAAATTTTACTAGTAAAGATTTTCTCCATGTTAATGCTGGTAACCAGTGTAGCATGGGCGCAAGATCGTACCGTGTCGGGCAGAGTCACTTCTGCAGATGACGGATCGGGCTTACCAGGAGTAAATGTGCTTCTGAAAGGCACGGACACTGGTTCTATCACTGATGTTGAAGGAAATTATCGTTTGAGTTTACCCACAACGGGTGGAACATTAGTTTTCTCCTTCGTTGGTTTTGTAACGCAGGAAGTTGCCGTAGGTAGTCGGGCAGTGGTTGATGTGCAGCTGGCTTCAGATGTTAAGCAATTATCCGAAGTAGTAGTGACCGGTTACGGAGTACAGGAAAAAAGAACATTAACCGGTTCAATCTCTTCTCTTAAAGGAGACGTTCTCCAAAATGTACCTATTCAATCAGTAGATAGAGGTATTCAGGGCCGTTTGGCTGGGGTTCAGGTTTCATCTCAGTCAGGTCAGCCTGGTGGTGCTTTGAACGTTCGTGTAAGAGGAATCGGTTCAATCAACGCGTCTAACGATCCGCTTTGGATTGTGGATGGTGTTCAGATGGGCCGCTTCGGGCAGTCAACACAAGGTTCATCTAACCCATTGGGCTCTATTAACCCAAATGATATTGAATCTGTTGAGGTTTTGAAAGATGCAGCTTCCTCTGCAATCTATGGCGCGCAAGCCGCTAACGGAGTAATCCTTGTAACCACTAAAAAAGGAAAGAAAGGGAAAACCAAGTTAGAAATTAACGCTCAATATGGAACTACTCAACCATTCAATCTTTATGAGATGATGAATGGACAACAGTTTGCTGCAATTAAAGAAGAGTCTTACCGCAATGCAGGTCTTCCTGTAGCAACATCCTATGCCACGTTTGGTGATCCAAATGAGTCAAATTTGGAAAGCCATGATTGGGTCAATGAAATGTTTCAGAATGGTCAGTTAGGCACATACGACCTTACTATGTCGGGCGGTGATGAAAAGACATCATTCTTGTTATCAGCCTCTTATCAGTTTCAGGAGGGTCAGATTATCGCCAGTGATTGGAAGCGTGGTACAGCCCGTTTAAATATTACTCACAAGCCAAATGAAAAATTGACTATTGGTGCCAATCTCTCTCTGGCCTACCAGAGAACATTTGGTTCAATTGCCAATGGTAACTTTGTGAACGGCCCTTTTCAGGCAGCGTTTACCGCGCAGCCTACTTCCAGTCCGTATACCCCAGAGGGTGGATTTGCTCTTTATCCTACCAGAGCGCCAGGGTCGCACTTATTCGGTTATAATATCAAACAGGGTGTTGAAGAAGAACTTCGTTTAGGCCGCACACCGCAAACCGTTTCCAGTTTCAATATTGCTTATGAAATTATGCCTGGTTTAACATTAAGTGGATTTGCAGGTGTTGATGCTTCTTTCGGAACTGACCGCAATGAAAGACCAGGGTCAATACCTGTGTTTGCGGGGGGACAGATTTCTGCTACTAGCAGAAGAACAATATCGTATAACACCAATGCTACCTTAAATTACACCAAAAAATTTGGTGAGATTCACCAGATCTCTGGTTTGGCTGGATTCGAATACAGAAAAGAAGAAAGAGGTGGAATAACGGCCTCGCAATTTACTTATCCGAACCCGGCATTAAGGCTCTTATCCTCAGGAGCAACAGCTAGACCCGCAGGAGAATTCTTCTTTGATAATGCCCGGCAGGGAGTTTTCGGTCAGGTAAAGTATGCAATGAAAGACAGATATATCGCTGACTTTACCTTGCGCAGAGACGGTTCTTCTCGCTTTGGGTCCAACAGCAAGTATGGTACCTTCTATGCAGGATCAGTGGCTTATCGTATAACTGAGGAGAGTTTTATGGATGGAATTACCTGGCTGGATGATCTGAAGATTAGAGCTGCTTATGGTAAAGTTGGTAACTCTGATATCGCAGATTATGATTGGTTTACCGCCTTTGGTAGCCCGGGTGGAAACAACGCAGGATATCTAGGTGGTTCAACGTTGAGACTAGCCCGACTTGGCAATGACCTAATCTCATGGGAAAATGAAATTCAGACCAGTGCCGGTATTGACTTTGCCTTATTTGGAAGCCGGGTTACCGGTTCGGTTGAATATTATGATAACCTTACTCAACAACTGCTGTTTGATGTACCCCTTCCCACCGACTCTGGTGTTGGTTCTGTAAGAGGAAATAGCGGAGAAGTGCGTAACAATGGTTTTGATATTGAATTAGGAGCTGTAGTAATCGACCGTGGATCATTTAAGTGGAATGTTACAGCTAACCTTAGCACACTTAAAAATGAATTGGTTTCTCTTCCTAATAATCAGCAAAGAATCGGAAATACACTTATCGTAGGCGAGCCTATATCGTTTAATTATCTGTTCCAATTTGCTGGAATTAATCCAGCCAATGGAAAAGCAATGATTTATGATACATTGGGTAATCTTTCTTATAGTGGTGTAGCAAGAGATGCTGCTGTGCGGGGTTCTAATATCCCAACCTATTTTGGTGGACTTGCTAATAACTTCTCTTATAAGGGACTTAATCTGGAGGTATTCTTCCAATATCAAGGTGGAAACCAGGCCTTCAATGGTGACTTGTATAACTTGTATGCTTCAGGATCCAGTGCAAACAATCAATTGGTAAGCCAGTTGGAACGGTGGCAAAATCCGGGTGACATCACCAACGTAGCTCGCTCTTTCCAGGGTGGAGTTATAGATGGTTTTGCCCAGAATTTCGGAACCTTTGGATCTACTCAATTTCAGTCGGATGCATCTTATATGAGATTAAAGCAGGTGACCTTGTCTTATAGCTTACCCTCCAATCTCATTTCCAAAATGAATTTGACCAATGTGCGGGTATTTATTCAGGGACTTAACCTTTGGACCTTTACCAAGTTCGATGGAATCGATCCGGAAGTTGTAAGCAATAATTCAGGTACCGGAGTTTCTACTTTTGGTGTTTACCCGGTGGCAAAGCAATTTATGGGTGGTATCACCATAGGTCTCTAATTGTTCAATCAATTAAAGCATAAAATAAAATGAATATAAAATTGTATAAAATTTTAATAACTGTTCTACTCACAATAAGCTTTACTGCTTGTGATATTGATACAGTGGATAAGTCGGCACTATCTCCGGCTCAGGCCTTAGACAATGCTGCGGGAGTGCAGAGTGTTGTGTTGAGTGCCTACAGAATTGCTCATGAATTTAATTTTTATGGACAGCAGGTAAATTTACATGGTGATGCATTTGCAGATAACATTGAGATCGTAAACCGCACAGGCCGCTATGAGCAGGAGTGGGTAAATGGTATCGGTGTCTATGCCAACAGATGGGCAACTGCTTATCGTGGTATTAATGATACCAACTATGCACTGAAGTTTTTAGCAGAATTGCCAATAGCTAAAGTTCCATCATCGGGTACATTATCTTCACAGCAGGTATTGAATCATTTGCGTGGCGAGGCTTTATTTATTCGTTCACTTTACTACATGGAGCTTTTGCGTGTTTATAGTTATGAGCCCGGAAAAGAAGTGAATGGATTTAACCTGGGAGTAATTTTGCGCGATACGCCTACCGAAGTGGTTTCGGATGCAGATAAAAGAGCAAGAAGTACTAATCTCGAAAGCTATCAGTTTGTTGAAGCAGATTTGTTAGAAGCCACCAACCTATTGTTACCTGCTTCGGCCATTGGTGCTGCCTGGCCTGCATCGCTAGGAACGAATACGTTTCCTTTCAGGGCAACCAGAGCGGCTGCTCATGCCTTATTGGCACGCCATTATTTAAACTGGAGTCGTTTTGCTGATGCCGACACACAGGCTACAACCGCACTAACCTTAGTGCCAACGGCAGCTCCAGTTGCAGCCGCAAGTTGGGTAGCTTCATGGAGTACAGCTACCCATCCTGAGTCAATATTCGAATTAGAAATTCGTGCTACTGACTGGAGTGGTGTGGATGGTCCAAACAACTCAATGAACTCAATTACGACCAATATGCTTGGCGGTAGCCAATATGTATTAGCTGCCAGTGCCGAATTGATTGCCGCGCATGAAGCATCGGATGTTAGAAGAAACCTTTACATCACCACAGCGGCCACTCTTAATAAGCCCCAGTCGCGCAAGTGGCCAGGTGAAAAGGGTGCTTTTGTAGAGAATATTCCGGTGATCAGAAGATCAGAAATGTATCTTATTCAGGCGGAAAGCCGCGCTCGTCAAAACAATGATGCAGGTGCGCAAACTGCGGTAAATGCAATCAGAACCAACCGTGGTTTAACAGCTACAGCATTAACGGGTACTGCTTTGATAGATTTGATCATGAACGAGCGCAGGGTTGAATTTGCTTTGGAAGGCTTCCGATTTTATGACTTCAAGCGGTTAGGTTTAGATATTCCTAAGCCAGCAGCTTCGGGTGTAGCAACATTGCCTTACACAGACTTCAGAATGTTACAACAATTACCGAATGATCAGGTGTTGTTGAATTCTAATCTGGAGCAAAACCCTGGGTATTAATTTAAATTTTGTAAAAACATGAAAATGAAAGCTATTTATAAAATCTTTATGTTCATAGGCTTGCTGGCTTTTGTTGCAGCATGCTATGACGATCCGGGAACAGATATCCTGCTGGATAATGTTGCAGTGCTGGAAATCAACGAAGCAACAACAGCAACGGGGTTGGATGTAAGCAAGTCTTACAACCGTGTTACCAATGGCCAAACTATTAAAGACTCCATTCGGGTTAATCTGGTAGGGCCACAACGAAGTACTCCACTTGTTGTCAACTTTGCGATTGACGCAACAAGCACCGCGGTAGCAGGTACGCATTATAATCTGATCACTACAAACTCGGTAACTATACCTGCTAATAGCAGTTTTGGATTTATCTATTTTGAAGTTATCGATGATAACATCCTGCCGGGTGAAATCTGGAAGCTAAAGTTCAACCTCACAGGTAATGATGGTAACGCGACAATCAGCGCTAAGTATGGTGTGTTTACACGCACTATTCGTACGCTTTGTCCTTTTAACCGGGCAAATTTTGTTGGAAATTATGATACGAATGAACCTGGTTACGGAACCTATGACAATGTTTCCACGGCCGATCCAGCAGATGCCAACTCCATCTTAATAAATAATTTCTGGGACACGGGCGCAACAGTTAAATACACTTTCTCAGCCACTACTACCGCGGTAACTATTGCAACAACAACCTTTACTGCCAATTTGGGAGCAGGTGCAGAGCAATGGACAGTCTCAGCTAATGGAGCTGCTACCTATGATGCGTGTTTGTATAGTTTTGTTGTACCATATAAAGTAGTTCGGGTTGCAACCGGTACTACCTTTGAGACCAATACTCATACATACACTAAAAAATAAGTTAATTTATTTTACAAAAAAGCCCTGATCTTTTCAGGGCTTTTTTTGTTATATAGCAGATAGTTATCATATGAGAATACTGATATTCCTTTTTTTTGTTTCCACGGCACTGCATGCTCAAGAGCCTATGGAGAAACAGCAATTTGAAAACCTCGAGCGACTTAAAGTCGAGTTTTCTAATTCCTATTATCAACAGAAGTTGCGTGCAGAAGAGTATGCCAGAAAAAATAATGTCCCACTGGTTCAGAGTTTTTTGGATGGCACCGTTATTCAACTTGTAGATGTAGATTCTTTTGGTAAACCTGTTTACGTATCAACACTTAATAGCGGTCTGGCCACATCAACCAGTGTAGTGAAGCTACGTGAAGGCGGTGGACTTGGACTGAATTTGCGTGGCTCAGGCATGGAAGTGGGCGTGTGGGACAGCGGTCCGGTTTTTGAACATGATGAGTTTAGTGGTCGGATTCTTTCCCGGGAGGGAGGCACAGCATCCGATCATGGATCACATGTAACAGGAACAATTTTGGCCGCAGGTCTTAGTGCCAACGCGTTGGGCATGGCTCCTGAGGCGAAATTGCATTCATATGATTGGACTAATGACCGGGCGGAAATGATAGCCATGGCCAGACCAGACCAAACCGGGTTGTTGTTTTCAAACCACTCATATGGTTTGGTTCAAGGTTGGAATTGTGCTAATGGAAGCTGCACCTGGTTTGGCGATGCACGAATTAGTGATAAAGAAGACTGGCGCTTCGGATTCTATACCACATTGTCGCGAGACCTGGATCAGATTGCTTTTAATGCTCCTTACTATAGTATCTTTTGGGCAGCTGGAAACGACCGTGATGACTATGCGACAACCGGGCCAGCACTTTACCCGCAAGATGGAAATCAGGGAAGTGGTTATGATTGCATTGGCCAGGAGGGTACTGCAAAGAATATTTTTACAATAGGAGCGTCAAGAAAAGTTACAGATTATACAGGGCCGTTTTCAGTTGAGATGAGTAGTTTCAGTGCCTGGGGCCCAACGGATGATGGCCGGATTAAGCCCGACCTGGTTGCACCAGGTGTCGGTATTTTTTCTACCATTTCGGGTAACGGCTATTCAATTTTACAAGGAACTTCCATGGCCTCACCAGGAGCCATGGGGTCCCTGGTTTTACTACAGGAATTACACCGCGATTTAAACGGGGGTAATTTTATGCGCTCCGCTACGCTAAAAGCACTGGCAATACATACAGCAAAGGAAGCTGGTTTAAATCCGGGTCCCGATTATAGTTTTGGTTGGGGATTGATTGACGTAGAGGCAGCCGCTAAAGTTTTATTATCAAAGGATAATCAAAATGTATATGTGGAGGAATTGACGTTAACTTCCGGTGAGTCCTATGAATTGATGTTAACCCCACAGGCCAATACAAAAATCACGGCCACCATTGCCTGGACTGATCCCGCGGGTACTCCGGTTGCATCATCGTTAGACCCTACCGATTTGATGCTGGTCAATGATCTGGATATGCGCATTGTGGATGATGCCAATAATCAGCAGTTTCCCTGGGCACTTAACCCGGATGTCGCTGCTTTAGCAGAAGCCGCTTTCAAAGCAGATAACTTTCGGGATAATGTTGAAAAGATTGAATTTGAAAATCCTGAACCCAGGTCCTATAAATTACGAATCAATCATAAGGGAACCTTGGCGGGTGGAGCTCAGAACTTTTCGCTTATCATTACCTATACATCCATTAACGAACCTCAAACAGCATACTATTGGGTGGGTGGTTCAGGTGATTGGACGGATCCAGCTCATTGGGCTTTAACCAGTGGGGGCGTAAGTGCCGGAGTTGTTCCCAATCAGGACAATCGGATAGTAGTAGATGAAAATTCTTTTGCTGTTGACAATGAATTGATTTCGCTTACAGCAGATGCAGCCATTGGTTCAATCACATGGCTTAACAAATCCCAAACCGGACTTAACCTAAATGGTCATACGCTAACCATAAGAGGTAACTTGACCCTGGCTTCCGACAAATCCTATGTTTCGTCTGTTGGCAAAATCGTGTTAGATGGCACTTTGTATAGCGAGAATAAGATATTGAGTAATAACAATGATTTTTCAAAGGTGGATATTGAAGTTGAAGCAAACACGAAAATTGATTTTGTTGGCAGTTTATCGGCACGTTCAATAAACCTGATTTCGGGCACGCTTAATTTGACAGGCTCAACGCTGACAGCAGAATCTTTTGTTGTCTCTGGCTCATCGTCAAAGTCACTAAACCTCACCAATACAATACTGACAGAAATACTAGATTTAGAATTGGAATCAAGTAGTCTTGATTTGATTAGTGTTGGGGCGTTGATCACACCTGCAGATAACGGAACAATTGATTTGGGTGGCAATCGGTTTGATGGTAAACTTCATGTGGCAAATCAGAACATTTCTTTAGAGGGGAATAATTCCCTAAAGGAAGTATTGATCGAAGGTAAATTGATTATTAAAGGAAGCAATTCGATTGATTTATTGACGTTACAAGGTGGCTCCAAGATGATAATCGATGCAGGCATGGTACAAACCTTATCTGAAACAACAGTGATTCTCTCTTCTGAATCGGGTCGCGTTAGCGTAGAAGGAACTGGGGGCAATGCTGCTATGAATTTTGATGGCCGGTTTAAACTTTGCTTTGATTTTCTCGATTTGAAAAATGTAGATGCCACCGGTGACGGAGTAATCAATGCGGGACTCGCAAGTACGCTTATTAATTCTTCCAACTGGGCTCAGGATGAATGTGAGGATATATTATTTCCTGATTTTGAGACAAAATCTAATTGTGCTAACGGTATAATCAATTTGATTGATAAAAGTGGTGGCGCTATCGAAACGTGGACATGGTCGACCACTGATCCGATGGCCACCCTGGTTCATGAAAATGAAAAGAATGGCGCGGTCATTTTTACACAAGCTGGTGAATATGAAATTACCTTACGAATTACCAACAGTAACGATTCACGCTCCTATAAAAAGTCAATAACGGTGGTTGAGAATGATTTACTTCCGAATCAGGTTGTGCTCAATGGCCTCAACCTATTCAGCACCCAACCAGGTGATTCCTATGAATGGTATAGAGACTATGAGGTGATTCCGGGTGCAACGGGGCGGTCATACCCATTTAATGGCGAGCCGGGATCCTATTTTGTATTAACAAAGAGCAGTGCATGTAATAGAATTTCCAATACAGTGTTAATTACTGGTTTCTCGGAGTCATTGGATCCAGCCAGTTCATCGTTGAGTGTGTTTCCGAACCCGGCTCAGGATCAAATCTCCATAGTTGGATTAAGTAACCTTTCAAGCATAAAAGTCATCAATGCTTTTGGCCAGGAAGTCTATGAAAATACCACATCCTCGGATGTGAATATTCAAGTCAATCAATGGTCGAGAGGCATTTACTTTATAGTTATTGTTAATAATCAATCAGTATATACACAAAAAATTATCTTACAATGAAAGGGATATGTGCAGTCGTGCTTTATGTAATGGCCATGGGATACTCGTATGGCCAGATAACCAATATTCAGGGGCTTGATAACGTAGTTATCCGTACCAAAAAGTATGAAGACATTAAGGGCTCGGCCTATTTATATCCTTCCTGGAACGCAGGCACCCTAACCGATAGAAACGGAAAAGTTTATACCGATCTTCTTATTAAGTACGATAGTTATAAAGATCAGGTTGAATTGAATCAGGAAGGAAAGATTTTTGAGGTTGCGGCAAGTATGTATCCAAAATTTACGCTAAATTATGTAGAGCCTACCACTAACAAAGTGATCAAACACTTATTTTCAGCGGCTTATAATGTAGAAGGATTTCCGAAAACCAGCTACTTTGATCTTCTCTTGGAAGGAAATCTTACATTGCTGAGAAAATATAAAACATCCTTTATTGAAGAAAATGTCTCTGGCTATGGCACTTCAGGTGCACAGAAAAGTTTCCAATCAAAAACCCTATATTTTGTTGTAGATAAAGACGGAATCTCAAAGGAGATAAAAGCATCCAAAAAATCTGTCCTTGAAGTTTTCCCTGAACAAGCGGCAAGCATTGAGACTTTTATAAAAGAGAAAAAGATAAAGGGGAAAACTGAAGCTGACCTGATTGAGATTATTAAGTTTTTGAATACGAAATAAGATACCTTTGAACGTAGTCGTTCACACCAGTTTCCAGTGAGCTAAAGGTCGTTGAGTATCCAATTTTTCTTAGCTTCTCCATATTCGCTTCCGTAAAGTATTGATACTTGTCTCGAATATCAGCAGGTGTTTCGATAAACTCAATATCCTCAGGCTTATTCAGGGCTTTAAAAACCGCTTTTGTTAAGTCTAAAAACGTTCGCGCTTTGCCAGATCCTAAATTATAAATACCAGAATTTTTACGGTGGTGCATCAGAAACATGCATACCTCAGCCACATCCTTTACGTACACAAAGTCGCGCATTTGTTCTCCGTCTTTATATGCTGCGTTGTGCGACTTGAACAGTTTCATTTTACCGGTTTTTTTGATCTGATTATACGCATGCCAGATTACAGAAGCCATGCGCCCTTTATGATATTCGTTAGGACCATAAACATTAAAGAACTTTAGGCCTGCCCAAAAAAATGGTTTCTCTTTTTGATCGAGTGCCCAAACATCAAAATCTTGTTTGGATTGACCATAGGGATTGAGAGGTTTGAGTTTAGATATTTGTTGTTCATTGTCATCGTAACCCATCTCGCCCAGGCCATAGGTGGCTGCCGAAGAAGCATATACTAGTGGAATCTGATACTTGCAGCACCGTGTCCAGATGTCTTTGGTGTATTGTGTGTTTAATTTGTTAAGTAAGGAAGTATCCAACTCTGTTGTATCCGTTCGGGCGCCTATGTGAAAAATGAATTCAACAGTTTCATAATTTTTATCTAACCAGGATAAAAAAATATCCCGGTCTACCTTTTCTTTGATTTTTGAACCAACCAGGTTTTTATTTTTTTCATCATCATCGAATTTATCAACGGCTATGATCGCATTGAAATTGTCCTGGTTAAGGCTCTGAATCAGATAACTGCCGATAAAACCTGCTGCCCCGGTAACTATAATCATGGTCTTTTTTTTAGCAATTTACATAAAACTGTTATCTGTGAACGGTCTTGGGACTATTGTATATTTGTAGAAGTTTATAAGAAAATGGTTTACGTAAGCAGAAAGGAACACTTCAATGCGGCCCATAAGCTGTATAACCCGGCATGGAGTAAGGAAAAGAATTGGGAAGTTTTTGGGCCTTGTGCCAACGAGAACTGGCACGGCCATAATTTTGACCTAATCGTAACCGTAAAAGGCACTCCCGATCCGGACACGGGATTTGTAATTGATCTAAAAAAACTGAGTACACTTATACGGACAGAAGTGACGGATAAACTGGATCATAAAAACCTGAACATGGATGTGGATTTTATGGAAGGCAAACTTGCAAGTTGTGAAAATCTTGTGATTGAAATCTGGAAGATACTTTTTCCAAAAATATCAAGCATCAGTAAGTATGGTGCGTTACATTCTATTCGTCTGTATGAAACTCCCCGAAATTATGTTGAATATTTTGGAGAGCAATCAAATTAAGTTTTCGTGAAGTACTATATTATTGCTGGCGAGCGATCGGGTGATTTGCATGGAAGCAACCTGATAAAATCCATAAAAGGGTTGCAGCCGGGTGCGAGTTTTAAAGGCTTTGGTGGCGATGAGATGCAAAAAGAAGGCGTCAGTCTATCCGTTCATTATCGCGAGCTGGCGTTTATGGGATTTATTTCTCTGGCAACCAGTCTTTATAAAATATTTCAATTCATTTCGTTTTGCAAAAAAGATATTCTGAAGTTTAACCCAGATGCAATCATCCTGATCGATTATGGTGGATTTAATATGAAGATTGCCAAGTTTGCGAAAGCCCAAGGAATACCGGTTTTTTATTACATCCCACCAAAAGTCTGGGCGTGGTATAATAGTCGAGCCTGGAAATTGAAAGCGCGCGTTGATCGAATCTTTGTCATTCTTCCATTCGAGAAGGATTTCTTTAGGAAGTATGATTGTGAAGTTGATTACGTTGGCAATCCGGTATTGGATGCGATCAAGGCATTTCAACCATCCGCTAACTTTATGTACAGACATGACTTGGGACACGATAGAAAATTGGTGGCCTTGCTTCCAGGCAGTCGCAAGATTGAACTAAAACTTATTGTTCCACTCATGGCGGAAATCGCGGATGCCAATAAGGGAGTGCAATTTGTGGTGGCAGCCGTCAGTAATCTTCCAAAAGATCTTTACCAGGCATTGAGGGGTAAGGACAATGTGAAATTTGTTGAGGAAGAAACATATGATTTGTTAAGTCATGCTGATGCCGCGATTGTGACATCCGGCACGGCCACACTTGAAACAGGTATCTTTAAAGTGCCACAAGTGGTGGTTTACAAAACCAGTGCCCTGGAATATGCCATTGCCGATTACCTCGTACAGGTTGAGCACATTTCCTTAGTTAACCTTATAGCGGGAAAAGAAGTAATCAAAGAACTGATACAATCAGAGGCTACCCGCAAAACTATTCAAGATGAATTAACACGATTGCTTAACGACAATAACTATCGTTCAGTTATTCGGCAAGAGTATGATCGGATCTATAAAATTTTGGATACCGGCTCGGCATCAGAAAATACAGCAAGCCTAATGACTGAATACCTAAAAAAGAAAGATGTTTCTTAAGCTACTTTAAGTTTGCTGTAATGCGACTTATTGAATTTTTCTTCCGCGTAAGCGCGGTTGATAACAAGTTTATCGGTTGTTTTATCAGAAGGAAGTTCAAACATAGCATCGTTGATAATGGCCTCACAGATTGATCGCAAACCACGCGCGCCTAGTTTAAAGTCAACCGCTTTTTCCACGATGAAGTCGATAGCTCCATCTTTAAATTCCAACTCGATACTTTCCATTTCAAACAGTTTTTTATACTGTTTCATCAGCGCATTCTTAGGTTCCGTCAATATTTTGCGGAGCGCATCATGATCCAATGGATTTAGAAAGGACAAAACCGGCAAGCGACCAATCAATTCCGGAATTAATCCAAAACTTTTTAAGTCCTGAGCAGATACAAATTGAAGTAAATTGTCTTTGTCAATATCGCCAGGATTCAAACTATTTGCAGAAGCAGTAAATCCTAAGGGCTGTGTATTTAATCGCTTTCCGATCAATCTTGAAATCCCTTCAAAGGCGCCACCGCAGATGAATAGAATATTTTCAGTATTAACCGTAATCATTTTTTGATCCGGATGTTTACGGCCACCCTGAGGTGGAACATTTACAGAAGTTCCTTCGAGTAATTTAAGTAAAGCCTGTTGCACACCTTCACCACTCACATCACGGGTGATGGATGGATTATCAGACTTACGGGCAATTTTATCAATTTCATCTATGTATACGATACCTCTTTCTGCTGCTTCAGTATTATAATCCGCGGCTTGTAGCAGTCGTGTCAGAATGCTTTCCACATCTTCACCCACATAACCGGCTTCAGTGAGCACCGTAGCATCCGCAATACAAAAGGGTACTTGTAAAATTTTTGCCAGGGTTCTTGCCAGATAGGTTTTGCCGGTGCCGGTTTCGCCCACCATAATAATATTCGATTTTTCAATCGTGATATCAGTATCAACTTTGCGTTGCATCAGGCGCTTATAGTGATTATAAACCGCTACAGACATCACTCGCTTCGCCTCGTCCTGCCCGATCACATACTCATCCAGAAACTTCTTAATCTCCCGTGGCTTAATCAATTTAAAGTTCGGGAGGGCCCCGACTTCCACTTTATTCTTCTTTTCTTCGGATAGAATTTGATTTGCCTGGGTTACGCACTTATCGCAAATGTGGGCATGTATGCCGGAAATCATCAGGTCTACATCTTTCTTATTTCTACCACAAAATGAGCAAGTAACTTCAGCCATGGAATGAGTTTTAAAATACAAATGTACCCATGAAACGGCTAATCTTCAATTCCGGTTCAATGGGTACATTTAAACCCTGAAATGAGGGGTTTCTTATTTTTTCTTCCGTTCGAGCACTTCATCAATAAGGCCATACGATTTGGCCTCGCTGGCACGCATCCAGTAATCACGGTCAGAGTCTTTTTCAATTCTTTCAAAAGTCTGCCCGCAATGGTTGGCTAGAATAGTGTATAAATCCTGACGCAATTCGATCGTTTGTTTCAAGGAAATCTCCATGTCTTTGGATGTTCCCTGCATACCTGCAGAAGGTTGGTGAATCATCACCCGTGAATGAGGCAAGCCCGATCTTTTCTTTGGGGTTCCGGCAGCCAGCAGAACAGCACCCATAGAAGCTGCTAATCCTGTACAAATGGTAGCAACATCCGGATTAACATATTGCATAGTATCATAAATACCCAATCCGGCATGTACCGAGCCACCCGGGCTATTAATATACATGATGATGTCTTTCTTTGGATCAGAAGACTCAAGGAAAAGAAGTTGGGCGGTAATCACATTGGCAACATAGTCATCCACGGCAGTACCGAAAAAAATAATCCGGTCGGCCATGAGGCGCGAAAACACATCAATAACGGTGGCTCTCATTTGACGCTCTTCCACTACGTTGGGGGTCATGCCCGTAACCGTATAGGGGTTTTCGTTCAGGTATTTCGTGTAACCGTCTAGGGCATTGCCGCTCATACCTAAATGATGCACGGCATATTTTCTGAATTCGTTTGATTGTGACATAGCTATATAAAAATTATTGGATTTCTGTTTTTAGATAAGTCGGTTTCAAGTCGACTTTATTGTTTCTAACATCAATGTTACTAAGAAAATTTCAATAAAAAAGCCCCATTAAATATGAGGCTCTCTAATAACCACAGTTGGTTACGAATGGTTCTTTATTTTTAATGGCGATGGGCTTCTGCAAGTTTTTTGAATTCTTCCAGTGTCACCTTTTTCTCATCAACAGTAATTGATTCTTTAATCACTTTCATGAGTTTTTCCTGGCGAAGCTGGTTGTAGATCTTCATGAAATTTTCGCCCTTACCATCCTGACCGGACAAATAATTGTTGGCAATGTCGTTCAACTTATCGCCCAGTTGGGCAGCAATGGCCGGGCCTCCAAACTGTTCCATAATAAACTGCTTGGCTTTTTCGCGAACCTCATCACCTTCCACCTTAATTTCCTTCTCTTCGGAAATTTTATTCTTTATCAGATCCCATTTAATGGACTCTTTGTAAGAATTAAATTCCTTTTCCAGAATGTCATCCGTTACCTGTCCGTTACTTGTGTTCTTAAGCCAGGTTTTCAGGAAGGCTTCGGGCATGTTTATTTTGGTATGATCGACATAATAGTGTTGGATCTCATGCTCCAGCAAATGTTCTGTTTCGCGGTTATAATTTTCGCCAATGGTGGCTTTGATTTTATCCAGAAACTCGACTTCATTCGTCACTACATCTTTACCAAAAACCTTATCGAAAAATTCTTGATTGATTTCAGCAGGCTCAACCCGGCTGATCGAAGTAACCTTGAATGTGTAAGTACCGGTTGCTTTTTTTGCTTCTTCTTCTGTGATGTTAAGTGCTTGGGCAATCGCTAATGTATCCTCAAATATTTTTTCAATGTCAAAATCGAGGGCGTCTTCCTTCTTTAGACCTATAAACCTTTGTTGTTCTTTTTTTGAAACTTTATTGATAGCGATAAGTGATCCTTTCTTCTCTTCCTCACCTTTTTTGGAGATTTCACCATACAGATTATTGCCGGCCTCACTTGCTTCAGGATAACTAACGTTACCAAAACGATTTTTCAAATCTTCCAGGGTTTCGTCAATCACCTTTTGGTCAACTTCAATGGTATGTGATTTCACTTTTACCTTTGAGGAGAGATCTACAGTAAAATCTTCTACCAGTCCAATTTGAAATTCGAATTCAAAATCACGCTGGGAATCCCAGTCTATAGTAAATGCCTTTTCTTGATTAGGCATAGGGTCGCCAAGAATGCGCAGCTTTTGATCGCGGATATAATCAGAAACGGAATGGGACACCAGATGATTAACCTCCTCGACAAGTATTGATTTACCAAACATTTTTTTGATTACTCCGGAAGGCACCTTGCCTTGACGAAACCCCTTGATGTTGGCTTTCCGCGCATAGTCTTTCAACTTTACTTCAACTTTCGGTTGATAATCACTTTCACTTAGTTTAATTTTAATCAAACCGTCAGTGGCGCTTTGTTGGTCTAGTGTGATATCCAAGGTTTTGTGTGTTTAGTGTATGTTATTCATAGTAACCGGCATCATGCAGGTAAGAATTAATGAACCCTCCGGTCAGTTTTGTTTAACCAACAGGAGGGTTCAGATTCAGTGCGGATGAAGGGACTCGAACCCCCACGCCTTGCGGCACCAGATCCTAAGTCTGGCGCGGCTGCCAATTACGCCACATCCGCAGATTGACCTTTTAGTAAAAAAACGAGCTTTTTTACTAAAGGGAGTGCAAATTTAGGGATTATTCGTTATGATTAAAGGTATGTTCAAAAAATCGATTTTAAAGTAAAGAGCCGGTGGTAATAGATGTAGTGGAGGAGAAGAAGGAGATTATTGGGCGCTACCGTAGGTTGCTGCGTAAGGCAAAACCCATTTTAAATGAGGGCGATGCCAAACTTATAAGAAGAGCCTTTACAATTGCCATGGAAGCGCACAAAGATATGCGCAGAAAATCGGGCGAGCCTTATATTTTTCATCCACTCTCAGTAGCAGAAATTTGCGTTGAAGAAATCGGACTGGGCACTACGTCCATCATTGCAGCCTTGCTTCATGATGTAGTGGAGGATACCGATATTCAGCTGAAGGACCTGGAGAGAATTTTTGGAAAAAAAATAGCTAAGATCATTGATGGTCTTACCAAGATTAAAGGTGTGTTTGAGTATGGAACATCTGCGCAGGCAGAGAATTTCCGCAAAATGCTATTCACCCTATCTGAAGATGTGCGGGTGATATTGATCAAGCTGGCGGATCGCTTGCATAACATGCGCACGCTGGAAAGTATGCCCCGTAATAAACAATTACGGGTATCATCAGAAACAATTTATCTCTATGCCCCACTAGCCCACCGGCTCGGTCTCAACGCTATCAAGACGGAACTTGAAGACTTATACCTTCGCTTTACTGATAACCCAGTCTATACTGAGATTGCCAACAAGATTGATGAGTCTCGCACTTCGCGAAATAAGTTTATTAAGCAGTTTGTGCAACCCCTAAAAGATGAACTTGATAAACTCAACATTGAGTATGAAATAAAGAGCCGCCCGAAATCAATTTTCTCGATTTATAATAAAATGCGAAAGCAAAATATTCCTTTCGAGGAGGTTTTTGATTTGTTTGCGGTTCGCCTTATTCTTGACACCCCGCTGGAACAAGAGAAGTCATTTTGCTGGCAGGTTTATTCCATCGTTACAGATTATTACACTCCTAATCCGGATCGACTTCGCGATTGGATTAGTACTCCGAAAGGAAATGGGTATGAGTCTTTGCATACAACGGTGATGGCTAAGAACGGGCAGTGGGTGGAAGTGCAGATTCGCACCAGACGGATGGATGAGATTGCTGAGAAAGGGTATGCAGCACATTGGAAGTATAAGGATAACGTATCCAATCACGAATCAAATCTGGAGAAATGGTTGGTCAGGGTTCGCGAACTTTTAGAAAAGCAAGACCTTACCGCGCTTGAGTTTGTAGATGACTTCCGGGGAAATCTTTTTAGTGATGAGGTCTTTGTATTTACACCGAAAGGAGAGTTAAAGACGCTGCCCAATGGAGCTACTGCATTGGATTTTGCTTTTGATATCCACACCGATATTGGCGCTAAATGTATTGGTGCTAAGGTCAATCAAAAGTTAGTTCCGATCAACCACGTTTTGAAAAACGGTGATCAGATTGAGATCCTTACTTCCTCCAAACAAAAACCCACCGAAGATTGGCTTCGCTTTGTGATCAGCCCAAAGGCTAAGTCTAAAATAAAAGAACTTCTGAAAGAGGATAAACGACAAGTGGCAGAAGAGGGCAAGGAAATTCTTTTAAGAAAATTGAAACAGCTGAAAATTGATTCGAACAGCCAGGTATATGAGCAAATGCGAGCTTACTTTAGTGTTAGCTCCCAATTTGAATTACACTATCGGGTTGGTAAAGCAATAATTACATTAAATGACTTAAAACGCTTCAAAGAATTTAAGCCTTCTTCACCGATTAAGTCCAGACCAAACGAACATGCCCCAAGTGTAAGGACTATAGAGCAGGAGATCAGTAAAGCGAAGGGCCGCTATGAAGATATTCTACTGATTGGCGAAGACATGGATGTTGTGGAGTACAAATTGGCAAAGTGCTGCACGCCAATTCCGGGAGACGATGTGTTTGGATTTGTAACGGTTAACGAGGGAATAAAAATACATCGCACCACGTGCCCCAATGCGACTGAGCTTTTGGCTAACCATGGCAACAGGGTTATTAAAGCAAAATGGACATCGCAGCATGAAGTAGCTTTTCTTACAGGATTGAAAGTGATTGGTACCGATCGGGTGGGCCTTATAAACGATGTCTCTAAAGTTATTTCCGAGGAATTGAAAGTGAATATGAGTTCTTTATCCTTTAAATCTGATCAGGGAATTTTCAGTGGGGAAATTATGCTGTATGTGAATGACACACGCCACCTTGAAATGCTGATTACAAAATTGGAGAAGGTAGAGGGGGTCGTAAAGGTTTCTCGTTTTGATTCCAGGAACAACTAACCGTTCAAAAGAATAATTTTTGTCCAACCTGTGGTCGAAATAGTATATTTGCTCCCTAGTCACAACCATGGCACTGAATCAGAAGGTATTCGAAGAGGTAACGCAAATCTTTACAGCTTATTTGGAAAACAAAGAGTTGCGCAAGACACCTGAACGCTATGCAATTTTGGAAGAAATCTATTCGTTAGCCGGGCATTTTGATGTGGAGTCGCTTTACATCAACATGAAAAATAAGAACTATAGAGTCAGCCGTGCCACTGTGTATAATACGTTGGATTTGTTGGTTGAGTGCGATTTGGTTAGTAAGCACCAGTTTGGAAAGAACATAGCGCAATACGAAAAATCGTATGGCTACAAGCAGCACGATCATTTGATTTGCACGGATTGTCATAAAGTGGTTGAGTTTTGTGACCCCAGGATTCAAACAATTCAAAACACTGTAGAGGAATTAATGCATTTCAATGTCATGCATCATTCTCTGATATTATACGCGTCATGTACCAAAGAAAATTGTGAAAACAAGAAGTAATGAACTTTGCACAGGAAATTAAAGGCAACTCTTTGATATTAAGAATATCAGGAGATTTAATTGGAGAAGATAATGGCACTCAATTAATCTCGGCTGTTAACGATGCTGTTAGTCATAAGGTAAGTACCTGCATTATTGATATCTCCGATTTACGATATATCAATAGTAGTGGCATCGGAGTGCTCATAACCATTCTTACTAAGTTCAGAAATAAAGGTGGCGAAGTCTACTTGATGAATCCTTCTGAAAGTGTAAATAAGCTATTGGTGATTACCAAACTGAATGCAATCTTTCAGATCATTAAGTCTGAAGAAGAAGTAACAAAGAAAAATTAATCAAATCCCTGATGGGGAATAATTCTTAAGTATTAATAAATGAAAGTAGACGTATTGCTCGGCCTTCAATGGGGAGATGAAGGCAAAGGTAAGATAGTAGATGTATTAGCACCCAAGTATGATGTGGTAGCCCGGTTTCAGGGAGGTCCTAATGCAGGCCATACGCTGGAGTTTGATGGTATCAAACATGTCTTGCATCAAATACCCTCAGGAATTTTCAGAGACAAGACCCGTAATATTATTGGCAATGGTGTAGTGCTTGACCCGATTGTATTTAAAACAGAAATTGAAAAATTAAATAAGTATAATCTCAATGTTCGGGCTAATCTATATATATCAAAGAAGGCAACCTTAATAGTGCCATCACATCGGTTGTTGGATCAGGCATATGAAAAAGCAAAAGGGGTTGACAAGATTGGATCTACCCTAAAGGGAATTGGTCCATCGTATCAGGATAAAATTGGTCGACAAGGTTTACGTGTAGGGGATGTGTTATCTGAAAATTTCGAAGCTAAGTTTAAGAAGCTTACCGAAATACATTTTGAAATTCTAAAAAATCATGCTATCGATTTTAATTGGCCTGAATTGGAGGCACAGTTTTTTGAGGCTATTACTTTTTTGAAAGGATTTAATCTTATCGATAGTGAGTATTTTATTAACGATGAGTTAAAGAAGAACTCATCGGTGCTGGCAGAAGGAGCCCAAGGATCTCTGCTTGATATTGATTTTGGCAGTTATCCTTTTGTTACCAGTTCTAATACAGTAACAGCAGGTGCATGTACTGGTTTGGGAGTTTCACCCAGTCGTATTGGCGAAGTGTATGGCATTTTCAAGGCCTATAGCACCCGGGTGGGTAGTGGTCCTTTTCCGACTGAACTATTAGATGATCAAGGTGAAAAAATGCGAAGAGATGGAAATGAATTTGGGTCTACTACCGGCCGACCTCGCAGATGCGGTTGGTTGGACTTGCCCTCTTTGAAATATTCCATCATGATTAATGGGGTCACCCAATTGTTGATGATGAAGGCAGATGTGCTTTGCGAGTTTCCAGTGATAAAGGTTTGTACTCATTATAAACTTAGTGATGGAACGATAACGGAAAGCTTACCTTACGAAATTGTGAATCAAAAGATTGCACCGGTTTATACCGAATTGCCAGGTTGGAATACCCCGCTTACAGGTGTTACAGAAGCAGATATGCCTAAGGAATTGATAGACTATATTCATTTTCTTGAAAAAGCCTTAGAGGTTCCCATTACTTTGATTTCTATTGGCCCCGATCGTAAGCAAACCATTCTGAGATCGAAGGTGAAGGCCTGAAAATATTTTTAAGCCCTACTTGTATAAAGCCCAATTTAGCCTTACATTTGCACTCCCAAATCGAAATACGGGGATTTGAGTAGTAGGCTCAGGTCGACTTAAAAGGCTCAAATGCCACTTTGAATTAGTTAAGCCTTAAGCTTTTACAAATTCACACGTTCTTTGAATGAATGGAGATTGATAGCGGACCCGTTGATACTCGATGGAGGGTATTAACGAGTTGATTCTTTAAGAGTTCTCTGATGTGAATTGGAGAGATAATAAAAAGTTAATGAGGACCGAGGATTAAATGACATAGGCTAAAGGGTTTGAGGGTCCGAAAGGACACTGAACCACGAGGCTGGTAGCGATGGAGGGAGCGATCCTGAAGTTGATGCTGAAGAAAATACTATGGAGAGTTTGATCCTGGCTCAGGATGAACGCTAGCGGCAGGCCTAATACATGCAAGACGAACGGTAATCTGAGTAGCAATATTTAGACAAGAGTGTCGTAAGGGTGCGTAACACGTATGCAATCTGCCCTCAACAGGAGGATAGCTCCCCGAAAGGGGAATTAACACTCCATAATATTATTGGATGGCATCATTTGATAATTAAAA
>JALHRJ010000045.1 GCA_022841475.1 Cyclobacteriaceae bacterium | reverse complement strand
GAATATTGTTTCATGAGCCGATCATTCAAACCCTCCTCTTTGGTATATCCGGCTAGTTTTATCAACTCCTTACTTGCAGTTTTATTAGTAACCGGAGGTGTCATACAGCTTACATTCATACCTGCCTTTTGCATGGCATGGGTTCGGTTGGTAAAGGCATTGTCATTCGTGGTCTTGCTTATCACCTCGAAGGTGCGTTTCGAATCATCGCGGATTATCTGCCAGTAAGTTATGTTCATGGCCTAAAGATAGCAGTAAGTAATGAATACCGATTTGAGAAGCCACTTGCTTTTCCGTTTGCGATTACTTTTTATTCAATGACGCCTCTAAAAAAGCCAATTCTCTCTTCAAGATAGGTGCAGCAGAAATTTTATCTTCCAGCACCTGCACAACTCCATCCGCTTTATACGGTTTCCATGCATTCAATCCTACGCCATTGGGATTGCCGGTACGAATAAAATTCATCCAGTATTCCGACATCACCCTTTCCATTTCACGATCGCGCGCCTCCCATGGACGATTCCAGAGGTGCAACGTATGTAACGCATAGGGAACTTCCGAGGTATGGAAAGCACCATGATTGGGAAAGTTTGGTTTATCGGTTGGTACAAAACCAAACTGATAGAGGTAGGCATCGCTTTTATTATACCTTGCCCACAAATGCGAAGGCAGTGCAGCAAAATCACACAGTCCCAATTTCAGTTGTGACGCTTTCGCCTGCTTATTGGAATCGGCTGGAAACAATTTCAAAAATTCGTCCGATCTGCTTCCATACTTCTTAATAGATTCTTCTTTAAACTTCGCTGGCGGCAAATTGGCATTGCCGTTGAGCGTTGCATCTCCGGTTACCCAACCGGTCAACAGTGGCACATCATTGTGTTTACCTTCCTGAAAATGAGTTAACAGATTTTCGGGCAACACGTAGCCATCCAGCACCGGACTAAAAGAACCCCACGGCATCGTACTTGCAAACTGCTGAATTTCTTCGGCACTGGCTGACCGTAGTTTATTTATACTTCCGGCTTTCGCCTTTTCTACAAAGTTGACACCTGATTTTTCCGCATCTTTTAATCGCCTTGCCCTGGACGTGCCGAGCAAACCACCGCTCTGCGCAATAGCTTTGTGAAAAAGTCCCTTGCCTAAAGGCGAAGCCACCAACGCGTTGATGCTAAACGAACCCGCTGACTGTCCGGCAATTGTTACATTATTCGGATCACCACCAAAAGCTGTAATGTTTTTTTTTATCCATTGCAACGCGGCAAGCTGATCGAGAAAAGCATAATTACCGGAAGCTTGTCCACCTGATTCTTTTGTTAATTCAGGATGGGCCAGGAAACCAAATGCTCCGACCCGATAGTTAATACTTACGAATACAATTCCGCGCCTGGCAAACTCTTCACCATCATAGATTGCACATGCTGCTGAGCCCGAAACAAAACCACCACCATAAATCCAAACAAAAACAGGCAACTTCTCATTGGCAGTTTTTGCAGATGTCCACACGTTGAGGTACAAACAATCTTCACTTAAAGGTTCGGGTGGTGCAATGAACTCTTCTGTCCACATCATAAACGGAACAGGCTTGCCTTGCATCGGGCTTGCTGAAAAGTTTTCACATTTTCGTACATCGGTCCAGTTAGTAACCGGTTGAGGTGCTTTCCAACGTAAATCTCCTACGGGTGGTGTGGCAAAAGGTATTCCCTTAAAAATTGATACCTCTCCTTTTTTTATTCCGGAAACCGGACCATTTACCGTTTTGATTATGGGAGTCTGGCAGAACGCCATGGGCATAATCAGTAATGCGAGTATACTTAGAAAAATTATTCTCACTTGGATTGAATTTGGTTTGCTATTTAAAAACTGAATCGAGAAAAGTTAATATTTTATTGATAGCCTCAGGCGCGTCCTTTTCAAAACTTGTTCCTAGAAATTCATTTGATCCGGAATCCAGATAAGCGTGCGGTCTTCCGGCATACTCCCAATATTCAACAGTATGACCTGCGGCTTTTAATGCATTTGCAAATTCCAATACGGAGGCAGGAGTTGTAAGATCATCTTTGCTCCCGACCGCACAAAGCATAGGAGGAAGTTTTCTCTCACTTGAATTCGGGATGTTATAAATTGGAGACACTGCTTTATAATATTCGGGATTATTTTGCACGGTGATGGCATTGCCAAAAATTCCTCTGGGTGTTGCCTGACCCATGCTCCAGAAAAAATTGCCAGCCGTTTCAAAACCATCCGAACCATCGCCTTTAGAACCTAAACAAGGTTTGTACAATTCTGCAGCCGGATAATTAAATACGGCAGCTTGCACGCGTAGTCCATTTTTCTTTGCTACCTGCTCCGCTGTTTTTCCAGCTGGCAGGTAAGTAGGTTTAAATCCAAGCGTTGGTCCTGCAAATCCATCCGACTCCAACCGGTCGCCCATGGTTACAATCATTGCAGCGAGATGCCCACCGGCACTGTCCCCTGAGACAGCCAGTTTGGAAGGATCACCGTTGTATTTTGAAATATTATCCTTAATCCACAGTACTGCCCCAAAAACATCTTCCACGATCTGATTCATGGTGGTGGTATTATTATTTGCTGGCAGCAGTCGATAGTTAACATTGCAGATTACATACTCCCCATGTTCAACCATATACTTCGACATCTCATCCATAATCGTTTCATTATTGATAAGCCAGCCACCGCCATGATAAATGATGTAAACAGGATACTTCTTCTTTCCTGTATCTGGCGTATAGATATCCATTGTTAGACTATAACCCTCCGGCTTAGCCCATTCAATATTCTGGACAACTGAATACTTATTAGAAGATTGAGCAAATGCCTGCCAACCTGTAGTCAGCAAAATCAGAAACAGTAAAGATGATTTTTTCATAGGGATGAGATAAACTATTTCAATTTGGGTTCATTAAGTACAAACATACGCATCCTGACATCGGTTTCCGGTCTGTTGGATTTATTGGTCTTTGTGGCAGCAATTTTATCAAGTACTTCAAAGCCATGTTCCAACTCTCCATAAACCGTATATTCACCATCCAGGTGCGGAGTGCCGCCTATGGTTGTATATAATTTCTTTTGAGCATCATTTAAAACCAATTTTCGTTGAACAATGGTACTATCAAGTTGAGTAGTGCGCCAGGCAGGCCGCTGAACGATATAAAACTGACAATTGCTGCTGGCCTTTTCAGGATTGTTATCACGGGCGGCTGCCAACACTCCCCTTTTATGATAGATCCCTTGTTCTGTTCTAAACTCCGCTGGGATTTGATTTCCAGCTGCCGATCCATTACCAAGGGCTTGTCCCGTTTGCGCCTTCTTGCTATTGGGATCTCCACCTTGAATCATAAAATCATTTATGACTCGATGAAACATGAGGCTGTCATAAAAACCTGATTTTACTTTGGCTATAAAATTATCGCGGTGCAAAGGAGTCTCGTTATAAAGTTTCACTATCATATCACCTGCATCAGTCATGATTAAGACATGGTAGTTTCCATCCTTTTTATTGATGGTCTTTCTGTGCTTTTTAATGGCTGCCTTCTCATCTTTAGAGAATTTCCGAAACTGTTTTTGACCATGGCAATCAAAAACAACTGTAGCAAACAGGATAAGTGATATAAGCAGTTTCATTGGAATTGTTAAATGCTTCATTAAATGTACTAAGTAGCCGTAATTTTTGCCTAGAAAATTATTCGTGCGGTCAATCGCTTGAGACTATCAGACAATGCCAGGGTGTAAGTTGTCATACTTATGTGTAATTTGTGTCAAAGCTAAATTGCTATTATGAACAGGCGAAGATTTACAAAACAAGTACTTGCAGGAGCGGCTGGTCTTACAATAGCCAATCCCGGATTAGCCAATATCATATTGACACAACAGAAAACACAACTTGGCGTGGCGCTGGTTGGTCTCGGCTACTATAGTACCGATCTACTTGCTCCTGCCTTGCAACAAACCAAAAATTGTCACCTTGCGGGGATCGTTACCGGTACCCCAGCTAAAGCGGAAAAGTGGAAACGTGACCATAATCTATCCGATAAGAATATTTACGATTACAAAAATTTTGATTCCATTGTCAATAACCCGGCTATTGATGTTGTGTATATCGTACTGCCACCTTCCCTTCATGCCGAGTATGTTATTCGGGCAGCAAATGCCGGCAAACATGTGTGGTGTGAGAAACCCATGGCCATAACAGTGGCGGAATGTCAACAAATGATCGATGCTTGTAAAAAGAATAACGTTACATTAAGTATCGGGTACCGGATGCATCATGAACCCAATACGAAGCAGATTATAAAATACAGAAAGGAGTTAACCTTTGGTTCTGTTGTAAAAGTCGAGGCTGCGGCTGGGTACTTCGATTCAAGAACTGATCACTGGAAACAGAAAAAGAGCTTGGGGGGTGGCGCTATGTACGACATGGGAGTTTATCCTCTTAATGCAACCCGGTACAGTACGGGCCTGGAACCAATCGCGGTAACGGCCCGCGCTTCAACCACACGGCCTGCTATTTACAAAGAAGTTGAGGAAACCATGCAATTCGAACTTGAGTTTCCGGGTGGCATCACGGCAATTTGTGAAACCAGCTTTGGTAAAAATATGAATGATCTGCAGGTGACCTGCTCCAAAGGCTGGTATAAGCTTTCACCTTTTCAATCGTATAGTGGCATCAATGGAATAACAAGCGATGGAAAAAAATTGAATGCTACTATTCCGAATCAACAAGCCAGGCAAATGGATGATGACGCCCTTTCCATTATAAATAGAACACCCATGCTTGTGCCGGGCGAAGAAGGATTGAAAGACATACACGTGGTTGAAGCTATCTACCGCTCTGTAGCAGAAAAGAAAAAAGTAGAAATACGATAATTAAAAATCAGTATTAGCTTCTTTCAAATCAAGTTCCTGAATCCAGATATTACGGTATAGCACATCATGACCTTCGGCTTGTAGTTTTAATCCACCCGGGCGATCCGTAATACCTTTACCCCCATCATTGCCACCATCCTGTCCGGAGTTCGGTCCGCCAAACACCTGACTGATTACTTGATTGGTGTGCACCTTCTTACCATTGAAGTAAACTGTTACCATAGGTTTTTCAACCAACTTACCGTCTTTAAATCGAGCGGCTCTGAAAACAATATCGTAGGCGTTCCATTTGCCTAAACCATTATAGGCGTAGTATGGTGATTTACTTTCATTTATTACGGCACCCAATCCATGCGAAGTAGAGTCGCCATCTAGCACCTGAATTTCATACCGGTTTTGTAAGTACACACCACTGTTGCCACCGGGTTTCATGATAAGAAATTCGACATGGGCTCTGAAGTCCCGAAACTCTTTTTTGGTCACAATATCAGCCGCACCATACAATCCACCAACTGCTGCCGGATCGTTTGAGTTAATCACCATTCCTTTATCAACGGGATCTTTCTCAACAATCCATTTGATCGGTAAGGTGGCTGCCAACCGAGGTCCACTCCAATACGTCCACTTTTCATCCAGCATCTTTCGGCTGCCATCTAAAAACTGCTCAGCACCTTTAGGCGCTTTGGTACCTACTCCTGTTTGAGCATACGCATGAGTAAAAGCAAATACAGAAAGTAAAATAAAAACCGTATACCGAATGAATTTCATAGTTAGGAGTTAAAATTAAATTGTTGCTGAGTAGACGCCTGTCTACAATTTTACAAATCAAAGTTACCGGAAAATTACCAGCTCGCAGGTTTTATATTTTTAGCGGCACGCAAAATATCAATGCGGCTGATTTGCCCGATAAGCACCCCGTTTTCAACGACCGGCATTCTGCGAATGGGTGAATTAAGGAATTCTGTAGCAGCATCCACCACCGTGCTGTCGGGCGATAATGTTTTTACATTTCGGGTCATGTAATCAGCTACTACAGGTGAACTGAGTGGCAAATTATGGTAAGCCTGGTCTACCACGATCCGTAGACAATCTTTTTCAGAAATAATGCCCACCAACTTCCGGTTTTCATCCAATACGGGCGCTCCTGAAATTCGTTTTTCAATCATAATGTTAATTACCTCGTTAATCGATTGATCAGGTCGCACAGTAACAAGATGTTGCTGTTGAACCATGTACTTTACGATCGATTCGTACTTCGGCTGCCCGGCAGCAAGCTCTTCCTTGCTCTTAATTTCTGGTTTAAAATTCATGATTTGGTAGTTTAAGGTAGAGTAAGTTAGGAAATATCAGAAAATAACAAAAGCCTGATTTCGGCTTACACCCGTAATCAAGTCATAATTCCTCTTTATTAGCATGTTCTAACTAAAATATAAGAAGAGGTACGATTTTAAAGAATATCATTGAAAACTAAATTGACCGCCAAATCATCCTACACTTCAAGGTCGATTTAATTATTAATTGTTTACATATGAAAAAACATATACTATTCATCCTCCTTTACGGAGCTACCACATTGGGGATGGCCCAGGAAACCAAAGAGGCCATTATGGAAAAGAGGGCCCGGGAAATGCATCGGGTACTGGGAATTGATGATCCGGCACAATGGAGAAAATTTATCCAGGAAAATTATACACAAACTCTCATTGATAAACCGATGCGGGCAACTGTACAATCGGATGGTGGGGATGTTTCAAAATCTGAAAGCAATTCAGCCAATAACCTGGAAGAGAAAACTAAAATCTTTCAACGACTCTACGATGATTTTGGTCAGGGCAAAATACTTTCCTTAAAGACAAAGGGAGATAATGTAGAGATGGTTATAGCAGGTGAAATGGGACTGAAAGGCACATTCAAATTAAACTTCGATCCGGCTAAACCTCATCTTATTAGCGGACTCGGCATTGAGGCCGGCAATTAATCACAATAAAGATTACCTTAGTAGATTCAAAAAAAATCTATTAAAACTACTATGAAAAAATTATTGGCAATTCTGGCCATTACATTATTCCTTTCAACTAATCTAGTGGCTCAACGATCGGCACCTGATCATATTGAAACTAATCAAGGCCCCCTTTCTATTCAACCGATCCTTCACGGCACGGTTGTTTTTACCTGGGCTAACAAAGTAATCTATTCAGATCCTTATGGCGGGAGCAAAGCTTTTGAAGGAATTGCTACTCCCGATTTAGTTTTGATATCGGATATTCATGGTGATCACATGAGCCTGGAGACCTTACAAGCACTTGATCTTTCAAAAGCCATCCTTGTAGTACCACAGGCAGTAGCTGATAAACTTCCGGGAAATTTAAAAAGTAAGGTTGTAGTTGTTGCCAATGGGTCTACTACAACTCAATTGGGAATAAATATTGAAGCGATTCCTATGTATAATTTGCCGGAGGAAGCGGATTCGCGGCACACGAAAGGCCGGGGAAATGGGTATGTTCTTAAGATGGGCGGAAAGAGGATTTATCTTTCCGGAGATACCGATGATATTGTTGAAATGCGTGCATTAAAAAATATTGATGTGGCCTTTGTATGCATGAACCAACCTTTTACTATGACTATCAATGAGGCTTCCAGTGCTGTACTGGATTTCAAACCTGCGATAATGTATCCATTTCATTATCGTGGACAAGCTGGCTTGAGTGATGTGGAAGGATTTCAGAAAATAGTAAAAGATAGTAATCCGGCCATTGAGGTACGGTTAAGAAACTGGTACCCCACCTACTGATTTATGATGACTGATTGATACAGAAAAATCGTTATTTTTATAACGTACCAATTGTCATTCCACATGATTGAGTCTGCTCAGGTAAAAGCAAATCCCAACCTCCTGGTTTTTGTTCCCATTTTATATACAGTATGGTCCGATGCGATATTAACACCCAGCGAAATTTCAGTCCTCGAGGGTCTGATCAACAGTCAAGGTTGGTTAACGGATACAGAAAAGGCTTTTTTACTTTCAAAGATCAATCCTGCTACACCACCCACAGCCGATGAGTTGATGAGTTGGCGTTCCGCGATCTCGCAGGTGGCCGATCCAAAGATTGCCAACGAAACGCTGGTGAACCTGGGCATCAGACTAGCCAGTTTAACAGGCGATGGAACAATCAGTGAAACCCTGGTTCAAGCGAAACCTTCCTTATCCAACATTGAATCGACTCTTGGGTTGATTAGCCATGAAGCAATTTTTAATTTTCATACCGGTCACAAAACAATCACTTCAGAACAAAGTACACAGCAGAATTTTTCCGTTTCGGAAATGACCAAAATACTGGATGGCGATTATTCCGAAATAATTAAAAAAGTCAAGACATTTATTTCGGATCCGGAATTTCAATACATGAGCCCCGGGGATTTAATGCTATACCGAACCCGGGTTCTACAATGGTGTAAATTTCTTGCCGAGCAGGGATTTGGTGCGATGGCTTATCCTAAAGAATATGGTGGCAAGGGTGATATGGGCTCCTACTTTGCGATCATGGAGACATTGAGTTATCATGATCTTAGCATGGTAATAAAATTCGGAGTTCAATTTGGGCTGTGGGGTATGAGTGTGTATTTCCTGGGTACAGAGAAGCATCATAAAAAATACCTGAAAGACATTGGTACCTTAGAACTTCCCGGTTGTTTTGCCATGACGGAGACCAACCATGGATCGAACGTTAAAGGAATAGAAACAACCGCTACATATGACCATCTTACTCAAACCTTCAATATTCATACGCCCAACGAATTTGCCCGCAAAGAATACATAGGCAATGCAGCATTGCACGGACAGATGGCAACGGTTTTTGCCAAATTGATTGTTGATGGAAAAGATTATGGAGTCAGTGCGCTTATTGTTCCTCTTCGTGACAAGAAAGGAAAAGTACTGCCAGGTGTTACGATCAAAGATTGTGGCCGTAAAATGGGATTGAATGGTGTAGATAATGGTGTTATTTATTTCAATCACGTAGTAGTACCAAAAGAAAATCTGCTTGATCGATTTACATCCGTCAATGCCGAAGGGAAATTTGAAAGTCCGATTGCCAGTGACAACCGAAGATTCTTCACCATGCTGGGCACATTAGTGGGTGGACGTATAGGAATTCCGCGATCCGGAAATTCTGCTTCGAAATCAGGGCTTACCATCGCCATCCGATATGGCGATCAACGCAGACAATTTGGACCGGAAGGCGGAACCGAAGTACCCATCCTGAATTACAGAACACACCAGCGCAGGTTAATGCCGCTGCTGGCTACCAGCTATGCACTGCATTTTTCGTTGCAATACCTTACGAATCGGTTTTTAAATCGGACAGAAGAAGATATGCAAGAGATTGAAGCGCTGGCAGCGGGTTTAAAATCGTTTGCCACGTGGAATACAACAGCCACCCTACAGGAGTGCCGAGAGTGCTGTGGGGGCAAAGGATATCTTTCTGAAAATAGAATTGAAGTTCTCAAGAACGATACCGACATCTATACAACCTTTGAAGGAGACAATACAGTGTTGTTGCAATTGGTTGCAAAAAGTCGATTGACTGAGTTTAAACAAGAATTCAGTAATATGAATGTGTTTACCATTCTAAACTACGTTGCTGATCAGGCTAAAACTTCCATTACTGAAATGAATCCGATTACAATTCGTAACACCAGTGAAGAACATTTACTGGATCCGGAATTTCAATTGAGCGCTTTTAAATACCGGGAACGCGATATCTTAACCTCAGCCGCGAAACGATTAAAAAAACACATCGATAGTGGCATGGATTCATTTGATGCTTTTAATGTCTGCCAGCATCACCTGGTGCAGGTAGGCTTGGCTTACATTGAGAGGATTATTTTGGAGCAGTTTATTCTGCAAATAGAAAAGACAAACGATGCAGGCTGCAAAACAACGTTGAAAAAGCTTTGCGATCTTTTCGCACTCTCGCAGATTGATAAGAATAAAGGTTGGTATTTAGAACAGGGTTATATGGAGGGTAGTAAAACGAAAGCCATTCGCAGACTAGTTAATCAATTGTGTTGGGATATCCGGCAAGATGCAGTGCCGCTGGTGAATGCTTTTAATATTCCGGATGCTTGCCTCGCTGCGCCTATTGCAGTCAACCGATAGTTATTCAATTACAATCCGAACAGATTGTCGCCAGTAGCCTTTGGTTACTTGCACAATATAGATACCGGCTGAAATAGAACTTGAGTCAATAAGTACCGATGTTCCATCAGTTTGCAAAGAAATTGGGATTGTCTGACCCAACAAGTTTATAACCTTCACATTTTCCGATTGAATCTTAAATCCCGTTGAAATCCTGAATGAGCCTAAAGATGGATTTGGATACACCTTCAATTGATAGGCTTGCGTAATTTCCACTCGCCTTACTACTGAATAGCTGTATTGTTTGTCAAAATCAGTTTGCTTAAGTCTATAATAAGAAATCCCTGTGTAAGGCAAGCCATCAATGGTTTCGTAATCAATTCGCACTTGACTGTTACCGGCTCCTTTTATAGCAATAATATCTTCCCAGTTCTCGGCATCTATCGATCGTTGGATGGTGAAGAAATCGTTGTTTAGTTCTGATGCTGTGCTCCATTGTAATTTAACCTCGGCCTGTTGTACTGTCGCATTAAATGATATTAATTGAATGGGCAATGGATTGGTTAAATCCGTATTGCCGATGGTAAAACGATCTCCATTTTGTAAGTTAATTCCTGAAAAGGTAACAACGGTTCCTGAAAAAGAACCTGCAACCGGTGTCACATCATTATCGGCAAAGCCATCACCATCACGATCAATTAAGAGTCTTAAGTTACTTCCAATAGCCGTTCCCAACGTTCCACTAAGGTCAACGGATAATGAAACAGTACCCACATCTCCAACTTCACTCACACGCCATACGCGTGTTAATCTTTCCTGAATAACGACCCCATCAACATTAGTGTTGCCGCCAGAAAAATTTAAATTGTTATGACCCCAGATCAAAAACTCTCCATTAGTTAAATTACTTGGATTCCACATACGAACTACTCCACTACCCTTTGCATCTCTATGGTTTGAGCCATCGCTGGCTTGACCAATTCCGGCTACATCAAAATCAAAATTCCCATTGGCTGGTGTATCCATTGTATACAGGTCATCAACTCCCAGCGTTAGTGCATATTTGGCTGAAACATAATTGTTGATCAAAATTCGTTGTGCGTTGTTTAGCACACTGCTATAAATAAAGAATTCATTAATAAAACCACGCAGACCGCCATTGGCCGTGGTGGCATGACGGCCAATTCTTGGAATTGGCGGAATTAAATTACCGTCTGCATCTGCAACCGAACCTTGTTGAGCTCCATTATAATAAAGACGATAATTTGTTCCTCGATTGCGTAGCATCTCAATCCACTTGCTATTCGTGTTTATCGCAGTTGTAGAAAGCGGTCCGCCAAGTCCGCCACCACCATTATCTCTTTTTTGAAATGCATAAAAACTTCCAGTTACCGGCTTAAGGGATATCAAGTCATTCGTTGCTGTCGTACGGTCCAGAATAAAATGACCATTACCATCGTTGATTCCACCCAATCCTGTTTGGGTATCTTTAAATACCATCACATAAGTGAATCCGCCAGTACCTGGTATCCCAAGAGCGGGCCCATCAATAAATAAGTTACCTGTAAATTCCAGTGCCGGTAAATTGTTGTCCTGCCCGGTTCTATAGATAGGTCTGTTGCCAGCTGTGTTTTGTAATGCATTATTATTATTGCCGGATTGATCATTCCAACGTTGAACCGTTGCCAGATTAACTGCTGACGTAACACCATTGTCTGAAAATGTACCGCGATTGGCCATCAGCCAGAGTTTATTATTGGTGAGATTACCTACCCCGGCAGGCCCTGTGTTACCATTTATTGCTGCGTTTGTACCGACTACAGGAAAACCACTACAGCCAACTCCTGTGCAATTGATTGTAAAACTTGTACATATCTGTGCTACCGTGGCTGAATTTGTATAGGTAATTACACTGCCAGAACCATTTTGTAAAGTTGCCGTGCCGGTACCACATAAAGTTGCATTTGTATGATCTATAATTATGTCATCCGCAGAAGTAGAATTTGTGTTGATAATCGTTGTACTGCCTCCTGAAATCACAAAATCATCTAAGGTACTTAGTGTTGATGTTGCATCTGCTTCCAGAAAGCCAACATTGACAAGATAAGAAGAGAGGTTAAATGCTCCGGCTGCAAGCACACGCGTATAGCCACCTACCATCATTTCGATACCTGTAACAGTTAGGGTGCCACTTATCGTGATATCACCGGTTTGATAAAACATAGCAACATTGGAAGAGATGAAGGGCCCTACGTTGCCGAGCGCCAATCCATCGGGAGAAAGGCCACAATTCTTATTATCATCCGTTGCATTAATCGTGATATCGTGACCTGTTCTTATAACAACATTATCCGTTCTTCGTGGCCACACTCCTGCCGGCACAGCTCCGCTAGAACCATCCGCACTAAACGACCACGATGTATTGGAATCCCACGCTCCGGTAGCTAACGAATAAAATGTTCGAACCGAAGTAGCTGTAACTCCATTAAATCCTACTCCCGCATTAATCAGTTGCGAGTTTCCAGCAGCCCATGTTGCCGTTGGGTTTTCATTGCCGGCCACCGTAATAGCCCTGATTGCGGTAGCCATGCTGGTGCCGCCAACACCTCCAATAGTTTGATCGGATTGCTCAGTATAGGTGCCCGGTGGTGTATGCGTTCGGTCGCTGGTTGAGGAAGAGGCATAAACTACAATATCATTGATACCAACAGCGATATTTCCGGTAGCAAGTGTTGTCGCACTTGCAGATTCAGCACTGTTTGAATTGGCAACAATAGCTGATTGATCCACATCTTTAAGGGTCATGGCTACAAATACTTCATTGGTAGGAGCCGAAGACCACGTTACAACAAAATTATAATTGCAACTGCCGCGGGCTGACGAAATACCAGCCTCGTTCAGATACCAGATAGCAGTTCGTTGCGTACCGCCACTGACTTGCGTTACGGCCTGTGTAAGCGACAGACCACCCCAGCTAATATCTGTAATCGCTCCTATCGCAGCACCTTCTCCAGTAACGGCTACAACAATCAAACGATTATTACCCTCACCAACCGTATAAGATGTCTTGGAAGTAGCTACAGATCCCGTTACAACGCTGGCCTGAGAAAACGCTTGAATTGATAATAATCCGGAAATAAATGCAACTAAACTCCAACCCTTTTTTGTCATAGCTGAATAAACAATATGTTACATCAAAAGTAACAAAAATTAAACTGCTTTGCTTTCTCGACAATAGGCAATGCTTATTGAATTACAACCCGCACCGATTGTTTCCAGTAACCCTTGCTTACGCGGAGAATATACATACCGGGAGAAAGGGATTTTGATTCCACGATAACCGAATTGCCATCGGCTTCCAGCTTAACAGGAATCATCTGACCCACCATGTTCATGAGTTGCACATTTTCGGATTGAATCTCAAAACCCGTTGAAATCCTGAATGTGCCGGATGATGGATTTGGAGATACCTTTAATTGATAGGCCTGCGTAATCTCAACTCGCCTTACGCCTGAATAGCTATAGTGTTTATCAAAATCCGTTTGCTTCAGTCGGTAATAAGAAATTCCTACGTAAGGTAAGCCATCAATTGTTTCATAATCAAGACGTACCTGACTGTCACCAGCGCCTTTAACATCAACCACATCTTCCCAACTCTCTGCATCTCTGGATCGTTGGATCGTGAAGTAATCATTGTTTAGTTCTGATGCCGTGCTCCATTGCAATTTAACTTCTGACTTTTGGGTAGTCGCAGTAAATGATATCAATTCAATGGGCAAAGGATTTGTTAAATCTGTATTGCCGATGGTAAAGCGATCTCCATTCTGTAAGTTGATTCCCGAAAAGGTAACAACGGTGCCTGAAAAAGAACCTGCAATGGGGGTCACATCGTTATCCGCAAAGCCATCACCATCCCGATCAATTAAAAGTCTTAAGTTACTTCCAATGGCGGTTCCTAACGCACCACTCAGGTCAACCGATAATGAAACGGTGCCTACATCGCCAACTTCACTCACACGCCATACGCGGGTTATTCTTTCCTGAATGACTACACCATCAACGTCTGTGCTTCCTCCTGAAAAATTCAAATTGTTGTGACCCCAGATCAGAAATTCTCCATTAGCCAAGTTATTCGGGTTCCACATACGCACCACCCCGCTGCCTTTTGCATCTTTATGATTTGATCCATCACCAGCTTGGCCAATACCAGCTACGTTAAAATCAAAATTACCGTTACCTGAGTTGTCCATCGTATAGATATCATTGGATGAGAGACTCAATCCAAATTTAGCAGCAAGATAATTGTCAATGATAATTCGTTGAGCTGTATTAACCTTTGAAATGAAAATTATTATTTCGGTTATATCTCCCTGAAATCCGTTTGAACCAGTTGTATTGCCACCAACATTAAACCGTTGTGTAGCATGACTGGTATAACTAGTTGTATTTGCCCTATTAAGAAGCAGGGAACCGTTTCTATATAATTGCTTTCCCGTTGCAGGAGTTGCATCATATGTCCAAAGTGAGTACCCAGTCAAACCTGTTAGTCCACCTACATCCAATCGGGCGTCATTTCCACAACAGTTTCCAATATCATAATAGACTGTTCCGGCCCAGGGGATATGATTTGAGAACCGATTGCCCGCCAAGGGATCTGTTAGATAAACTGAACTCGTTTGTGTGGTATTATCAGCACGATTAACGACAAACGAGGATGCTCGATCAACAACAAAATTTGAGGTCGTCAGATTTAACCCGGTTCTCAATCGGTTGGTACCATTAAAGCTAACTTCACTAAAACCGTTCAATGCATTTGGTACCAGAGTCGGTCTTTGTCCTCCACTTTCACTTAAGTCTAATCCAGAAACGCCAGCGGAATTGGCCCAGATGTCTATTAACGATCCGGTTACGCTTAATCCATTATCCGTCCTAAACCATAGTTTTAAAGCGGATGTTCCAGAACTACTGCCAACACCGCCCGGACCAGAGTTACCTAAAATCGCAGGATTTGTTCCCACCACAGGAAAGCCACTGCAACCGGCACCCACGCAATTGATTGCGAAACTTGTACAAATCTGTGCTACCGTGGCTGAATTTGTATAGGTAATTACACTGCCAGAACCATTTTGTAAAGTTGCCGTGCCGGTACCACATAAAGTTGCATTTGTATGATCTATAATTATGTCATCCGCAGAAGTAGAATTTGTGTTGATAATCGTTGTACTGCCTCCTGAAATCACAAAATCATCTAAGGTACTTAGTGTTGATGTTGCATCTGCTTCCAGAAAGCCAACATTGACAAGATAAGAAGAGAGGTTAAATGCTCCGGCTGCAAGCACACGCGTATAGCCACCTACCATCATTTCGATACCTGTAACAGTTAGGGTGCCACTTATCGTGATATCACCGGTTTGATAAAACATAGCAACATTGGAAGAGATGAAGGGCCCTACGTTGCCGAGCGCCAATCCATCGGGAGAAAGGCCACAATTCTTATTATCATCCGTTGCATTAATCGTGATATCGTGACCTGTTCTTATAACAACATTATCCGTTCTTCGTGGCCACACTCCTGCCGGCACAGCTCCGCTAGAACCATCCGCACTAAACGACCACGATGTATTGGAATCCCACGCTCCGGTAGCTAACGAATAAAATGTTCGAACCGAAGTAGCTGTAACTCCATTAAATCCTACTCCCGCATTAATCAGTTGCGAGTTTCCAGCAGCCCATGTTGCCGTTGGGTTTTCATTGCCGGCCACCGTAATAGCCCTGATTGCGGTAGCCATGCTGGTGCCGCCAACACCTCCAATAGTTTGATCGGATTGCTCAGTATAGGTGCCCGGTGGTGTATGCGTTCGGTCGCTGGTTGAGGAAGAGGCATAAACTACAATATCATTGATACCAACAGCGATATTTCCGGTAGCAAGTGTTGTCGCACTTGCAGATTCAGCACTGTTTGAATTGGCAACAATAGCTGATTGATCCACATCTTTAAGGGTCATGGCTACAAATACTTCATTGGTAGGAGCCGAAGACCACGTTACAACAAAATTATAATTGCAACTGCCGCGGGCTGACGAAATACCAGCCTCGTTCAGATACCAGATAGCAGTTCGTTGCGTACCGCCACTGACTTGCGTTACGGCCTGTGTAAGCGACAGACCACCCCAGCTAATATCTGTAATCGCTCCTATCGCAGCACCTTCTCCAGTAACGGCTACAACAATCAAACGATTATTACCCTCACCAACCGTATAAGATGTCTTGGAAGTAGCTACAGATCCCGTTACAACGCTGGCCTGAGAAAACGCTTGAATAGGTTGCAGCAAATACAAAAAAACAAAAATGAGAAAAGAGAAAAAATAACTCCTGGTGAAGTTCATTTATAATTTGAACGGTTAACGTTCAAAGATAATAAAATCACAGCGTTTCATTTTAATACATCATTAATTTTAACGACCGAACAATTAATAATCTGTCTTTATTGATTTATCAAATGGCAACTTAAATTGGTAACCAATATCTTCATCCCTTTTATTATCCAACACATCTAATCCGTACTGAATTTTTTTTGGATCATCATAAACAAAGGTACCAAACAGACGATCCCACACGGAAAAAATATTTCCAAAGTTGGTATCCGTCCAGGGTCGTTCATAATGATGATGAAATTTATGGACGTTTGGTGTAACGATAATGTAACTGAGTGTCTTGTCCAGCCACGCAGGAAGTGAAATATTGGCGTGCGAGAAATAGGTAAAAAAAATTGTACTAAAACGATAAAATAAGTAATAAGCCAATGGAGCCCCCATGATCACCACAACCAGCAGCGACAATATCTCACGCAAAATAAAATCACCGGGATGTAAACGCGGGCCCGTGGTGGCATCAACATGCGTATCGGCATGGTGAACCATATGAAACCTCCACAACCACTTTACCCGGTGCAGCATGTAGTGCGCCATGTATTGAGCCACCAAATCAAACACGAGCATGCTCAACACAAAACCTACCCAGAGCGGCATCTCAAATAAGTTTAAGATTCCGAATTGATTGATATCAATCCAACGAAACACTCCAAGTGTAGCAATTCCAAAAAGTGTATTGATTATTAACGTGGAACCGAGAAACGCAAAATTAACTCCGGCATGTTTCCATTTTTTGTAGCTGAACAAAACCAATGGAATGCCTCCTTCCAGCAACCAGAAAAAAGTTAAACATGACAATACCCAGGCGCCACGTTGCCAGAAGGGCATCACTTCAAAAAAATGTAAAAAGGAATCCATAATTGTATCGAAATTTAAAGCTCAAGAATCAAAAAGCAAATCGTAATTCGTATTTCGAAATTCATCATTCAAGTTCTAACTATAACGTTCTATGGGTCTTGTTAAACAGGTTGGACCACCGCCACCCTTTACACTTATCTCCTCCCCTTCATATTCATGCACCATACAACCCCAATCAATGAGTCTTTGTTTTGTAGTTGGATTCCCTTTCACCATTACTACTTCTCGTGGAGCGATCGCCAACACATTACAACCCATCGAATCCCATTCAGAATCAGGAACTTCAACAAATGAGAATCCATGATCTAGTAAACCATTTCTGAATGAGATGGGCATAAGTGGAGAATATACCACAGCCAGATTCTTATCAACCGGACTAAGCACCGACATTAAATGAAATACATCAGCAGGACCTTTGTAGTGAGGCATCTCTGCCACCCATACATTTATTCCATGAGGTTCGACCAAATGTTTTAGTTGACGGATGCCCTCCCAATTGGTTCGATATGTATGTCCGACTGCCAATGTGTGTTCATCTACCCAGGCCACATCACCACCTTCCAAGGTACCTGGATGTGTGATCTCACCTAAAATTTTTATCTTATCATTTTCAAATGCTCTCCTTTCTGCAGCCGGTTCGTTTTTACGTGCAGGTTTACCCATGTTACAAATTATCATACCATAATCAGTAGCAATGGAGGCATCACGACAATAGATTGAATCCATCGAGACTGATGAATCATGCGGCAAGCTGAGCGTTGTTGCACCATGTTGGTTGATTATCTTTTCAAACTCCAGGTATTCCTTTTCTGCTTTGCTGAAATCAGGCTTTGAAAGAAAATTTAACTCCTTCCATTGGGATGCAATCTGGTTCGCATCTACAAATGCTTCCTTTGGTCTTTTAATGAAAACAGTTTTTAGTTTCCCATATTCAGATTGGCAAGTTGTCCTCATAGTGATGAATTTCTTTTGATTTGAATATAGGCATAGAAAGGTAATCCAGCCATCAATAAAACAAATCCCCAATAGACAGTTTCTTCGCCAGCGCCAATAATCGCCCACATAGATATAGAAATGCAATAACTGTAATCAGTAATTTGAACCCACTTAATGCTTGCTGTTTGCTTGCTATCATTACAAAAGAAATGATCGAAAATAAATATGGCACCAGTACTGTGAGCGTAGTCAATAACACCATAAACGTAAAGGTGTCTGCCAGATTTCTACTAAAATTCATACTCATCAACACGGAGATCAACAAACTCGAAATCACAATACCAAAAGCGGGTGTTCCATTTTTGTTTTCTCTCGCGAATAGGCGAGGAAACAGATGATCGCGCGCGGCTGCCATCGGCATCTGTCCTTGTATCAGAATCCAACCATTGAGGGCTCCAAAGGTTGAGATCACGGCACCACCTGCTACTAGATAGCGAGCTTCTTCGCCCCAGATGGAAGCCGCAGCATCGGCAAAAGGGGCCTGCGAATCATGAAGTATGGAAGGTGGAATAAGACCCATCACGGCTACCGTACCTGCGATATAGATAAAAGTAGTGAGTAACGTTCCGATCATGGTTGCCCTGGAAACCGTTCGCTCTGCATTCTTTACATTTCCCGATGGAATAGTGGCAGACTCCAACCCGAGAAATGCAAATAAAGTAAGCGTAGTAGTGCTGGTGATCGCTGAAAGATTTGATTGAGTACTTATATTAAACGGAATAAAGTGATCCGTATTCAAGTAGAATAATCCACCGATGGTGATCACCAATAGAGGTGCTAGTTTCAACACCGTAGTAATAACCTGAACGATTCCTGCTTCGCGGATTCCTTTCGTATTGATCCATGTTAAGAACCAGATAGCTGATAATCCCGTAACTACGGCAAGCATCGGGTTATTACCCAAGGCAGGTATGAATGCAGATAGATAACTGACAAAAGCAACTGCGATAGCAGCATTGGTACACCAGCAAGAAATCCAGTAACCCCATGCCACCAGAAAGGCTGGAAAGGTACCCATGCCTTCACGCGTGTAAGCATACGGTCCACCTGTAGCGGATGGTTGTAATTTACTCAACCAACTATATACTAGTGCCAGGCACAACGCACCTGCTCCTGAAATGAGCCAGCCCACCAAACTGATGCCTCCATAAATAGCCAGCGTAGCCGGCAGCATGAATAAGCCTGAGGCAATCATATTGCCGATTACCAACGAAGTGGTGGTCCACAAGCCTATCTCTTTTGGTTTTTCACTCATCCGGATCGTTAATTACAAAGAATACCGGATTGGAACAATTATCTATTCAAAATTTGGATTATTGATAGTGATGGGGATTTGAAGCTGCACTCTTTCCCATGTCAAAGTGATAATACATTCAGACTCTGATTTGGCAACAACCTCATACTGAAGCCGCTCCTGATTCTCAGGAAGTTGAGAAGGTGTAATCTCCATGCGGGTTATATCCTCTTTACTGTCATATTCATCCGTAAGATGTTGCTGCCAGTTTCTATTAATGATAACCGTCCATTTATCCTTTCCGGGAATGGTAAAAAAGCCATACTTACCAGCGGCAATTGTTTTGTTACCAAGCATGAAATCGGTATTGCTTTCGATTGTAGTAGCCATGTGAGCTCCGGTTACCCACACTTTGTCGAAGGGAACAAGTCCACCCCAAACAATTCTGCCTCTTACGGCTGGGGAGTAATACGTAATTTTGAATTCCGAATCCCCTACCTTTCCTTTCGCATAGGCTTTTAAACTTCCTTTTAATGTATCCTCCTGATGTTGCTTGCTAATCACAACACCATCATCTAAAACCTCCGCTGCCGGTAGTGTTGCTTGTTCAGGCGCCTTTTCATCAGCTGTCTTTTTTTCAGAACAACTCATCAGGCTACAAGCCGAGAATAAGAAAAGGGGTAATAAACTATTTTTCATTTATTAATTTTTATAATGATTCTAATGAAACATTCGCAGTCTGAATATTTTTCTCTTTGTTATCCGTCCATGCAAAAATCAATTTGCTACCAGACTTTGTCATTTGCGGGAATCCACTTGACCGTGCATCAGAAGTAGAAGCAATGTTTATGGAGGAGCCTTTCGTTCCATCGCGATTTACTTTCACAGCTTTGATCTCCGCGCCCTCCATCCAACTCACCATGGCGTTATCATTATCCAGCATCAATACATCTACTCTGCCTATTGCTTTACCTTCATCTAGTTTTATCGGCTCACCAAATGTAGCACCTCCATCCGAAGAAAAAATAATGCGCACGATGGCATTTCCTTCCGGAGATGTAAACCAGGCTATTGCTAAGTTATTTTCTAATGCATCAACTCTGGGTCCATTCACCGGGCAACCGGCAATCTTCCAATTGTCGGCATAAACAGTTTTAGGTTCTGTCCATTGTCCTTCAACAAAACGTACAATCGACATGTCGCGGATTTCTTCATCCGAACGATCTCGATAAATTACAACAGGACCATTATCAGTAAGCGCTGCGGTTGTCTGGCAGCAATCACATGTACGGTTATCCAACTCCCACTCATTACTCTTCACTCCATTTATATCCACTACGGCAGCGCGAATAGACATCTGGCCATGATGACCTTCATGATTCTCCATCCCTTCCATCACCGTATTGCGACCATCCAACCAGGCTACCAAAAAGTTTTCACCATAAGGCAATATGGAAACAAATCCATGCTCGGCTTGCTTTGCATCATCATGTACGGGTTTAGGTTCGCTCCATGTGTTGCCTTCATCTTGCGAAGTAGTTAACATCACATCATAAGCAAATGTGCCTTCACCACTCTTGCCGAGGTAGTGAGCCATCAGTTGTTTTCCGTTCGCTGCGATAAGCGGGTAGTCAGCCCAATTGACAAACCAGTTTTCTCCTGAACGGATCACGCGTGCATCCGACCATTTTTCATTTTCCAGTTTGGAGAATTTCAAAAAGTTCTTGCCTTCAGATACTTCGATCCAGGATAAGAAAGTATTTCCATAGATATCGGTAAATAAATATGGCTCACCACTGGGTGATTGTGCAGGAGAATCCAGAAAAGTAATCACAGGATTTGTGTTGGTCTTCGTCTCATTGGTAGAGCACGCTGACAGAATAACTATTAGCAACAGGATGTTTTTATAATTCATTGGTTCAATTAAATTAAAACGTGAGTTTGAGCAAAAAGTCAATCTGTCATCGCGGCCTTTGAGCCGCGATCCTGTGGAGTGCGCACTTTCGGGATTCCGGGTCAAGCCCGGAATGACACTTCGATTTATATTTTGAGTTTTTGCTCAGCCTCACCTCTATGGTTATTCGTTGATTAATTCCGTCACCATTTCAACCGTTGAAGGTTCGTCCCATTTTCGTAAGCCAGCTTCAGAAAAAACCAGATTGCCATCACCATCAAAAATAAATGTAGTTGGTAAAGCTTGTATTCCAAGCGATTCAAGATTCTTTACCTGAACAAACCCGGACGACATTCTACGACTTTTCATAAACTTTTTAACCTTATCAGCTTCCTCATCAGAGGCAAAATAGAATTCAATATTTTGTCCAGCCAATTGTTCTCGTAGTGCAATGATGCTCGGCATCTCCTGAATGCACGGTTTGCACCATGTTGCCCAAAAGTTGACGAAGATTGTTTTACCTGCGAGCTCCGTTAAGTCAACTTTTTTACCCTCTAAATCGGTAAGCTTAATCTGCGATGCCAGGATAGCAGATTGTTCTTCCGACTTTTGGGAAGAACAACCTGCCAGCACTACCAAGGAGATAAAAAAAAGAGAACGAATCATATTAATTCAATTTCTCTTCCACCGATCCGCATTTCAACATCTTTGATCCAAAATAAGGATTCCGGATTTCAGCAACATCACTCAACCAATATCCACCTGTATTGTTGAATGCCATTGGACAATATTCATAGTAGGCTGTTGCACCACCTAAACCGTAGGCCTTGATACTCTTGTACATATTGTCGGAAAGCTTGCTGAAGGAAGTGCGTTGGGCTTCAATATCATCAGAGGCCTGAATCTCTTTTAAAGAGGATTCTAATCCACCTGAATACGTCATCCAGTCATTGTGAGCCACACCGGTTAATAACATCATATCGGTTTTTGAAAGCGATTCCTGAACTTTGGCTGCTGCTTCCTTTACTTGTGCAGAGTTGGTAGCCACAAAAGCATCTTTTAATGAAACATAGGAAGTAAACACTCCGCTAAGTTGTTGCTGAAAGGTTGCATCCACCTTGAATTGAGGAGCCGATGCTTGTGCGGGAGTTTCTTCGGTCATTGCATGCATCGACTCATCATGGATTTCTTCCTGGGCAGTTTCACCTTTCTTTGAAGAACAATTGCTCAAGGCAAAAACAGTAACCACACTATAGAGTGTCGCGATAAATAACGATTTGATTTTCATAGTTGTTTGATTTATTAAAATTTAATTTAGATTTAATGATTATGCCCCAACATGGGATCTCTCCCATTCTTCAAAATGATTTCACTGTAAATCAGGTAAGCTCCGGTAACTACCACGATCTCCCCTTCCTTCAAGCCTTCGATAATTTCAACTAAATCAAAATTCTCGACACCGGTCTTTACCATTCTTGGTGCAAAGGTATGATCTGCAGTTTGAATATACACGTGTGTGCCGCGCTGATCATGTATTACAGCATCAGTTGGAATTGCCAGCGAAGTATTCATTGAATGCTTTAAAAATACCTGCGCCTGCATACCCGGTTTCCACTGTGATGTGGGATTATTCAGGGTGGCTCTCAATATAGTGACTTGTGTGTTTGCACGGTATTCGGGACTTAAAAAAGTAACGATGGCTTCAGCAGTTGAATTGTTATAACCCGCCACCTGAACAGAAATACGATCCCCTGCTTTCACGTACTGCAACTCGGATGGGTAAAGCTCAGCTTCTACCCATAGTTTACTGATGTTTTCAAGTTGGTAGAGCGCATCGCCCTCATTAAGATATTGTCCTTCGGCTACTTTAACCTCTTTTACCACACCCGAAGCAGTAGCTAAAAAAGTGATTCGCGGTTGAATGTCATTCGTGTCATTCAAACGATCGATTTGTTTATCTGATAATCCGTATAACAGAAGTTTTTTCCTGGCTGATTTAAGGTATTCTTCATAACGATTATCTACACCCTTCATGGTTTTATGCTGCTCAAGGGCCAACAGGTATTCCTTTTGAAATGTTAAGAGCTCCTCGCTATACAGTTCATATAATGGTTCGCCCTTATTGATCATACGACCGGATTCTTTCACATACAACTTCTCCACTCTGCCGGTGACACGGGCACTGATCACTTCGGTCATTTCCGCATTGGTAACAAGGCGCGCATTGACAGGCAATGTCTGACCGATATTCTGTTGCTTCACAATTTGGGTACTGATATTGGCGAGTTTAATCTGGCTCTCGGTAAGCATCATTTCATTGCTGACCACCTTCATTTGCACAGGAGCAGTTTGTTCGGTTTGCTTGGTTTCCTGTGAGCAGGCAAACAATCCAATAAAAAAAGCACTACTGATTAATACTCTCATCTCAATTTGATGTTTTAATGAAGCCCTCACTATCTACCAGGTATTGTGCATTGATGGCCACTTCATCGGAAGAAGCCAGCCCGTTTATAATTTGAACCCAATCCCTGGCGTGTAAACCTGAACTTACTTTCCTGGGTTTGAATATTCCACGCTCTTTTACAAAGACAATTTCATCGATGCCTAAATCGAGCAGGGACTGTTGCGGTACCCATAATGATTCCACCGATGTTGTCTGAGTGTTCGCTTCCACTAATTGACCTACAGAGATTTCAGATCCCTTATAGTAGGAACGCAACTTGATAAAATCTTCACCTTCCGAAAAGAAAGGCTCGACAAAATCAATTTTGAGTGGTCTGGTTTTGGACTGATTGATCCACTCCAACTTATCACCTACTTTGATCTGTGACGCCTGTGCCAACGGAACATTAAACTCAATCCAAAGTGAATTGGTGTTCACGATCTTAAATAAAGTTTGCCCGGAAGCCACGTAACTTCCCTCCCGCACAAAAGATGATCCTGAGACTGAAGGAATTACATCTGATGAGGCACTAGCCGAATTTCCAGAGCCACCCATACCCATTCCTACTGAACTATTTGTCGCTCCATTGGAAGGTGCCGCTGGAGCAGGTTGATCATCTGAAATTACAAAACCGTCATGCGGACTATAAATGGAAAACGTGTTGGTTACCTCTTGCGTCTTTGATAGCAGATCGATTTGCTTTTCTGAAGCCCCCAGCAATAGTAATTTACTTTTCGCTGCATTGATGATTAGTTGATTACCGGGATCGTTTTTGAGGAGATAAATAAATTCGCGTTGCGCATTCACTAACTCAGCACTGTAAATCTCCGCTACCTTTTGTCCTTTACGAATTGGTTGATAATTGTACTTTAAAAATACTTTTTCCAGCCTTCCACCCACACGGGCAGGAATGGTGTAGATGTTGCGCGTATCATACGTAACCACACCCTGAATAGTTAAAAGTATCGGCATCGATTTATACTCAGCCTTGGCAGTCTTGATCGAAGCCAGCACAACTTCATTGGGCGACTTAATCAATTTAGCCAGGTCTTCGGTGATCTTAACTTCTTCACCCGGTCTCCCTTTGCGAACAAGATCCATCGCACACACCGGACAAACACCGGGTCTATCTGAAACTACAGTAGGGTGCATGGGGCAGATGTAGGTGTCTGAATGTTCGTGCGAACTTTCTTTTGATGTGCAACCAAAAATCAGCATCGCTAGAATGAACAATTGACAATTGACAATTGACAATATTCTTGGCCACGCCATTGTCAATTGCCCATTGTCAACTGTCAACTTACTTCTCAATTTCTTTCTCATAGCGCACGATCATTAAATAATATTCCTGCATTTTGTTTAAATATTCCATCTGGGCCATGTTCATTGCTTCCCAACCATCAATTACAATGGGCAACTGTTCACGATTTTCTTCGTAAGCAATCAGTAGAGTTTCATAATTCTTCTTTAAAGCGGGTATGATCTTCTGATCATAGTTTTCCAATTGCTGTTTCATTCGCACCAATTGAGAAGCCATCCCTGCCAGCATGCCTCGTGTTTCGTTGATAATCGCTTCCTTACCTTTTTGCATGGCTTCAATCTCATAATCCATTCCAGCTACTTCAGATTTATACATTTTCGATGACCAGGGAACAATGGGTATGGATACCATCGCCATCAGTGAAAATTGTAAAGGCATTTCGCCTCGTGGTTGCATGTGTTCATAGCGAATTCTGAAATCCGGCTTAGCCTGCGTCTTTTGCCATACCTGATTTTGTCGCATCACTTCAATCGATCGATTGATCTGTTGCACATCACTACGATTCGTACTTAACTCAGCTGTATCATATAATACTTTGTTTACATCAAAAGAGATTTGGGTAGTAGTGTCAATCATGAGTTTAACCTCGCCTGAAAGTTTCATCAATGACTTTAGTCGATACGACTTGTCTTCGATCTCAGCACTGTTCATTATGATCATGTTGTCCACTTCGTGCAATCGGGCCTCTGCTTTATAGATATTTCCCAGATTACCCTGGTTGTATGGATACCGTATGCGCGCAAGTTTCAGCATGAGTTCGACAATTCGCTTATTCTCCAGTAGTACTTTTCCTTTCTTTTCCAACACCAGCCATTGATAATAGTTTTCTTTAGCCTCGGCACGGAGTTGATTGAATTGATAAGACCGTCCCTTTTCTTCCACCGCAGCTTTGGAAGCAAAGTAGTTTTTCTTTGCATTCAACTTACCTGGACTTGGAATATCCTGCTCCAAAGCAATTACAAACATTCCCTTATCGCGTTCATCCATTAACATTTGTCCCGGGTAAGGATAAAAAAATGGTCCACCCCCCACCATAGGTGCCATCCAGCCTTTTGCGCCTTTCGTATAAGCATTCATCGCCTTTACCTTGCTGTCATACTCTTGCAGCATTGGGTTTTGTTTGTCGATGGCAGAGAGTACGCTATCGAGACTAATCACCTGTGCAGAACTGGAAAGCGTAACTAACAAGATGATAAGAATGGACAATGAATTGATTCTGATCATTGTCAATTGTCCTTTGTAAACTGTCAACTTACCTCTGATTTCAATGTTTCTTTTCATGTACATCAAGTTTTCCGAATTTTCTTAATTCATATTCCTTCGTCATCAAAAAGATGAGCGGTGTTACTAATAAGATGTGGGTGGATGAGGTGAGTACCCCACCAATCATGGGTAAGACAATGGGTTGCATCACATCGCTGCCTACACCCGTTGCCCACAATACAGGTACGAGACCAAACAAAGCGACCGATACAGTCATCAATTTTGGTCGCAATCGCTTGGCGGCACCGGCAATCACAAACTCCTTCAACTCTTCTCTCGAAATGGTATCACTTGAATTGCCTCTGAGTTTTACTAATTGGTTCATAGCATCGTTCAGATAAATCACCATCACCACCCCGGTTTCTACAGCAATGCCAAACAACGCGATGAAGCCAACCGCAACGGCAACGGATAAATTCACTCCATAGAAATAAACCATGTAAGCCCCACCTATCAAGGCGAATGGAACGGTAATCAAACTAAAAAACGCCTCACGCAACGAATTGAAGGCGAGGTAAAGCGATATGAAGATGATCAACATAACTACGGGCAGAATAAACATCAACGTTTGCTTACCGCGAATCAGGTTTTCGTATTGGCCACTCCACTCGAAGAAATAACCATTAGGCATCACACCCATTTCTTTATTCAATTTTTCGATGGCCTCTTTTACAGTGCTGCCCAAATCCCGATCGCGCACATTGAACAGCACCGCTCCACGAAGCAAGGCATTGTCGGAAACGATCATGGGTGGTCCGTTTTCAAAACGGATATTCGCAACCGCAGAAAGAGGCACCATGCCCATTGATGGTGTCTTCACAGGAATGCGTTGTAGTTGGGAAAGGCTATTGCGATAATCCTGTGCTAATCGAACGCTGATCGAAAAACGTTGTCTTCCTTCAATGGTCTGACCAATCGGTGTTCCTCCTATCGCTGATTCCACAATCAGGTTGACATCATCCACCGTTAATCCATAACGGCCCAGCGCCTCTCGATTTACGTCAATAGTCAAGTACTTTCCCCCGGTAATCGGATCCACATAGAGATCTTTCACTCCCGGAATTCCTTCCAGTGCAGCTTTTACTTTTTCTGAAAGTGAATAAATACTATCAAGATTTTGTCCATATACTTTCACACCCACATCAGTTCGAATACCCGTTGATAACATGTTGATGCGGTTGATAATGGGTTGTGTCCACCCGTTTACCACGCCCGGTATTTGCAGTTTGGCATCCAACTCATTGATAATATCTATCTTGGTGATGCCTTCACGCCATTCTGATTTCGGCTTAAGCGTGATAATTGTTTCAATCATGGATAAAGGAGCATTGTCGGTTGCGGTACTGGCACGACCTGCCTTACCAAGCACCTTATCCACTTCCGGCACTGATTTGATAATCTTGTCCTGCACCTGAAGAATTCGTTTTATCTCTTCATTGGAAACATCGGGCAATGTAACGGGCATGAAGAGTATCGACTGCTCATCCAGAGGCGGCATGAACTCGCTACCCATACTAAACAATAATGGAATGCTCACCGCCAGGGCCAGTATGTTTACACCAATCGTGGTCTTACGCCAATTCATACAAACACGAAGAATGGGTTCATATATTTTTTCCAACCATCGATTTAGCGGATTGGTTTTTTCATCTTTAAACTTTCCCTTCATGAAAAATGAAATGAGCACCGGTGCCAGTGTGATCACCAAAATTGCATCCACCAACATGATGAATGTTTTTGTGTATGCCAATGGATGAAATAATTTTCCTTCCTGACCGGTGAGCATAAACACGGGCAGGAAAGAGGCGATGATGATGATCGTAGAAAAGAATACACCGCGAGAAACCTGTTTTGAGGATTTCTCAATAATAGCAAGCCGTTCTAAATCAGGGATTGGTCCATTTAATTCTGCGTAGCGCATCGACAAATGCTTGTAGGCATTCTCAGACATGATAATACCATTGTCGACAATCACCCCGATAGCCAGCACGATGCCTGTCAAGGACATGATGTTAGACGAAATACCAAACGCATTCAATAAAATAAAGCTTGTTGCAATGGTAATAGGTATTTGAATAATGATACTCACAGCACTGCGCCAATGGAACAGGAAGAGAATGACCACCAACGACACCACAATCATTTCTTCAATCAATGTAGTTTTAATAGATGATATCGATTCTTCAATCAGCTCACTGCGATCATAGACTACATTAAACTTCAATCCTGCCGGAAATCCCTTCGACACCTCTTCCATCTTTGCCTTCACACGCTTAATCACTTCATCAGCATTTTCGCCATAGCGCATCACCACAATACCGCCTACTACTTCGCCTTCTCCATTCTGATCGAAAATTCCGAGACGGGCTTCACCGGTCATTTGAACCGAGCCCAGATCTTTCACTTTCACCGGCACGGAGTTCACCGTTTTAACAGCGATGTTTTCAATTTCTTCTACAGATTTAAGATAGCCGGTCGTCTTAATGATGTACCCGATGTCGCTCATCTCAAACTTGCGACCACCAGCCTCATTGTTGTTTGAACGAACAGATTGAATTACTTCGGGAACCGAGAGATTATAGTAGGAAAGCTTATTCGGATTTAACGCAATCTGATATTGTTTTTGAAATCCTCCGAAAGAAGCGATTTCGCTTACGCCCTGCACATTCTGCAAAGCAAATTTTACGTACCAGTCCTGCAGGGCACGTTGCTCCCCGAGATCCATTCCCTTTGCATCGAGGGTGTACCATAAAATATGTCCCACACCGGTCCCATCCGGACCAAGTGTTGGTGTAACACCCTGCGGTAATAATCGCGTTGCATAGTTAAGTCGCTCGAGCACACGCTCGCGCGCCCAGTACACATCGGTATCGTCATTGAAAATAACGTAGACGAAACTCATTCCAAACATGGAAGCGCCACGCACATACTTTACCTCTGGAAGTCCCTGCAGGTTGGTGACGAGTGGATACGTTACCTGGTCTTCGATAATCTGCGGACTGCGGCCCATCCATTCCGTGAAAACTATCACCTGGTTTTCGGAAAGGTCCGGAATGGCATCAATCTTATTAACGCGGACAGAATGAACGCCCCACGCAAATAATCCGATAGCAACCATCAGGATCAGAAAGCGATTACGAAGTGAATACGAGATTAAATTTTCTATCATAGCTGAATAGTATCAAGTAGTGAGACACAAGAAGTGAGACTATTCCAATAGCATTTATTGGATACTCACAAAAGTCAGCTATGATCTAAATAAGGAAAGATTGAACGAGCACAGGAATGTCGCGCTCGACAATGGGTGGTTTGTAGGGAGTATAATTTGAATAAGCGAGTGCTTCATTAACCTGGATGACTTCCATAATCATCGGAAGTGAAGCAACCCAATGGATGGATTGCCAGGTGAGCATCGAAAAATCCTGAATCTGTGTGTTAAAGTCTTTTCCTTCAAAAGCAACATGCTTGTCTTGGCAACATCCTGACTTCTTTGCGTCCATCTTCTTGTGACAAGGTGGAAGTTGAACTTCCATAGGGCATTGGGCAGCCTCTTTGATCAATGAAACACTTTGAACATGGCCTCCGCAAAAGTGCATGTTCACCATAAAGCTGCTTGAGGAAACAAGCACCAGCAGAGCGAGCATTGAGGAGACTATAGGTTTTAAAAATTTCATTGACTGAGCAAATGTAATAAAAAAGCTGTTAACAAGTTGTTAATTAAGTTTTAAGGAGGGGCTGCCAAAAAAGTCAATCTGTCATCGCGGCCTTGAGCCGCGATCCAGCGGAGTGCGCACAATTCGGGATTCCGGGTCAAGCCCGGAATGACACTTCGATTGATATTTTGACTTTTTGGTCAGCCACGACTACGCAAAAAGTTCTCCTTTATATCCAGCCTTTTGAAGTGCCTCTACGATTTTCTTATCGTCTGTGTTATCTACGGTCAACGTGCGGGCAGGATCCACCAGATCTACTTGCCAGTTATTCTCACCGGCAACTTCATTTAAAAAAGGAGTCACTTTAGCCACGCAGGCAGAACACTTAATGTTTGTTTTGAATTTTGTCTTTTCCATCTTATTTACTTTTAATACTCAAAGAAACGAGATTTGATTGAATTAGGGTTTACAGAATTACGCTATTCATTTATACTATTCCACACTGCCAAAAATTGTAAACATACACATCGACTTAGTTAAGATTAATTCATCTCGCAACGAAAAAAAAATGTCCGAAGCAATCGGACATTTTTAACTTTATAAACTCAATCTATCTACTAATAATACTCATAGAAAGTAACCTCTGAGCCAGTGGATGATGTAGCCGTTCTTCGGATAGGTTTACCATTTTCATCAAATTCATAAGAGAACTGATAGAGGATATCGTGACCGTTTTCTTCAACCCGATATGAACCTGGCAGATTGGGCTGCGAATCAACATTTGGCAAGATATCCATCATGGAAAAAGGATTGGCCGTGTCTAAATATAAATCAAAAGTTCGTGTCGAGATCAATGCATATTCTTCAGAACCCTCGATAGGCACATACGTTAACTGCTTATAAATATTGCCATCGGTGCGATGCAGGTAGACATGCAATAACGATAACGTTAATTCTCCATTTGGCTGACGATCATGTATGGCTGCCTCTCCTACATTGCCCGCATCATCATAACCATATAACGTGTACCGTTTTAAAACACCATTCGTAAACTTCTCTTCTTTAACAATTCTCCCAGCCTCCCAGGTATAAAGTATTTCCGTGAACGGAGATTCTACCCGCTTAATAACCTGTCCAGATTGATTATAGTAATACGAATAAGTGCCCGCCAACGTGCCTGGCGTATTTTGTTCCCAGTGAATCTTGGAAACGGTGCCGTCTTGATTATACTCATAACTACGCTTGTAGCTCCAATTACCAGCCCCAACACTGTATCCTTTGGCTTTGCCTTCTAATTCATCGTCTATGATTTTTATTTGGCTGGTAACATTTGCACCTGAAACAACTGAACCAGTAACCGATGTAATCTTCAATTGAACTTGGTGATGACCATCAATCAATGCATTATTGAGCGGTATAAACCGGATAAACACACTTGACATATCGCGTTCAACCGTCAATGTAATTTTGCCATTGATAGCTGCTGGTTCGGTAGTAAAGTAAGTACCATACACGCCCTGGGCGGATGTAAGTTCAACTTCAATGGCTCCTTGTCCTTTTGTGATTGAAGAAAAGCCAAGGGGCAGATAAATTCCTTCCGTTATGTTTTCTTTTAGTAAGCCTTCTTCATCTAGAAAATAAACAGTCGCTGGCGATTCGTCATCCACAATGATAACATTTAACTGGATAGCCTCACCAAGCTCATATCCTTCTGATAATTGCTTAATTGTAAATAGTATATTTTTATTGCCATCCAAATCATCATTATCATGAGGATTTAATTTAAAGGAAACGACTGTTTGGCCAACAGCAACAGGAACCTGAATTTGACCATCCACAATGGCTGGTTCCGTTGTAAATGCCTCATTGAAATCAGAAGTTACGCCAACGGAAATAATGCCTGCTACTGTAGCTGGTTTATGCATTACAATAGTCATTGGATAGTCGGCTAGATTTTCATTAGCCGTAAACTGATTGTTAAAAAACTGCACCAAGATAGGTACTTGGTGGGTCTGTGTTGGATTCTCAAGTTCATCTGAACATGAAGCCAGCGATAAAAACAATAAATTGAAAAAAAGGAGTTTTAAGGGTTTCATATTTGCATTATATCTAAAGTTTAAAATTGAACTGCTTCCGGAATTATGTTTACTTGTACGCTAAACAAACAACCTGGTTGCTTAACATTAAAAATGTTGGTATTTACCAACTTCAAGTATTTACGCTCGCCCTGGAAGTGTATGATAGTTGTGGCTACCCTGAAGTAAATATCTTGTACAAGTGATCAGTGATAGCAACAACCTTGCATTAAAGTTGCAACATTTAATAGTTGAGGATGGGTTGTATTAGTATTCCTGTTAAAAGCAAGAATATGTCTTTGTACGGGTGGGATAAAAATTAGTTACAGCGTTTCAGAATTAAATCTAAACACAATCTGGTCAACGTTGTAATAGGTTTCTCTTTGCTTGTTCTAAGTGTCGTTTGTTATGAATAAGCACAAACAACATCGCATCTCCGGAATTCATTTTAATCCATGCAGACAGTGAAGTGGTAACAGATTTACGTAACAAATTTTTACCCCTTGCTTTGTTAAGCAAAACCAGCATGTATTCCAAGTATTGTATAAACTTAGAAACAATAGCATGTGGATTATCCACAATTGGCCGATGTCTCTTCGTTGCTTTGTACTTTTTCTTTCCACGGTCTGGGTCCATCATGTTAATAAAGTACCGACCCAGAAAGCTGTGCTTATAGACGAGCGATTCATCTATTGGCAATGCCTGATCGATAACTTTTTCAATTCGAGGCAGGTAGTATTCGGCATATGTATTTAAGTGGGCAAAACACTCGGCAATGCTCCAGCCATGATCAGCAGCAGGTTGAAGGAGGAGGTCCTCCGGAAAATTCTGGAAGACCCCTATAACCTCTTTCAATTGTACTTCAACCTCTGTCTCTAGCTGGTTAATAAAATCAGTCTGCGATAGCTTCTGCATATTAATGATCCATGATTTTGCTTTTCAGGGCCAGCAATACTAAACCAATCACACACATAATACTCTCAATCACTAACCAGTTTGTGCCAAATTCTCCTAATGCACCATCAGCAAACCAGGTGATGATACGCGAAGCTGCATAAGATCCCCAAAATAGGACTAAAAAACTCAGGCCTTTGACAGTTCGAAAGAAAGCAAGATAGATTAGTAATACTACGATAGTAATTCCTACGCCACCATAGATACCCCGAATGGAACTGAGCGCATCTGTGTTGGTAAGTTTAACGCCCACAAGGTCCATCACCGCTTGAGGATTAAACATTGCCAGTAGGGCTACATACGCGAGGCTTAAGGCTGAAAAAAGGATGAATCCTTTGCTTGCTGAGAAATAAATTACTTTTGTTGTCATACTGTTTTTTGTTTTGTTGATGCAACAAAGGTGGATGACTGCAGAAAAATGATTCTTGGTATTTGCCAAGATTATCAAATGCGAACTGAATTTATCAACTTACTGAAATTCGTGGGATCTATGCCCAGATAATTTGCGAGGTATTTGTGTGGAACAAGGGTTAATATATGCGGACTTCGTTTCAATAGTTGCCTGAATTTTTCTTCGGAGGTAAAGCACTGAAGTTCAACCATTCGTTCCAGTAATCCTGCGAAAGCTTGTGTTATTCCCAACCGAATGGCTTCTGAAACTCCATAATGCCGTTGCATACAAGCATCTATCGATTCGAATGAGGCTCGGAGAAAACGGGAAGGTGTAAGTGACTCGTAAAAATAACGGGAAGGTTGTTGCAGAAAAAAGGAACTGATAGATCCTCCAAAGGAAGGCGGGTACGAGAATACCAGGGTTGACTCACGATTCTGATCGTCCTGATAAACAACTCGCTGCACACCTTCGGTAACAAAGTACAAATACTTCTCTACCTCCCCGGCAGAAGTAATGATTTCTTTTCTTTTAACACTATGCGCTGTCCATAGGCTAATGAAATCCTCAATCCCTTCTGGTGTTTGCGGCATGAAGCTCTCAAAAGCTTTCTTTAATATTTCCTTATCAGTCATACAGGAAATTAACGGATGCAGTTTACAAAATTTTGATTTTACTTTCTATAAAAGGATTGGCTCAACTTATTTGCGCATTCGAAAGTCCACAGCTTAAATTTTAGCCCATTTCAATCGCAGACTATTACTCACTACACTCACTGAGCTAAGTGCCATCGCTGCCCCGGCAATCATCGGGTCCAGCAGGAAACCATTAACAGGAAATAGTACACCCGCTGCAATGGGGATTCCAATCACATTGTAAATGAAGGCCCAGAATAAATTCTGACGAACGCAACGCACCGTCTTGGTTGACAGGTTCAGTGCCTTGGGTATCGACTGAAGGTCTGAGGTAATCAATGTCATCTTGGCTACATCCATGGCAATATCGGAACCTTTACCCATGGCAATGCTGACATCTGCCTGAGCCAATGCATGCGAATCATTAATACCATCCCCCACCATGGCCACTATTTTTCCTTCGGCCTGAAGTTTTTTTACAAAGTCAGCTTTTTCGGATGGCAATACCTCGGCCTTATAATTTTTTAGTCCTACTTGTCTGGCCACAGCCTTTGCAGTTTGTTCATTATCTCCCGTAAGCATGTATACGTCAATACCTTTGGCGTGTAGCGATTGAATAGCCGCGCGTGACGTTGCTTTAATATTGTCGGCAATGGCGATGAGTGCTAAGGCCCTGGATTGATTTGAGAAATAAACTACCGTCTTAGCCTCTTCCTGAAGTTGAGTTGCAGTAGACGTTAGGGCTTCTGAAATAGAGATTCCATTTTCCTCCATTAGCTTTCTGTTTCCTACGAAGTAGGTAACTTGATTGACACTCGCTTTTACCCCACGTGCAGTCAGGCTCTCAAACTTTTCGATTGGCAAACTACTGATATTCTCTTCTTTAAGTTTATTAACTACAGCCTCCGCCAATGGGTGCTCCGATTGCATTTCCAGCGTGTATAGAATTTTTTTATCTTCTTCCGAAGGAGTTTCCCAGATCAAATCGGTTACAACGGGCTTTCCTTCCGTGATGGTTCCGGTCTTATCCAGAATAACGGCATTTACCTTGTGAGCCAATTCCAGACTTTCAGCATCTTTTATCAATATATTATTTTCAGCACCTTTCCCTACTCCTACCATAATGGCAGTGGGTGTTGCCAAACCCAAAGCACAAGGGCAAGCAATAACCAGTACAGTAACCGAAGTTAGCAGGGCGTGGGTAAAAGCATTATCACCACCCACAATCATCCATGTAGCAAAGGTCAGAATCGAAATCCCAATCACAACGGGTACAAAAACTCCTGCGATTTTATCAACCAGTTTTTGGACCGGGGCCTTACTGCCCTGCGCCTCCTGTACCATTTTAATAATGTGTGCAAGAATGGTGTCCCCACCTACTTTGAGAGCTTCAAACTGAAAACTTCCTTTTTGATTTATGGTTCCGGCAAAAACCTTATCGTCTGATTTCTTTTCAACCGGGATGGGCTCACCACTGATCATACTTTCATCTACAAAAGATGAGCCGGATATCACAACTCCATCGACAGGAATTTTATCACCCGGACGGACCAGTATAGCATACCCAACTTTAACGGAAGCGATCGGCATCTCCATCTCAACGCCATCAACTATAGCATGTACGGTTTTTGGTTGTAAACCCATTAGCTTTTTAATCGCAGAGCCAGTATTTGACTTGGCTCTTTCTTCCAAAAGTTTGCCCAGCGATATAAAGGCAATCACCACCGCGGCTGCTTCGTAATAGACATGTGCATGAAGACCACG
>JALHRJ010000044.1 GCA_022841475.1 Cyclobacteriaceae bacterium | reverse complement strand
GTGCGATAACCCTCCATTTCGTCTTCCAGGTCTTGTACTTCATCAGGTAGGTCTCCTCTTAGTTTCTTGAGTTCGTCCAGTTTTGAATCTATGGATTGTAATTTTACTAAGGCTTCTAGTTTTTGTGCAACTGTTTGATTTTCCATTACTTACAGGTAGCTTATTGGATTTGTAACAACGTTTGAAAAAGCGATTGCAAAAGTAGGAAATTTTTCTCGTAAAAACTCACCCAATAAGTCTTTCGTGTATTGTTCGCTTTCGTAATGACCTATATCGGCAATCAGGATTTTTCCATCGGCATCAAAAAATTCGTGGTATTTAAAGTCTGCCGAAACAAAAGCATCCGCTCCCTGTGCAATTGCCTGCTTTAACAAAAAGCTTCCGGCACCTCCGCAAACTGCCACTGTTCTGATCAGGTTATGGGAGGTCTTGGTATGCCGCACGCAAGCCGTGTTCATGGCGGCCTTCACATGTTCCAAGAAAACTATTGATTCCTGGCCCATATCCAGTTCACCAATTACACCAGCTCCTACTTCCTGATTTTCGTTTTCAAGCGAAGTGAGATAATAGGCAACTTCTTCATAGGGATGACTTTCGTGCAACGCATGTAAAACCTGAGATTGCAAAACGGTAGGAAAAATTACTTCAACACGGACTTCCTCAGTTTTTTCAATTTTGTTGAGATCACCGATGAAGGGTGTGGCCGAACCGGTGGCCATAAAAGCACCTTCACCAACCACCGAAAAGCTACAGTTCTTATAATTACCGATTTGCCCGGCACCAGCCTCGTGTAACCGGGCAGTCACATGCTCGGCATGATCTTTTGGAATGAAGGTTACCAACTTCATCAGCACATTTTTCCTGGGAGCCAGAATGCGGATATTTTTCAACCCGATTCTTTCTGCAATTTTTTTATTCACTCCAGTGAGAACATTATCCAGGTTGGTATGAATGGCATAGATAGCTACGTTATTCCGGATTGCTTTTATAAGAACGCGTTCCACATAGGTTTCACCGGTAAGTCGTTTAATTCCTTTGAAAAGAATGGGGTGATGAGCCACAATGAGGTTGCAGGATTTTGCAATGGCTTCTTCAACTACCTCTTCCGTACAATCGAGCGTAATTAAAATGCCGCTTACTTCATCCGCACGATTACCGGTGAGCAGACCACTGTTGTCATATTCCTCCTGGTAAGCTCGAGGCGCTAAAATTTCCAGACTGTCGATTACTTTTTTTATCGTTGTGGAAGCCATTGATTATGTACTTTTGATCAAAAATAGCGAAAGATCACGGCACTGCTTTATGGGTTTTTTCAAGTACCTTCTTTTGCCTTTTGCAGGGCTCTATAATCTTGCTACACGGCTGAGAAATTATCTCTACGATATTGGTCATAGAAGATCATTTCAGTTCGATTCAGTGGTGATCAGTGTAGGTAATCTTAATGTGGGAGGATCTGGTAAAACTCCTATGATCGAGTATTTGATCAGACTATTAAGCGACCGGTATAAAGTAGCAACATTGAGTCGTGGTTATAGAAGAAAGACGACCGGGTTTCATATAGCCACAAGTCACGATGATGCACTTTCTATTGGTGATGAACCCTATCAACTTTTAAGGAAGTTTGGTGATAAAATTATTGTCACCGTTGGCGAAGAGAGAGCATTGGCTATTCCCACCATTTTGAATGAGAGTCCACAAGTTCAGATTATTTTAATGGACGATGCATTTCAGCATCGGGCTGTTGTTCCTCAGTTTTCTATTTTGGTGACAGATTTTGAAAAACCTTTTTATAAGGATTTTCTTCTTCCGCTGGGTCGCCTGCGCGAGGCGCGCGTTGGAGCGGAACGGGCCCATGCAATAGTTGTCACTAAATGTCCGGATTTAACGGATAAGCAGGAAAGTGAAATACGCCATGAATTACACAAGTTGTCCGGTAATAAGCCAGTGTTTTTTACCAGCATGCAATCCCAGAATCCGGTTGCGATCGGCCATATAAATCCGGTCGGTAATGAAGTAATTCTTGTATCGGGGATTGCTAAAAATGCCTCATTTGAAAAGGAGGCATCAAGACATTTTGAGGTTAAAAAACATTTCAGGTTTCCGGATCATCATAGCTACACATGTGACGAAATTGAAAACATACATCAATCTGCTGATTTTTTTAATGCGAATACCATCTTAACAACAGAAAAAGACATGGTAAAGCTTATTCATCATCCTTTGTTTGATTATGTTAAAAGGAAAAACTGGTTTTATCTTCCCATTCAGGCTGCATTCATCAAAAATGGTTCGGATTTTGATACAATGCTCCTTCGTTTGGTGGAAGAAAAGTTAAAAGAAGTATCTATGGCTTCCGAAAAAGCCAATGCTCTTTCCTAATTCTGATCTATTTTTGCGCGTGTTTTTAAAAAGTCATTTTCTTCTGACGCTACTTCTGGTGGTAAGTGTAACTTCTCTGGCTCAGGAGAAACCATTGCCTTCCAAGCGGGATAGGACACCCCTTGTTATACCGCAAGATACCGCAAGACAAAGAACTTCTGAGAAAACGGCAACTCAAACACCTGCCCGCACAGGACGAGGGTCTCAAATAGTCGATGACTCCACAAAAAATGTTTACGGGCCTACTACTTCTAAGTGGATTACTGAGAATGAGATTTTTCTGAATAAGGAGAATTATAAACCTATCGACACATCGTTGAGTAACTTCCATCTGTGGACCTATGTGCAACGACAGAATAATTTTTATCAGGACCTTGGAAACGTTGGCACAGCATTGAATCCTATTTTTCCGGTTATCTCTTCTTCCATCGGGGCTAACCCCGGTTACAGTACTTACTCCTTGTTTTACGAAACCGAAGAGCCCAAATATTTTGATACAAAATCTCCTTTTACCCGTATGTTTCTCGTGTGGGGTGGCGATGGGAGGGCAATGACTCAGATTGAATTCAGCAGGAACATAAAACCAAACTGGAATTTTGGGTTTAATTACCGACCTATTTTGGTAGATAAACAACTTCAACGAACCAAAGGTATTCGGCAAACGGTTAGCCACTATTATGATTTTCATTCCTCCTATAAATCGCTGAATGATCGCTATACATTGGTGGGTAGCTATAGACGTATCCGTCATCGGGTATTTGAAAACGGTGGTGTACTGCAAGACACGGATACCGTCTTTAGTGAATATTTTAGTCCGAATGCTCAGCCCTTTTTATTGGCTGCGCAGACAGAAGAGTTACGTAACTCACTGCATATTTTTCATCAGTATCAGTTGGCTTCTCCGTTTCAACTTTATCATAAACTGGATATTAACCGGCAACGAAATTATTTTGTTGATACCCAATCAAGGGAAGCAAATTATGATGCCTACTTTGGTTTTACCAACACCGATGCAGATATCGATACGATTAATGTCAAGGATGGAATAGAATTTAAAAGCATTGTAAATGAAATTGGCATAAAAGGAAATGCTGCTTTTTTATTTTATAGTTTCTACTATAAAATGCGGCAATACAGTACGTTCAATCGATATGTAGATGAAACTACATTGTCATTCAAAAATGATGGCATCGAGAATTACGTAGGTGGGCAAATTGCATTCCGCTATGATTCGGTAAGTGAACTAACAGCACAAGCAGAATATTTATTAGATGGCAACTATAGGCTGCAAGCTTATTTGCGAACACCTTGGCTGGATGCTACCGGCATTAGTTCTCTGGCGAAACCCTCTTTTTTACCACTTGCTTATCGCGGTAGTCATAATGCATGGGTTAATAACTTTTCAGATCTGTTTTATAATCAGCTGTCGGCTTTTGCAAAAGTGAAGTGGGGCAGGTTATTTATTTCGCCCGGAGCAACTTACACAGCGTTAACCAACTACGTCTATTATAAAAGTAACAACGTACCCGGTGAGCAAACGGTGATTCCGGTACAGTCATCGGGCAATCAACAGGTTTTTACTCCAGAGGTGCGAATGTCACTTCGGTTTTTCAGACACTTCTATCTGCGGCCTCAAGTTCTCTATACCCAGCTTCTTAATAATGATGATCAGGCGCTTCGAATTCCAGAATGGTTTATTAATACACAGTTAGCTTATGAAAATATGCTCTTTAAGGGGAGCATTCAGGTACAGATTGGTTTAGACACACATTGGCGGTCGGACTATACAGCGCTTGGGTATGATCCGGCCATCCAGCAATTTTATGTGCAAGATAACTTTGTGAACCCGGCCTATCCTTTAGTAGATGTTTTTTTAAATGGAAAAATAAAGCGGGGAAGATTTTTTGTCAAGTATCATAACATTCTGCAAGCCATTCGGCAAACTGGATACTTGCCCACACCCGGCTATCCGGGTCAACGAAATATACTGGACTTCGGTTTTGATTTATTTCTTTTTGACTAGATGGAAAAGCATGTCTTAGGTCTTGAACTACCTACCGATCCGCGTTGGATAAATATTGCTGAAAAAAATATTGAGGACATCCTTGTTGACCATGCTTATTGTGAGCAAAAAGCTGCTTCGGCCTGTATATCCTTAATCATAACTTATCCTGAGAGAGTGAAATTAGTAGAAGCTTTAACCCCTGTTGTGGCAGAGGAGTGGGGGCATTTTGAGCGCGTCATGGAACAACTCACCAAACGAGGGTTTCATTTAGGTTTCCAACGAAAAGATGAATATGTTGATCAACTTCAGAAGATTGTAAAAAAGGGAGGAAGTCGTGATCAGCAATTGATGGAAAAGCTTTTACTGAACGCACTTATTGAAGCAAGAAGTTGTGAACGGTTCAGGCTATTATGGAAAGAAATTGGCGATGCTGAATTAAGTAAATTTTATTACGAACTGATGGTGTCCGAGGCAGGTCATTATAAATGTTTTCTAAGACTCGCAAAAGAATATATGCCAGAAGAAGTTGTGGAAAACCGCTGGCGCGAAATTCTCTCACAAGAAGCAGAGATTCTTGAACACCTGGAGTTCCGGGGAGATCGACTCCATTAGACTATTCCCGCAAAATAATTTTCAAAACTTCTTTTGTTGAATTGGTCTGAAGTTGCAATAGATAAGTACCGGTAGATCCCTGGAAACTCATCGTTTCTTGATGTAAACCAATATTCTTAATGCCTAGTGATTTTCTATTAACGATTCGCCCGGTAAGATCATAAATGATAAGATCAACTGGGGAATTTTGAACTAGTGTGTAAGTAACCGTTATCGGCCCGGTGGTTGGATTAGGATATGCGATAAGTTTATTGGTAGTTGCCTGCAGTTCATTTACACCTGTTGGTTTTTGTTGGATATAAAGATCATCTACCGACCAACCCCAGCCTACACCTGCCTCATCTGAAAAAAGTCGAAAGCGAAACAACAGCGTATCGCCAACGGCAAAGTGCGAGGTAAGATCTATATTATGATCTACCAATTGATTGACAGTGCCAGGTTGATTGGCATTATAGGTGCTCAACCAGGTGCTGTTAAATGAAGCGTCATAGCCTGGTGAAATAGGAATCCACGTTACTCCATCTTTAGTTCCCTCGACCACTACATAATCTTTGAACTGAGACTGGCCGAATGCGGAACCTGCACTACCCGGCTCCACAATAGCAACATCACGATAAAAGAAGAATGGATATTCATTACTTACTATGATGGGTTGCTTGAGAATTGCCACTACATCTTTGCTCGCCAGGTAATTATGAAAGGTTTGCATACTGGTATTCGAATTACCAAACGGCTGTATCGTAAGAGACTCGAGATTGAAGTCTGATCCATTCATGAAATAATTGAAGTATTGTTTTTGATAGGGATTAAGTACCAGATTTAATCCAGTAACAGTTTCTGAATGAAAGGGTGCTGAACCTCTATAGCTGATTAGTTTGGTTTGAACGGTTCCTTTTATCGCGCCCTTAATTTCAACTGTATAATTACCGGGCGTAACTTTATTGATCTTGCCTACCCTGTTACCTTGTAGAAATACCTGGGTTGAATCGAAAGCTTCGTCAAGAGTAATGCCAAGTACTAAATCGGATTGCGGTGATGTGCCTACACTGTTGATAGTAGGATTGATCAGCACAGATTGATCTTCTTCCAACTGGGCCGTCCAAATTCCACGACCGTGGGTAGCAATTACAATCTGAGTATCCTGACCTTTCAAATCCCACACGGAAACATTCGGAAATTCATCAAGTAAGGTCCATGTTTGGCCATTATCCTGAGATTCTACAATTCCGATTTCCGTGCCAACCCAAATAATATCTGGATTATCAGGACGTACATATAAACAATAAACAGCAACGTTAGGAAAACCAGTGGTACTGGTTGAGCCCATACCAAATCCAGAAATATCTTCCCACTCTTTACCTAGATTACGGGTACGTAAAATTTTGGGTCTGCCGGAAAATGAAAATAATGCGTAGGCAGTGCTATCCTCTTTTGGATGGGAGGCAAGTTTGGAAAACCCACCCATAACACGATCTGTATAGTTAGGAGCTGGGTTGAACGTTACGCCACCATCCGTAGAGACATGGACATTTCTCAATGTACTGCCTGTATTAATCATGCCACTTCCGGCCCAGACAATATTGGCATTGGCCCGCGATACTTCAACATCCATCATCGATGTTGAACCGCCCCACTTTTCGGTAATCGCAGTTAATGTCCAGGAGGTTCCAAAGTTTGTCGATCGGAAAACACCCGCAGAGGATAACGTAAAAAGTAAATCCGGGTCATCCTTTGAATTAGCCAGTTTAGAAACAAAGGGGTGATTTCCGGATAGTCCGCTCGTAGCGTTGGTCCAGGTATTGCCACCGTCAACTGATTTTCTGAAATTATTTCCCTGCGATCCACCAATTAATTTTTTATCGTCAAGTTTATGCCATACGACTTCAAAGCCATCGCCTCCAATCTTGAATTGATAGTTTGTGCCACTACTTGCGTTTGTACTTGGCGGTGATTTCCAGGTGCCATTATCCTGCATCCCCCCAAAGTATTCATCAAAACCGGGTCGTTTGTCGGCACCATAAAACTGACTTGTATTGTAAGTAAGTCCAACCATCGACCAATCTCCCTGATTGATGCCCGGTGTTGCTGATGTGTTTGAAATAAATATTCCACCATCACTTGCGTTAAGAATCCGATACGTAGAAGCTGACATGGGTATGGCTACCAGATTATGATGATCAGGGTGCACATCCACTCCGAACTGAGTAAACCGATTTTTACTATCAAACTGTCCATAGGCATCGGAAACGGTGATGGTCGATGCGTTTTGTTTCGGTAAAGAGCTAAAGTTGATTTTGAGTTGCGATTCGGTGATGTCAGTGGGCCAGTTTTTTCCCGCAGCTAATACGGGCCAAAAGAAATACATCTGTTGAACTATATGCCCACCATTGACAGCAATGTTTGCAGCGGGTGTTGCTGGATTGTAATCTATATTGTTAATGTAAATGTATTCCCGACTATGTGCAGTTGCCTCTGCGGCCTCCGTGTTTTGAAGCAGTAAATTAAATTGGCCATTCCGATCCTGATCGCGGAAGGATACCATCAGTTGTTTGTTGTTTGTAACATCCCACACTTCAAAAGGCACATCTATATAATCTGCATAACTGTAACTTACATCGGGCACACCCGAAGTTGATCCTTCCGGCACTAAAAAACGATGTGCTTTTTGGCTTTTACCGGCACCAAAACGTACTTCCACAGATGCATTGGCGGCAGGGCCAATAGCAAGACGACCACCATAGAAGGCTGCACTAAAATTAACCAGGCTCAGGAAAGTGGTGTTATTTTCTTCAACACTATAATTATTAATTGAGCTGGTACCTGTTTCAAGTTGAACGCGAAAAAGATTTACTCCGCCAAAGTAGACGATATCGGCATTGAAGGGATCGCATAAAATGGTATTGTCATACCAACCTTGTCCTCCCAAAAAATCAAGGGCAGAATTATTGAAAGTAACATTGACAACTGACCAGCTAGTACCTGCATCATTGGAGATGTAAAGATCGGATTGCGAACCAGCCAATGTCCCTTGTGCAGAAGCAAAAATCCGGTTTGTGTTGACCGGGGATATTGCTATCTCAATTCTGCCTGAAGGATTCATACCGGTGTTGGAAAGGTTCCAGGTAATGCCGCCATCACTTGATTTAAGTACACCGATTCCAAATTGGGTTGCATATTGTATGTTGAAATTTCCAGGCGTCATTCGTAGGTCTTCAATGTCAACCAGACTGGATACCTGGGTCCAGGAATCTCCTCCGTCACTAGTTCTGTAAATTCCTGTTGATGTAGCCGCCACTACAACATTGGCATCCGAAGGATCTACAATAAGTCGGTTGATGTCTGAAAAATTGCTCGTTGAAGGCAGGTAGTTCCAGGCCTGGCCGCGGTTTATCGATTTGAACATTCCATTTCCCCGAATACTGGGAAGGCCCCCGAAGCTCTCACCAGTTCCCATGTAAATGATATCGTGATTGGATTCGGCCATCGCCAAAACGGTTGTGGCCAGATTGGGAAGATCCGGAGTAAGCAGAGTCCATGAATTTCCTCCGGTTGTTGTTTTCCAAACACCGCCACCTGCAGATGCAGCGAACCAGGTATTTTTTGTTGCATCATCCGGATCGACTATTAAGCCGCGGGTGCGGCCAGGCACATTGGCAGGACCGCGCTCAACCCATTCAATTACTCCGTTGGATTGAGTTCGCGAATTAGATCGTTGCCGCGCAGCATATGATTTAGCCTGATTGAGTTCGCGAATAATGAAACCAGGCTGGTATTCAGGTGCTGATCGATCTGCGGGTGTGCGAATAGAGTGATGAAATAAAACAAATTCTTCAGGTCCACTAAATTCTTCCTCAACAAATGTGTTTTCTATTAGTGGAGGGGTTATGTTAACAACCCACAAAATGGTAAAACAAAAAGTAAGAACGATTCCAGACAGATAGCGAAACTTCATGGGGTTAATTTTTATGGTGGGCTACGTCAATTATCTTTTTATAATCTTTCAGGTCTTCATCACCCCGAATAATCCCAGGCATGTCAAGTAATTCAAGTGAGGAGTCACCCATCCACTTTACATAACCGGGCATGAAAGTTTTTTCCATGACAACCTTATTTGTATTAATCTGTATAACCAAAAATTTAAGAGCTTGTTGCATGGGCGAATCATTTGGTTGTTGCACAAACAACTCATAGTGCCCGTCCGGACTTTTGAATGATTCGATAGAATTACCCAACTTACTTATTGCAATTGCTTTTGCATCCACAGGTTGTTGCTGATTCTGTACTGTAGTCTTACAACTACTCATAAGGAAGGCCGCGCTGACGAAACCGATCAGTGGCAGGAATTTTACAGAAGATATAAACATCAGGTTTTTTGTTTCTTTTTCTTTGCTGCCGGAAAAAGAATGTTGTTTAGAATAAGCCTATAACCTGGTGAATTGGGATGCAAATGTAAATCGGTAGGCTCTTCCCCAACGGTATGTTGATAGTCTTCCGGGTCGTGGCCACCATAAAATGTCCAGAATCCTTTACCAAAAATTCCATGCAGGTACTTGGCTTCTTTAATTTCAGAAGTTTCGCCCATCACTACTACATCCGATTTTATTAATTTTTTCTTGAAGCCTGTAGTTTGGCCATAGAATCCTTTTATAACCCGGGTATGGTTTTGCGTTAGCATAGTAGGGATAGGATCCCACTTGGCAGAAAACTGAAAAATGCTGAAGTAATCATTGTCTTGTCGAAGGCCACGATCGGGCAGATTGTTATCAATGTCAGAGAATTCGTATTGATAGGGATCGCGCGATAAACGGAAGTCAGTAAAAGCGAAAGTGTTATCAAAATTCAACTTTTCCTGAGCTTGCGGATCAGCCGCATCGCCATCATACATGCGTTCACAAATATCCACCCCCTCGGCAGATAAGGCTATATCATAGGTATCTGTTGCCGAGCACATCGCAAACATAAATCCACCTCCGGCAACAAACTCTTTAATCCGTTTTACAACGGCTAGTTTAGCCTGTGATACTTTATGGAAGCCAAAACGTCTGGCTGTTTCTTCAGCTTCCTTTTGTTGTTCGATATACCAGGGATAGTTGGCATAGTTGCTATAAAATTTTCCATACTGCCCAGTAAAATCTTCGTGGTGGAGGTGAAGCCAATCATATTTTGGTAATAAGTCGTTCAATACTTCATCATCAAAGATGATGTCGTATGGTATTTCGGCATACGACAACACGAGCGTTACGGCATCATCCCACGGTTGTTTTGATTTTGGCGAGTACACAGCAATGCGTGGATATTTCTCCAGCTTCATGATGTCATAGTTCAACGCAGGGCTTGCAATCTCAGAAATAATCTCGTTTACCTTTGCTCCGGAAATAATTTCAAAACTCACACCACGCACCACCAATTCGCTTTGAATTTTAGGGTTGTATTCACACATAAAACTGCCGCCCCGATAATTCAAAAGCCAATCCACCTCGATATTTTGTTTTAATATCCAATAGGTAATTCCGTAGGCTTTCAGGTGATTGGTTTGCTTTTCATCCATGGGAATAAAGATGGAATTAGCCGAAACCCACCCCGAAAGGGTTATAAACAAAAACAAAATGAAGAACCGCATCGTTAAACCACTCATTTGGCGCAACCTTGTAACAAAAGAATCTGTAAAAAGTCTCAACATTAGAACGTTTAAAGATATAATTTTGAAGACTAGTTTATTATAGAATCTCCAAATTAGTACGTAAAACCTGTTCCTGCATGAATTTAGTCGAAAATATTAAAGAGGGCCTTCGTTCGGTAAAGGCAAATATGTTGCGCTCTGTATTAACGGCCCTCATCGTTGCCATAGGTATCACTTCGCTGGTAGGAATTTTAACCGCCATTGATGGTATTGAATATTCTGTTAACGAAAGCCTTTCTTCATTAGGTGTTAATACATTCGATATCTATTCAAAATGGAACCGTGGCACCAATCAGGATGGTGTGAAGGAGAAAGTGCGACCCCGGCTTACGTTAAACGAAATGCAGAAATTTATTGATCAATATGCAGTGCCTTCTTCGATTAGCTTATCAGCCCGGCTCACCAACCTGGCAGAAGTAAAACATGGTTCGAAAAAGACCAACCCGAATGTGGACATTCGGGGAGCCAATGAAGAATATGTTCCGATTAAAGGATTGAATATTTTAGAGGGCCGGAATTTCTCACGTTTTGAAACACAATTTGGAAGTAAAGTAGCGGTGATTGGGTATAAGCTGGCCAAGGAATTATATGGAGAAAATCCAAACCCAGTCAATACAGAGATCTCTTTTAAGGGAACGCAGTTCAAGGTAATTGGATTATTAAAGGAGAAGGGAGATTTTTCTGATAACAATTATGATAACATGGTGATCATCCCCATCCTTGTGGCAAATCAAATGGCAGAAGGTCAACCTTTAAGGTATGGACTTACTGTGGGTATTGAGGATATGAAGCAGGTAGAGTATGCGATGGGCGAGGCAACGGGATTAATGCGAAAAATCCGTCAAGACCGGGTAGAGGAACCAAACTCCTTTGAAATCGAAAAAAGTGAAACGCTTGCACAGGAAATGGAAAGCATAACCAGCGGCTTGCGCTGGGGTGGATTTGGTGTTGGGTTCATCACATTGTTAGGTGCTTCCATCGCGTTAATGAATATTATGTTAGTATCCGTTACTGAACGGACCCGGGAAGTAGGTGTGCGTAAAGCATTAGGAGCAACCCCCTTACGCATTCGGCAACAGTTTGTGATTGAAGCAATTGTAGTTTGTTTGCTAGGAGGTATTGGTGGGGTTATACTCGGTATCCTGGTCGGTAATCTCATCTCCAGAGCTATTGGTATCAGTGCCTTTGTCGTTCCCTGGCTTTGGATGATGGTGGGGATGTTGATTTGTATTTTCGTTGGCCTGCTGTCAGGATATTACCCGGCACATAAGGCCTCAAAACTCGACCCTATCGAGTCGCTCCGTTTCGAGTAAAAATTTAGTTTAGATTCTTTATGAGACTCCCACTTAATTGTAAGTGGGAGTTTTATTTTTGTTCCGGAGGGATGCCAGAGTGCCTGCCTGCCGGTAGGCAGGGTTGAATGGGTTTATTTCGTGATCGAAAAAAACAGTTAGGAGAGATGCCAGAGTGGTTGAATGGGACGGTCTCGAAAACCGTTATCCGCCTCAGGCGGATCCAGGGTTCGAATCCCTGTCTCTCCGCACATCAAATCTCTGCTGCTTTTTCAATTTTGTTTTGGAGCTTTTGTCAGGCATGCCTGAGCAAAAGCGTAAAAAAAAATTGAATCGAGTGCAACGAGCCAGCAGAGATTTGATGTTAGCCCCTCCTTCAAGAAGGGATCACGTAAGTAATCCCTCTCTCCGCACATCAAATTCCTGCTGGGCTCATCACTTTTGTTGTAGAGCGTTGCTAGGCATCACTGTAAGTAATCCCTCTCTACGCTTTCTTCAGTAACCTGTTCAAGATTAAAAACCCAACAGGTGTTACCGTTAGGCTAGAAGACCTGGCAGCAATTTGAAAGCGGGAAAAAGGCCATTTGGCATTGAATTCAAAGATTTAACCCTTATCTTACCTGTATCCAATGTTAGCGGCATAATTGTATAAAGACTCGTAAATGATTGAAAAGATAAATCTTAAGAACTACAGATGTTTTAAAGACACAACAATTAGTTTTAAGAATCTGACGATTATTGTTGGCAAAAATAATGCTGGAAAATCGACCCTAATTGAAGCCCTAAGAATAGTGTCAATCGCGACTAATCGAGCAAAACACATAAACTACAATAAACCACCCGACTGGCTTAAACTTAAGGAGGACATTTACGGGATAAGCCCTTCCATCGACAATCTAGATATATCTTCTAAGAACATATTTCATATGTACGGAGAGGGGCCTGCCATTATCACCGCTTTCTTTGACAACAAAAGTAAAATTGAAGTCTTTGTTGGTGAGGACGCTAAAATATTTGCGATTCTAAATGATAGCCAGAATAGAAACGTAGCATCAAAGGGATTCGCGGCCAAGTTGGCATTAAGCAGCATAAACATACTTCCCCAAATTTCGCCAATTCTCAGGGAAGAAAAGATTTTGAAATTTCGGACAGTTCAAAAGAATGTTGATACAAATCTAAGTTCAAGAAATTTCAGAAATCAATTAAAGTATTTCCAAGCCCATTTTCCAAAGTTTAGAGAGCTATCAGAATCAACATGGAATGGACTAGCAGTTGATGAGCTTGACGAGGGACACGGTGGAGAAGGTGAAACTCTAAACTTAATGATTCGAGATAACAACTTTGTCTCAGAAATTGGTTGGATGGGACACGGACTTCAAATGTGGCTGCAAACAATGTGGTTTATTTCGGGATGTGAGCAAAATTCGACAGTCATATTGGATGAGCCCGATGTTTACATGCACGCTGACTTGCAAAGGAAACTCATAAGATTTATTAGAAATCGTTTCAGACAAGTAATGATAGCAACTCATTCCATCGAAATAATGTCTGAAGTTGATGCGGAAAGTGTCTTGCCAATAGATAGCAGCAAAGAGAAAATTACTTATGCTAACAAAACACCAATCGTTCAAGAAATAATTGATAAAATAGGAAGCATTCATAATATTGAAATTGCTAGACTATTTGTGAGTAAGAAGTTTCTAATAGTTGAGGGGAATACAGACGATATTAAATTGCTGAGCATATTTCAGGCGACACTTTTCAAAGATTCATCGGATTCATTTGAAGTACTGCCGAAAACATATATTGAAGGTTGGGGAGGTTGGCAAAGAGTTATCGGCTCTGTGAAAGTTTTCAAGGATAATCAGACAAATATCAAAACTTACTGCATCTTGGATTCTGACTACCACTTGGATGACCAAATCAAGGAAAGATATTCTGAAGCTAAATCAAACAAATTAAATCTTCACATCTGGAAAAGGAAGGAAATCGAAAATTATCTGATAGTACCTCCAGCAATTTGTCGAATTATTGAGCGGGAAAATCGAACTGAAAACCCCATAAGTCTTCAAATATTTAATGAAGCCTTGACTACAATCATTGATGAATTAAAGCTTGAAATTATTGACAATTTTGCGACAGAAATCTCCGCGAAAGATAAGAGTAAGGCCCCGAAGACATTTATGGAAGAAGCTAGAGAACTCTTTCAAATTAAGTTTGACAATGATTTTCTTGCGACTATTCCTGGGAAAACCGTGATATCCAAATTAAGCGAGTGGACAAACAAGAACTTTAAAGTGAATTTGAATCCATTTAAGATAGCCAGAGAAATTGGGAGATTTGAGATCTCTAAGGAAATCGTGGACGTAATTACAGCAATAGAAAATAAGTCTGACTTCAATTACGCCCGCTAACAATGCATATAAATCATGCTGGCAGAGTTTGATTATTGATTATTAGTTTGGTCTGCCAGCACGCTTTAATGCGAACGTTGTGTTTAAATTAAAAAATGAAATATGAAAAAAACATTATTGCTATTAATTGGCTTATTTTATGGTAACCTGATACAAGCTCAACAAAAGGCTGTAACTGAAACTGGTGAAGAAGTGATTCTATATGATGATGGAACATGGAAATATCAGAATGAAAATCAAGTCCCTGAAAAAGAAATACCAACAAATCCCAAGAAATTTATAAAGGACAAAGAGTCAACTTTTTTACTAAAAAGTAGCAAACTAAATGTTGGTGTTTACATAAACCCTAAAATATGGTCATTTAAAAAAGCAACTGATAATCCAGATGCAGAATTCGAACTTCAATTAAAAGATGGAGATTTATACGGAATGATTTTAACTGAAAAAGTTGAAATCCCTCTTAAAACATTGAGATCAATTGCATTGGAGAATGGAAAAGCATCGGCATCTGACCTGAAAATTGTAAAAGAAGAATACAGAATCGTAAACGGTTTAAAAGTACTTCTTCTTCAGTTGAATGGAAATATGCAAGGAATCAAATTTTCTTATTATGGGTATTATTTTTCAAGCACTAATGGAACAGTTCAATTCATAACATACACTTCACAAAATTTACTGGATAGCTATAAACCCGAAAGTGAAAGGTTATTGAATGGATTCGTGGAAATAAACTAAACACAATACTATATAAAAATGAGTTAAAACACATTTTGAATTAACCGTTTTGTGACATGGTGCTAGACATTCAAGTATTAAAATCATGACAACTAGAAATCTACTTTCCCTGACAATCCTTTGCATGCTAAATTTTAGTTTAATGGCTCAGAGTAGAGATTCCATAGCTGTTATGAAATCCGCAACCAATTTTGTGACAGCATTTAATAATTTTAATTGGAATACTTTTCGAGAATCATTCGCTGACGCTGCGACTATTTTTTATCCATTTTGGAATCAAGCAAAAAGAGTAAAATGCAGACAAGAAATAGAAACAAACTGGTTGACAATTTTTCCTGAGTTTGCGGATACAACAAACACTAGAAAATTACAAATAAGCCCAAAGGACATTAACATTCAACTCTCCCGACAGACTGCAATTGTTACATTTCATCTGGGGACGGAGAAAATTCATTATCCAGATGGACTTTAATAATGGTAAAGAAAAACCGCAGTTGGAAAATCACTCATCTTCATGCTTCATCTGTGAGTAAGGTCAAAGATTGAAGAATTGGTGAAGCCACATACACACAACAAAAATTTAGCAGGAACTAGGGTTTTAGGGATAAATCGCTAACTAACAAATTTACCCTTATTCAATCCAACTTATCTTGCCGCTTCCCGCCACCACCACCAATTTTCCCTTGCGTGCTTTTCGTACCACATGAAATCCTTTTTCATCGGAGAGGGATTGCCAGTCCCTACCATTGTTGTACGAAACATCTAGGCCGGAAGGTCCGGTGGCGATCAGTACTTTATTTGAAATGTACTCCACACACTCACGGTATCCACGCGTTGGTGTGGCTGGTGTTTGCCATGTTTTACCTGCATCTTTGGTAATCAACACGTGCTTTACTTTTAAGGAATCTTGCAGGTAATCTCCACCTACTACGATGCCTTTTTTATCCCGAAAGGCGACAGAAAAAATTCCCGTACTGTTTTTACCTTGGATTATCTGAGGCGTCAGCGCATTCCACAACCCGCCTTTATTGTTCGATACGAAAAGCCGCGAAGATTTTCCGCCTGTTGAAATAATGACTTTCGATTTACCGTAACAGCGGATGCCGGTGCCACTTGCTGCAAAGGAAGCTTCACCTTCATTTACAATAGGCCGTTGTGCTTGGGGTAATTCATTCCAGGTATTGCCGCCATCTTTTGTGCTTAATAAAAGCATGCGACCTTCAATCGGATCGCCATAGATTATTCCTTCACGGTCGTTCCAGAAATCAATGCCATCAAAGAAGGCATCAGGATGATTGTTTTGATAAACGATCTGCCAGGAGTTGCCGCCATCCGTTGTTTTAAGAATGTGAGCGGGCGAACCTGCATTGGCGATGATGGCATTCTGTGAATCGAAGGCATACAAAGAACGGAAGTCAAGTTTTTCAAAGCCTGAAACTTGTTTGAACTCCCATTGGTTTGTTCCGTTACTAGTTTTTCCAATCCAGCCGCTGCTTCCGCTCACCCAGGCTGTGCTATCATCAACAACTGATAATCCCCGAAAAGAAGATTTTACTTCTACCTTATAATTCTGCAACGTGTAAGTTTGGCTAAGTGCGGCAGAGCATTGCATAAGAGCCAGCATCATTAAATAAGTTGAAATCTGTAATTTCACGGCTTCTTTTATTGGATTAATATTACCAACTTTATTTGCTGTATACAATATAACTTTGATAAAACTTGATGAGTCGATTTCTGACGATTACTATATTATTACTTGCAATAAGTATGAATTTGTTTTCACAAACCGTAACCAAGTTTCTGGCCTTAGGCGATTCTTATACCATTGGCGAAAGTGTATCTGAGGATGAACGTTGGCCCAATCAGCTCGCGGATAAGCTACAAATTAAGCGCCCAAAAATTATTGCCACCACCGGTTGGCGCACGGATGATCTGAAAAACGCAATCATCTCAGCTAATCTCAAAAATGAATACGATCTGGTCTCCCTTTTAATTGGTGTTAACAATCAATATCAGGGAAAGTCAAGTACCCAATACGAGGTTGAATTTGAAGATTTACTCAAAAAAGCCATTCAACTGGCAAAGGGAAAAAGAAAGAACGTATTTGTAGTTTCAATTCCTGATTATGGATTTACTCCTTTTGGAAAAGCTAAGCAAGAAACGATTTCCCTTCAGTTAGATGAGTTTAATAAAATCAATAAACGAATTACTGAAAGGTATAAAATAAAATATTTCAACATCACCGATATCTCACGAAAGGGTTTGGAGAATCCAGCCTTGGTTGCGGCTGATGGCCTTCATCCATCTGGAAAAATGTATACGCAGTGGGTTGAAGTTATCAGTAAGGGATTGAAATAAATCTGTAGAGTTTATTTTAACCGCTAAGGCGCAAAGGCGCTAAGTTTTTAATGCGTCTTCTTTTGGGGTCTGAATTTTCCGAGGCAATAATGCTCATTAAATTTTATCCGGAGTAAACCAACTATTTTGAGATTGCAGCTAAATGAAATAATCAATAAGAATATTCTCTGCGTCTTTGCGCCTTAGCGGTTAATTTCGCTACCCCGCTAAATCAACTTCTCAAAAACCTGTTTGAGATTTCTTGCAATGATCTTATGACCTTCCGGAGTAGGGTGAATACCGTCAGCCTGATTTAATTTTTCAATACCCGCTACACCATCCAAAATAAATGGAATTAAAGTAGCATTGTTTTTACGAGCCAATTCCGGATAGATGTTTTTGAATTCATCCGTATATTCTTTGCCCATGTTGGGCGGCACCATCATTCCCGCCAGCACAATTTTACAGGTAGGATTTTTTGCTCTCACTTTATCAATAATACTTTGAAGATTTTTTTTAGTTTGGTCAATAGGCAGACCTCGCAAACCATCATTGGCACCTAATTCGAGTACAAAAATATCAAGCGGTTGCCTCAAGATCCAATCGATACGACTCAGGCCGCCTGCAGAAGTTTCCCCGCTCAAACCGGCATTAACAATCTTAACTTTCTTATCGCTTTTATTAAGTTCTTTCTCCAGCAGGGCCGGAAAGGCTTCTTCGGTGGAAAGACCATACCCGGCTGTCAGGCTGTCACCAAAAAAAAGAATTACTTTAGAGGTTTGAAATGCAGGCAAGACCCAAAAAATTACAATAAACAGCGCTTTTTTACCGACTAACATATTATTATCACAGGTTGATATCTTCCTTGAAACAATTTTAAACAATAAACGATTTAATTCCTGATCTGTTAACTTAAATATCATGCCAGAAACCGTATTGCTGTCCGTGGGACTAACCAAGATATATAAATCAGCCGAAAGGGATTTAATGGTGCTAGATCATGTAAGCTTCGAGGCCAAACAAGGCACAAGTATGGCAATCATTGGTCCTTCCGGGAGTGGCAAGACCACGTTGCTTGGTTTGTGTGCAGGATTAGATGTTCCTTCGTCAGGATCTATCTCACTCATGGGCTTTAAATTAAACAAAATGAGTGAAGACGACCGGGCCTACATCCGCAACCAATTCGTTGGATTTGTATTTCAGAATTTTCAACTCCTGCCTACACTTACAGCATTGGAAAATGTAATGGTGCCTTTGGAACTTAGAGGCGAAAAGAATGTAGCGCAAAAGGCAAAAGACCTTTTAGCACGCGTAGGGTTGAGCGAGCGATTTAGTCATTATCCCACCCAACTTTCTGGCGGTGAACAGCAGCGTGTAGCTATGGCGCGGGCGTTTATAACTTCGCCCCGGATTTTATTTGCCGATGAGCCCACCGGAAATCTGGATGAAGAAAATGCGCATCAGATTACTGATTTACTATTTGGTATGAACCGTGAAGAGAAAACTACCTTAATTCTTGTAACACATAACCTGGAACTGGCCGAAAAGACAGAGCGCATTCTTCAGATGAAGGGTGGTAAGTTGGTGAACGAACGTATTCTGAATCTTGCATGATCGATTATAGCATAAAAATTAAGCGCGCGGTTCGTTCTATTTTTCGCGATCGATGGGTGTGGGCCATGGCGTGGCGCGATGGTCGTCATAATTTTTCCCGACTCTTTCTATTCGTTGCCTCTTTGATCACCGGTATTGCAGCCGTAGTGGCGATTGGTTCACTCAATTATGCCATGCAGGATGAGTTGGATAGAAACGCAAAAGAGTTGTTGGGTGCGGACCTGGTAATAAAAAGTAACAAACCTTTTGATAAGGAATATGTAAAGAATCTGGACACGGCCAAACGTGAATTCGCCAATGATGCTGATATGGCCTCGATGGTGATGTTTATGAATACCCGGCAAAGTCGATTGATAAAACTTACCGCATTGGAAGGTGATTTTCCATTCTATGGAGAATTAATCACTCAACCATCAAACGCATACGAATTAGTGAAAACAGGGGAGTATGCTATGCTCGATGAATCGCTTGCGAGGCAGTATCAGGTAAGTTCTGAAGACACAATCAAAATTGGAACCCGGAATCTTAAAGTAGCTGGGGTTGTTGAAAAATTTCCCGGAGGGGGCGCGCTTACGGCAACGCTTGCTCCAGCGGTTTATATTTCAATGTCGGCACTCGATTCTACAGGCTTGGTTCAATTTGGAAGCCGGATTAATTATAATCTTTTTATTAAGACGGTTTCCGATGAAGATACGGAGATAGTAATAAACACGATAAAACCTTTGAATGAAAAACTCGGCTACTCGTATGATACCATCGAAGAACGAAAGGATGATTTGGGCGATGGGTTTCGTTCTGTATACCGTTTCTTTTCGTTGCTTGCATTTGTTGCATTGATATTGGGTTGCATTGGGGTGGCAAGTTCCGTTCATATTTATGCGCGTGAAAAGCGCGATGAAGTTGCCGTGCTGCGATGTGTTGGATCTTCCGGTTGGCAGGCGTTCAATATCTATTTTATTCAGATTTTTGTTTTAGGATTAATAGGTAGCCTGATTGGAGCTTTGGTGGGGGTTGGTATTCAGCAATTACTACCCCTTGCGTTTGGAGATTATTTTCCAGTTGAAATTCAATTTGGTATTTCCTGGCGCGCTTTCGCGGAAGGCATCCTCGTGGGAACAGTAGTATCTATACTGTTTTCAATTTTACCGTTGGTAGCGGTGCGGTTTGTTCCACCGCTCTCGGTGTTGCGCGCTGACTTTACACCTTCGCGTACCTTCTCCAAAACAAAATGGGTAGCCATAGTTCTGATTATTTTATTTCCGGTGTTAGCAGCCTCGTATCAAACCCAAAGTTTTATGGCCGGTGGGCTATTCTCAATAGGGCTGGCGCTGGCGTTGGGAAGTTTAATGTTGGTTGCGATTGGTTTATTGTTTCTGGTTCGAAAGTATTTTCCCAAGAATAGTACTTTTATTTTCCGGCATGCATTATCTAATTTATTCCGGCCCAACAACCAGACGCAAGTATTGCTGGTCACGATTGGGCTCGGAGCTTTTATCATTGCAACCCTTAACATTATTCAAAGCAGTTTGCTCAACCAGGTAGAGTTTAAAGGAAATGAAAATCAATCGAATACTATTTTGTTTGATATTCAATCCTCACAAAAAGATGATGTTGTCAACTTGATCAAGAAACATAATCTTCCTGTGAACCAGGTGGTGCCGATTGTTACGTGCCGGTTAAGCGAAATCAGGGGCCAGTCAATTGAAGAACTAAAAAAGCGAGACTCTGTCAATAAGGCTTTAGATCGCAAGGACTCATTGAGAATTCCTAATTGGGCCATGACCCGCGAATACCGGGTAACGTATCGGGATAGTTTACATGCTTCTGAAGAGTTGATTAAAGGTGAGATTCATACGATGAAAAAGAATACCAAAGATTCGGTGTGGGTTACTATTTCAGAAGGCATGCACGAAACGTTGCATGTGGGTGTTGGAGATTCTCTCGTATTTGATGTTCAGGGAGTGCCTATAAAAACATTTATCGCAGGCATTCGAAAAGTAGATTGGCCAAACGATCCGCCTAACTTCATTTTTGTATTTCCGGCTGGGGTATTGGAAAATGCACCCCAGATCTGGGTTGCTTCCACCCGGGTAGATAACCCGCAAGAAGTTGTACAATTTCAGCAAGAACTTGTTTTTGGATTTCCCAATGTTTCATTGATTGACTTGCGCTTAATCCTGAGCACAGTGGACGAACTCTTTAGTAAAGTTGGATTGGTGGTTCGTTTTCTTGCTTTGTTTAGTATTGTAACAGGTTTGGTAGTGTTGGCGGGTGCTGTTATGAACAGCAAGTTTGCGCGGATTAAAGAGAATGTGTTGCTAAGAACCATTGGTGCACGCACTGGACAGATCATGAAAATTACATTAATCGAGTATGGATATGTGGGCATTTTTTCAGCCCTTACAGGAATGGTGCTATCGTTTGGTGGAGGCTGGTTGTTAACCAAATTTTTCTTCGAAGTTCAGTTTTCGGTGAATGTGCTTGAATTAGCAATAATTTCTATTGGTGTTATATTGCTTACCGTTTTAATAGGCTGGTGGAATTCGCGCGAAGTCATCTCAACGCCTCCCTTGCAAGTATTGCGTAAGGAAGGTTAACTTAGCATATGCGTGTGAGGAAAGCAGCCAGAAGCATTTTAACTATTTTGTTTTTAAGTATCGGCATTGTTGTCTGGGCAGGACCTCCATCCATAAAATTTATTGAAAATAAATGCCAGTGGCCGGAAGAAATTCAATTCACTGCCAGAATTCCCGGTGGCAACATGCAGTTATTGTCTGGCGGATTTGCTTATGCATTTATCGACCAGCAGAAGCTTGATGAACTTCATGAACATGGTCATTATTCTGAAAATGAAATCTCGCTGGATACAGATTTAAAAATTCAGGCACACAGGATCAGGGTTTCATTTGTTGGTTCAAATAAGTCATCGGTTCCGCTACCTATCAATAAGCTACCAGAGTACTACAATTATTTTGTTGGATCGGATCCATCTTTGTGGAGTTCGAAGGTTGCAGCTTATGAAGGTGTACTCTATGCTGATTACTATAAAGGCATTGATTTAAAAGTTTATTCGCAGGGTAGTAACATAAAATATGACTTTAACCTGGTAGCTGGCGCAGATCCAACCCAGATTAAATTTAAATACGCTGGGGCGGATGAAATTAAAATGGAAAAGGGTGATCTGGTAGTTACTGCCTCAAAGTTTATCTTCTATGAGAAGAAACCAGTGGCTTACCAGCTTATTAATGGTGAAAAAATATATGTGAAGTGCAATTACGTGTTACAGGACAACGCGGTAAGTTTTCACTTTCCTGAAGCTTATGATGCATGTTATCCCTTAGTGATTGATCCGCTCCTGATCTTTTCAACCTATTCGGGTTCAACGGCTGATAATTGGGGAAGCACTGCTACGCCTGGTGAGGGCGGAACCTTATATTCATCGGGTGTAACAAATCATCATATGAATGGATTTTTTCCGGCCACAACAGGCGCGTTTCAACTCAGTTATGGTGGCGCTTATGATGTTGCTATTTTGAAGTATGATTCTGCCGGGCAAAAGTTGTTATACGCATCGTACCTGGGAGGTAGCAATAATGAATCACCCCACAGTTTGGTGATGAATTCGCAAAAAGAATTGTTGGTATTAGGAACAACCAGTTCGACAAATTTCCCTACAACCGCGGGGGTCATAGATAAAACATTTAATGGAGGTACTGTTGAATCAAATGTGATTCCGTATTTCAATGGCTCTGATTTATTTGTAGCAAGAATCAAAATGGATGGCAGCCAATTAATTTCCAGCACGTATTTAGGAGGTTCTGAAAATGATGGATTAAATTCTCAATCAAGTCCGTTGGTTGCTAACTATGGTGATGAATTACGAGGCGATATTATCACCGATGCTATAGGAAATATCTACATTAGTTCCGTAACATCTTCAGCTGATTTCCCGATAGTGAATGGCTTTGATCTAAGCTTTAACGCAGGAGGAACAGATGCACTCGTTCTGCATCTCAATGCAGATCTCACACAGATTCTCTGGGGTACATTTTTAGGAGGTAGTTCGCCCGATGCCTCGCATACTATAAAAATAAATACTGAAGGGGATATTTTGGTTGCGGGTGGAAGTGCCAGTGTTGATTTTCCAACAACGTCCGGTGTTTATCAGGCAATCCATGGGGGATCTGTAGACGGATGGATTGCCAAGATTAAAGCTGATGGATCAGCCCTACTTGCTTCTACCTTTACAGGTACACCTGCCTTTAATCAGGTTTACTTTATTGATGTGGATAACAATGATAATATATATGCCTATGGTCAAACCGAAGGCAGTTTTCCCGTAACGGCCGGAGTGTATACAAATAACAACAGCGGCCAGTTTATTCAAAAGTTTAATGCAACACTTACCGACATAATTTTTTCGACAGTATTTGGAGCCGGTAGGGGTATCCCCGATATTTCTCCAACTGCTTTTTTGGTAAATGATTGTAACAATATTTATATGAGTGGTTGGGGCGGTGCCATCAATAGCTCCCGCGGTTTTTGGAATAGTAACACGCTGGGCATGCCCGTAACAGACGATGCTTACCAGAAATCTACAGCCGGTTCTGATTTTTATTTCATTGTTTTAACGGATGATGCAACTGAACTTTTATATGCTACTTTTTTAGGAGGTAATCAATCACCTACCCATGTAGATGGTGGAACTAGTCGGTTCGATAAAGGTGGAATTGTTTACCATGCAGTTTGCGCAGGGTGTGGAGGCGGGTTTGATGATTTTCCAACCACCACAGGTTCGTGGAGCAGGGAAAACCGTAGCTTAAATTGTAACAATGCTGCGTTCAAGTTTGACTTGTCTTCGTTGAAAGCCCGTATTCAAACTAATTCTGTCAAGCTAGATATGCCCGGGCTGAATAGAATTTGTTTGCCTGATCCGATAGTCTTTCAGAACAAAAGTACTGGCGGTAGATTTTATGAATGGAATTTTGGTGATGGCGGTCAGGTAGTGCGACAAGATACCACGTATATCATGCATTCCTATAAAGAGCCCGGTACATACCTCGTTAAACTACTTGCCCTTGATGCCGGAACTTGTGTTGGTAAAGATTCAACGTTTACAACCGTGGTAGTTACAAAACCTGCAGGCTTTGCCGGACCCGATCAGGTGATGTGCTTTGATGCTGGCGCACGATTAGTTGCTACAGGGGGGCTGACGTATCAATGGCAGAATTGGGATAAAACTTTTACATCGACTCAAGCCTCACCTTTAGTGAATCCAGTAAAAGACGATGGCTATCGTGTGACAATTGCAGATGTAAATGGTTGTATTAAAATAGATACTGTAAATATTACGGTGATACCTGGTATTGATTTACAATTTGAATATGCCAAACTATACGATTGTTTTTCACGACCCTCGATCCAGGTTCAGAATTTGACTGATCCTGCAGAAGAAGTTTTCTTTGACTTTGGTGATGGCACTACGTCTGACATGGATATGACTACCCATGTTTTTAATGAAGATGGTCTTTTTAATGTGAGACTACTGGGCAGAAAAGAATCCTGTATTTATGAAGAGGCAGTTCAATTGCCCGTGTATGAACTGAAAGTGCCCAACGTGATTACACCCGATGAATTTCCGGAGAATAATGTATTTGTTATTTTATACGGGGGCAAGAAGTTGTCTTCCTCTTCATTGACTGCCCGTGTAGTAATTTTTAACCGATGGGGTGCAAAGGTTCTTGAAAGTGATAACTATCAGGATGATTGGGATGCGGGTAATGTAGAATCAGGAGTATATTATTATGACATTCAAGTGGAGGGTGAAGCCTCGTGCAAAGGCTGGGTACAGGTAATCAAATAGAATTATCAGAATTGAAAATAGATAAAGGGCTGAATGCTGGCAGATTTTGTTTGGATTACTAGCACTATGATAGCAATCAGCAAAGTAGCTTTTCCCGCTAAGGGTAATTGAGTAACCCATGCTTCGGCTTTCTCTTCACTGGAAGCCGGTAAGAAATGAAGGAAATAACCTAGTAGCATGAGGAAAAGAACACCTTTGTAACCTACGACAAATTCAAAAAAAATCTGGGCGTTGAAGTGTGTAATAATCTGATAAAGTATTTGACCCACTGCTTCCATGGTTGGGGCTCGAAAAAATATCCAGCAAAAACAAACAAAGTGAAATGTTATAAATATGCTTGTGGCGGATATCCATGATTGTAAAGCTGGATTTCGATTGATATTTTTAAACCTTATCGAGGTAAAAAGTTTATGAACAGCAAGTCCCAGACCGTGTAATCCACCCCAAATAATAAATCGGAAAGATGCACCATGCCACAGACCACCCAACAACATAGTTAACATCAAGTTAAAAAAAGTTCGTAGTTTCCCTTGCCGGTTTCCACCTAAAGAAATGTATAGGTAGTCCTTCAACCAGGAAGACAAAGACATATGCCAGCGCCTCCAGAATTCGGTTATGTTTTTTGATTGGTAAGGAGAATCAAAATTGATCGCGAAGTGAAAGCCAAGTAGCAAGGCAATTCCAATAGCCATATCCGAATAGCCCGAGAAGTCGCAATAAATTTGCAAAGCATATCCATACACGCCAAAAAGATTTTCAAGCCCCGTGTATAGGGTAGGAGATTCGAAAATGCGATCAACAAAATTTAAACTTATATAATTGGATATAATTGCTTTTTTGAAAAGCCCGGTGCAGATTAAATATATACCCCGGCCAAACATTTCCGAAGTAACAAGGGTTGGTTTTGATAACTGCGGTAAGAAATCAGCAGCTCGTATAATCGGCCCGGCTACCAGCTGTGGAAAAAATGAAACAAAGAACGCATAATCTAAAATGTGGTTAACGGGTTTTAATTTGTTTCGATAGATGTCAATGGTGTAGCTGAGGGATTGAAAAGTAAAGAAGGAAACGCCAACCGGTAGAAATATATCTAAGGGTTGGTAACTAATCCCGGCTGCAGTACTAAAAATATCGTGTAAAAAATTGGTATACTTAAAGTAACCTAGCACGCCCAGGTTAGCGACCAGGCTCAACGCTAACAAAGTACTTCGTTTCCAATGCGAGCGTGTTTTGTAAATTAAACCAGCGAGTGAAAAATCAATTAGGGTGGTGCTTAGTAGTAATAGAAAGTATAGGCCACTGGATTTGTAATAGAAATACAACGAAAACAGTGTTACAAAAAGAAGTTTTGGACGGTGAGTTTTGCTTAATAAGATATAGATGATCAGAAATCCTAAAAAGAGAAATAGAAAGATTCCACTGTTGAAAATCAGCGGTTCCTCCGGATTGTATCGAAATTGATTGAGGAGTTTATGGATATCGATAGAGAACATACTCATTATATCCTTTTATAAATGCTTCAAACAACAGACTTCCTTGCAGCGCGTACCCGGCTTTTGTATAATGAATACCGTCATGTTGCAGCAGGTTATTTTTCTTCCACGCATCAGCGGAATGTTTACCACCGCCTGTCAGATACAAATCCCAATAGGCAAGGTTGTGCTGATTAGCGTATTCAATCAATTTATCTCGTATAACTTCCACTCCGGGATTTCGCCTCGTTTTCTTTTTATAGAAATCAAGAGGTGTGCTAAGCAGGATTAATGCAAATGGGTTTTGTTCTCTAAGTTGAATAATAAACATATCCAGGTACTCGCTGAATTTAGGATCGATATAAGGATGGTCCATTGCTTCGTTCGTGCCCAGGGAAATGACTATTAAATCGGGTGTCAATTCCTTGGTTTGTTCTGAAAAGTACTTAGCCTCTAGATAATGTTTTACCTTAGCTCCGTTGCCACCGGTAGCATGAAAAAGAACGCCAGGCTTACCATTTTCAAGATTTAGGCCATAGAGTGTGAATTGATTTTGTGAGCCTGTTGATTGTAAGGTTTGTAATTCGATCTGATTGGTTAACTGACCAAGTTGTATGCGTGACACATTGGTAGCCTCGTGGGTATAAGGTCCCAAATAGGCAAGGTGTTTACCGAGGGAATCTTTAACTACAAGATTATAGCTGGTAAAGTCTTTTTGATAAAGGAAAGTAATTTTATTAAAGGCATAATAGAGCGAGTCATTTGATTTGGTTTTTAGACTTATTGAAGTCCCCGCATCTTTGGTTTGCAATGTCATAGCCCCAATGCCAATAGGCAAAGGTTGATTTGCATAAATAATTCGCTTAGCCTCCCAATTTCCTAAGGAAGCGGAGTAAAGAGTGGGAGATTCATTAGTGCGGCCTACACGGCCCGGAAATACAAGGCCACGCCCTGCATTGCCAAACTCGAGCTGAAATAAAGTACGCGTAGTGCCACTCATAAAATCAGCTTGAACATGTGAGTCACCAATTTGTAAAATATTAACAGTCGATTTTTTTAATTTTTTAAGCTGATATAGTTTTTCATAAAATGGGGCAAGCATAACGGAGTTATGAATTTCGTTGGCCTCCTTATTAATAAAGTCATAGGATGGTGAGACGACATACCGAATTGTATCTTGGGCTTCCAACTGAATGCAACCCGCAAGCAGACTAAGGAAGAAAAGATTAATTTTCATAACGGTGACGTTCATAAAGCAATGCATCCGCTAACTTTTTGGCAATTATCTGACCACCACGAAAATTAAGGTGTGTGTAATCTTTCGAGGCTAAGGGTGGTTGTGCAGCTACATACTTGATCATCGTATTTTCACCACCCATCGCTGTATATAAATCCCAAAAGGCAATCTGGCTTTTGCGTGCAATCTCGCGCTGACTATCCCTCATCCGGAGGATGGCGGGAATGGTTTGAATTTTTCCATTAATATTTGCAGCCCGGTCACTGATGCCAATGAGTACGATACTGCTTTTCGGAAAAATCTCTTTGAGTTGTTTGATAACAGTTACCATTTTGGATTTATATGCATTATACTCCATTGAATCTGTTTCTGTAACCAGGTTTAATCCATATTGTAATAAGATTAAGCTGTAATCCTGATAGTGATTAAATTGTTTTAGCAAATTGGTGGACAAGGCCTGCAAGTTCATACCGGAATTTCCGCGCATGGCAAAGTTGTCAACATATAACCCTTGACTAGCTTCAAAGCTGACGCCATAGAGAATCACGCTATCGGGGTTGGTGAAATGGAGTTTTACGGATTTACTGGAATGTTCTGGAATCGTAATTACCTGTAAGTTATCAGATGCAGTAAGGGGTAATGAAAAAGCGGATGTATCATTGATCACATAATTCATGGAAGCTAAGCCACTGTTCTGATAGAATACCCGGATGTTATCAAACCTTTTTATAGTTTGCTTTCGACCTGGTTTATAAATGACTTCATTCTCTTTAAGAGGAAGATATGCATACCCTGAAATGCCTAAAGGAGGTATCTCGTCTTTATATTTTCCAACCAACGAATAGGTTTTCCAAGATGAGTATGTGTGCTGTATTGAAACACGATATTGCGTTACGTCCGAAGCTAAAGGAACAAATCCCACCCCCCGACCACCATAAATAACTTGCAACGTATCGCGAAAACTACCACAAAGTACATCGCCTTCTATAAAGGAATCGCCATAAAAGGCTATGCGCACCGGTTCTTTCTTAACCTTACGCAGTGCTTGAAAAAAGTTTCGTGTAGCAGTTTTGTTCGGACTAAAATCTTCAAGACAGGTAATACCCGGTGGGCAGGGATAAGGTTTTTTAATAGCTTTCTCAGCTACGTTGATAACTGCGGTCGTAGTGTCATGAATAGAATCTCGCTGTAGCGTGTCTAAGACTGAAGTTTTGACAAGATTTATTTCTGTTTCCGACTGAATATCCGCTAGCAGGTTAATCCTACGGATGGATAAAGAACCCATCGAGAATGGAGGAAGGAGTGAGCTCAGCAGCAAACAACCGATAATCAGCAGAAGCAGCCAGAGTGATTGCGTCAACTGGTTTTTAACCATTCGTTTTTATTTGTGTGTCAAGTATAGACAGGTTAATTGGGAAATGGAAATATAACCAGAACCCATCTCAAAAATAAACTTCGATGTCGGCCTCCCCGATGTATCGGGGACGAAGGCCATTTTTGAAACCTTTTAGGCTTCCCTGCCTGCGCTCACGGTTCGGCAGACTGGGAGTGCCTCAGCCTGACATTCCTTCTGATTTTGAGATAGTTTTTAAATATATCCAGATACTTTATAGGCAATCATTCCTGCCCATTCACGGATCATGATATTCCAAATAAGCAAAGAATCTACCCGGGGAATGAATAATACATCGGGTGTAAACTTTCTTTCGTGATGCAAAAAATCAGTGGTAAATGTATCGCTGCCCCAAGCTACTTTTTTGAAGCAGGCCCGGGATCTACGCATGTGAAAGGCAGAAGTAATCAATAAGCATTCACTAGACGAAACTGAATCCTGGAGCATAGTTTTTACAGCTAAGGCAGATTCGTGAGTATTACGGGATTCATTTTCAATACGGATGTCTTCTTTGGAAACACCCATTAATTGAAGGGCCTCCGCAATTTCATCTGCTTCTTGTCGACTTCGCTCTAGTAACGACCCGCTACCTCCTGATACCAGGATAGTTTTTACTATTCCCATCCGATATAATTGTAAGGTATGCGTTACCCGATCAGCACCTCGCTGGAAATACACACGATCATCCGGGGTCATGTTGCCTTTGGTAACACCGGTAAGAAGAATTCCGATGGAATACGTTTTATCAATATCGTTCAAAGGGGTGGCTGGCAACTCCCACAACCGCACTACTTCATTAGTGATAAAGTCGTTTGAAAAAATAAGGAGAAGAATCAAACTGAATATAGAGAGCCTGCTTTTCCATTTTTTATTTCTCAGGGCCCAGGATAAAATAAAACCAATACAAATAATCACCAACGGCTGGGTGAGGTAATTCAATGTTTTGGAAAGAATGAAGAACATGAGGTTACATTCTTTTTGGAATTGGGTTTGAAATATTACCTAATCCATCAATAATTTTTCGGAGTATTTCAAAGTAAAGGGTAAGCGCCAGTATGATCGTCATCGACCAGATTACTCCCAGATTGAAGTATAGGGTATCGATATTTTTGTTAAGAAAATGTTTAGCTGGCATATAAAACTGCGCATCAAAGTCTACCAAATGCTCTGGGTCTGGTATTTTATAAATCGGGAAAATTTTCTGGATAAGTTTTCCATCCTTTTCAATGATCCGGTTTGATTCGGCCATGTTTTTTACAAGTTCGCTGATCGATTCATTTTGATAATTATTACGATACGCTTCGAATTTTTTCTCTTTCTCGTAGGTGTCTGTTAGCTCATTGATTATTTTATCCTTTTCCTGATCTGCCTTATTATACCGGTTGATATAAAATTTCTTCAAGGCACTTAAGAAAGTAGTGGTGGCTTCATAGACGGACGAATCATACCGCTCCATAGTAAAGGCATTGATTTGTTCAAAATCTGTCTTACCAACAAATTCCAACTCTTCTGTAATTTCCCTTTTTAACAAATTCAAATCATCGGCAACTTCTTTTTGTATGGCAGGATCCGTGTTCTTGTAATTGAGATTTACAAAATCGAGGCGGGTTTCCAGGGCTGGTATGAAGTATATTTTTTTATAATCTGCATCGGCCATGATTTTATCGTAGTAATAGAATTGTTTTTCAAATTCATTGTCTTTGTACTGGGCTACCATGCTGGCCTCAAAGGCCCAGCGCGAAGCCATAATGTCGCCAACAAAAGGAACGGTAGCTGTATTGCCGATGGTTGGATTTAGTTTGTCAAACTTTACCACGACACCACTTAAAATCAACTGCGGGATTAATAGAATGGGAATGAGAATGTATATGGTTACCGCTGAATTGAATGCAGACGAAATATTGAGCCCCAGCAGGTTGGCGAAACAAGAGGTAGTAAAAAGGATAGCCCAATAAATCAAGAACATTCCTTTTATCGCTAACATGGTATTACCCACCATAACAAAGAGCGCTGTTTGAATGGCTGAAATCATGAAGAGGATTCCTATTTTAGAGAGTATGTAGCTGCTGTGATTTAAGTGAAGAAACTTTTCTCGCTTTAAGATTTTACGATCCCGGATGATTTCTTCAGCACTTACGGTAAGTCCCATAAACAAAGCTACAATCACACTCATGAAGAGGTAGGCAGGCATATTTAAATTTTTGCTGAACACATACCCGATCTGATAGGGATCGTCAGTGTTATAGTAGCGTACGATAAAGGCAAGAATAAAAGCGAGGAGCGGAGCTTCCAGTAAATTGATAAATAGATATTGTGTGTTACTTAGTTTGGCAAGTATGTCACGAAGGCCAAATAATTTAATTTGTCTCAACCAAGAAGGTATTCGTAACGTGGAGTGTGGTACCTCCTGAGACGTAACAACCGGGGTAACTTTTATTTTATTTTTGTATTGTTTATTCCATTGTTCGGGCGAAAATTTTCGTTCATCGGTAAAATTGCCAAACTCATTGATAACTTTTGTCTCAATGATATTGAAAATTTGTTCCGGGTTTACGTTTCCGCATGTTGAACATTCTCCTTCTTCACTATTAACCAGATTGATATTTCGTTTAAAATACGAAATGGCATCCACAGGATTTCCATAATAAATCTGATAACCACCCGTATCCAGAATCACAAGCTTATCAAACATTTTAAAAATGTCGGAAGAGGGTTGATGTATGACAGCGAAAACGAGTTTTCCTTTCAAGGATAATTCTTTCAACAAATCAATGATGTTTTCTGAATCCCGGGAGGACAATCCCGAAGTGGGTTCATCGACAAATAGAACCGCAGGTTCCCGCAGTAATTCCAGCCCGATGTTAAGTCGCTTGCGTTGTCCGCCACTGATGGTTTTGCGCAAGGGCGAGCCTACTGTAAGATTTTTGGTTTCTGTGAGTCCAAGGTCACTTAATGTTCTAACCACAAGTGAATCAATTTCACTTTCATTAAGATGACTAAAGCAAAGTTTAGCAGCAAAATATAAATTCTGATATACAGTAAGGTCTTCGATTAATAAATCATCCTGTGGCACAAAGCCGATGACACCTTCAATTTTAGCGGGCTCCTCATAAATATTAATCCCATTAATCAATACGTGGCCCTCCGAGGGTTCTTCCGTTCCATTAAGAACATGTAGAAGAGTTGACTTGCCGGCACCACTGGCACCCATTAGCGCTACCAGATTTCCAGACTCCTCTGCAATATCTACATCACGCAGCCCAAGTTTTCCATTTTTAAATTGATAAGAAATTTTTCTTGCCTCAAAACTGGTGCGGGCACTGGTGTGGATTTTTTTAAAGTTGCTCAGTATTTCGCCATAATAAACCGGGTCGGTGGTTTCCCAGCGCAACGCGCTGCCGGTGGCTAGCACATTAATACTCGCTGATTTCTGAGGGACTCCGTTTAAAAATACGTCCGTGTGCCCCTCATATTTAAAAAAGAAGATTTCTGCACTCCGCAGAAAGAGTATTGCAATAAAACCATCGAGCTCTTCACGGTGAATATGTTTACAAACTTCCGGAGCGTAGGGGATAGAGTCAATAATCAGAATGTCTTCATGCTTGCCATCATCTCTCTGCTTACAGAGCACATACTTTTCTATAATATCCAGGTCATTTAACGATATGTTTAAGGCGTTACTAATTTGGACGGCCAAAGTTTGTTCATGGTCAGAAATAGAGCCATCAGCAAGAATCACACTCATGAGTTCCAGCATGATTACAACTTTCTGTCGCTGATCTACCTCCTGGTTAATGGAACGACATATCTGAATGATGGTGTCTTGCTCTTGTGTGGCACTAAGTTTTCCGGAGGTCTCTACAGCGTATTCATCAAAAAGCCGCATATGATTTTCTGTTGCCTTTTGACTGAGATGATCGGATAAGAACACCTGTATATATTCGCGTTCTTGTTTCGTTATTTGGTCCTCTTTTGCTAATAAAGCAAATAGCCTCATAATGGCGTTTAATACAGGTTCGCTCATACGTCAGGGTTGTGGTTTCTTAAAGGTAATAAGAATCATGTTTTTTGGGTCATAAAAAAAGGATTAACCATAGGTTAATCCTTTTTAAAGGACTTTTTTGTTGAATTTATTCAACAATAGATTTTCTCATCTTTTCAACAATCTGAGTTATCTCAACCAGATTTTTATCTGTAAGTACAAGATCAGAACGATTATTTTTGATTTGCTCTTCAATGTTTAACGAACGATAACTCGCCTGAAGTGCTGCCAGGTCTGCAGCTAATCCACCGATAGGTTCTGCCTGATCAATGGTGGAAAGCATTTTAGATAATTCATCAACTGATTTTTCCTGTTGCAGAATAACTCTCATTAACGGTGTAAGCACCAGGTTGCGCGAGTCATCTGGCAAAAGGTCTTTTGGATAACTTTTAATAAGACCGGTTGAGATATAGAGCCCTTCCACGAAACTTCCTGTCAGCAGGAGTGCTGCTAGCTTGTTCCGGCTTTCGTCCTTCAGGTATTTTTCACTACTCTGAACAGCTGTGTTCAGGATATTCGCCAGGGAATCTTTATTAGCAATGTTATCTTCAAAACGTTGAAGTACATCCATATCAAAGGACCCTATAACTCCGAGGTTATCTGCCAATTTCTTAGCTGAACTCAAGTAGTCAATGGCTTCTTGTGTTTTTTCATAGGAACTTAAGTAACCAATATCAGATGCATAAACACCCAGATTCAACGCTGCTTTGTCCGTCCGGCTGCTGTATTGGTCGACCTTGTTCCGGTCGTTTAATAATCCCTGGTTATATTCGGCCCCTGTGGCTTGCAGTAAATAAGGAATTTCGGAAGGTGAGGGTATATTATAAATTACATCTTCAATTTGAGTCTTAAGAGATTCTTCGGCATCAGAAAATTCATCGGAATTGTTTTCTTTTTCGGAGGAACCACCCCCGCAAGACCACAGGCCTGCAACGGCTAAGGAGGCAAATAAATAGGTTTTGAGACGCATAAATTTCATGGCATTTGGTTTAGCCTTCAATTTTAGCACATTTTTCTAATCCGGTGAAACCGTTTGGCTTTTATTTTAGCCTTAAATTGCAAAAGTCAGAGATAACCCAAACATTATCGTCAAATTTTCAGTTTAAGTCCAAATGATTAAGGAATACCCGGTTCGAACAGCCTTTTTAATTGACGATAGTGAGGTTGACTTATTTGTGCAGAAGAAGTTTTTGGAAATCCGGCAATTTGCAAGTCACATAGTTACATTTAACTCACCGGCCCAGGCGTTGGAGGCACTTATTGGTACTCAGCACAGTGAAACTCCAGGCCTTATTTTTCTGGATCTTAATATGCCAGTAACCAATGGCTTCGAGTTTTTGGAACAAGTTAGGCAAACTTCCAGTGGCGTTTTTGATGCCATGAAAGTTGTGATCCTGACAAGTTCCAACAACATGGCCGACCGTGAGCGGGCACAGTCCTTTAATAATGTGATTAGCTTTATTTCGAAGCCGCTAACGGTGAAAGGGTTGGATGACTTGCAGAAGAGACTGGAAGAAACAGTTTAGTTTAGTTAGATAGAATAGTTAAACACTTCTCGCGGATTATTCCCAGATCCAGTAAGGGCAGGTTGGTTTCCTTGGCAGCTTCATCCCACTTTCTTAATAAAATGCTCGCTTCAAAGAGTGGGTCCGATTCAAATTCATTGGCCTCCTGCTCGTTCATAACTCCACCTTGAAATTTCAATGTCTGTTTGCTGGCTTCCGAAAGCTGGTTATAGTATTCAGGGCGTTTCCATGTTAGGTAGCGTTTCGCTTTTACATGATTTTCAACCAGCTTTGCCACCTTCTCAGGAAAGCCTTTTTGGCGCAGAAAGTCAGCTCCAATTTGTTCATGGCTTTTAATGCCATACGATTCCATTCTTAAATGGGGATCATGTTGAACACAGATATGGCCGATATCATGAAAGAAGGCGGCCAGCACCACCTCGTCATCTGCATTTGACTGCAAAGCCAATACTGCCGCCTGCGACATATGTTCGATTTGTGAAACGGGTTCTCCGATGTAATCAGCTTTTCCATACCGCTCGTATAGCTCCAGGATTTCCCGGGTTACTTCATGTGGGTTCATTGCTTATGTTTAGAAGATTAAAGATATGTAAAGCATACGCTCCCGGGCGGGATATTTATTATCAAATGATTAATAATTGAGTTGGCAATTTTATCTTACCCTTCTACCTTTTAACATTACCTTATAAATTAAAAACAGAATGAAAATTGAATTGGTAGTTTTCGACTTGGCAGGTACCACAGTAAAGGATAATCAGGATGTCCATCGGGTTCTTCGTGTGGCGTTGCGACATGCAGGTGTAGATATTTCGTTGGAGGATGCTAATGAAGTGATGGGTATTCCCAAACCAATCGCAATCCGACAATTGTTAGAAGCCAAAGGCTATACCCCGATTACAAATGATTTTATAGATGCAATCCATACCGATTTTATTAAGGAAATGATCCTGTTTTATGAAACGGATAAAGGTGTTGGTGAGAAGGAAGGGGTAAGTGAAACATTTGCAGCCTTAAAAGGAAAGGGAATAAAAGTAGCTGTTGACACAGGCTTTGATCGAAAGATAACAGATGCAATTTTGGATCGAATGAACTGGAAAAAGAATAATCTAATCGATGCCAGTGTTACAAGTGATGAGGTGGAAAATGGCCGGCCTTACCCTGACTTAATTTTTGAAGCAATGAAGCGCACCGGTATTACTGATATTAACAAGGTTGCCAAGGTGGGCGACACGCCTTCCGATATGCAGGAAGGAACAAGGGCGGGATGTAGCTGTGTTGTGGGTATTACGTCTGGGGCTTTTGCGAAAACAGAACTTGAACGAGAACCCCACACACATTTGATCTCAACTATTGAAGAATTGCTGCCACTGGTAGGGGCAAAGTGATCTAAAACTTTAATGAAGAGGTTGTTATAGTGTTTCTTTAATATTACCTTCATGTTACCTTAATGTTAACATGAAGAAGAACTCTCTTTTATTCTTACTGATGGTCGTCAATTTTTTAGCTCAAGGTCAGTCTATTCAGGAGTGGCAACAAGGTGCAGTCGTGCTTTCGAATAATCTCGTATTAACGGGTGAACTTCTGGTGCATCTTGATTTCAATACCCTGGTA
>JALHRJ010000043.1 GCA_022841475.1 Cyclobacteriaceae bacterium | reverse complement strand
TTATTTTGGTGATCCGGCTTCGTGCGTTCATAAGGTGTGCAGAAAAGATGAAGAGAATAGAACGAATCAAAATCGGAAAGTAGTTGTTACTAAAATAATCTAATTGAATTTTATGAATTCTAAACTTTTTGGCCAATCGGGCCTGCGTGTTTCCGAACTGTGCCTTGGCACCATGGGCTTTGGCACTGAATGGAAGTGGGGCTGCGACAAGGACCTCAGCAAACAAATTTTCGACACGTATGCGAATGCAGGTGGTAATTTTATTGATACGGCTAACCGCTACACCGAAGGCACCTCCGAAAAATTCGTTGGCGACTTTATCGCCAAAGACCGCGATCATTTTGTGGTTGCCACTAAATATTCGTTGCGTGATCGCGCAGGTGACTTAAACTTTGCCGGTAACCATCGTAAAAACCTGATGCGCAGTGTAAAGGAAAGTTTGTGGCGACTCAACACAGATTACATCGACTTGCTTTGGGTACATGCCTGGGATAGCTGGACACCTACTGAAGAAATCATGAAAGGGCTTGAAGATTTAATCACCCGCGGCATGGTGCATTACATCGGCATTAGCGATACACCTGCGTGGATTGTAAGCCAGGCAAACACAATGGCCCAACTGCGTGGCTGGAATCAATTTGTTGGATTGCAGATCGAATATAGTTTAATACAGCGCACGGTGGAAGCCGAATTGATGCCGATGGCTAAGGCCTTTGGCATGACAGTTACGCCCTGGGCTCCTCTGGCAGGCGGTGCGTTGACCGGAAAATATCTGAAAGGTGACAAGGGCCGTTTGCCAGATAGCAGTGGTCGTTTGGCAGAGCGACCTACAACGATCGCTAAAAAAGTTGTGGAAGTGGCAGAACAATTAGGAGTTACCCCATCACAGCTTGCCATCAACTGGACACGACAAAATAGAAATCAATCGGTGATCCCTATTGTTGGAGCAACGAAAGTGCATCAACTGGAAGATGTGCTGGGCTGTCTGAAGTTTGAAATTCCTGCAGATGCTATGAAGCAATTAAATGAGGTGTCGCAGATTGAGTTACCGTTTCCTCAGAAATTTCTTACTGAGCCCGGTGTGCTGGATGTACTTTACGGAGGCGTGAAAGCCACCATGAAGGATACCCGGTATTAAGTAGATCAACTTATAAATTTATTTTGAGTGTGGCCTTTGCGGGATTAAGTGTGGCAGTATATACCCAACTTCTAATCATACTTTAAGGAACACTACGATAACATATGAAGACTTAACAACGAGAGTGAAATATAAGCTGGTGCGCGGTTTGCTGATGTTAGAAATGATAAGTGATAAGCAGCCTCATTCATAAATTATTTCCGTGGAAGTTCAAAAGTTAAACGTATTTTAATAAGGTTGTCTTGAAAGACAAGAGTTCAAATAATATAGACCTATGACATTTATACCAAAAAATATTACTGCTAACGGAATTAACGTAAGTTACCTGGACGAGGGAACCAGTACAGGAGCACCCTTGATTTTTATTCATGGATTTCCATTCAATAAAGAGATGTGGTCTACTCAGTTGACTGCATTGAGTGATAACCATCGTTGTATTGCCTACGATGTGCGGGGACATGGAGGTTCGGAAGCGGGAGCCGCTCAGTTCGGCATTCCTCAATTTGCAGATGATCTTTTTTCATTCATGGATGCCTTGAAAATTGACAAGGCTATTGTAGTAGGATTATCGATGGGCGGATACATTGCGCTGCATGCAATAGAGAAAAATGATGCCCGAATTGCAGGGTTGATCTTATGCGACACCCAATGTGCGGCCGATACGCAGGAAGGGCGGGATAAAAGAAAGAAGACAATTGCTTTTATTCAAAAAAATGGATTGGAAGTCTACACAGAAGAATCGCTGAAGAATTTATTTGCTCCTGCGTCCCTTCAATCAAAGAAAGAAGAAGTTTCTTTTATTAAGAACACAATTTTGGATTCAAAGCCTGAAAACATTTGCCTTACGCTTCAGGCATTGGCCGATCGAAAGGAAAAGTGTACAATGCTAAAAGATATTCATGTACCGGTTTTGATTCTTGTTGGAAAAGAAGATAAAATCACCACTCCGGAAGCAGCAGAGAAAATGCATCGCGAAATTAAGGGAGCTGAAATGGGAATTATTGATGGGGCGGGTCACCTTAGTAATCTTGAAAACAAGGATGGATTCAATGAAAGGGTGAAATCATTCCTCGCAAAGAATTTCAAATCCTAAAAATCTGCTTTTCTATACTCGCGCATCATCTCGCTATAGCCCTGATGTTTGCCGAAGGCAGTCATGGCTACTACGATGCGTCTTGTTTTTGTTTGCAGCGTTTTGGCGCTTTCAATCCATTTACTAAAATAATACTGATGCGATTTGGGTAACGATTTAAAAAACTCCATCGCAACAGGATCTTCTTTCAAACATTTTAGTAAATCCGCAGAAAGTTCAAGTTTACGATCATCAGCTTCTATGGTTACTAAAATCCTATCGCCCACCTTTTTGCCGGTGGCTTTGCGCATGGCTGCATTAAAAGGAAGAATAAATTTTCCATCGCCCATGGGTATCAAGGCGGTTTTTTGAAAGGCGAAAGAATCCAGTGTGCCCTTCACCCGAAAGGATACTTTGCAATCCTTTTTTAGTTGATTCGCCTGCTTCGCAGAAATTTCCAAATAGGTCCAGCCGGTTTTTTCACCTTTCTTATCAAACTTATAAAGCGTAGTGGTAAAACGAATCATGCAAATAAGTTTCAGTAGGGTGAAGGACTCACGCTCGTCCAGCCACCATCAATTACCAAAGACTGACCCGTGATGTGACCGGCTTCTGGGGAAACAAGAAACAATGCAGCTTGGGCGATGTCGGTTGTAGTAGCGGGCTTGCCGATGGGAGTAATTCTTGACCAGGTGCTTTCATAGTCCGGATCGCTCTTGGTTCGTTCAGTGATGGTTGCGCCCGGTGCAATGGCGTTAACCGTAATTTTATACGGAGATACTTCCAGCACAAGATTTTTGGCGAGCATTTCTAACGCTGCTTTTGTCATGCCATAAGCCGCCAGATTTTTGTGAGCCTGGTGGCCCGTTACGGAAGACATAAACAAAATTCTGCCACCTGTGCCTTGATCTTTCATTTGTTTGCTCGCTAACTGAGCGAGAAAAAAACTCCCGCCAAGATTTACATGCATCACTTTATAAAAGTCTTCGGGTTTGTATTCAAGGAAGTCACCGAACAATGTAATACCAGCATTGGCAATCGCGATGTCCAGTTTACCAAATTGCTGTACGGTATCCTGAACCATATTCTCAATAAAGGAAACATTACTGCAATCGCCCGGATAAGCTTTACAAATTCCGCCTGCATGGCGAATAGCTTGCGCAGCTTCTTCCGCGAGCGCGGCTTCAATATCGTTAAGAATGACGCTGGCACCTTGAGCAGACAGTTGTCTGCAAATCTCAAGTCCGATGCCTTGCCCGGCCCCGGTTACAATGGCTACCTGATTTTTGAATTTATTCATTTGAGCTAGTCACTAATTCGTATTTCTTCATTCGTAACTGGTAATTCCTTAATGTGAATCTCTCGACACTTCACTGCCCGATCCACCCTTTAAAAAATCCATATCGGCTCCGTGACTGGCCTGCTCAACATGTTGTTGATACAACATTACATAGCCACGATCATATTTTTTGTGAATCGGTTTCCAGTTTTGTTTTCTCATCGACAACTCTTCGTCAGCTACTTCTAACATCAATGTACGTTGCGCAACATCAAGACCAATAACATCACCTGTTTTAACTACTGCGAAATTGTCACCGAGTGCTGCTTCGGGAGAAGCATGTAAAATTACAGTTCCAAAACCGGTGCCGCTCATGCGTCCATCAGAGATACGCACCAGATCAGTAATACCTTTAGCTAAAAGTTTTTTTGGCAAAGCCATATTGCCCACTTCGGGCATACCGGGATAGCCGATGGGCCCAACATTCTTTAACACCAGAATTGAATTTTCGTCAACGGCTAACTCCGGATCGTCAATTCTATTTTTATAATCGTCAATGTCTTCGAACACAACCGCGCGGCCACTATGCTTCATCAAGTGCGGACTTGCTGCGGAAGGTTTTATCACTGCACCATTCTCGCATAAGTTGCCCTTCAATATGGCCACTCCGGATAATGCATTAAACGGTTTATCAACAGTGCCAATAATATCCCGGTTGTAACATTCAGCTGAATCATAATTTTCTTTCATCGTCTTTCCATTCACCGTAAGACTATCGTGATGCAGGAATTTATCCAACTCTTTCAGTGCGGCAGGTAATCCACCTGCATAGTAAAGGTCTTCCATAAAATATTTTCCGGAAGGTTGCAGGTTGACAATGAAGGGAACATTTGCTGATAGCTTGTCAAAGTCATCGAGTTTCAAATCAACACCGATTCGACCGGCAATCGCTAATAGGTGAATAATAAAATTAGTGGAGCCGCCAATGGCGGCATTGGTGATGATGGCATTTTCGAAAGCCTTGCGTGTAAGCACATCCGAGAGGCGAAGATTTTCATTCACCATTTCTACAATGCGTATACCCGACATCTGCGCCAGCACTTTACGTCTTGAGTCGGCAGCAGGGATAGCAGCATTCCCCGGAAGGGAGAGACCTAAAGATTCTACCATACATGCCATCGTAGACGCTGTACCCATTACCGCACAATGCCCACGACTCCGACACATACATTCTTCTGCCACGGTTAATTGTTCCTCGCTCATGTCACCGGTACGAACCGCATCATTGAAGCGCCACACATCGCTGGTACTGATATCACGTCCCTGATATTTTCCCGTAAGCATTGGGCCACCGGAAACAACGAGCGTTGGGATGTTTACACTGCATGCACCCATCACTAATGAGGGTGTAGTTTTATCACAACCACAAAGAAGAACAACGCCATCCATTGGGTTTGCCCGAATGGATTCTTCAACATCCATGCTCGCCAGGTTGCGATACAACATGGCAGTAGGTTTAATCAAAGTTTCTCCTAACGACATAACCGGAAACTCAACCGGAAAACCACCGGCTTCAGAGATGCCACGCTTTACAGATTCGGCCAACTCACGAAAGTGTGCATTGCAGGGTGTGAGTTCAGACCAGGTGTTGCAGATACCGATCACCGGCTTGCCGCGGAATTCATAATCGGGGATGCCTTGATTTTTCATCCACGCCCGGTAGATGAATCCGTCTTTGCCGGTTTTTCCAAACCAACCCTGGCTGCGTAGTTTATCTTTCATTTGTAGTGGAGGTTGCCACAATAAATTTAAGTGGTTTTCACCAACTCTGTGCGGTATTCACTTAAGATTCGGGCTTTGGAAAGGAAGCCCATATAAATTTTGTTGTTCACTACCGGCAGGTTCCACTGACGGGTGTCATCAAATTTTTTCAAAATGCCCAGAAGGTTGTCCGTAAAATCCACCGCATGAGCTTCAATCATCAACTCTTTCACAAAAACGGTATCATAAACTTTAGTATTGAAGATTAACTCGCGGATGTTATCAAGATGGACTACACCCACCAGTTCTCCTTCTTTATTAACAACCGGATAGGTGTTGCGCTTTGAAATGGAAATAACTCTTACAAGTAGACGCAAACTATCTTCCTGCCTCACGACAGAGAAATTGGTTTCAAGAAGTTCTTTAAGGTTTAATTTACTCAACAGATACTGATCGCGATTTTCTACATTGGCATTTAAGAGTTTTGAAAGTTTTTTACCTTCCATGGATAGCGGTTGGAAATAACGAGCTACGGTTACGCTTAAAGCGGACACAATCATTAAAGGAATGATGAGTGCATACCCTCCGGTTATCTCAGCAATCAAAAATATCGCACACAAGGGGGCGTAAAACACGCCACTCAAAATCCCAGCCATGGCCACCAGAATAAAATTTGTTTCTGGTATGTGTGCCATCCCCGTAAGGTTGATGAGCTTAGAAAAGGTGAACCCCAGATACGCACCTACAAATAAGGAGGGACCGAAATTACCACCATTTCCACCACTCCCCACCGTAATACCAACGGCTATAACTTTAATAAAAACAAGGACTCCAAGAAAAATAAGAAGGGCGTATTCATTGTGAAGGTATTGACTTAGTATACTGCTTTGTGTGAGTTCAGACGTTTTTAAATTCGCCAGCATTTTGATGCTCTCATAACCCTCGCCAAATAAGGGTGGAAATAAAATCAGTAACACGGACAGGAGTAATCCACCACCGATAATTTTTTTAACGGGACTGTTTATGGAACTGAAAATATTTTCAATTTGCCCAAGCATGCGCGAGTAATAAAGCGAAACAAATCCTGCCAGCAGTCCCAGCACAATATAATATGGCACATTGTGATAATCGAAAGGTTGTTGTAGTGAAAAAGAAAGAATGATTCCTTCCGATAAAATTATTTTAGAGAGTAGCGCTCCGCTGGCAGCGGCAATAATAATGGGTATAAAGGCGGCAACGGTTACATCGGTCAACAACACTTCAATAGCGAATAAAACACCTGCTACCGGTGAGTTGAAAACCGCTGCAATGCCCGCTGCGGCTCCGCATGCTAACAACACTGTGCGGTCTTTATAAGAGAGGTGAAAATAATTACCGTAGTTAGACCCAATCGCAGAACCTGTGCTCACCATGGGAGACTCCAATCCTACTGATCCACCAAACCCGACCGTAAGTGCGCTGGTCACCAGATGCGAATACATTTGATGGCCGGGCAACTTGCTTGATTCGCGCGCAATGGAATAACCAATCTCAGCACTTCCTTTTTTGAATTTACCCTTCAGCGCAAATTGTACATAAATTACAGTTAGCGTTATGCCAACGATGGGAAATAGCGTGAATAGGAAAAATTGTTCATAACTGCTGGAATAAAAGGCAACCCAGGATCCAATAGAGTGCACGCAAAATTTAACAACAATAGCAGCCAATGCCGATAAGATACCCACCATAATACTTGACAAGATGAAAAACTGGTGCGCAGACAGTTTATTCTTGGCATAAAAGAAAATTTGCTTGAGTAATCGACTGAAAAGGTTAATCATGCAATTCTGGTTTTGTTGCCGGGCTCATGACTTTACAATATTACTCACCTGTTAATAAAATCCCCTGTTAATTCCGGTGAAAGAATTATTTTGTTCGTAATGTTGTATCTACAACTGTTGAGTTTGTAATTAATTATGTCACTCGAAAAGGAAATCAGGCAAGAGAAATTTTATAGTGAGCATCAGAAAGCTTCCATTAATATATTGTATACGGGTAGTTGGCTATACAACATCAATGTATCGTACCTAAAGAAGTTTGGCATCACACCGGAGCAGTTTAATGTTATGAGAATTCTGCGGGGCTCCAATCCGCAACCCATGATGTTGGCCGATATTACGGCTCGCATGATCGATAAGAACAGTAATTGTACCCGACTAGTAGAAAAATTACGACAAAAAGGTCTGGTAAGTCGTGTGATTTGTGCTAATAACCGCAGGCAGGTCGACATTTCAATTACGGATAAAGGTCTTCAGATTTTAAAAAAGATTGATGCTGATACGCCTGATTGGTCCCGAACCCTGGAGAAGATTTCTAAGGCGGAGGCTAAAGAACTGAATAGGATTCTGGATAAACTGCGAAGTTAATCCCAGGGACGAACGGGTGATGTGTATTTAGTAATATCAAATGCATCACGCAGACTCACACTCATAAGCACCATATCTTCCAATACATTCGGCTTAAACGTGGGATGCCCCTTTTGCCATACCTCCTTTACATAATATCCTTTGCGTGCAGTTTTACTTTGATGAGGTGGAGTATTTTTAGAAACAGGATTTTCAAAGTACAATCCATAAATAGTTACCTGATATCGATTTTCACGTACTTCAATCACAAACTTACCTTTCCATTCTCCACTCCAATAAATGAGAGGCGTGTTGTTATACTTACGGCCGTAACTTTTACAATCCACATGATAATGTTGGATTTCGCCTGTATAGCCGATGCCCCCATTACCAATTTCGTTTCGGGTTACATTTCGCGTAAAGACCTTCGACTTAAGCATGGACACAACTTCACTTCGCAGGCTATCCAGAGGGCCATCATATTGATACGTGTTTCGCCAAATCAGTTCGTTGCTTTCAATTTCAAACAAATCGTATTTCTGAGTGTGGGCATGAGTGACGACTATTAAGGTACATAGGGCCGCAATCAAATACTTCATTATCATTCGCTTTGTCTCCAACAAAAATACTACTGCGGCAAAATACAAGGAATTTATTCATTTGGCGCAAACGATTGAATCAGCTCAAATGACATAAAAATCCAAACCAAAAATCTTGCATATGAACATGTTGTTATGAATGGGTTAATTTTTAACCACTATTTACATAAAATGTGCTATTATTTTGAAAATAGGATCAAAATATACCCTACCGTAAACGAATTCTATTAAAAATATTCAAAACATGGTTAAAAAATAAACCATTTCAATCAACATTGTAGGGTAAACCAAAACTAAACCCTATGAAAAGATCGATTATCTACCTCGCTCTACTGGTAGGCTTCAGCGTGCTAGCATTATTTATGCCGGCCGTGCCTGCCACGATCAACACCGAAGGTATAAACTCAGGTGATGTAGCATGGATGCTGGCGGCCACAGCCCTTGTGCTCTTGATGACCCCCGGCCTCGCCTATTTCTATGGCGGTATGATCAACACCAAGAATATTATTTCCACCATGATGCAAAGCTTTATTGCCATGGGTGTGATAAGCGTGTTGTGGATTGTAATTGGATTCAGCCTTGCGTTTGGTGACTCCATTGGCGGATTCATCGGTAATCCAGCCTCTTTCTTTATGTTCCAAAACGTGCTGGATGGTAAACCCTGGTCATTGGCACCCACCATCCCGTTGGTGTTATTCGCTTTGTTCCAATTGAAGTTCGCCATTATTACCCCCGCTCTTATCACAGGTACATTTGCTGAGCGTGTTCGTTTTAAGTCATACATAATTTTTCTGGTCCTGTTTTCACTTCTTATATATGCACCGCTTGCACACATGACCTGGCATCCGGATGGATTCCTATTTAAGTTGGGTGTGCTTGACTTTGCCGGTGGTACCGTAGTCCACATGTCCGCTGGTTTTGCTGCACTGGCGGCTTCCATCTATTTGAGAAACAAAAAGGAAATTAAAGAAGCAATTTCACCAGCTAATATTCCTTTCGTGCTGTTAGGCACGGGCTTGTTGTGGTTCGGTTGGTTTGGATTCAACGCAGGAAGTGCATTAGGTGCAGGTCCGTTGGCTGCCTCTGCATTTGCTACAACCAACACAGCATCGGCTGCTGCCGGATTGTGCTGGGTACTGATAGATGCGGTGCGCGGCAAGAAACCTTCAGCACTTGGCTTTTGTATCGGTGCCGTGGTGGGGCTGGTAGCAATTACACCCGCTGCCGGTTTTGTCACAATTCCTTCCAGCTTGTTCATAGGAACAATAGCGGCTATCATTAGTAACGTAGTTGTTCATTGGAAATCTAAAACTTCGCTGGAGGACACACTGGATGTATTCCCCTGCCATGGAGTAGGTGGTGCAGTTGGTATGGTAATGACTGGCTTATTAGCTCATACCGCTGTGAATGCAGCCAATACTACCGGCAACGGATTACTTTTCGGTGAGTTCAATCTCTTCAAGGTACATATGATTGCGCTTGTGCTGGCTCTAGCATTTATCATAGCAGGTTCATTCCTGATTCTCAAAATCACCGATTTGATTTCTCCGATGACGGTTAGCAGCGAAGAGAAATTAATTGGTTCTGATTTCAGTCAGCATGGTGAAAATCTAAATTCATACACATCGCAAAAAGAAGCAGCAGCTGCCTGATTAAAAATCACCAAAGCGTCCCGGAGGGTGTGAGATACCCAGCCGGGACCACTTTAGCTTATTGTTTAAAAAACACACACAAAACTATGAAAAAAATTACTTCACAACTTTTATCTAGCAGCCTTATGATTTGCCTCATGATGGGCTCAACCCTGGCAATAGCTCAGGACAATGTCGTAGTGGCTTCGGTGAAGCCCGTTGTTAAAGATGAACCGATTATTACCGAAGGCGACAAGTTGGCGAATGCGGAAGAAGAGGACGAAGATGAACCTACATTTTCATTGTCAGGTTCCATCGACACCTATTTCCGTACCACATTCAAAACTCAGAATGCGTTTTATGGAGATGCCTATGCTCCTTCAACTTCGTTTGCCGATCAGAAAGGATTTGGTATTGGTATGGTAAACCTGATTGCCTCCTATGGTGGTGACAAAGTTGGATTCACGGCTGATGTAGTGTTTGGACCTCGTGGACAATCTGCCGTGTTTGGAACCGCCACCGGTCAGGGAATCATTAACCAGGCGTTTGCATATTATAAGTTTTCAGACAAGCTTACATTAAACCTTGGTCAGTTCAATACCTTTCTTGGTTACGAAGTAATCTCTCCCGCTGTCAATTTTCATTATTCAACCTCTTACCTCTTTTCATGGGGCCCTTTCAATCATACAGGTGCTCGTTTGGATTATGCTGGTGAAAACGGTTTTGTAGCAAAACTTGCCGTGATGAACCCAACGGATATTGTTGAATTCAATCCTGTAAACACGTACACACTTGGGGCACAGATTGGTAAGACCAATGATAAAGGCGGCATCTGGTTTAACTTCTTATATGGAGATCAGGATGGCACGCTTGATCCGGATGCAGTTCAATACCTGGATGCATCTGCCGGAAAATTGTTTCAGGCGGATGTTACGCTAGGATTCAATCTCACCGAAACTTTTTATCTCGGATTTAACGCTTCTTCACAAAGCACCGCTGTGGGTGAAGAAGCGGACATCAACGGAGACATTGTTGATTCCACCGGTGATCCAAGTTCATTCCTTGGCTTCGCGGTCTATCCAAAAATTACATTGTCAGAAACTTTTGCACTTGGATTGCGCGGAGAATATTTCTCAGTAAAGAACGGACACCTGGGAATTTTCGGAACAGACACCAATGGTGATGGTAGCGTGATTGCCTTTACACTATCCGGAAATTATAAAGTAGGTGGTCTTACATTCATCCCAGAGGTGCGTGTAGATAAGACTTCTGAGATTTCTTTCTTCAAAGAATCAGAAACAAAAGACATCATGCCCTCACTCAACCTGGCGGCAGTTTATAAATTCTAATCAAAAATCTTGTCAGACATGAGTTTGTCGAGACCCTGGTCTTGTTTCGACAAACTCACTGACAACCCAACTAAATTATTAACTAACTAAACCTACCTTATGTCAAAATCAAAACTTGAGTACATCTGGCTGGATGGTTACACACCTACCCAAAGCCTCCGCAGCAAAACAAAAATTGTAAGAAACTTTGATGGCACGCTCGAGAGTTGCCCCGAGTGGTCGTTTGATGGAAGTTCAACCGAGCAAGCACCTGGAGGTTCCTCCGATTGTATTCTCGTTCCGGTTGCCATCTTCCCCGATCCGGCACGCAAAAATGCGTACCTGGTGATGACCGAAGTAATGAGCCCCGATGGAACTCCTCATCCCACCAATGGTCGCGCAACTATTGAAGATGATGATCGCGACTTTTGGTTTGGATTTGAACAGGAATATTTTCTGTGGGATCCCTCCACCAATAAACCCTTGGGCTTTCCTGAAAACGGATACCCTGCTCCACAAGGACCATACTATTGCTCTGTAGGTGCAAAGAATGCCTTCGGTCGTTCCATCATCGAAGAGCATCTTGATTATTGTCTTGAAGCAGGTATCAATGTGGAAGGTATCAATGCCGAAGTGGCCCCCGGTCAATGGGAGTTTCAGGTATTTGCCAAAGGCGCGAAAGAAGCCGGTGATCAGGTATGGGTAGCGCGTTATTTATTGGAGCGCACGGCAGAGAAATATGGCGTTGCCATTAACTGGCATTGCAAACCACTGGGCGCTACAGATTGGAATGGTTCAGGCATGCATGCTAACTTCAGCAACTCGCTTTTGCGCGAAGCCGGATCAAAAGATGTTTATGATACAGTATGCAAAGCCTTCTCACCCATGGTGAAAGAACATATTGCCGTGTATGGTGCCGACAATCATTTGCGCCTCACCGGCAAACACGAAACACAATCCATCGACAAATTCTCCTATGGTATTTCGGATCGCGGGGCCTCCATCCGCATTCCGATTGCTACGGTAGAGAATGGTTGGAAAGGATGGTTGGAAGATCGCAGGCCGAATTCGGCAGCTGATCCGTATAAGGTGGCAGCGCGCATCATCACTACAGTGAAGATGGCGCCACAACTGGAGCCTGTACTGGTTAGCATGAATGGCAACGGGAAGGGGAGGTAGACCTTACCCGTGTGTGAAGTGGAGGAGGGACGCAGGTCCCTCCTTTCTTTATTTAGATTCAGTTAATGGCCGTACAAAAGAAAAAATTTTTACACATTGAAAAATTACCCTTTCTCATAGGTTACTACATAAAATTTCTTTTTGCGCCCATCCTTCACAACCCCTCATTGACTATCCGGAGTCGCAACGTAGAGTCTTCAATGAATTGAAACTAAATTGAGCCAGACTCTATAAAATCCTTTTCTTAAATTTCAGATTACTTAACGTAATCAAATGGAATTGCGCTCGAGGTTAATTACCCTCTCACTTATTCTGGCCAACACGGTTGTATTTGTGGCTTGCAGGTATATCATCGGCACCTTCGATGATCCTGTATGGGCGCAAGGGCTGTTATTTAATGGAGCTGAGTTTGCACCGCTTACGCTTGATAAAGAATGGTATCGTGTGTTTGCACACATGTTTTTACATGGAAACATCCTGCACCTGGCTTTTAACCTGTATGCGTTATTTATGGTGGGTAGCGAAGTAGAGCGAGGTACGGGCTCGATTAAATTTTTGTGGATATATTTTGTATGCGGTATAACAGCTAGCCTGGCAAGTTTGTATTTTAATCTATTTGTGATTGGAGTAGGTGCATCGGGTGCTATTTTCGGCTTGTTTGGGTTCTCATTGGTGGTTCAAATTGCCGATAATAGAAAAGAAAGTAAACCCATTGCTCCATTGCTTATCAACTTCATAATTTTTCTGGGTATAAATCTTTTTTATGCCAAAATGCTTAATGCCGATAATGCGGCACACATGGGTGGTCTGGCAGGCGGATTATTGTTGGGGGCAGCATCAGTACTCAATCAATCCGCTAAACAAGTAAAGGCGGAATATCTTTTGTTGGTTTTGTTGGTAGTTGCATTCCTGTATTTGCCCCGCTATCAGGTTACGTATTTTAATTTTTTTCAGCGTGTGCTGGCCACGGAGGATTCAGCAAGACTTCTTTTTAATCGAAGTCTTTCGGATGAAGATTACCTGAAGCATTTTAAAAGATTTGAGAAGCACTGGGACACTACACGCATCCTATTGGATGCTCAAACTTATTTACCTGAAGCCTTGCATCAAGATACGTTTCGCTTGCGTAGATACATTGATCTTAGAAAGAAGGAGAATAATTTTAGAATTCAACTTCTGGACAAGGAGAGTTACCGTTATAGGGATAGTATTGAATGGAGCCAGCAGCAGATGCAGCCTTATCTTCAGTTGGACTATCCACTTACACAACTACAACCCATCCGCGAACCAGAAGAAGATACACTATCAAAACCAGTTTTGAATCCTGTAAAAGTTTGGTATAACGAAGCGTGGGAAGAAATACCAGATCCTCCTGCGGCATTCTACCGATTAGGGCAGCAAGATTCTGCAGGTGTATGGCAAGGTCCTGTGCGGGATTATTATAACTCCGGAGCTGTTCAGATGAAAGGGTCTTTTACCAATGGCAGAAAAGATGGTGTGTTTTTGTATTACTCCGATCATAACACATACGAATCGGCAGGACGTTACAACAAAGAAATGCCCGTGGGTAAGTGGGAAACGTTTCATTACAATGGGAATCTAAAAAGTGAAGAATATTTCGAACCCGAATATTTTATGAAGAACATGTGGGATTCACTTGGAAATCCTTTGGTGCAGAACGGAGCCGGCAAGGTTAAGTTGTATCACAACAATGGTAAGGTGGCTGAACAAGGTGAGTATCGCAACGGAAAGAAAGAAGGAATTTGGCAAGGTTATCATGCTAATGATCAACCCTACTTTGAAGAGTTCTTCAGCAGTGGTCTTTTGGTGGAGGGTAGAAGCAGGACGCTGGATGGACAACGTTTTATATATGATGGAAGTAGTTTGTTCCCGATGCCCGAAGAGGGTTATCCACACTTAAACACTTATTTGAATGAAAAGGTGAGGAAATTAAATTCCACCCAACATGGGTTGGTTAAAGTATGGTTTCGGGTTACATTTAACCGGGTGCTTACCGATTTTCAGATTGATAAAAGTCTCACCCCAGAAATAGATTTATTGGTAATCGAATGGTTAACGAACGGCCCGGCATGGTTACCCGCTCGCGACCATGGTCACCACATGCGTAGCGGTTGGACTACAGTTACGGTTGAGTTTTAATCTTACTCTATAAGTCAATACCTGGATAGTACAACCTATCTTTTTATTTGCTAGCCCCATGTTTTTATCACTCACTCCGTAACGAATTCACTGGGTTAGATCGTGTTGCGCGCAATGCCTGTGTACTCACAATAATCAAAGCAAAGGTAAGTGCAATGATTCCCGTAAGGGGAAAGATCCACCACACTATTTCGGTGCGAATAGCATAGCGTTCTAAATATTTGGTAAGCGCCCACCAGGCAAACGGGGAGGAGATAATAAAAGAGACAATTACAAGAACAGAAAAATCTTTGGACATTAACCCTACCAGGTTTGGCACTGAAGCACCCAACACTTTGCGGATGCCAATCTCTTTGGTGCGCTGCTCGGCTGTAAATGAAGCAAGTCCAAACAATCCCAGTCCGGTGATCACGATGGTGAGGGTGGCAAACAGACTGGCTAATGTGCTGGTGAGGTTAAGTGTGGTAAACTTTTTCTGAAACTCTACATCGGCAAAACGATATTCAAAAGGATAGGCGGGCGCATGTTTTTCGAAAATTGTTTTTACTGCGTTGATAGAGGCAGGCAAGTCGGTTGTTTTTTTCAAGCGCACCGTTACGGCATCAATCCAATCAGGATCGAGAATTACAAACATGGGTTTTACCGGTTGAAACGGAGAACCCATTAGCACATCGTCTACCACACCAATGAGTTTACGCTTGCCGCCCCACAAGTCAAGCTCGGTGCCGATAGGATCTTTCAGATTCATTAACTGCAATGCAGCTTTGTTGATGAGAATAGAAGCTGTATCACTTTTAAAGTCTTCAGAGAAATCGCGGCCCTCAATAACTTTTATCCCCATGGTTTTAGTATAGTCATATTCGGTGGCAATGGTGGTAAAAATTACGCGCAGGTCTTCGGGCTTACCCGGCCAGCCAAGAAAATTGTTGGAGTTGATATCCGTTATTTGGCTATTGGATTTGGTTACCGCTTCTACTACTCCCGAGTTTAACAAGTCAAGTTTTATAGATCGATAATTTTTTTCTATTTCGTTGGTATAACTGATGGCCATTAAATTCTCCTGATCATATCCCAACGCGCGACCTTTCACTAATTGGATCTGCTGATAAATTACGATCGTGCCGATGATCAATAAAATAGAAAAGCCGAATTGTAAGGTCACTAATATCTTCCGCGGTGTGCTGCCACCTTTACCCACGGTTGGTTTGCCTTTCAATACTTTCACGGGCTGGAAGGATGATAAGTAGAAAGCCGGATAACTGCCCGAGATAATTCCGGTAAGGAAGATCATGCTCAATGAAAAAACCCAAAATTGTGATGAGGTGTAATCGATGAATAGTTTTTTCTGAACCAGATCATTGTAATAGGGAAGCAGGAGTTGCGCCATAAGTATGGCAATGGCAAAAGCGATGAAAGAAATAAAAGTAGATTCTCCAATGAATTGCAAAATAAGTTCATGCCTCGGTGAACCTACACTTTTACGGATGCCCACTTCACGGGCTCTGCGTTCGCTGCGGGCGGTGGCCAGGTTCATGAAATTAATGCAAGCAATGATGATAATGAAAATAGCAATGATGGTAAACATCTGAACATAATCGTTCATGCCACCGGTTTCGATACCATTGTCAAAATTGCTGTGCAATCGCCAGCGCAACATGGGATATAAAAAATACTCAGGTTTGGTTTCTGTTTCGCCATGCTCTTGCAACATGAGGCGCACCGTATTTTCCACAGCCGCCTGATTGGCAGGATCATTAAGTTCGGCAAATACCTGAAAACTATAATTGCCCCAGTTGGTAGTGTTTCTGCGCACCCACTCATTGGCTTGTTCACGAAATTTCCAGGGCATCAGAAAATCAAACTCAAAGGATGAGTTGATGGGCACATCCTTTAAAACACCTGTTACTTTTAATTCATGTTCATTGTCTACCCGAATCACCTGATTGATCGGATCTTCATCGCCAAACAAGGCCTTGGCTGTCGATTCACTGATTACTATTGAGCGTGGATCGTCCAGTACCTGTTCTGCATTTCCTTTCAACAGCGGAAACTCAAACATTTCTAAAAACTCTTCGCTGGCCCAATATCCTTTTTTTGTGAGGCGATTTTCATTTACCGTCAGCAGGTGATCGCCTCCCCAGTCGGTAACAACCATGCTCTTAATATTGCTGTCGGCTGTTTTAAAAGCTTCATAGGTAGGTAACGGCACCGAAGTCCACGAACTGATCTTTCCATCAAAATGAGCCTTTACCCAAACCTGATAGAGTCGGTCGGCTTTGGGGTGAAACTTATCAAACGAGGTTTCATCGGCTACCCATAGCAGAATTAGAATGCTACAGGTGATACCAATGGCCAGGCCTGCAATATTGATAAAGGAATAAAACCCGTTTTTAAACAGATTTCGGATGGTTATTAAAGCGTAGTTTTTAAACATGGTGGGTCGATTGAATATTGGATACTCCCGGATGATACAATAGTTTCAAGGAATCCTGATTTTTTTTCAGGTGGTTAAAGACCGGGCGGGAAGGAAAGAGTTGCGTGAACTAGTCAGATAGGATCATCTTCTTCACAAAATAAAATGAAGTATCTTTAGGGTTAAAGGATAAAAATTTGAATGATGACAAAAATTACAATTAATAACAATGGTTCGGTTAAACTAGAAGGCGACTTTGAAATTGTAGACATGCAGGGTAGAGCTTATGGACTGCAAGGCCGCACGGTAGTTTCTTTGTGCAGGTGTGGTCGTTCTGCCAATAAGCCATTTTGTGATGGCTCACACAAAGGTCATTTCGAGCATGACGCAATTGCGTTTGATCTGCCTCCAAAGAAAGTATAAAGTAGCACGAAGTTATTGGCAGGAGCAATTTGCCAAGAGGATAAACTAATTACAGAGGGAAAATTTTTTCTGACTCGTTGTAACGAATAATAATGTCCTTTGCATAGGGCTTTAACAAAGTAGTTACCTGTTCTTCCATCTTTTTTTGTGCATCTTTTATAAACTCCGCGTGTAAAGCATACTTGCGCGCATCGGTGATGAAGGCATTTGTAGCGGTGGTTCTGTCTTCCATCTCTACCCAATTCCAGATGCCCTGTTCATCGCGATAGGTTATGTCACCCAGCGACTCAATAGATAATAGAGTCGGTTCTGGCATCACAACAATGGCTTGGTCATCCTTCAGCGTAATTGAAAATTTTTGATTGAGATCAAACCCAGCTTTGGCTTGAAAAGATCCAGCAATGATAATTTGTTTGGTACTGCCCATCCAGGTGTTTGTCCAGGTGTAGGTATGCCCAAAATTTTGAGACAAGACAGCGAGTTCTAGTAGCGTGGTTTGCTGATTAAGAACAATGGTACTACCGACATTAATTTCCGGAGTAAGTTGAAATGCTTTTTTAAAATCTTCGCCCAATGTTCTGGCCGCTTCGTAGCTGCGCTTGGCCAGTTGGGTGGGAATGATAACGGCAACCACATACGCAGCCAGTGATCCGACAAGGATTAAAATAATGAGCAGTTTAAGATTGCGCGCGATCATGCGGTAAAAATACTTATTCCGATGCACTCGCTATTGCGAGTCCGAAAATTGGGAGTCAGTTTAAAAAAATTGTCTACTTTTGCGCCCGCATGAAAAAAATCATAGAGTCCAGAAAACTGTTGGGAGTAGACAAAGATGTTGAATTGAGGGAATTAAAGAGCCTTTACCGGAATTTAATGAAAGATTGGCATCCTGATAAATTCAATGATAATCACGAAGCCAAGCTGGAGGCTGAAGAAAAAAGCAAGGCATTTATTGAAGCCTATCACCTGTTGGTGAGTGTTGCACCCGAAACCCATGCTCAACAGGCCGAACAATACACAGAAGTAATCACATCTTCACGCATTGTTGATTTTCTATACAAATCTCAAACGCTGCAGGTGAACTTTGCCGATGGCAGCAGTTATGAATACTTTGGGATTCCACATGCTACCTATAATAAGTTTCTTAATTCAGATACACCTGATCGCTTTGCGCGCAGGCACATCTATCATTCTTACATTTACAGGAAGGTGAGCAAGGCGATGGAAAGTTGATCGAAAGATAACTTTCTTCTATTTTAATTTTCGGGCATTACAATAGCCATAACAACATACAATAGCAAGCCCGTACCAAAAGCCAGAAAGCCAGCTACAAAGAGTAGCCGCATCACCGTAGGGTCCATTTCAAAATAGTTGGCCAAGCCACTGCACACACCAAATAATTTCTTTTCTCCTTTTGTTAATCTTTTAGCCATATTACAATTTGATTATTAAATTTAACAAGATCAATTAGAAACTCAATCAAATGTAACTGGTTTATGCGATACAGCAAGATAGACCTCATGTTTCCGATAACTGTTTTGGTGTTGACTTCGTGTAATGTCAATTTTGAAAAAAAGGGAATCAGGGAAGAGACCACGGCCAAGGGAGATAGTATCCGAGTGGTTGTAAGTAAATATCCAAATGGAAAGATAAAGGCAGAAGTGCCTTATAAAGGTAAATTGAAAGATGGAATTGGCAGGACTTACGACAAGGATGGTAACATATCCTTAGAATTACCTTATGTAGCAGGGAAACGGGAAGGACAATCGAAAAAGTATTTTGAAGGAGGTAAGCAGGTATATCAGACTACCGAGTATAAAGCAGATATCCTTCATGGATGGCAGGTAAAATATCGAGAAACCGGAGAGATCATGTCCGAAGCGCGGTACGAGAATAACTTTGCCTGCACTGAATTGAAAGAATATTATACTGACAATACACTTAAAAAGGAATATCCTAAATTGAATATTACTCCAGTCGATAGAATTCAGAGCCAGGGCGAATATACGTTACTCATCTCCATGTCAGAAAAAGTGAGAAAAGTAAAATATTATACCGGAAATCTTACTGCTTCTGGCTGCTTGAATGAGGATTTATATTCAGTACTCCTGGATGAAAAAGCTAAGACGGGTAAACTCACCTACACCATTCCTCCAGGTGCCTTTTTAATGGAAGAACTTAACATTATTGCTGCTGTGGAGACAATCCAAGGCAACACGTACATAGTTCAGCGCAGGCATAACCTCGCTATTCAAAATTAACTACCACCCAGCATTTGCCTTCGCATCTTTAATTGAAAATCGTCAGGCACAATCTCAAGGCCACGTTGCAGATATTGTTTAGCTTTTGTTTTATTCCCTTTCTTAAAATAATAGACGCAAGCCTCGGAGTATGCTCTACCTACAGCATCCGGATTCAGCAAATTCAGACCTTTATTAGTGTCATAGGCATTTTCAAATCGCTTCTGAAATTCTTCACCCCGTGAAATATTCCCTTTTTCAAAACTATTTCCAAATTCAACAACATAAACAAGGGCCAGCATTGAACTAAAGTTGTTATTTTGCTCAAGAGATGGAAAACGTTTTTCATAGTAGCTAAGCGAATCTAGAATAATTCTGTTATTGCGTTCATTTCGAAATGACTGACCAAGACAGGATACAAAAACACCACCCAAGTCAACATTATTAGGTTGAATATCTAACGATTTCGCAAAGAATGCTTTTGATTGAACATAGTTACCTTGATTATAAAAGACCCGGCCATTTTCGTAGTTATAAATATAGCTCACTTCATTCCTCACGTCAACATCGGTAGAATTTTGGATTATCTCCTCATAGCATTTCTTGTAAAGATTTTTATCATTATTTTTTGATAATACGCTTTGTGTGAGATTATAAAACTCTCCTTTTATCATCTCCACAGTAATGCCCTTACTTTTAAACCTTGCTAGTTTTCCAATTAAGGAGGCCCGCTTAAGCGGATCCAGATTTTGTTCTTCCAACTGTAAAGCCATTAAGTTCATAAGTAAATACTCAGACCGTGTATTTGGATAAAATAAGTAGCCCTTTTTAACCTGCTCGTACGCACCGGCCATATCATTATGATCGCGTTTGAATAAAGCATCGTTCAGGTAATGAATCCCGATGAGCTGCGTGAGCGATATGTTTTCTTTACCGAAATAATATTTATTAAAAAGTTCATCTACACTAAATGAAGCCTCTGAGCTACCTATAATTTTTTGCTCCTTAAGGTTTTTAACATAGGTTGACTTAAAGTTTGGATCAAAGGTGAAGAAGCCAAACATGGGGGTTGTAGTTTCAACCAGAATATTATCCGCATTGGGATATGCTACCAGATAGACATGGGTGGGCTCTTCTTTAATTGCGTAGGGGATATCCAGTTTTTCAAAGAATAGAGCATACAATGCGGTTGCGGTTACACAGTTGTAATTTCCTGTTTTTACTATTTCGTAAAACCGATTTTCCTCTTCATACTTAGAAAGAAAGCGAGCGTGAACCAGTTGGTAGATGTATTTAATCTTTTTATCATTTTTCTTTTTGATTGCATCGGAAGATTTAATTTCCAGCAATGTATGATTAAACCTTTCTTCGAAGTACTTTAAATCTTGATCGGGCGTGTTAGAATTTGAAAGAAAAGCTTGTGTAAAATCTTTTTGATTTGCTTTTAGAAATCTGCTAAAAGTGGCTGCCTCGAAAGGAGAACTAAAATTTATTTCTTTCCAGTAAACCAAGGAATCAGTTTGCCCATGGCAGACAAAAGGGATACTAAAAAGTACAATAAAAATGGGCAGAACTTTTTTCATGTGAAAGGTTAGGCAGAGAATCTAAAATACTACATTATCGACAGAAATCAATTGAGGATGGAAAAATATGGAAAAGTTTTAAACTCCTTTAGTTGTTTGTAATCACTTATCTTTGTCCTTGCGTAAAGCAAATAGCTTAAAATGAAGAAAATTTTGTTGTTTGTATTCCCGACCTTTTGGGTTTTATCGTGCTCTCAGCCCAAAGAACAAAAAGCTGCTGTTGACCCCTTGAAAATCAACTACGTAATCCGCAGCGTATGGCCACACGATACCGAAGCCTTTACTCAAGGGCTGCTAATACATAATGGCGAACTCTATGAGAGCACTGGCCAAAACGGCACTTCCTGGATTGGAATTGTTAATATCAATTCAGGTATCGCTGACAAGAAAGTAATTCTGGACAATCGTTACTTTGGCGAGGGCATTTCTATTCTTAACAATAAAATTTATCAGCTTACCTACACAACAAAAGTAGGCTTTGTCTATTCACTAAAAGATTTTAAGAAACTTAGTGAATGGACATATGACTCAGAAGGCTGGGGACTTACCCATGATAACAATAACCTGATCATGAGCGATGGGTCAAACAAATTACATTATCTGGATACCACAACGCTCGGGATCGCTAAATCAGTTGCGGTAACGGATGAACAAGGTCCCGTTGATAATCTGAATGAACTGGAATACATTGAAGGCTTTGTGTACGCCAACGTTTGGCAGACAAATAAAATTGTGAAAATTGATCCTGCCACGGGCAAAGTGGTTGGCCGACTTGACTTAACTACGTTAGCCAATGATGCCCGGAAGGCAAGCCCTAAAGTAGATGTACTCAATGGTATAGCATGGCATCCGGATACCCGATCCTTTTTAGTTACGGGAAAACATTGGCCACATGTTTATATTTTGAAAATTGACGAGACTCCCACGGCTAAGTAATTCTACTTTATTTTGCTGGCTCTAGTTGACTAGTCGGTGCCTCTGTAGCGATAGCCGAAGACTTGATCCCATGCATTGAGGGCAGGCTTTATGTTGAAGTTGATATCTACCAGACCGATGTATAAGAAATAGTCGATATTGTCGGGCACATCACCTGGTACTGCGGTAATATCTATATCCGTAAACACCAATTGAAACACAGCTTTGGCACCTACTTCATTTAACAAATGTGTGTGATGTTCAATGTAGGCTTTCTGTAGTTCAGGCGAACTGACAAAGGAACGGTCCGGAGTAGTTACTGATGCGGAAGACCAGCCACCTTCCGTTATAAATACGGGAAGATTTTTTCCTTCTACCAGCCGGGTATAATAATTAAGTGGTATATCGGTTGGATCATCGAACCCGAAATACGGATACGATGAGAGACCAAGCTCCTGAATAAACGGAAAGTCTGTAAAGTCCTGGGCAATGCCGGTGTACGAACCGCCTCCGAGTTTCCCCCATGCATGATCAACCTGCACACTGATGCTTAACGGAACGGTAGCATTGCGCGCCCGCACAACCTGGGCTGTAACATTAACAGCGGTCTTAACACCGTTATAGATGGATGCAGGCGAAGCATCACGAATCAGATTGGTTTCTAATGCCAGCCCTAAATGATCGGGCTTAAGAATACTATCCATCGCGACAGTAAATTTTTGATAGAGCAATTGCATGTCAGCATCGGCAATGCTTTTGTTGGCCTGTTGTAGACTTACTGCATCGTTGGCCCGGTCCAATCCGTTTTGCGGATCGATGTACACCCACAGTTTTAAGTCTTTGCTTCGGTAAAAGGCAACCAGGTCTTTGTAATTGTCCACAACATAATCATCTACAGACATGCCACCAAGCAATGCAGCCCATGGCACTTCGGTTGTAATCATGGCTACATCGGCCCGTTGAGTCCATAAATTAAGCGATTGAATGACTAAGTCAATATCAAGTCGTGGAGCAGAATTTTGAAACCCCATTCGGAAGGTTCGGGATGGAGACTCTTCGTCTTTTTTGCAACTGAAAAAGGAAATAGTACTAGTTAGAATCAAAACTACGAGCATTGATATTCTGCCAAATACATTCACCTTGAGGTTCTTGAATATCAGAGTCATAAAATCCTTTAGATGTTAAATCTAAAATGTCTTATAGTTGAAAACTAAGATTAGCAAATAAATTCTATTCAGATTAAACGGATATAGGTAATTTAAGGGCTGATGGAAGCACCCGATTTTAAAAAATTTGCAAGCCGGTTTTTAAATACTACGTCCAGCCATGTTTTTTTAACTGGCAAAGCGGGTACGGGTAAAACTACGTTCCTGAAAAGTCTGGCTGAGCATACGCACAAAAATTTTATTGTGGTGGCGCCTACGGGTATTGCTGCCTTGAATGCCGGGGGCGTTACTATTCATTCTCAGTTTCTATTACCTCCGGTTACATTTTTACCCGATCGTTTTCTGCCCGATGATTTTACAGAAAGTGGGCGAGTGCTAAATCAAAATGTGCTGGCACGCAAGCATCCCCTTAACAGCGCCCGCAAACAAGTACTTCGCTCTATTGACCTGCTGGTGATAGATGAAGTGAGCATGTTGCGGGCAGATTTATTGGATGCTATCGACTACCGGATGAAAGCAGCCCGTGGTAATTTCAGACAAAGTTTTGGCGGGGCGCAAGTATTGTTTATTGGAGATCTTTATCAATTGCCACCGGTTGTTCGAAATGAGGAACAAGAAGTATTAGGTCGTTATTATAAAAGTCCCTGGTTCTATGAAGCCAAAGCGCTGCAAGAAGATCCACCGATTTACATTGAATTGGATAAGATTTTTCGCCAGCATGATTCCAGTTTTATCGACATCCTGAATAATCTCCGTAATAACACGGTTACTAAACATGATATTGAAACGCTCAATCAATATTATAAACCTGCCGATGAGATTAGTTCTTTGCAAGAAGTAATTACGCTCACCACGCATAATTATAAAGCTGATGAGTTAAATCAAAAGGAGTTGCGAAACCTAAATTCACAAGCTCATTTCTTTGATGCCTTTCTCGAAGGCGATTTTCCGGAAAGCATGTATCCGGTGCAAGCCAGTCTCGAACTAAAAGAAGGAGCGCAGATCATGTTTATCCGTAACGATACTTCGGAGGATAAAAAATACTTTAATGGTAAACTCGCAACGGTTCATAAAATTGAAGATGACGATATCTGGGTGACGATGGCCGTAACCCACGAGGAGTATTTGTTAAAACGTGAACGATGGGAGAATAAACGATATACCGTAGAGTCCAACTCCCATGAAATGGGTGAAGAAGTCATTGGTTCGTTCGAACAGTACCCGGTAAAACTTGCGTGGGCAATTACAGTACATAAAAGTCAGGGTCTTACGTTTGAGAAAGCAATCATCGATGTAGGGCAAGCCTTTGCAGGCGGGCAGGTTTATGTAGCGTTATCAAGATTAAGATCTTTGGAAGGATTAGTGTTGCGAACACGAATTACACCATCGGTTATCAGTACAGATGAGCAGGTAGCAGCTTTTGCCTTAGCGAATCATCAACCCGAACGACTGGCTGAGGTAATACAAAAGAAACAACAACTTTACCTCCAGCAACTGATTAACCAAACGTTTGATTTCTCTTTGCTGATTAAAGACCTAAACTATGTGCAAAAGGATAAAGGGCCAGAAGAATTTGCTGAAGAAACCATGAAGCCTGTGCTCACACAGCTTGTTGAGACCTTAGAAGCAGAGAAAATAAATACAGAAAGATTTCGGAGGCAATTGATAGATCTTCTACTGACAAATCAGCACCCGTTATTGCTAGAGCGAATCACCAAGGGGAGAACATACTACCGGGCATTTTTATTTCAGTCGATGAAGCTACTCCTTGAACACCTGCAAACGATGAAGAAACAAACGCGTGTAAAGACGTATGTTAATCAATTGACAGAGTTAGATCTGGCATTCAGTAAAAAACTGGAAGAAGTGGATAAGGCTTTGCTGCTTACTGAAGGAATACTTCAGGGTCATGCAGAATTTGAATTTGATACAATCACGAAACAACGATCGGCCGAACGCTCAACGTTACTTGAAGAAATTAATAAATCCTTCAAGGGACAAGAACCTGCAACCCGCAAGCGAAAGCCTCGTAAAGAACGAAAATCTAAAAAAGCGGATGCCCCCAGTACGTATGATATAACATTGGAACTATTTAAGTCAGGCATGACAATCGATCAGGTAGCTAAAGAGCGTGGCCTGGTTGCAAGTACAATCGAAGGACATCTTGCCAAAGCAGTGGAAACTGCCAGATTAGATATTTTTTCATTTATGAATGAAAAAGAAGTAACTGAAATTACAGATGCCATCCGTTTATTACCCGAAGGATTTGTTTCCAAACAATTGTACGATGCGCTCGAAGGTAAATATGGATATGGAAAACTGAGAGCGGTAATCGCGCATGTAAAATTCAGCAAGGTTTAAAATTGAATCTGGTGCCTTGGCAACATTATATGCTTCTAGATCCCTTTTAGGCCAAGGATTTTAATCAATAATTTATACGGAATAGAGCACAGCTGCTTTTTAAGCATCTTCATGACAGCTGCATGCTAAATTGATTAGAAAAATTTAATAAAACACTTCTATAAATGATTCTGTTTATTGATCGAATTAGTTAATGGATTAATAATAGAGTCAACGCAACAAATGTTTATGTTATGCGTAAACTGATTCAATTCAATTTTCTTGAAGTTCAAATAGTTCCATAGTATAAAATGGTGTATTAAGAGTTTTTTATGCCAGTCACGATTGGTAAAAGGTATATTTATTTTATATTTTTTTTCATGGTTTTCCTGCAATCCTGCATGGATACATGGGAGAATAGCCCTAATCAAAAGTTTGGTAGCGATACACCACGCGACTTAAATGCAAAAAACCTATCACGCCTGTCCAGAACGATTCCTGATGACACCATTACCATAGCCTTTGTGGGAGACTCACAGAGATTTTATGATGAATTGGAGACTTTCATTAGTAAAGCAAATTCGATAAAGGAAATTGATTTTGTTTTGTTGGCTGGTGACATTACCGATTTTGGATTACTACAAGAATATGAATGGATAACCGATCGACTATCGAAATTATCAAAGCCTTATATCGCTGTTGTTGGAAATCATGATGTTGTGGCGAACGGTGAGGACATATTTAAACGAGTCTTCGGACCTCTGAATGATACCTTCATTTATGACAGTGTCAAGTTTATTTTGCACAATACAAATAGTCGGGAGTACACAGGCAACAATGTACCGGACCTGGAATGGCTTGCTCAGGGTCTCATGGATACTGTGGGTGTTAAGTATCAGGTAGCCGTTTCCCATGTTCCACCTTTTGGTGGGGGCGATTTTAATCCTGAACTAGAGAAACCTTATTCTTCATTGTTCCGTGATTCGCCAAACTTTATAGTATCTCTTCATGGGCATGCGCATGAACATAGAGATCATTACCCTTTTCAGGATGGAGTCCGCTACATGACCAGTCATTCATTCGATCAACGGTTTTTTGTGTTATTGAAAATAGCGGATGGAAAAATTAAAAAAGAAGTAGTGAATTATTAGTATGCGAGCTACAAGTTTTTTAATAGGTATGGTTTTGTGGGCGAACTTATGTTATGCTCAGGATTCTGATCTTTATCCGGATTTTATCACGATTCAATATGCTGGAAGTATTGGCTATAAAAGTCTTGGGGTGGGTTATGAAATTAAGGATAGAGCGCGAGTAAGCGCGCATTATGGATTTGTTCCTGCAAGTCGGGGAGGAATACTGCATATAGTCACAGGCAAGTATTTATTTACACCTATTACGATTGAGCAGTCTTCAAGATTCTACATTCAACCGCTTAATGTAGGGGCAATGATAAGCTATCATTTCGGAGAAAACTTTTACACCCGGTGGCCCAGTGATCGCTACCCCAAAGGATATTATTGGTGGCCTTCTGCACTCCGTTTGCATCTTCTGCTGGAAAGCGCAGTCACGTACCAGTTGACCGATTCCTTTTTTAAGTCTGTGAGTGGCTATATTGAATTCAACACCAATGATCTTTACGTAGTTTCTTACGTGCTAAATGTAAGGAGCATAAATTTTTTTGATATTGTAAAATCCGGTGTTGGAGTACGACTTAGATTTTAGCGGGTCGATTTCAAAGCTCTTAATGCAAGTGTCTTACTTAATTTTTTTAGTGTCAACCGGAATAAGGGGTTGGATTAACTTAGCCACTAAGCCTGTCCACCCGGTTTGGTGATTGGCGCCTAAGCCACGGCCCGTGTCACCATCAAAATATTCATGAAACAACAAATGCTCATTAAAATTTGGATCGGTTTGCAAGAGCTGATTGTTACCATAAATCGGTCGGTTGCCCTGATCATCTTTTTTGAACAGGTTGATCATGCGTTGTGAAAGATCATTGGCAATATCGCGCAACGTGAGCAGATTGCCTGAGCCTGTAGGATGCTCAACTTTAAAATCATCACCATAGTAATGATGGAACCGGTAAAGTGATTCGATGATCAGAAAATTTACAGGAAACCAAACCGGGCCACGCCAGTTGCTATTACCACCAAATAAATAAGAGTCACTTTCGCCTGACTGATACCGAACTGAGAATGCACTGCCATTGGCATGCAGCACGTAAGGATTTTCAAGATGTATGCGCGATAATGCCCGCACGCCATAAGGGGATAGAAATTCTTTTGTATCCAGCATGCGTTTAAGTAACCGTTTCATTCTATGTCCGCGCAACAGCGATAATAAGTGCCGTTGGTTTGTTCCCCGAGCTCCCCACCGTGAGATAAGGTTTGCGAGGTCTGGCCGGTTTTGTAAAAACCAATCAAGCCGGGCGGTAAACTCAGGCATCTGCTGAAAAATTTCTTCATTCAGTACTTCCACTGCAAAGAGTGGAATTAAGCCAACCATCGAACGCACTTTTAATTTGATTCGCTCATGAGTGGGTAGATGGAGAACATCATAAAAAAACTCATCTTCTTCATCCCATAAGTTAATGCCTTCCTTGTCAACATTGGCCATGGCACCTGCGATGTAAAGAAAGTGTTCAAAGAATTTAGTCGCCAGACTCTGGTAGGTGGGGTTTTCCTTTGCCAATTCCAGAGACATGCGCAACATGTTCAAGGTAAACATGGCCATCCAACTGGTACCATCGGATTGCTCAATGTAGCCCCCAGTGGGAAGGTGCGTACTGCTGCGATCAAACACACCAATATTATCCATGCCTAAAAAACCACCCTGAAAAATATTATTTCCATTCATGTCCTTTTTATTTACCCACCAGGTAAAGTTGAGTAACAACTTATGGAATATTTCTTCTAAGAATTTTCGATCACGCTTTCCATCCTGCAGCTTGCTATCTATTCTATACACACGCCAACTTGCCCAGGCATGAACCGGAGGGTTCACATCACTGAATGCCCACTCGTAGGCTGGAAGCTGACCGTTAGGATGCATATACCACTCTTTGGTAAGCAACAACATTTGTTGTTTGGCAAATTCAGGATCGATCAGGGCAAAGGGAATCGCATGAAAGGCAAGATCCCACGCTGCATACCAGGGATATTCCCATTTATCGGGCATGGAAATAATATCGGCATTGTGAAGATGATTCCACTCGTTGTTGCGGCCATTTTTACGTGCGGAGGAAGGGGGAGGTTGAGCGGGATCGCCTTTCAACCATACGTCCAGATCGTAGAGATAAAATTGTTTACTCCATAACATACCGGCAAGGGCCTGCCGTTGTATCATTCGCTCTTCTGCGTTCGGGATATCCTTTTGAAGACCTTCATAAAACTTGTCCGCTTCTTGCTTTCGTAAATCAAACAACGAATCAAACTTTTGAAAAGGCTTTGTAGTAAACTCAGCAGCTAACCGCAAACGTATAACGGTTGACTCCCCGGCTGCAAGGGTTTTGGTAATCCGGAATGCCGCTTTTGTGCCTTTATTAATTTTATTGATTGCGGCAGGATAATCAAAAACAAGGTAATCGTTAATACCATCCTTAAAGGTGCCAGGTTGAAAATGCTGATGGAGCCGCCATGTATTCGTTTCATTTTCACAAAAGAGAGCTTCTGAAGTTTTGTCATCGCAATACAAATAGTAATTGCCTAGCTGGTTATGACTCGCCTTAATCACACCCTTGTCGTCAAGATATAATTCTGGCTTGTAGCTATCATAACCCCACGCCCATGTGTTACGAAACCAGAGGGTTGGCAATACATCCAGAGCAGCAGACTCAGGGCCTCTATTAGTAACGGTTATTTTTACGAGCATGTCTTTGACATCCGCTTTTGCGTAGGCCACCTCCACATCAAAGTACCGGTTGTCGGAAAAAATTCCAGTGTCAAACAATTCAAATTCCGGATCCTGTTTTCCACGTTTTTTGCTTTCTTCAATGAGCAATGAATAGGGATATTCTTGCTGTGGATATTTATACAACATGCGCATAAAGGAATGCGTAGGTGTTGAGTCAAGATAATAATAAAGCTCCTTTACATCTTCGCCATGATTTCCTTCTGGATTGGTAAGCCCAAAAAAACGCTCTTTGATGATGGGATCCTTTTGGTTCCACAAGGCGAGCGAAAAGCAAAGCAATTGCTGATCATCTGAAATGCCGGCAATGCCTTCTTCACCCCATCGATAGGCTTTACTGCGGGCCATATCGTGCGAGACGTAGTTCCAGGCATCTCCGTGAGCGCTATAATCCTCACGCACCGTGCCCCATTGGCGCTCCGTAAGATAGGGCCCCCACTGGCGCCAGTCTTTTATTTTGTCGCGATCTTCAATCAGGCGTTTTTTCTCTGCTGTCATACAACCCCAAAGTAAGAAAAAAATAATACCCTATTAGGGTATGTATGTTTTTCTATTCTTAATAATTTTTAAAGAATGGAACGGATCATTTTCAAACGAGGTTAAGCGTCAAGAGAAGTGCTTACTTTTGGTAGGGTAAATTAGTTTCAATTTAAATTAATCTAAAATGAAAATTGCAATTATTGGTAGTGGTCATGTAGGTGGAGCGCTTGCCCAGGGTTGGGTGAACGCGGGTCACATTATAACTTTTGGTGTTCGAAACGAGAAAGAGTTTAAAGGAACGCAGGTGAGTAAAGAAAAAAATATTTTGGTGGCTTCCATTCCGGACGCTGTAGCGGCATCAGAAGTTGTTGTGATTGCCGCGGTGCCTCAGGCTATTGGGTCAATCATACAATCCATGGGGGATGTAAGTAATAAAGTAATTATTGATGCAATGAATTCGGTGCGGATAAAACCAGAACCTTATTCAAACTCCACAGAAGCGTTGATAAAACTTACCAACTGCAAGGACATCGTAAAATGTTTTAACACCACCGGTGCGGAAAACATGGAAAATCCTGTTTATTCCGGAACGGGAATAGATATGTTTTATGCTGGTGATAGTGACAAAGCAAAACGTGTAGCCGAGCAATTAGCAAAAGATCTTGGCTTTGAAAAAGTTTATAATTTTGGCGGTAGTGAAAAATTCCAATTGCTCGAACAATTTGCCCTAAGCTGGATCAATCTGGCGATCATGCAAGGCTATGGAAGAAGTATCGCATTTAAAATCCTAAGCCGGTAGGCTTTCTGTAAATCCCACAATTCAAATCAAAAATTAAAGTTTTTGGACATCGGGAACAATTTTATACAAATAGTTGTATATACAACAGTTGTATGTATTTTTGTTTTCCTTTTAATTAAAAACGCTATGAATACAGTATTACATAAAGCCAGCACACGGGGCCATGCTAACCACGGCTGGTTAGACACAAGTCACACATTTAGTTTTGCTCATTATTACAATCCGGAGCGCGTACAGTTCGGAGCCTTACGCGTGCTCAACGATGATTTTGTCGATGGCGGAATGGGCTTCGGCACACACCCACACGATAATATGGAAATCATTTCAATACCCTTATCGGGGGACCTCGAACATAAGGATAGTATGGGCAATCTGGCGGTGATCAAACAAAATGATGTGCAGATCTTAAGTGCGGGCACCGGTATTTACCACAGCGAATACAATAAGAACAAGGATAAGAAGGTAAACTTCCTTCAGATCTGGGTTTTCCCTAAAGTAAGGAACATCGAGCCTCGCTATGACCAGATCAATTTTAATCCTGAAGATCGTGTCAATAAACTTCAACAGATTGTAAGCCCTTCAAAAACTGATGACGGTGTATGGATCAATCAGGATGCCTGGTTTCATCTGGGTAATTTGAAAAAGGATTTTGCTACTGACTATGTAATTAAGCAAAAGGGAAATGGCGTTTATGCTTTTGTGATTGAAGGTGATGTAACGATTAATGACCAGCCGTTAAACAAGCGCGATGGCTTTGGTATATGGAATGCTGAAAAATTTTCCATTGTTGCCAATAGTGATGCCGAAGTGCTGTTGATGGAAGTACCCATGAATTAACTATTGGTTGATTAATTATGAAATTAAATATTCTGGTAGTGGGTCGTCATCTGCAAATTATGGAGACCATTCTTCGGTTGATCCACACCCAGTCAGGGTGGCATGCGGTCGGAGCCCTTACAGATAATGAAGCAATAGAAAAATTTCGAGAAACTAATTTTGATTTGGTGCTGATAGGTGGAGGCGTAGAAGAAGAGTCAGAATTGAAACTAAAAGTAGAATTTGAAAAAGTTAATCCCCGTATTAAAATAATTCGTCACTACGGTGGCGGCAGTGGATTACTATTTAATGAAATAAATGAAGCATTATTAACTTAAAATGGAGACTCCATCAGAGGCTGACCAAAAAGTCAATCTGTCATCGCGGCCTTTGAGCCGCGATCCCGCGGAGTGTGCACAATTCGGGATTCCGGGTCAAGCCCGGAATGACACTTCGATTGATATTTTGACTTTTTGGCTAGCCTCAGGGGGGTGAGGTTATGAAAAACAGAACAGTTTCCCGTTTACTCTACGCACACCAGGTCGACATGGGTGGCATGCCGATTCGTCAACCCTTGCCCACACAACAAGTTCAGCAAATCGATCCGTTTTTGTTGTTGCACCATGCAAACATAAAGGCGCCATCGCACATAGAGCCCGATGATGCCGGTGTTGGCCCACATCCACATCGTGGATTTTCTCCTGTCACTTTTATTTTTCAGGGCGGTGTACATCACCGTGATAGCCGCGGCAACGATAGTGTGATCTATGCGGGCGGAGCTCAATGGATGAATGCTGGCATGGGAATCATTCATAGCGAAAGACCACCCCGCGACATTCACGAAATTGGTGGTCGCCAGGAAATCATTCAGCTTTGGATTAATACTCCGGCAAAAAATAAAATGGATCAGCCGGCTTACTTTCCGCTGAGTGCAGAAGAAGCGCCATTCGTTAAGAGCGAAGATGGAAAAGTAATGGCTCGTATATTCTCCGGAGATCTTTTAGGTGTTAAAGGGCCCATTCCTTCTCAGGCTATTGTAAATGCAGCTACGCTGGTTGCAAAAAAGGAAGGTAAAATTTCAATTCCGATTCCGGCTACGCACAATGCATTGATTTATTTACTCGATGGTAAGGTAAGGGTAGAAGGATTCGGATTGGTGGAAGAGCTGCATCTTGTGCATTTCAAAAATGATGGCGAAGGCATTTCTTTTGAAGCGTTGGAAGACACCCGAATTCTTTTATTAAGCGGAGAGCCACTAAATGAACCGGTAGTTTCCCACGGGCCTTTCGTAATGAATACACAAACCCAGATCATGGAGGCCATGCGCGATTATCAGATGGGAAAAATGGGGATACTAATTGAGGAATAAATAGATAATATTTTGTCGATCGTCTTGATAAGAAACCCTAACCCCAATTTACATGTCAACAGAAAATCAACTAACATTTTTAAAAGCAATTAAAGGTGGTGCCATCGCAGGCCTTATTGGTGCAGGTATCAATAATATCTGGAGCTTGATTGCCAATGCGCTGGGTGCTACTATTCCTCCGAACTTTGCTATCGCTGTCACTATGTCTTCCATTTTTCCCGTACTGATTGGAGCGATTCTTTATTTTGTATTTGTGCGGTATGTGCCCAAAGGTAAGGTGGTTTGGATTAGCCTCGCGATTGCGTTTATTCTATTTAGTTTCTACCCTGTATTTAGCAATCCACAATTACCCGATGGTACAACACTGGACGACACCTTTCCATTACTTGTGGGGCCCATGCATATATTTTCAGGGTTTTTAGCAGTTTGGGGAATTCCTCGCTGGAGTAAATGAACCCTTTAGTGTTTTACGTGTTTCATTTGTATAAATCAATAACTTTAAGTTAATGGAAATGGTAGCAGCTCCTATATCAAAATCAAATCAGGTCGAATATCCGGTTGCCGATATAATTGAGAACAGAAGAAGCCGCAGGGCGTATGCAGCTCAACCTATTGAGCCCGAAAAGATAAAATCACTTTTTGAAGCAGCACGTTGGGCGCCCAGTAGTATGAATGAACAACCCTGGGCGTATATCTACGCCACCAAAGATCAACCCGACCTGTGGAATAAATTAGTAGACTTGCTTAACGAGAGCAACAGGGTTTGGGCGCTTAACGCACCGTTGCTTATTTTGAGTTTATCAAGGAAAGCACACCTGCGCAATGGAGCGAATAATGCTTTAGCCAGATATGATACAGGCTCAGCCAATGCGCTTCTATCCATTCAGGCAACAGAGCTTGGATTAAATGTTCATCAAATGGGCGGCTACGATCGCCAAAAGGCGATTGATAGTTTAAATATTCCTGAGGCATTTGAGCCGATAGTGGTGATGGCCATCGGTTACCCTGGTGATCCTGAAAGTTTATCGGAAAATCTGAAACTCCGTGAAGAAGCTCCACGCGAGCGATATACACAAGAGTTTTTTGTTATGAATAAATCCTTCTGATATGGTTACTGCAATTATTGGTCGCGATCATTATCGCACAGAAATTCTCGCTTCAGGTAAAACAATAATTGCAGATGAGCCTGAAGAGTTAGGCGGCACCGATTTGGGTCCTGCTCCAGGCGAATTCTTAATGGTCTCACTGGCTTCCTGTACGGCAATTACTTTGCGCATGTATGCGGATAGAAAAAAGTGGGACGTCACCAATATTAAAGTAGAGGTAGCTTTCGAAAGACTGGAGTTCAAATCACTTTTCTCGCTTGATGTTTATCTGGAAGGAAACCTGGATGATGAACAGCGTCAGCGTCTTTTGCAGATTGCTAAATCTTGCCCGGTTCATAAAACGTTGGCAAACCCAATCGAGATTAACACCAGCTTGAAATAATTTCATACTTTCAATTTCTATATGGTTCGACCTAATGGATAAAATCTAAACCTGAATTGCATGAAAGACATTACGAAGAAATATACTAACGGAGAGGTTACTGTCGTGTGGAAACCTAATCAATGTATGCATTCGACAATTTGTTTTAAAGGTTTGGGAAATGTTTTTGATCCGCAGAAACGACCCTGGGTAACGCCCGAGGGTGCTACCACGGAACAGATTGTAGATCAAATAAAAAAGTGCCCTTCCGGAGCGTTAAGTTATTTTATGAATAGCGAAACAGATAATGAATCCCTAAAGGTAGAGGCCGAAACGATCGTAGAAACAATGACTAACGGCCCTCTATTGGTGTATGGCAATGTTGTTATAAAAGATTCAACAGGAAATCTGACTAAGAAGAATAATGTTACTGCGTTCTGCCGATGTGGGGGCTCATCCAACAAACCCTTTTGTGATGGCTCGCATAAGAAGATTGGTTTTGAGGGGTAACCATTTCAATACCAAAAGAAGGTAAGTTTACTCAGGATTTCTGTTGTATATTGAGTAGAGGCTGTTCAGTTCCTGATGTCTTAAATCTTTGCTCAGGCTAAGTAAAGTTTCTTCAAGCTCCTTCGATGCAACACCATGGTCGCGTTGTAGCAGATCGATCAATTTTGTAATGGATGTTAATTTTTCCGGTACACTCATTTTGGAAAATATATTAGTCGTAATGATGCTAGTCAGAAATCGCTGACTTCGGGTAACATCATCACAGTTACTGGAGAAAATGCTCCTTAATTTTTTTATTGTTTGATCGAGGTTCATATTCTTATTATTTAAGAGTCTTTAGCGAGTATTTATGTCATAAAAATGATGTTAAAGCTTTCCTAATCAATCAGGGAAAATCGGATTCTACGAAATAAGGTTTTCCCTTAATGGTTCTTTTTTTGACTGTTTTTGGGCCTCCTTATTAAAGGAAAGGCCACTTTGAAGTCGATTGAACGTTGAGCGTGGACTTCTCATTTAATCGGTAGTAACAAATCTTCTTCCAACCAGATCCATTCTGTAATTTTCTTGTTACTAAATCAGTTATTAACAGACTGTGCACAAGCTGATCGGAATTTTTTTGTTATTGCCCTGGGCCGGGTTTGCCCAGACTATCTCCATTATTGGAGTAGTTAAAGACTCGAACTCGGAAAAACTTCCATATGCACACGTTGTCATTCTTCCCGATTCAATTGTATCGCTGTCGGATGTAAATGGAAATTTCAGAATGAAAGTTAAGCCTGGTCTGTTAACCGTGCAGGTATCGTTTACAGGTTATAAAACACAAATAAAATCTTTTACAGCAAAAGCAGACACTACGGTTTCGTTTGTCCTGTCACCTCAAATAAGTCAACTCAATGAAGTGGTTGTTCGTTCCGATCGGTATCAGGAAGAATTATTTAACTCAAGCCGCTCCGGCACGCACATCATCAGTCAGAAGGATATTAATGCTATTCCGGTGCTGGGTGGCGAAGCAGACCTTATCAAAACATTACAACTATTGCCGGGCACCATTCGCGGGGTAGAAGGAAGTTCAGATTTATTTGTGCGAGGTGGTGCAGCTGATCAAAACCTGACCCTGCTCGATGATGCGCCTATCTATAACACAAGCCACTTGTTTGGGTTTCTTTCTGTTTTTAATCCCGATGTGTTAGACAACGTAGAAGCAATCAATGGCGGCTTTCCCGCTCGCTATGGCGGAAGGCTTTCGTCCATTCTGGATGTAAAAACCAACTCTGAGCTGGCACAGCAAACACATCTCAGTGGCGACATTGGTTTGATTGCTTCACGGGTATACCTTGAGCAGCCTATTGTAAAAGACAAAGCGAGTTTCTGGATAGCCGGTCGAAGAACATACATAGATCAGGTGGTAAGAGTTATTGGTGAAGAGTTGCCCTACTTTTTTTATGACTTCAATGGAAAGTTGATTTTAAAACCTTCAGCCCGCGATCAGGTAACGGCAAGTTTTTACAGTGGCGAAGATATTCTCGATTTATTTCGCGATCGCAATAATGATGGAGATGGTTTTCTCACCCGCTTTTCTTCCGGCAACAGCAGTCAGTCGGTGCAATGGAAACATGAAGGCCTTGCGGGATGGAGCACGCAAACTTCTTTGTTGCGCTCGAAGTACAAATACAACATCACGAATGTATTTGAAGAAAATGAATTGCTGGCTACCTCGGATATTGAAGATATTGGCGCGCGGATGTTAACCCGCAAAGATTCTATTCTTAACAGTACAGTATCCTTTACGGGCGGCTTGGATTGGACACGCCATCGTGTGAGCCCCAATGTACTGAATACATCCGGTACTATTTCTGAAATCCTAAAAAGCAGTGAAACGAGTGGAAGAGTTGCCAATGAGCTTGCCGCTTTTGCAGAGGCAGAATGGTCTCCGTTCGAACGGTGGCGTTTAAATGCCGGAGTGCGAACGTCCATGGCATTTGTAAAAAACAAAAACTATGTTACTCCTGAGCCCCGGCTTTCAGTGCGTTATGCGTTACAAGAAAATCAAAGTCTTAAGTTCAGTTATTCGCGCATGGCGCAGTACATGCACCGTATTTCAAATTCAGCAATCTCATCGCCCACTGACATCTGGTATCCGGTAACGGATAGCATCCGGCCACAAACTTCACATCAGGTGTCGGCAGCGTGGCAAAGATCGATGCCTTCAGCCAATATGTTTTTTAGTGTCGAAACGTATTATAAATCTATGAGCAACTTAATCGGATACGAGGAGGGGACTAATTTATTTTTAAACACAGACTTCGAATCAAAACTCATACAGGGACAGGGCCGTGCCTATGGATTTGAATTTTTAGTTCGTAAAGAGTCAGGCAAACTAACCGGATGGATCAGTTATACACTTTCGTGGACATGGCGACAGTTTGATGAAATAAATCGTGGTGATTGGTTTCCATCGCGCTACGACCGCAGGCATAATGGTGCAGTCGTTGCTCAGTATGCACTGAGTAACCGCTG
>JALHRJ010000042.1 GCA_022841475.1 Cyclobacteriaceae bacterium | reverse complement strand
TGTACCGTCCAAAACCCTTCATGCAATTAAGTTCTAATGCTATATTGCCCAAAGATAAAATAAATTCTCATGAACAAATTGATGGTGGTTACCGGGGGCACCAAGGGCATAGGCCGGGCAATTCTGGAAAAATTTGCTGCGCAGGGATTTGATATTGTAACCTGTGCCCGCAGGCTGCCTGATTTACTTACGCTGAAGGAAGAGGTGGAGCGAAATTACAAGGTTAAAGCCTTTGTTCAGGTCGCTGATATGTCGGATAAAGCACAGATAAAAAGCTTTGTGGACTTTATAAATAAACTTGGCCGGCCGGTGGATGTATTGGTCAACAACGCGGGCTATTTTGTGCCCGGTCAGGTAACCGAAGAGCCGGACGGAACCTTGGAAGGTATGATGGAGGGAAACGTTTATAGTGCCTATTATACAACACGTGGCGTTGTTAGTTCTATGAAGGCCAACAAGTCGGGTCATATATTTAACATGTGCTCCATTGCAAGTATCAAAGCCTATCCGAATGGCGGCTCCTATGCGATTTCAAAATTTGCACTGCTTGGATTCACGAAGGTATTGCGTGAAGAATTGAAGGAGTTTGGGATCCGGGTGACTGCTGTATTACCTGGCGCAACAAAAACTGCAAGTTGGGCTGGCAGTACCTTACCAGACAGCCGTTTTATGAAACCTGAGGATGTCGCAGAAGCTGTTTTTTCAGCTTATTCCCTGTCACCTCATAGCGTGGTCGAAGAGATCCTAATCAGGCCGCAATTGGGTGATATTTAAGTTTTTAAGGGTTCGAACAAAAGTAGCTGCCAAAGGGTTATTTTTGCTGTAAATAGTTGCGTGTGAACAGCCAGATAATTCAATTGAAGCAGTATTGCAATAGTTTAGTCAGCTACAGCCGTAGAAAGACCCGCGTTGTCGATATTGGTGGGGTTCCCATGGGAGGTGATAATCCCATTCGCATCCAATCCATGACCACCATCGATACCATGGATACAAAGGGATCCGTGGAACAAACAATCCGGATGGTGGAGGCGGGTTGCGAATATGTTCGAATCACTGCACCCAGTTTAAAGGAAGCACAAAATCTTGAAGTGATTAAGAAGGAATTGCGTTCCCGCGGTTATTCGGTACCACTCATTGCCGACATCCACTTCACTCCGAACGCGGCTGAATTAGCAGCCCGTATTGTTGAAAAAGTGCGTGTGAATCCGGGCAACTATGCCGATAAAAAACGTTTTGAAGAAATTGACTATACCGATAGTACTTACCAGGCTGAATTAGATCGCATCCGTCAGAAGTTTACTCCACTTGTGAAAATTTGTAAAGAGTATGGTACTGCGATGCGAATAGGCACGAACCACGGCTCTCTGTCAGATCGCATCATGAGTCGCTATGGTGATACTCCACTGGGTATGGTAGAATCTGCGCTGGAGTTTTTACGCATTTGTGAAGACCTGAATTATTATGACATCGTTTTATCGATGAAGGCTAGCAACCCTCAAGTGATGGTGCAGGCGTATCGATTGTTAGTTCAAAAATTAGAGGAAGAAAACTTTCAACCTTATCCCTTGCATCTAGGTGTTACCGAAGCGGGTGATGGTGAAGATGGCCGGATAAAATCTTCGGTAGGTATTGGCACCTTGCTGGAAGATGGTCTGGGCGATACGATTCGGGTTTCGTTAACGGAAGAACCTGAAGCCGAAGTTCCAGTAGCAAAAGCTTTGGCGGACCGATATGTAACAAGAAAAACTTCGTATGTAATTCCGGAGCTTAAAAACTATCCGATAGATCCTTTCGGTTATTCGAGAAGGCATACGCGGGAGGTAATGAATATCGGAGGCCACCAGGTTCCCAGGGTTGTGGCAGATTTTTCAGCGAAAGAAAAAATTACGGCCGCATCTCTTTTTGCCTTAGGGTATCAGTACTCGGTTCCGTTGGACAAATGGAATATAACCGATCTTGCCAACGATTATATTTTCCTGGGCGACAAAACGATTGACTTCGAAATTCCCGGTACGCTAGGTCTTATTTATAATCATGCCACGTGGTTAAGTCAGAAAAATAAGGCCCGCAGTTATCCCTTCATCAATCCAAAAGATTATTTAACAGGTGTGGAGCAATCCAGCCAACTGAATTTTATTTATACCCAATTAGCGGACTTAACGGAAGCTTTTTTTGAGAAAATAAAAAGTGATACAACCGCAGTTTTGTTGATTGATACCTATAACGATCATGGCCTTGCCGAGCAACGGAGATTATTTGTTGAATTAATCAACAACGATTGTCAGGCACCGGTAATCATTGGCCGCGCATATGCTGATTTAACTTCCGATCAATTGCAATTATATGCTGCTACAGATTTAGGTGGTTTGCTGATTGATGGGTTGGGCGATGGTGTATTTATTGCTGCCGAACGTTGTGGATCGGACAAGATGATTAACGAAACCGGTTTTGGTATTTTACAAGCTACCCGAACCCGCATCTCCAAAACAGAATATATTTCTTGTCCTTCGTGTGGAAGAACACTTTTTGACTTACAGGAAACAACAGCTAAAATCAGATCGCGAACAAGTCACCTCAAAGGAATTAAAATCGGGATTATGGGTTGTATTGTAAACGGCCCTGGTGAAATGGCGGATGCGGATTATGGCTATGTGGGATCGGGACCCGGAAGGATTACACTTTATCGGGGCAAAGAAGTGGTGAAGAAAAATGTGCCTACTCCGCAGGCGGTCGATGCGTTGATCGATCTTATTCGTGAAGATAAAAACTGGATTGAGCCGCAAGCTCTTAATCAATAAATAGTATGGAAAATCAGACAGGTGGCGAGAAGAAGAAATTATCCTTACGGGATTTTTTTTCAATGGGTGAAGTAGGAGGTTATTTTTTTCGTAAGAAGGATCCGAACCGACCTTCAAACATCAACCTCAAAATGATGCACGGCATCAACAAAATCTCCATCCTTGTTTTTCTTATGGGTGTACTATATCTCATCCTCAAACGTTTCATTTGAACATCGAATCATTCCGGAGCTACTGCCTTGCTAAGAAAGGCGTAACGGAGGAATTTCCGTTTGATGAAAATACATTGGTATATAAAGTCATGGGCAAAATGTTTGCCCTGACAGACCTCGAACAATTTGTAAGTGTGAACCTGAAGTGCGATCCGGAACGGGCGATGCAATTGCGGGAAGAGTTTCCGGCTGTTCTGCCGGGGTATCATATGAGCAAAAAACATTGGAACACGGTGCTGATGGATGGGAGTATTCCGGACAAGATGATCAGGAGTTGGATAGACGATTCTTACGATTTGGTGGTGGCCAGTCTTAGTAAGCCGCTCCGGCAGGAATTAGCCAGTCTTTAAACTGATAATCAGCGTTTTACGATCCGGTTAGTTTTCGTACTTCCTTCGGATTACTTAGGTTAATTAATTATTTTTGTTGATTGTGATCAATCCGTTTGGAATGACCCGGGCTTTAATACCAAGTGTAGCACTTCTTTTAGTACTGGGTTCCTGTACGCAGCGCCTTATTTGCCCTGCTTACCAGAGTGCATTCATCTACGATAAGCCCACGCAACGCGAGAAATTTGTCTATTACAATGAGAACCCAACGCAGCCTAGAGAAGTGTTGGCCTCCAACAGTAAAACCATCACCCTGCCTCCACGAGACTCAACATGGTTAAAAAGCGATGCGATGAAAGGGCCGGCATTACCCCAGGTAAGGCGTTCAAAAAAGGGACGTTATTTGTTGCTCCCTGAAAAGACTTATAAGCAAGCGCTGAGGTCCCTTCGAACCGTAGAGATGAAGCCTGTATATCCGAAGAAGCCGGATTCATTGGATATAAAAAGTGAATTGGATAGTGCGGCCCGAAGCATAACCGATACCCTTACGGCACAGGATGCCACAACCATACCCGCGGTGGACAGTGTATATGCCATTACAAAAACCAAAGAGAAATACAACATGGACCAGGATATCTACATGTGGTATTTCCGGGATGTGTTGGTGTTACCTGATGTGCGTGCCGCCATGATGGAAGAAGGGGCGGCAAAGGCGGCTTCTAAAAAATCATCGAAAAAAGCAAAAGGTGGATTCTTTAAGAATTTGTTTAAGAAAAAGAACAAGCAAGATTCCACGTCTGTAGATGTGGTGGATGAATCAGTAGTGCCTGATTCAACCGCAGCTAAACCCAAAAAGAAATTCCTGGGTGGACTGTTTAAAAAGAAACCTAAGGTTGAGTCAACGGATCCCGAAAAGAAAGAAGATCCTGCCAAGAAGGAAGAGGATGACGGGTTTTAATTAAAGGACCTAAACAATATTATAATCATTAAGCAATTGAACAGGGTAAGTAGAAGTATATTTCTTTTATTACTTCTCGTATTTGGAGTTGCTAATGTTGCAATATCATTTCACAATGGCGCTATCATTAATCAAGATACCATCTACTCATTCATGGATGTAGAAGAAACACCAGAACCTGAAATAGGAATGGCCGAACTTTATAAAAAGTGGAGTGCTGGTATTAAGTATCCTGCTGAAGCAAGAAAAAATGGAATTGAGGGAAGAGTTTTCATTTATTTTGTTGTAGACAAAGCAGGAGAAATAATAGATACCGGAATTGAAAGAGGAATAGGGCACGGGTGTGATGATGCAGCCCTGGAGGCGTTTAAAAAGACTAAACTAAAATGGAAGCCAGGAATTAAGGATGGTCAAAATGTTAAAGTGAGAATGGTTATGCCCTTTGTATTCAAACTAGGCTAATACATTAATCAAACAACGTTAAGTTTCCAAACTGATCAGTTGCTGGAGCTGGCAAAATCAGTGAGGCACGTTCAACTTCCGTAGAAATGATTCCATGAGAAACGGTATAGCCTTCCAGATCTGTGGATGGAAATTGTTTTAACAATTTTAAAAGAGCTTCCTCTTTCGAATTTTTGTTCAACCAGATTTCTTCTTCTGATCTACTAAAGATTACCGGCATTCGCTCCGTTACTGCAGCAACTGGTTCGTTTGCTGGCAATGTAATTAGCGAGAACGTATGAAATGCATTTCCATCCGGATCATCAAATTCTTCCCACAGTCCTGCGAAGGAGATTAACTTTTTTGATTTTGGAACGAAGCGCCAGGGAATGGAAGTTTTTTTTCCGACCTTTTTCCAAGCATAAAATCCATCAGCCGGGATGATGCACCGATGACGCATCAGATTTTTTTTTAACACAGGTTTTTCCCCAATCACTTCAGCGCGGGTGTTTATAATTCGTTCAGCGACTGTTTTATTCCGGGCCCACTGGGGTGCCGTGCCCCAATAAAAGTAGGAGAGTCCTTGCGGGCTCTCGTGCGTGATTACCGGTAACAAGTGTGCCGGAGCCGCATTGTATTTTGGTTTATAGGGCGGTGAGTCTTCTATTTGAAAACGTTCTATGAGTTGGGCAATCGTGGCCGGGATCGAATAACGTTCGATCATAAAGTATCTTGAATAAATTTCAACGCTCTGAGTTCGGACCAATATAAACCATTTTTTGCGAATAGCGTGAAACCAACATGTCCGCCACGCTTTGGGTACTCAAAGGTTAGGTAGGGATGCTCAGAAAACTGGGCCGGATAACATTCAGGACTTAGAAATGGATCGTTGAGTGCATTGACTATCAACGCAGGCCGTTGAATAGTGGTAAGAAACCGGATAGCACTGCATTGTTCATAATAGTCGACAGCATTTTTGAATCCATGGATGGGTGCTGTAAAGGCATCATCAAATTCAAGCAACGTCTTCACACGACTTAATGGTGTGGTATCCAGTTCCGAAATCAATTTTGATTTATCAATGACTTTCTTAGTAAGGCTTTTGAGAAACCGTTGCGAATAAATCCAGTTTGACGGGGCTGAGATTATTTCACAACTCGTTTTCAGGTTGAGTGGAACAGAGAATGCCACTGCCTTCTTAATTTGAGTAGGAAGCTGAGCACCTTGTTCGCCCATGTATTTGAGTGTGAGATTTCCACCCAGACTAAAGCCTATCAGATTAATTTCTTTATATCCGAGTGTGGCTGCGTGACGAATGGTGAAGTCCAGATCATCGGTAGCACCACTATGGTAAAAGCGAATTTTCCGATTCATCTCACCACTGCATCCCCGGTAGTTCCAGGCCAGCACATCATAGCCATGATTGTAGAAGATCTTGGCCATACCGCGTATATACGCCCGGTCGCTATTTCCCTCCAGTCCGTGCGAGATGATGATAAGCTTTTCAGCGCCTTGTTTTAGCCAGTCCAGATCAAGAAAATCATGATCGGGTGTGGTGATCCGCTCGCGCTCATAGTTCACGCCAGATACCTTGCGGAAGAGGGCCGGATAAATAGTTTCAAGATGACTGGCAAAAAGGATAGCCGGTGGTTGATAGGGCACCATACCTACCAGTGCATGCGCTTTTTTAGTTCTGTGATGTGCGCAAGGTGATGCTCACCATGCCAGGCATACATACCCATAAGATTATGTAGCGCTACATTCTTTTTTGTTTCCGGGTGGATAAACTCTTTTTTTAATTGAACTGAGTCTAATGATTTTAATAGTGAGCTCCACTTAGCGTGCAGGGCCTTAATTAATAAAATTGATAATTCAGGATTAGCTTTCGTTTCACCCGTTTCCGCCCATAACTTTTCATCATACGCTTTGATAACGGGAGTATTTTCTGTCAGCATCCATTTCACCCGGATGTAGGCGTTCATATGACTATCAGCAACATGATGCACTACCTGCCGAACGGTCCAACCGCCTTCGCGATAAGGTGTGTCTAATTGATCATCAGATAAGCCCTGAATGGCTGATTCTAGTTTTTGAGGAAGGGACTGGATGCGTTGAATGAATGCATCCACTTCTTCTTTTGTATGAGTTTGTTCAGCCGTAAATTTTCCAATCGGATACCGTAATTCTTCCATCACCAGCACACATTAACCTTATTTGTTGAGCTCTCCAACAGCTTCTTTCCTTTCTTCTTCGTTGTAACCTTTCTTCAATTCCACAGGCTTGGACTTTTTCTTACGCTTTTTACGAACCCGGATGTTCGTAAATTCAATTAATAAAGAGAAAGCAACTGCAAAGTAGATATAGCCTTTCGGGATTTCCTGATGCAGCCCTTCCAGCAGCAGGGTGAATCCAATCAGGATGAGGAAGCCGAGGGCGAGTACTTCCATGGAGGGATGATCTTTGATAAAGTTGCTGATGGAGCCCGAGAAAAACATCATCACGATAATGGAAACAATCACCGCAATGATCATGATCGCCACTTGTTCGGGCGGTACAATACCCACCGCTGTTAAAATGGAATCGAATGAGAAAATTATATCCAGTAGGATAATCTGCACAATGGTAGCGGCAAAGGTGGGGCCGAGGGCTTTTACGGTTTCCTCTTCCTCCTCATCACCCTCCATCTCGTGATTAATTTCCAATGTGCTTTTGGCAATCAGGAATAAGCCACCAAAACCGAGAATCAAATCTTTGCCGCTAAACGCCATATCATGTTTAATCAGGAAGTTGGCGGGCACGGTAAATAAAGGTTCTACAAAGCCGATGATCCAGGTAATGCAGAGCAACAAAACAATGCGAACAAACATGGCGAGAAACAAGCCTACGTTGCGGGCTTTGGCCCGCTGTTCTTCCGGCAGTTTGTTTGAGACAATAGAAATGAAAATGATGTTGTCAATACCCAATACGATTTCGAGAAAACAGAGCGTAAGCAAGGCAAGCCAGGTGTCGGCTTTGAGAAACATTTCCATACCTATAGACCGGGGTTAAACTGAATTTTAATCGTACAAATTAGACAAAGGAACTTACATTTGAAACTGACCTCGGTAAAGAAATAACCCTTAATTTGACTCAAAATTGATGATTTTGTTCAATCGCATTACATCGGTCCTATACCTCATCTTCAAAAGTAAACAGGGCAATGATTTATACGTATAAAAATATTAAGTTTGCCGTATAAATGATTTATCATGGATGCCAAAGTAACCTTAAGTTTTAATGCGGAAGTAATCAGCCGGGCAAAAAAATTTGCGGATGAAAAGAACATTAGTTTATCGCGGTTAACCGAATATCTCTATGACCGGATAACAAGCCATGCACACCAAACCCTGGAAGAAATGCCGGTATCAAATTGGGTTAATCAGGTGGCGGAAGGAGCGGCTGTTTATAAAACCAAAAGAAGTAGCCGCAAATCGTTGAAAACAGAATTCTTCAAATCGAAGAAATGAAAATTTTTCTCGATGCTAATATTCTTGTTACGGTTTTAAACAAAGAATACCCCTTGTTTCCCTATGCAGCGAAGCTACTGAGCCTGGCTGATAAATCAGGTTTTGAAATTTATACTTCTCCTATTTGCCTCGCTATTGCATTTTATTTTGCGGAGAAGAAATCAGGTGGTGCGATGGCAAGAAAAAAAATCGCATTACTGGCCGAACACATGAAGGTTACTACAACCGATGAGGATGTTGTTTTTAAAACCATTGCCAACAAGGCTATCAAGGATTTTGAAGATGGGCTTGAATATTATTCAGCCAAAGGAGCCATGTGTAAATGCATTATTACACAAGATGGTGACGATTTCTTTTTTTCTGAGCTGGAAGTGCTGGATGCAAAGACTTTTTTGAATAAGTATGTATAGAGAAAGCAACAGATTCACAGATGGAATATCTGTGAATCTGTTGCGAATGTTCTTATTGTTTATGCACCACCATCACCTTCTTCCGGATCGCACCAGATTTACCGGCCCCGATTTGCACAATGTAAATACCACCGGCCAGTTCTTGAGTGTTTACCGTTTTACGTTGTTCTCCTTTTTCGAAGAACACTTCTTGCACAGGTCTGCCAACCGGATCTATCAGATTTACCGACAACCGGGTTTCTGTTTTTGCCGGTAGCTCAATCACAAAGCTTTCGTTGGCGGGGTTGGGGTAGATTGTTATCTGATCACTCATGATCGATTCAATGCCAGTCACGGTGGTGAGATCGGGAACATCTATAAGGTGAGCTTGAATAATATCTTTTCTATTCTGTAATTCCTGCACGAAAGCAACCACCTTGAGGTTGGTTCCATCGCTCACCATTCGTGAATCAGGAACCCAATCAAATGTTAAATTAAAGGTGCCATTCTGTGCTAAGGCAGGTAATGAGGTCCCCGATGAACCAGGTAACATTTTTCGTAATATATAATCTTCACTATTCACGTTCCTTTCAATAACAGCAACCATTACATTGTATTTTCCGGCATGGATTGTATCATTGGCAATTACGGCTACCGATCCATTGATTTTTACTTCTAACACTCCATTGATTGTGTTTTCCGACACTGTTACCGCGCCAGACAATTCAACTTTTGCTGTATTTAAAGTGCGTAGGTCATAATATGGATCGGACCACGTGCCTATAAAGTCTCCATTGGAATAGCCATCGATGTATGCTTTAGGAAGTTGCGTTATTCCATAAAAAGCAGCGCGTGCATTGGGATCGCTTACATTCTGTTTAGCGATCGGATCTGCTGCTGGAAACGTAGTATGGTATTGAATTTTAACAATGTCGGTTTCGGTCAAGCTTGACCTGAAAGTACGGAATCTAGTATTGTTTACTCCCGCATTATTTACGTTAAGATTAGTAAAATTTTCTGCCAGGATGGTTCGGTTACGATCTTCAATTTTAATGTCATTAAAGGCGAAGCCTTCAAACGTGGGGGTATTCAGGGAATTAACACTGCTAAAGGCTAATCTGAATCTTACCTTCTGCCTGACAAGTATTGTATCCAGTGAGTGTTTCGCTATTTGCCAATCATCCATGTTATTTTTTGACCAACCAAAATTGGTCTGTCCCCCGGGTCCACTGGAAATCCCCACGATGTTATACCAGTTTTGACCGGAAGAAAAGTTATTGATCAAAGAACCCAATGTGGGCCATGTTTGCCCACCATCCACCGAGTATTGTAAAACGGCACCATCACTTACCGGAGTGTTGATCCAATATTGCATTGAAATAAGTGGTCTGCTAAAAGCGGATATATCTAGGCATGGACTGTTTACATAAGATTGATCGTTTGAATTATAGTTTCCGCTTGAATTGGTAACCCAGGCTGATTGTGGAGAGGATATGATTGAGCCATTGGGCGGTGCAAACTCCCAGGTTGAGTTCCCATTTTTATCTTCGGGTACCCAGAAGCCATCTTCACCATTCAAGGCTTTCATGGAATAGATGTCACCGGGAGCCGCAGGAAGATATTGTAATATTGAAACAACTTTAGTCTTGGAATTTGTGCAGCTGCCCGTTGGTGCGCTGGTTCTGCCTGTAAGTGTTACCGTATAATTACCGGCACTTGCAAAAGAATGAATAGGGTTGCCATAGGTACCGGAGGTGGTGGGCGCTGGTGGCACATCCAGATTAACGGATCCAAATGCTAAGTTGGTTGCATCACCAAAATCCCATTGGGCTTCGCTGATGGTAGTAACTTCATCGCTATACTCAAATTGAGTTGCATCCCCAAGACAGACATCAGTCACATCAAAATCAACTCTGGGTATCAAACCTACAAATTGATCAAGTGTTGATTGACTCGAACATACTGTATTGGATGTTCCAGCAGGAGGATAGGTAACCAAAAGATTTACTGAATACGTACCGGTGCCACTAAATTTGTACTGTGTATTCTGACCAATTACAGGTTGCCCTTCAAAGTTCCAGGTATAAGTTGGAACCGCGTTATTGTTGAAAGTACCATCTGCGTTAAAATCGATTAAATCGCCTTCACATTTTGGAGGAGCAAGAAAACTTGCCACCGGACTGGGATGAACAGTTACGTTAACATTGGTGGGATTGGAACATCCGTTACCCGTGATTACATCGTATTCGAATAAGTAATCTCCACCCGCTAATGGAATATTGCTAAACGTAAATTTTCCATTCACGATCGGTGGCGTTGGTATCGAACTTCCATTGCGTTCAATGGTCAGAATACCACCTTCTGGTGAAAGCACTACTTCCCGCGCTGGTGTAAGGTTAGAGCAGAATTCTTCCAGGTCATTTAATCCTGCAATAGTAACAGGGATCTGAGGAGCGATCTTAACTGTGATGGGTGCAAGCGATTGTTGACATTGATCCGGATCGAACGTAGTATAAACTACATCATAGCTTAAGGTGGCCAATGGATTTGCGCCTAAAGCAACAGCATTGTCAAAGAATAATTTTGGATCGAAAGTTAAATCCGGTTGTGGTGACACCAAACTTCCAAACGTCTCCGTGTTTGTAACGTCTTTATAGATTACATTGTAAAAGCCATTTATTTGACCACCATCAATAACGAATGGAATACCCGTATAGCATACATTAGGATTGAACAGAGCTACTGTCGCTGGTGGAATCGGATTAACTGTTAAGGGTTTTGAAATTTGCCCTACACAGCCATTGGCATCTGTGATCTGTGCATTGATGTAGTTAAAGTTGATTGGTCGATTAGCGTAATCATAAGTAGTGTTATTAATAGTTTGTAGAGACGCAATGGCGGTTCCGGGATCAAATTTTCCGTTTCCACTACCTTGATCAGAAACACCGGGTCCAGTTAGGGCGATTGTAAAAGCGGATGTTGAGGTGCCATTCATAACAAGATCAACAGCGGGATCGGACGGACAGAATAAAGTGCCGTCTGGTGGAGCAGTGCTGAATGATACTGAGGGAGGGAGATTTACATTAATGGATTGAACCGTACTGCCAATACATGCCTGATCAGTGCTTCCTTTAGTACCTGGATCATGCAAGTAACGAATATAAAATGGCCTTACATTTCCAAGACTAGTATGACTGTTGTAAGCTGCGAGTGGATCAAATGTAGCATTCCCTGGCGCAGGTGCTGCATTATTAAGCCCTGGTTTAGGGGTGAACGTGCTTCCATCATAACTCATGTCAAAATTACCAGCCCCGGTTATATCGCCCGCAATGCCGGAGACAACACCTTTTAATACATAACTGGCATTCGAGGCACAAAATTCAGCTGCATTAACCAACCCGGAAGTAAGACCGGTAAACTGAACTGTCGGATTTTTATTAATGGTTACAAATTGGCCGGTTGCAAAGACTCCACTCGCACCGCCTTCACTAAACTCGTAACCGGTATCAAAGGTGGTGCCTATAGCCTGCCATACGGCAGGGTTTATATTAGGTTGGGTACCAATGGTCCAGGAAGGAAAAATATCATACGTAAGGATTTGCTTGTAAAAGATTCCTCCAAAATACACTACATCATTGGGGTAATAATAATTCGATGGATTCCACTGCATCATTATTCTTATATCGGTCGCAGTTATAAATTCCATGTAAAAGGCAGGGTACATGTAATCGGCTGAAGGCTTTTGCGAATAATTTATGTTGGTGAGCATTTCGTAATAATTGAATGTTTCTGTGCTTACCGTATACGTGGAGCTCTTTTTCACCACAGTTTTCCCATTCGTATTGGGCCCATAAAAGCCTTCATAAAAATTTCTAACCGTTCCGTTAAAATCTACTTTTAATAAATTTGTCAGTACCCAATCTCCGGAGCTTGCGGGATTTGCGAGCGAAAAAGCAATTGCATTCACAGCCCGGTAAATTTCATTGTTATACCGTACGTAATCATTGGCGTTATAGGTTCCAAAAGATAGCCAATCACCCCTCCACGCTGCGCCTATATTGGGTGCATAGTAAAACCGGGTTGAGTTATTCCAGTTATTAACGCTGTTATTTAAGGTGGCTAATGAATTTACGTTTGCTTTTAATTGAAACTGAGAAGGCGGAATGGAAGCTAAACTGCCTGCTGTTGGACGTTCGGAACTGCAATATTGAGCAACAATTTCCGTAAACAATTGATTGGAAAGAGTCATCGTTGCAATAGGAAAATCTGTTACGGTACAACCACCGGATGTAACTGTATATTTTATCGGGAAATTCTGAGGTAGGGGTTGCGTGTTGTTATAGGCTGATGCTGCCGAGAATCTGTAAGTAGTTGGGCCTGTTTGCGTAACACCAATGCCGCTAAAAACACCTCCCGAAGGGTTAGCATCAAGCAATTGAGGGGCAGTATTGGTTGAGAATACTGTTGAGTTGGGTTGAGTCAGTGTAGGAATAAGCGCTGTCTTAACATCCACATTTTTTGAGTCGAAGCCGATACAACCATTCGGGTCTGTGATGGTCAGATTAAATACGTAGGCAGCATTAATACCCGTGGTATTGTTTATGGCAACTGTTGGATTTGAAACATTGCTGATTGTAATAGCCGGAACACTTGACCAGGCATAGGTATAAGCTCCAGCAATCGGAAGGGTTGTAAGTGTTGGAGATCCTCCTAAAGAAATCTGTTGATCTGAGCATACTTCGGTATTCCCATTGGCTACCGTTTGATCCGCACCTGCATCTGCTCCTGGCAACGGTGCAACTTTAATTGCAATTGTCAGGGCATTACTTTCGCATTTACCCGCTTCTGTTAGCGTAAGATATCGGGTGTAATCCTGGGCAGAGGCACTTGAGATACCCAATCCGGTTGAAACATTAACTGGATTTCCGGTTGTTAGTAAGGTAGTTAAGCCAGCATCGCTATACCATCGATAGGTAGCTCCGCCAACCGCATTGGCTAAAATTGTTGTAGCGGCAATATTTTCATTTAAGCAATAGGTTAAATCAGTTGTTGAGAGAGTAGGAGCAACGGATGTGGTGCCACTGTTTAATGTTGCAAACTGAGTTGTGTTATTAACTACACCCTGAATGTTTATCGTTCCACCTGTTTTCACAATATACACAGGCGTGGTAGAGCTTCCATCGTAGGTAATTTTAAGGCCACTGATTGTAATGGCATCAAGATCATCCCGGGTTTGTTGATTATTGGAAACATTTACAAAGTTCACCGTAAATGAAAGTGAAGTGAAGTTAAGAGCAATACCACTGATGCTTTGAATATCACGGCCCGGGGTAAAGCTGACAGTAGGGATGCTGGTTGGATCTAGCACAAATCCAGGGCCGCTAAAACCAAGAGTGAGGGTGCGACTATCATTGTCAAATCCCTGAATGTTGTCTGCAGCATCTTCTGTAATAGTAATATTGGTAAGAGGCGTAAAGGGGCCAGAACATTTGGATGAGGCTGCATTATTGATTATTGCGCCTGTTGTGGTTGTAAAGTTCCAGGTGGTACTATTCGAAATACCCACAAAATCATTACCAATCAAATCTGAGAAAACTTTAGATCCGATACGTATATTGTAGGCGGTTCCTAAATCTAAACTGGAGGGTAGCGTTAGGGTAGCTGTATTCCCGCTAATTACTATGGTTCCACCTACATTGGCGCGGCTGATACTATATTGCACAGAACCCCCGTCATAAAATTCGATAAGATCTTGTGATCCGGTAACACCACCAGTTGAAGAAATTTGAACATTCTTTGAAAAGGTGATAACAAACGTACCGCTTATTGCAACACTTGAAGCATCATCAGCCGGATTTAGACTCGTTATAGTTGGGGGGGCTGTATCTCTGGTAACCGAATTATCGGTGCTTGAGCTCGCAAAGTTATTGTTCCCTGCAGCATCCTGAGCACCGTTGGCAGGGATGGAGACAATTACGGTTCCATCTGATGTAACTCCGGTAACTGTGATCGTCCAGGTAATTCCGCCATCTCCGGAATTTACGTTTGAAGTGGTTGCTCCTGCAGTGCCTGAAATACTTACATCCGAATTTGTAAAGCCAGTTACGGCTTCACTAAAGATGGCAGTAAATTCGATTGAATTGCCGGCTGTAGGATCAGACTGTGATCCGGCTTGATTTACGGTTACCGTAGGTCGTGTGATATCCACGGTAACAGAATTATCAGTGCTTGATGAAGCATCACTGCTATTGCCAGCAGGATCATTGGCAGCACTGGCCGGTATAGATGCCGTAACTGTGCCATCGCTGGTCATACCTGTTACGGTGACAGTCCAGGTAATATTATCGGAAGTACTCACCACAGCGGTTGTTGCGCCTGCTGTTCCACCAAGTGTGATATCTGAGTTTGTAAAACCCAGGACGGGTTCACTAAATACAGCGGTAAACAATACCGATGTGCTATTGGATGGATCGGATTGTGATCCACTTTGATTTATTGTTACGGTGGGGGCAATATCGTCATAGTCAACAGAGGCCAGGTTACTTACAACATTATCTTCTGCAGTTCCGTTTTGTGCAGCTCCGGCACGGATAGTTAATGAAACAGTGCCTGTACCTGTCATGCCGGTAATGGTTACTGTATAATCAGCACCAATTCCGCTTACCGCGGCACTTAATGTCCCTCCGGTTGTTTGATTGATTAATAAATCCGTGGTTGTATTATTATCAAAGCCCGTTACGGATTCACTAAAGTTTACAATAAAAATTAATGATGATGAATTGGTTGGACCAGCGGGAGCGGTAACAGTTACGGAGGGGCTAACACCGTATGCCACCGTGCTACTGAAAACAAAAAGTATAAATAACCGAATCAAGTAATATTTCTTCATATCAAGGTTTGATAAGTATAAGTGTTAGTTCTAATTATTGAGATTTCCGTTTTTGTCTATCTTCATAATCAGCATTTGTTTTTGTCCAGCTAAATCCAATGTTCCACAAAGAACGTAACCGCCATCAGCAGTATTTCTGATTGCACTTACGTATTCGTCACCGCTGCCGCCAAAAATCTTATTCCAGATGATATTCCCCAAAAAATCAATCTTCATGAGTAGTATATCTTTGCCACCATTCCCTTTGTTGGTGGTTGTGGTGGATGATCCGCCAATCAAAAATCCTCCATCGGTTGTCGCAATTAAAGCGGATCCCTCATCATCAGAAACGGAGTTTCCTTTACTGGCTGCGTCAATTTTTAAAGTTTCCGAAGCACCATCATAATAATGATCGCTTCCTGGTAAAATATTTCCTAAGGGATCAGTTTGTAAAAAATAGATATTTGCGTTGGTTCCAGTTAATGATTTGTAGGTACCAATAACACCAAATCCATTGGGAGATGGCTGAATATCACTTCCGTAATACGACAGTGAAGTTTCCTCCTCTCTTCCAAACACCTGATTGTTATCAAACGTAGAATTCGGATTTAATACAGGTATACTCAAGTAAGATCGGCTAACATTGGCTTGATCGAGGGTAGCGGAGGTAGCCCAGATAATATCGTTTTGCTGGGTAACGTGAACAGATTTCCCATTAACATAATCCCGGCTGTCAAGATCATATCGCTTAGACCATACTGTATCAAGCGTAAGAGAATTATGCTCGGCTACAAAAGCCTGGGCCCGGGTTCCCGGCAATCGAATTGTTCCCGATGAATAAATTGAGCCAGTACCAGACTCAGTAATGGCAAACCCACGAATGTCTTTTCTTTCAGAAGCTAATGCGCTGAAAGTTCCAAAAGTTCTTGAATTAACCATGCCTCCATTATTATCAAGCTTTATGATCCACAACATTCTTTTAACTTGATCAATCAATTGCTCGGCATTGGGATCAATTTCAATTTTGTCACCAATTACAATAATACCGTCATTGATTACTTTAAGTCCTCCAGCCGAACCATCCGGAAAGGACTTTCTCCAAACAGGATTACCCTGAAAGTCGGTTTTAATTACAACTATCCTTCTTGCAATGCCCGTATTGGAGCCTAAACTGTCACCAATAATCAAATAACCATCATTCGTAATTTCAATTCCCTTTCCCTCAAAATTGCCCAATCCTCCATAAAAGTGGATCAGTGTATTTCTGTTTTCCGGCTCAACGTCTGCTATATTCTGACAGGAAAAAAATAACAGAAGAAAGATCAATACTATCGCACGGGCCATACTCATTTTATTTTATTTTTTACCTTCTTAGGATTAAAGAAGTTATGCGCATATCCGACATTAACAAAAAGTGAATTGATTTTGAAAACCCCATCTATATATCCGTAATCAAAAAGCAATTGTTGATTTTCTAACAGTGTTGAAGAAGAATTTATCTCATTGAATCCATGCAAATACCGGATTTCTCCAATAATGTAACCACCGCCAGCCCTTATTTTCCCTCCAGCTCCGACAATAGCGCTGAGATTAAATTTTTCCCGTTGCGGGAATAATGAAATAGTCCTCAATTCAATCGACTGTTCTTCAGCTCGCTTCTGTTCTACTAAAAGAGATGAGTTTAATAAGAAGTCAAAAGAAATTCCTGCGATCAAATAAGGATTCAATCGGGAGATAAAGTTTTCCTTTTTTTCCTTTGTCTCTTCTCTGCCAAGAATATTGAACTGCACACTTAATGGAACCGCAATCCAGTTTTCAGATTCTATTCCAATACTTGTTGAGTATGGGGCCGTGGAACCAGAGAGAAAACTATTCCAGGTACCTTGAAAAGTTTTAAGACTATAATGTAATCCTGGATTTAATGTAAATTTTTTTGCCATTGGAATTTCACCAAAAATGCCGATATCGAATCCATATCTATGCTTGTATTCTCCATTCCCTTCCGATATAGGATTAAAACTTAATACATTCGGTTTTGTAATGGTGGTTCCTGCTTTTAAACCAACACGAAACACGGGAGTTGTCCTAAATGTACGATACAACGCCACAAACTCAGCCGGATCCACCGCAGGATTGATTTCAAAGTAATGATCTGTTTGCAACAACAATAACATAGTCTCATCCGCCCGCGTGGGTTCTTCCAGGTAGATGTAGGCTAACGTGAGTAGCTTCAGGGCGCCCACTTTTTCCTCTTTCGTAAAACCAGCAGCAAGACAGCTTTTTAAGATGCCTTCCAGTTCATGTAAACGGCCTTGATCGTACGTGGACTGCGCCAGGCGTAACGTTTGGGCACAGGAAGAGGATTGGGTAAACCCTTTTGTTGAAACACAAGCGACAAGCAAAAGTATGTAGAGTTTCTTCATAGATTATTTGCCCGGTTTTTTGTTCACACTTCCGCTACCGATGCTGGATTGAATAAGTGGGTAGTTTTCACAGGTTTTTTCATGCGCAACATCTTCAGCTACGTATTGCTCCCATTCTTCTTTGGTCATGTTGCGTTTGGTTTTATCGCACAAGATATCCGCCATTACCTCAAAGTTGGTAGGGTAGGCATGAATGGTCTGGTCAATACCTTTCACCGTTTCACGGATGCTATTGATGCCGGCCAATAATTGTGAATCATCGGGTGTAAAGGTTACACTCCATACCCAATCATGATCGCTAACCGCAATGGGCTGTTCTTTCAGGTTTCTGAAGTTCCACAACCGAACCGAGTAGTCTTTGCTGGCAGACGCCATAAAAGTACCGGCATGATTGAACGTGATATCTTCAATCTGCCCGGAATGACCCGAGAGTTCACGAATCACCTGGTTATTAAGTACTATTCGCAAAACGCCATCGCGATCTCCGGTTATTACCTGGTTGCCATCAGGAGCAAAGGCAACAGCTGATAAACTCTTCGCCACATTTACTTTTGTGAGGGCAAAGTTTTTACCGATATCCCACAGATACAAATTTCCATCCACACCCGCTCCGGCCAGCATCGTTCCCCGGGCATTCAAATCGAGCGAAACAATTTTTTCCTGAACTGCGATTACTTCTTTTGCAGAAGTTAAATCGGAAAACTTAATACTATGGCCGGAATTGTCGCGCGCATAAAATCCAAGGCCATCGGGCGTAAAGTGAATGTTTTCAATACCATACTTGAAGCCAAAGATTTTCTTTGGCGTACCCGTTGGGTTTCTCAAATCATAAAGCTCGGCATAGTTGGCTTCTGCATTGGTTGAGTAGAGTCCACCGGCAATTAAACTGTTTCCATCCGGGCTGGTATCCAATGTGTAAACCTGATAAGGTTCTGTCCGTTTGGTTTCATCTATCAGTACTTCGGCATTCCACGCATTGTTCGCATAATTCCAGCGGATGATTTTGCCATCGCTGCCCCCGGAATAAATGTGATTACCTTTTCCATGAGTTTCTACAGCCCGGGCAGCTCCGTTTTTGTGGGCTTCAAGACTTTTGGTCAACGGATGTTCAAGATTTTTTAAGGCAGTATACAAACCACCATACACATCGCTGTTATAGTCATAGCCACCATAGCGCTTGTTAAAGATGTAGGCTTGTTGTGCAACAAGGGCTTCCAGCGAAACACTGTTACCTAATTCTTTGGATTTGATGGCCATGGCCTTTGCCAGGGATAGATAGCGTTCACGTTCAGCGGCCTCTCTTTCTCGATTGGCTTCAGCAGCATTTTTTTCTGCGCGGGCAGCTTCCTGAGTTGCTCTATCAGCATTTTGTATAGCTAATGCCTCTTGTTCTTTTGCTCGTTTCTCAGCAATCTCTGCTTCCTGTCTTCTTTGCTCGGCAATTAGCTTCTGAGCCTTCTCAGCCTCTTGTGCTAATTCTGCTCTTTCTTGTGCCGCTTTCGCAAGATCTCTTGCAGTTTCTGCTTCTTTTCTTTGTTGGATAGCATCAGCAGCGTTTTTCTCTGCTTGAATTGCATTCTCGACAGCTCGTTGTTCTTGTTTCTTCGCCTCAGCCGATTGCACGAACGCATACACAAAAGCAACAAGTGCTATAGCTGCCAGCGTACCAAAGACAATAGCAGTAACACGTGCCCGTTGCAGTTTGCGTTTCTGTTCTAATTCTTTTATTCGCTGCTCGGTATCGAATTCTTTCTTTGAATACTCAAGAAACACAAGAGTTCTTTCGAACGCAGGATGATACCGCTGACCCCAAACTAACGTAGGCTTGTGTTTCGCTTGCCAGTTAAGCGCCAGTTGTAAATCGGGTGGCCTCCATAAGCCTGCCTTGCCTACCTGGTATTGTGAAGCGGCTTCGGCCAAACGCAAATACATTTGCACCGCTTCACTTTCATCATCTACCCAGTTTTTTAACCGCACCCAAATCCGCATCAAACTTTCGTGCGAAATATCGATCATGGATTTTGAACCCAACTCAATGCCATAAGCTGGAGTTAGTAGGGAACGACCTGGCTCTCGGAACTTTTCGATCACCGCTACCACATCGGCTTCCGATACATCGGCTATCGAAGCAATTTCATTTAATCGGGTTGGCCTGCGAATTCCAAAGTTCTCACCACGTTTTTCAGTGATGGCCTTAAACATGATCTCGCAAATGCGTTGCTGATCTTCATCCAATTCGTCATAGGCTTCGTTCGCGTGTTGTGACAAGGCCTCGGACATCGTACCGATTGCCTCGTAATGTTTTAAATCGACTGGCTCTTCGTCATAATCTTTATATTTTGCCCAATAACTCCACGTACGCATTAGTGCGTGCTGAAGAATCGGAAGTTGATCTGGGTTATCACCCAAATCATTTAATAATTGCTGAACAAGACGGGGAGTAATTTTAGCATTGCCCACGGCAACAGGTCCTTCAACAGCCCTGCGTTTCTGATCGCGCGTCATTTGCGGAATCAGGTAGTGACTGTCATTGATCTTGCGGGTCAGTTCCGGAAACTGTGCACAATCACCAATAAAGTCGGATCGCATAGTGATCGCAACATAGATCGGAGAGTCTTCATAGTTCACGGCTTCCATCAACAGATTGATGAAGGCAAGTGACTCGTTGACTGAATTAGGATCGGTGCTGTCTTTGAAGCGAAAGAGTTCTTCAAACTGATCGACCAGAATGAGGTAATTGATGTCTTCTTTTCTTCTGGATTGTTGAATAGCTTCTACCAGGCCCAACGAACTGCTTCGCAATAAGGTAGAAACAATCGTGCGTTTGATTTTCTTGTCTTCAACATCGGCAAAGTTGTAGTCTTTTACCGTTTTCAGTAATGACTCCGCAAGGTTATCAATGGGTCCGGCACCCGGCCGGGTAACGATTACTTCCCAGTTAGGGCTGGCATCCGTAAGGAATCCACCGTATAAGATGGGAAGTACTCCGCAATAGATAAACGAAGACTTACCACTTCCGGAAGGACCAATGACACCCACAAAGCGACTCTTGGAAAGTTTAAGGAGCACTTCGTCACTCTGGCCTTCGCGACCAAAGAACAGGTGACTCTCTTCAATCTTGAAGGGACGTAGTCCGGGAAAAGGGTTGCTTGTCCCGACCAGTGTACCGTGTTCGTCTACAATCTGGCTCATAACTTAAGCGTTAATTTCTTGTAAAAAATTTTTCAAAGTCTCCAGCGATCGGTTTGTATCACCGGAGATGAGGGTCATATTTTGATTTTTGAAATTGTCTAGTCCGGAACCCACGATGGCTTTACCCTGAATAGGTTTCTTCCGGCCAAAGCCAGGGGCCTTGAGTAAGTCAAGTACTTTCATGCGCACCCATTGATCATTTACTTTTCCTTTGAAGATAATGGCACCATCAAAATTTCTTAGGTTTTCGATATGCTGCTTACGCACTTCGAGCAATTCGCCTTCAAAGGCAGGGATCAATACTTTGAAGCCTGATTTTTCAATTACTTCACGGAACGGCCGCACGGCACTGTCGTCAATTTTATCATGTACCAGGTAAATGAATTTTCCACCACTCTCGTCAACGCTTTTGCGCTCTTGCGATTCAAGAAGTTCTTCGCGCATGATATTCTTAAAGTCTTCGAGAGGATTCTGAAGAATCTCAGCACCTTCCTGAGCTTCGGTATCGCGTTTGATGGTATCGATAAAAGATTTCTGTTTATCGCTGGCGTTTTTCAGGTTTTGCGAAATCCAAATAAGTCGTGAAAATTCCTGTTTGCTTTGTTTTTTTGAAAGAGCGGTTTCGGCAGCAAGTTTATTTTGAATGTCCACAATAGAACGCTCAGCGCCTTCCGGAATTTCGCCATAGGCGCTACCGATCAAATGTATAGACAAACTACATTCTTCCAGATCTCTCTTTACTTCGCGCTCTACCTCATTGATCTGTGTAGGCAATGTATTTTTTGGAAACACAATGTATCCATGGCGTTGTAACTCGCGCTTGATGATGTTGCGCTGAACAGAAAGATCATGACCCGTTTCAGCGAGGTAAATCGATTTTCTTTTATAAATATTTTTTACTTCTGATTTGATGTCACCTTCATTCAGGATCATCAACGCATCGTGAATATCATAGGCCAGATCCACCAACTTCATCCAATACTGTTTTTCTGCCTCCTGGCTAAAGAAGTCGGAGTATTCTTTTTCAATCCCGGTTTCAGTGTCGAGCTGATACATATCGTACCCGATCAGGTCGCGCAGGCGAGGAGGTTGCTCTTGTACTGTCAGTGGCGCCTTCATGACTTTGAATACCCGATTGATTTTCGAACTGGAAGCAGCTTTGTAAAAAGTTTCTACATTATCCAGGCAACGGCCCGATTGAACAAAATCTTTGGTTAGCACGGCTACTAAAATGGCCGCGTTGTTCAGCGCTGGTGCGGTGGCCGTATCAAATTCAGATTTTAGAACGATGTTCGGTTTGGAACCTAACACCTGCAGCAGCATCAGTTCCAGAAACTTTTTGAATTGGGATACCCAACCCTGCTCACTTTTTTGAGCGGCTTCATTATCTTTTTCTGCGAAGGTTATTAATACATCAATTTCAAAGGCCATGTTCAGCGAGTTAGGTTATACGGGTTGTTGGGTTTCTTTCTCAGTAATATTATGGATAAGGCCCTGCGCCAATTCATGATGGTTGGCCAGAACAAAATAGAAGTCGATGAGATTTATTTTTAAAATTACTGTACGTTCAATGGCCACCGCCTCGGTAATCACCGGGGTGGGTCCTTCCTGAAATAAATCACCAAAGACATCGCCCGGTTTCATTTGCATTACTTCCTGATCCTGGTTTTTTAATACGGCTACACCATGCGCCATAATAAGAATGGGCATGTCTTGGGTATCGGCAACCGTTAATTTTTCATTTGGTTTTAAGGTTACAGGAATAATTTTATCTGATAAATCACTCAATACTTTTCCTTGAATATGACGAAACACCGGGATATTCTTAATATGCAATATCATCTCTATAAAGAGAAAGAAACCATCGTCCAACCCATCGAGTAATTGGTTGTTTTCAATGGATGAGTCCAGGAATTTTTTGTCTTTGTACGGGAGTCTGTCTGCAATTGTTTGATAAGCAGCCCGGTCTTTATTATAGATTACCCAGGCAGTAGTTTCTTGCAAAAGTTTATCGTTGTTAAACATCTGACTGATTAACCCACGACTGATTCTGAAATTTGGAATATACGCAGTGGCATATATGGCACACACTTTCGTCCAGCGGTTGTTAAAATTAAAATCGCGGTTCAGTATGTAATTGATTACCTGAATCGGATTATAGGTTTCCCGTGGGAAGAATGTTTGAAGCTTCTCTAATTTCTGAGGGGTTGTTGTATCATCCAGTAATGGAATCAGTTTTGGTTTCAGGTCCTGATCAATGAAGAGATCTAAAAGTTCAAGCGCATACTGAACACTGTCGGGTGTTCCGATCTCAATATTTTCTTTTACCAATTGAACGGATTCCGGATCGTACTCTAATGACAACAGCAAACTCAAGTGATCGTAATTGTCTCTAATTTCTTCACGCAATGCATCTTTTAAGTAGGCATAATGTGGTTCATCGGGAAGTTCGTGCAGCGAAGCCAGGTTCCACAAGGTTTTACTCATCTCCGTATCGAGTAAGTCTTTAATCGCAAGTGCTTCCCGGCCCGTAGCCCGGTAATTTATATATCGCAAGGAGTATAAAATCTGCTTGACAATTCTTTTATCCGGGTAGTCTATTTTTTTCCAAAGCAACTGCAAACTTTCCTTGCCGGGAATATGCCCTATGATCTGTATGAGCTTGAGCATGATCAAATCATTCTGTCCCGACTTATGAAAGGCAGTTTCCAATATAGGCAACACGGGTTCGCCTGCTTCCTTTAATGCGGAAGCTGCCTGGTGCGCATACATGGGTGAGGAGAGCAATTCAATCAGCACATTCCAGGTTTCGGGTCTCTTTACTTTTCTTGCGGTTAAAAGTGCTTCCGTTCTTACTTTCGGATCGGCATCGCGCATCAATTCCAACAAAATGAAGATGGTCTTTTGGTTGGTGAGTTTGCGCATGAGTTTCGCGGCCAATAAGCGATCCGCTTGTTTTACCGACTTACTCAATTTCATCAGTTTCTCTATGGGTATAGAGAGCAAGTCGCTGTCCTCAGCCAAGCCGGCCGCCTGTGTGGCAAGCCCCCGAATTTCGTTGTCACTGGATTGGATGCCCAGATCCTGAATTTTCTTTTGAGCAAATTGTGAGATCTTTTTAGAATTACTTTTTGTCAGCTGAAGCAGAGAACTTTCATACAGTGCTGGTTCCAGTTTCTCCATCAGCTTCAGACCGTAAATAATTTTTTCCTCGGTGGTGCTGCGCACTTCTTTTTCAAGTACGCTGTCCATCGTATATTCTTTTACAAGGTTCTTTTTTACAGATGATTTATTCTTGATCAGGGAACTCTGGAGCGTTTCGCGATAGCCGTGATACATCCGGTTGGATACCCAATACCAGATAACCAATACGGGAAGGGTGAAAAGTGTAATGGAAAGGACTGAGAAAACTTCAAACTGATTTACGAGAACGATTAACCCCCCGGCAACAGCACTGGCTAATGCGGTGACAAATCCTTCAATTTTTGTTTGGGCATCAATACTTATTGAGCGATCGATGGGGACATAAAAGAATTTGAACGTTGGATTATCGAGGGCTTCGCGAAGTGAGTTGATAAATAGTTTACTCATCGCCACAGCAATAAAGAAGAATATAATATTACTTCCGGTTCCTGAGGAGAGATCAAATCCAAAATAGGACCCGAGTAAAAATGCCGAAGCAGTAAATAAAATCAACAGTAGAGGATTGATCAGGAGTGATACCCGTAATCCATAGTCCTGATTGATGCGGTCTGTGGCAAATGTTGAAAAGAGGAAACTGAAAATAACTACGGTAGCCTCAAAAAGACTGAGGAAACTAGCCAGACTTTTACTTTCAGGAAATTGTATTGATGAGGCATTATAAAAGGAATAATCAACAAAACGCAAGGCCACCATTGAAACAATAATGAACAAGGAAAGCGATAAGATGTACCGATGTGAAAGAAACTGACCAACCGATAATTTTTTGATCTCAGATTCACTTTTAATAGCTGTTCTACCTTTGGTGAGGTATTTCTGAGATAATACAAAGAATAAGACCAGATAGCCTACTACACTCACCAGACCGATGGTATAAAGAGATTCGATTTCAAGCCCATAATTCAATAAGATGGGGATAGTAAAGAAAGCTAGAATTGCAGCTATGTCAGTTCCGATACTAACGCTACCAATTATACGCTTGGCCACGCGCACATTAAACATCCGGTTAAAGGAACCCCAGAAAATGAGCTGTGTAACAAAGGTGAAGGGTAGAATCAGGGTAAATCCGAAAAAAAACAGATAATCAGTGTCCTGCACATACTTTTCTCCAAATTCAATGAAGGCTGTCAGCGCGATTACAATAAACAGATTGGCGGTGGCGAGGGCTGTAAAGGGTATGCGACCTTGTAAAAAATTATAGAAGATGGTGATTAAAATCCCGAGTCCTCCTGAGATGGCAAGGGCAACTGGTAATTGGTATTTCTCATCAAAATGCTCTAAAAACAGGGATTGGGAAGCCACGGCTACAGTTGCCAGAAATAACCCCATCAAGAAACTGATAGCCAATAATAATCCAACGGGGCCTTCTTCTTCGGGCTGAACGTCCAATAAATTCCAAAGCCTTGAGAGCATATTAGGGGGTTTAGCGTTTAAATTTTACACATTTCAACGGAAAATCCTATTCAATTAAGAGTTCATTTCATGAATACTTATGCTTGATTAATAGATACTTGCTAAAAAATACCTGAAAACAGGTTCGCTACTTATCGAAATTAGCACCTTATGGATATGCTGAATACCCCAAATAGTAAGCAGTGTTGATCGTTACCATCTAACAGTCAGAAGGTAAACTTTTTGTGTTAAAGTAGAGAAGCAGATGGCTTCAGGGATGCCCTAATTTCTAAAAAGGAGTGAGCTGTCCCCATAACTAAGAAATCGATAGTTGTTTTCCAGTGCCTGTTGGTAGATTTTTCTCCAATCGGGTCCGACAAAGGCGGCAACCAAGAGTATCAATGTTGAGCCGGGCTGGTGGAAGTTGGTAATCAACCCATCAACCAGTTTAAGCGAATACCCGGGCATGATAAAAATAGAAGTTTCACCGGTAAGGTGATCATTATCATTTGCTTCCATGACTTGTAATACCCGTTCCAGCGCCTGTTGTTTCGTGTAATGGGTTGGTAAACGGTAGGGGTCTTCCTGAAAGATCTGAAATGACAAATCCGTTCGCTGCATTAATTTGACCCCATACCAGTAAAGGCTTTCTAAGGTCCTGAGAGAGGTTGTTCCAACCGCCATGATGGATTTGGCGGACAACAGGGCTTCAATATTTTTTTTTGTGATGATGATTTGCTCTTTGTGCATCGTGTGGTCTGCCGCATTTTCAGCCTTCACAGGTTGGAATGTTCCCGCACTTACATGCAAGGTGAGAAACTCAATGGAATGTCCTTTTGATTTCAGTTCATCCAGCATCCTGGAGGTAAAATGCAATCCTGCGGTGGGGGCAGCTACTGCACCTTCGTGATGTGAATACACGGTTTGATAGGTGTCCTTGTCACCCCGCTCTGCCTTACGATTCAGATAAGGTGGTAACGGGGTGACTCCGATTTGGGAGATTACCTCGGCAAAAGTCTTTGAATCCGGTTGCCACGAAAATTCTACGATTCCTTGTTCGCGATTGATCAGGGAAGCCTGAATTTTTATGTCACCAGACTTGGTTGTTAGGGTTGTTTTTTCCGGCCAACGTTTAAGATTACCAATCGTACAATGCCATTGCGAACCAGAGGTGGTTTCCATGGCCTGCTGTACTAATGAAGAAGGTGAAATTGGATTGAGCAAAAAGATTTCAATGATTGCACCCGTCTCTTTTTGAAAGAACAAACGCGCGGGGATTACCCTGGTATCGTTAAAAAACAACGTGCTCTGTGATGGAAGAAATTCAGTTACCTGAGTGAACAGTTTGTGTTCAATTACTCCGTTCTTAAAAACCAATAACCGCGATTGATCGCGCTCCGCTAGGGGATATTGCGCAATCCGTTCGGGTGCCAAGTCATACCAAAAATCCTTCATGAGAATGGATTGATCCATAGAACCGGAATTTTGGCCAAAGGTATTAAGTCAGCACGGTGATTACCATGTGCAAAGTTTGTTTTAAATATTGATCTTCACAGCCTGATTGTTAACCCTTTGAGTTCGAAGCATGTCTTTAAAAGCCAGCCTGCATAAACGAGTTTTTGAATTTTCATTTAACGCCCGAACCTCGCGGGGTGCCATGAAAGAAAAGACCTCCTGGTTTATTAAAGTGTGGGATGATGCTAATTCCGATTGCGTTGGAATAGGTGAGTGCGGTCCGTTACCGGGATTAAATCCAGAGCATGGACCCGAATTCGAAAGTCAGTTGGAAAGCATTATTGCCACGATCAACCAAAAGTCAGTTTCATTTTCTACTTCTTTAAACTTACATGAGCTCAATCACTTTATAAAAAGCCTGATCGGAGAAGAATGTACTAACCAAAACTCATCGTTGGTATTTGCACTTGAAACCGCACTTTTGGATTGCATGCACGGTGGTAATAAACTGATTTTTGAAAACCAGTTTGTGACCGGCAAACCTTTACCCATCAACGGATTAATCTGGATGGGAGGACTGGATTTCATGCTTCAACAAATTGAAATCAAAATCCGGGATGGTTTTACCTGCCTCAAACTAAAAGTAGGCAGCCATGATTTTGAGAAAGAGTGTGATGTACTTCAATATATCCGCAGAAAATATTTCCGCGATAAAATTACGATTCGATTGGATGCCAACGGAGCATTTAAAAAAGAAGAGGCTTTGTATAAATTGAAAGAACTAGCCCGATTTGACATTCATTCGATAGAACAACCTATTAAGCCCGGGCTGGAAGAGATGCAGGAGTTGTGTCGCCAGTCGCCAATTCCGATAGCACTCGATGAAGAACTGATAGGCATTCATGACCGGTCAGCCAAAGAGCAATTACTCGCTCGTATTAATCCGCACTACATCATATTAAAGCCCACGTTACATGGCGGGTTTCATTCGTGTACCGAATGGATACAGGTCGCTGAACAATTAGGAATTGGCTGGTGGATAACCTCTGCCCTCGAGAGCAACATCGGGTTGAATGCAATAGCTCAGTTTACTGCCCAATACCCGGTTTTAATCCCGCAAGGATTAGGCACGGGTATGATTTACACTAATAATATTGATTCGCCCCTGATTGTTGAAAAGGATAACCTCCTTTACAAAGGGTCTTTTTGGGGTCAAATTGAAGATTAAACTAAAATATTTAGTTTTAATTTTGACTTTAACTGATAAATCCTTTATTTGGCTAAAATTATTAGCCAATGGACTCCATTAAGTTTAAAATTGAAAGCAAAAAACTCGATTCAGGGCGATTTCAAGTTAATTTTTCAACCGATAATGTTACACCTGGTGGATATTACGGCTATCTGTTGGCTGAGCCGAAGACGTCAGTAACTGAGATTATTACCAAAATAAGCCGCCATGTGGAGGCCATGAATAATTCTGAGCGCTATTTTCAACGCAATCTTTTTTCATTGGGAAACCGGCAGGTTAACTCCGGTAGGATCTTGATCTTTAAAAAATAAAATATGGTTAAGCTAAATGAGAACATCCGGATACTGCGTAAACGGTTATCGCTTACGCAAGATCAGTTTGCCCAGCAATTGGGTGTGAAACGATCGCTGGTAGGAGCTTACGAAGAAGGAAGAGCCGAGCCACGCTTAGAACTACTCCAGAAAATGGCTGAGGTATTTTCTATTTCTGTTGATCAGTTAATCGGAAAAGATTTCTCTACGGAATCACCAACTCCACCTTCTGCCATCGATTATGCGAGGGGTAAAGAAGTATTGGTCGTAACGGTGGATTCATCGCAAAAGCAGAATATTGAATTTGTTCCGCACAAAGCGGCCGCGGGATATCTCAATGGCTTTGCCGATACGGAATATGTGAAAGAGTTGCCGCACTTTAGTTTACCCAATCTCAAACAAGGAACTTACCGGGCCTTTGAAGTCAGCGGTGACTCCATGTTACCCCTGATGCCAGGCACTATTGTAATTGGTGAGTATGTGGATGACTTGAAAAATATTAAGAGCGGAAAAACGTATGTCTTAGTGACCCAGCGGGAAGGCATTGTCTACAAGCGGGTTTTCAACTACCTGGAGGAAAACGGAAATCTTTTTCTTGTGTCCGACAATCGACACTACGCGCCCTATCAACTCAGCGCCTCCGATGTGTTAGAGGTGTGGGCTGCCAAAGCTTATATCAGCGTGCAGTTTCCAGATGTAGCCGACAAGGCAGATGTTTCAGTGGAGCAATTGGCGGGGGTGGTGCTCGATTTGCAGAAAGAGATTATTCAATTGAAATCAAAGAAATAAACTTAGCGGTTTTACCTAACCCGATCTCTTCCAGCAACTGGAAGAGGCGGGCAAGGTTTTTTAATCTAAATGAATAAGTTCGAGGGTCTTGAGCTTATTGATTTTCCCTGTCTCAGTCTGAATAAATTTTGGCGCATAACGTATAGATTTAGGTACTTCATATTTACCTAAATTTTCTTTCATCCGTTGCAATAGAATTTGCTCTAAGTTTTTGTCAGGTATTTCACCTTCAACAAAAAGTGTGACTGCTTCCCCCAACGTAAGATCTGATATTCCTGCAATAAAAAATCTGTTTACTAAATTCAAATCAGCCATCAGTGGTGTTATGACTGATTCGATTTTTTCCGGAATCACTTTTACACCACCACTATTAATTACATTATCTATCCTACCCAGCCAACGAAATTGATTTTCTGAAATTAATTCTACCATGTCATTGGTAATAATAGAATTCGGGCCGAGATGCGGTGCGTTTATGATTAAACACCCGCGTTGATCCACCTGAATGGATATGTCATTTAATGTTTGAAAAAAATTCTGAGCATTTTCTCCATTCAATTTTTGTAGTGCGATATGCGATAAGGTTTCGGTCATGCCATAGGTAGCATAAAACGTACAGGAAAAGGATTTCAACTCGTCCCGAATTTTATTGGATAGGGGAGCTCCTCCAATCAAGGCAATTTTTAATTTATCAAGGTCACTTCGGTTTGTTGATCGTAAAATTGTCTCCAATTGATAAGGCACCAATGCCATAAAATCAACGGTAATTCCCGGTGCGATTTTTTCAAATGGATTAGCCGTGGGTTCTACGATATACATGTTCATGCCTGCTTCCATGGATCGCACCAGCATCATGATGCCGGCAATGTATCGCGTGTCTAAACAGATCAGGGAAGTATAGCCTCGTTGAAGGTTAAGAAAGGAGTTGGTAAGATCTGCGCTGGCTTTTAATTGATCTCGGGTGACACTAATGGGTTTCGGTTTCCCGGTTGATCCGGAAGTTTGAAGTGTGAATTCATTTTCTCCATTCAACCAACTGTGGCAAAAGCGCAGCGCTGAATTTTCTGCATTTGATTTAAATTGCCCTTGTTCTATTTCGGAGAGGGTGTAGGTTATTCCCTTAAGTATGATCCATGACGAGTGCACGGCATCGTTTAATTAAGGAAACTTAGGAAACTTTGAAAAGTCTGGCTCACGTTTTTCCAGAAATGCATTTTTCCCTTCTTTAGCTTCATCACTTAAATAATAAAGCAAGGTTGCGTTGCCTGCAAGTTCCTGAATTCCTGCCTGTCCATCCAATTCAGCATTGAATGCACACTTTAACATGCGTATCGCTAATGGACTTTTCTGAAGAATCTTTTTTGCCCAGGCTACATAGGTTTCTTCTAATTGATCTAACGGCACCACTTTGTTAACAAGACCCATGTCCAGCGCTTCCTGGGCATCGTACTGATCACAGAGATACCAGATTTCACGGGCCTTCTTTTGCCCGACAATTCTGGCCAGATAAGAAGCTCCAAAGCCACCATCAAAACTTCCAACCTTCGGACCTGTTTGTCCGAAACGAGCGTTCTCTGCCGCTATGGTAAGGTCACATACGACATGCAACACATGTCCACCTCCAATGGCCCAGCCTGCTACTGCAGCAATCACTGGTTTAGAAATAGATCGGATAACTTTTTGTAAGTCGAGCACATTTAAACGGGGCACTGTGTCTGTTCCTACATAACCACCATGACCACGAACACTTTGATCACCACCACTGCAAAATGCTTTGCCACCTTCGCCCGTTAAAATGATTACACCCACTTCCATATCCTCCCGACAAAGATTCATGGCATCCAGTATCTCCTGAATGGTACGTGGTGTAAATGCATTATGTACTTCGGGCCGGTTGATACTGATGCGGGCAATTCCTTCGAATTTGTGAAACAAAATTTCCTCATACTGCTTCACTGGTTTCCAGTTGTATTTAAGATTCATAAGCTTGCTTAATATGTTTCTTGAATTGATTGAATGATTCTTTTGCTGACTTCTGATCACTCATGATTTCCATGATTTTGGTTTTTCCATCAAACGTAAAGAAGTCTTTTAAGGAGGTCTTCAGTTTTTTGATTGAATCCACTTTCAGGTATTCAAACCCAAACTCTTTACACAGGTGATCAGCAGTACGATGTTGATGGGTAATAAAATATTCTTCTTTCTCCGGGATATTTCCCGGGCCATCGATCAGATTGAAGATAACTCCACCTTTATTGTTGATAACGATTACTCGTAAATTCGGAATCGCATAATTATTCCAGAATGCATTGCGATCGTAAAAAAATGCAAGATCGCCCGTTAATAGAATGTTGGGCACATCGCTAATCAGGGCATGCCCTACGGCTGTGCTGGTACACCCATCAATACCACTGGTGCCTCTGTTTGAAAAGACGTGAATGCCTTTATTCTTTTCCGAAATCCCGATCAGGTTGGCATATCGAACTGACATACTGTTTGCCAGGTGCAGATTGCAGCGCTGCGGTAAAGCGGGTATAATTTCCTTGAGCGATGTTAATTCCGTAAACTCAGTAGTTGAAAAATAAGATTGATACGATCGTTGGGTTCGGTGTTCTTCGGCTTTCCACAACTTTGCATAGTTATCCTTTTTTTGCAACTCAAACTTATCAAGCTGAGGAGTGGAACTCAGACCTTCGAAGAAAATTTTCGGGTCACAGTGAATAATTCGAGTAAGGGATTGAAATGTATCGGCTGCTATTCCGGAAGGCTGAATATGCCAATGCTGTTTGGGTGAATAATTTCTAATAAATAATTTTAGATTTTTTGAGATCACCGATTTTCCAACAGTTATCAATAAATCCGGTTGGAGAGATATTTTTACAGAATCACTACAGGAGGCAAGAAACACATCTGCATAATGAATAGAATTGCTAACAGCATGAAGATTGGAAATGATATCTCCAACCAGCGCGATCTTGTTTACTTTGCAAAATTTTTCAAGGGCCTTAACCAGTCCCTCATGATAATCCTGCTGGCCAGCCACCAGCAACACTTTGGTAAATCCGGCCAAGGCTTCTGTTAATTCTTTTTCGTCTCGTTTGCTTAATGAAACAACTGATTTGCTAACACTAACGACTTTATAATTTTTGCTGAATGTTATGGTTTCGTTAGTTTCAGGATAAAGGGGCTCGCGTAGTGGTACGTTAATATGAACCGGACCCTTTGGATATTCTTGCGCTGCAATAATGGCTTCATTAACAATGCGGTTGAGATACCAGACCGAATCCGGATGACTGTAATCTGCAGGAAGCTCAAATGATTTTTTAACATGAGCTCCATAGATATTATGCTGCCGAATCGTTTGTCCGTCCAATTGATCAATCCATTCTTTGGGTCTGTCGGCTGTAAAGATTAACAGTGGAATTTCCTGGAAGAATGCTTCTGCTACTGCGGGTGCAAAATTATAGGCAGCGGAGCCGGACGTACAAACCAATACGGTAGGCATGCTGGTTTGTTGGGCAATCCCCAATGCTACAAAAGCAGCACTTCGTTCATCGCTGAACGTGCGGCAGGTAATTTCTTCGTGTCGCGCAAAGCCTAACGTGAGTGGAGCACAGCGTGATCCCGGACAAACAACAGCCTGATGAATCCCCTGACGGGCACATAACTCTGCAATATCATAAATGGGTTGGAGACGCAAGGCTATAATTATTGATTGATAATAGTTTGAAGATTCAGCATCTTCATTTCGGTTTCATTCCATTCCAGTTCTGAAACTGAATCAGCAGTTACTCCTGCACCCGCATATATCCTTACAGCGTTTTTAAATAGTTGCATGCAACGAAGGTTAACGTAGATAATACTTTCCTTTTTAACATTCACAGGTCCGAGGTAGCCACTATAAAATTCACGGTCATAGCCTTCATGTTCGTTTAAAAAAGAAAGTGCGTTTTCCAAGGGCATTCCACAAACTGCGGAAGTAGGATGGAGAAGTTTAAGCATCACGGATCCAAGTTGCGGAAAATTGGTTGCCACCATATCCACTTCATAATCAGTTTTTAAATGCATTACATTACCGGCTACTGTTGTTTTAGGTCCATGCTCATCGTATTCACGCAATCGGATTTTTTTAAAGCAATTGATTATATAACGGCAAACTAAGGCTTGCTCTTCAATTTCTTTTTGCGTCCAGGCAACGGATTTTAAATTAATTTCGGGTGAGTAAGGAAGCGTTCCTGCCAAAGCCACAGTTTTGAATTTGTTATCGGCTACACTTACCAAAAGTTCTGGCGTTGCTCCCAGCCAGGTGCCAGTTTCCGGAGACGACACCAGAGAGACCAGGGCCATAGGATGTTTCTCACAAAGCTGATCGAAGGCTTTTAGCGGATCGAAGTTTTGTGGAAGGTTAATATCCTTAAACCGGGAGGGTACAATTTTTTCCAAATTGCCGGATTCGATTTTATGGAGACCCAACTCTACCAGTTGTTTGTAATCGGGTGAGATTACAATAACCAATTGCCGGCAATATTGAGACCAAGGAGCTACTGGATGTTCATAGGTTGGATCTGGTGCCGGGCCCACTGTTAATACGCCATTTTCAAAGCGATACAATACATCAGCAGGAAAGAAGATCTTTTTTTTCGTGGGTAAAAAGGGTGCAAATACGAATCCTGCTTCGGATTCTTCCAGATTTATTTCTTCCAGATGATGTACACCGCGCTGACTAATGATAAGGTATTTTTCATTTAATCCCGGGGTTTTCCAGAGTGAAAACGAGTGTCCTTGTTGTAACGCTCTTTCAATGGCATATTGAACAACCTTCTTTTCTTGAATGTCAGTTGATTTGCTTTCTGTTGAGATCATTTTTATTCCTACCGCTTATCGATTACAGCCATCGTAATTCTGCTGATGCAAACTAATTCTCTGGCTTCGTTAACAATCTTTACTTCCCACACCTGTGTGCGTTTACCAATATGGATAGGTCTGGTCGTACCATATACATATCCGCTTCTCGCGCTTTTAACATGGTTTGCGTTAATTTCCAGACCAACACAATATTGTGTAGTTCTGTCAACACAGCAGGTGGCCGCAACACTACCCAACGTTTCTGCCAATGTTACCGAAGCACCACCATGTAACAACCCAAGGGGTTGATGGGTTCTGTGATCGACAGGCATTTTTGCCGTTATATAGTCATTGCCAAATTCTGTAAACTCAATGCCCAGGTAACTAACCATCGTGTTTAACGAAAGTTTATTTAGCTCTTCAAGTGAAATGCCGGGCTTAAAAACAGACATGAAAACCAGGTTGAATGAGTTTAAACTTATTCCTTATTTTTGCGCCCGCATGCCTGCAAGGCGGCTTGAAATTAGGTAGAAATTGACCACCAAAAAAATATATATCATCCGGCACGGGCAGACAGATTATAACCTGCAAGGGATTGTGCAGGGAAGTGGTGTCGACTCTTCTCTCAACGATAATGGCCGGGCTCAGGCTCAGGCATTTTATGAAGCTTACAAGGAAGTTCGCTTTGATAAAATTTATACATCATCGCTTAGAAGAACAACAGAATCTATTCAATCTTTTTTGGATTTAGGTATTGCGAGCGAAGGTTTATCGGGGTTAAACGAAATCAGTTGGGGAACAAAAGAAGGCCAGCGAATTACTCCCAATGAAGATGCTTACTATCATTGGATGTTGAATCAATGGCAGTTGGGTAACACACAAGAGCGCATTGAAGGTGGCGAGAGTCCGGAAGATGTTACGAGGCGACAAGAGGTGGCCTTGAACCGGATTCTGAGTCAAACCGAGGAACAAACGATTTTGATTTGTATGCACGGTCGGGCCTTAAGAATTTTGTTATGCCGTCTGTTAAACTATCCGCTTAAAAGTATGGATATGTTTGAACATCACAACTTATGTTTATATCTGATTGAATACACAGGTTCTCTGTTTTCGGTGAGAAAGTATAATGATACAACTCATTTGGAAACTCTTAACGCTCAAAAAGCATTTAACCTCCAGAAAGCAACTACGCTTTAACGGTGGTCAATAATTCAAGCTCAGTGCGGGCTTTACTATCAATACTGTTTTTGTATTCGTGCTTAGGATATTTTAACGCCTGTTCAAAATACTTTCTTGCACTGACAAAATCTTTCTGGTCTCTGGCAATATATCCTAATTGAAGCGCAGAATTAGCCCCAAAGTACCAAGGATTATTTTTAGTCATATCAATACTTTGTTGATAGAAAAGTTTGGCTGCAGCCAGTTCACCCGTGCGATGGGCAAGTCTTGCTTTTCGGTAGTAGTATTCGGTCTGTTCTTTTGACGAAGTAAGGTCTGCGGGGGTAATCGATTGGAGGACGGTAAAAGCTTCTTTGTAATATCCACCATCCGTACTGAAACGTACTTTCAATAATTTTCTATTGGGAAGATTGGGTTCTGCTAATTGCGCGGCCGCATACTTGTCGGGTTCTGCTTTATCCGTACCAGTTATCTTGGCTTTTTCAAAATTGGCTGTAGCCTGTTTACTGTCGCCCAGCAACCAATAGTTGAGTGAAATTTTAAAGTATGAATCTTTCTTAAAACTTATGCTGGGATAATTTCTGATGAAACGTTGGAAGGATTCTATGGATTTAACGTACTCACCTTTTTGTAGCAAAACTTCGCCACGAAGGTAATCGATGTAATGCATGGGTAGGCCCTGATTTTGAGTGTCAATCTGACGAATCAGAGCAAGGGCCTCTTCACTCCGGGCGTCCTTGATAAGCATATTCACGCCAATAAATAGAAGTAACCGATTGTCGGGTTGATCGCCAAGACAAACATTAATACCTTCGGCAGCTTCAGAAAATTCCTGGTTAATAAATCCTTTTACAGTAAAGAAAAGAATAGTAGCCTCCATACTTAATGAGGATTTGGAATTTCGTAGCTCTGCTAATTGCGATTGACCGGCAGCCACTGAACCCTTCATTCCCAGCAAGCTCATAAACCACTGATATTTGTCCGGGACGGAACCCACCATAACCTGTATTACGCCACTGGTTTTTTTTATGGGAATGAAGGCCGGGAATTTTTTAAGACATTCGGAAGTAAACTGATAAGCCTTTCTGATGGACAAGACTGCATTCAGGTCTTGCCCAAGGTTCAGGTAACAAAAGCCCCGTTGAAGGTGGAGTTCGGCCTGGAGGAAAAGTGATTCAGGACCTGGGGGTAAACCCTCGAGGTATTTTAAGCGCTCTTTGAATTTTTCATCAATCCCTGTAAAGCTTTTGTGATCTTCGGTAATGAGTATGTGAAGAGTCTCGTTTAAACTTTGCACATAGAGTTGATGCAGTTTGTTAAACTTACCAAGCTTAAGTATCTCGTTTGCTTTTTCTGGCTGTAACGTGGTAACCCAATAGTATGCTTTCTGCAACTCGGGATCGAATTGCCAGATCATGTCCGCAGCGAAAGCATTTATAGAAAATAAAAAAAGGCAAGTTGTAATGCCTGCCTTTTTTATGGTTCGTATGATTCTCTCTTTATTCAACTTTTTTGGCTCGTTTTACCGGAGCGGCTTTTTTTGGTTTTACCTCTTCTTCAACAGGACCTAAATCCACATCGGCTAAGATTCTTCCAGAGTGTTCGTCTATAACAATTTTCTTCTTCTCGCGGATTTCAGCAATTTTTTGAGGCGGAATGATGATGTTACAACCTTCTGCAGCACCCCGAACCACCCGCACAACTGCCAATCCGTTTGATAAGTTAATTCTTAAACGGTTATAATGCTTAAGAAGTTTATCCTCTATTTTTTTTGTGGCTTTTTCTCTTTCGGCCATAAGTCTTTTCTCTTCTTCCTGACTTTCACCTAAGATGCCATCCAACTCATCTTTCTTATTCTGTAGATCTTCTTCTCTCTCTTTGATAAGAGTTTCAATTGTGCCGATCTCTGCTTTTTTAGCTTCAATCTTATCCTTAGCCTCTTTAATTCGTTTTTCGCAAATCTGAACTTCCAGTTCCTGAAGCTCTACTTCTTTAGTAATAGCATCAAATTCTCTGTTATTCTTAACGTTCTTTTGCTGTTCGTTATACTTTTTAACCAGTTTTTCGGCCTCCTTTATTCCCTCTTTATTTTTCTTGATGGAATCTTCCAATTCCTTCAATTCGCCCTCAAAACGACCGTGGCGAGTGCGATAACCCTCCATTTCGTCTTCCAGGTCTTGTACTTCATCAGGTAGGTCTCCTCTTAGTTTCTTGAGTTCGTCCAGTTTTGAATCTATGGATTGTAATTTTACTAAGGCTTCTAG
>JALHRJ010000041.1 GCA_022841475.1 Cyclobacteriaceae bacterium | reverse complement strand
GCCAACATACTGGCGTATTTTTGGCTGAAATCCCCCAATTTTGAAAAGGTGGCTAAACTTTATGAAGTGGATCCGGATTGGACTGCCCCGGATTTGTGTAGAAGTGAGTTTCGGAACATTGCGGCTGCCTATTTAAGAAAGAGACTTTATACATTAGAGGAAGTAAAGTGGTTAGTTGCGCAAAAGGAAAGCCGCATGATGGGTTCTTACCTGGAAGTAGATTCCACGGAAGTCATAAATCTGGTAAATCAATCCACGTGCTCTTCTTATGATTGCGAATATGTAGCCTTAGCAAAAAAGACAATGCGGCCTTTGATTACGTTTGATAAAAAGATTCTTCAGGAATTTCCTAACGTTGCGAATACAGTTGATCAATACATAAGTTCATTGGGCTAATGAAGTACTTTTTATCGTTTGTCTTTGTTTTTTATATGCTATCAGGTGTAGCTCAAAGTACCAATGCTACACTCAATGAAGACTATTATCACTGGATTGATCGCTATGAAATAAAATCCGGCAGGATTGTGCCGGGATTCTTCACTTCCGTGAAACCCTATAAGCGCGATGCCATCATAAAATATTTAGATACCCTTGCGGCAACCGGTTCACTTTTTTCATCACGCAGTGATCAATATAACCTCGCGTATCTGCGCAATGATAGCTGGGAGTGGAGTCGCTCAGAAACCAATACCAGCAAGAAGCCTGTACTGAAAAGCCTGTATAAAAATAAATCAGATTTAGTCTATGTAGATATTCCAGAGTTTGATTTGCATGTTAGTCCCGTGTTATATCTTGGTGTAGGGTCAGATAGTCGGTTGGATGTTCCCTTAACCATTAACACCCGGGGCGTTGAAATCCGGGGTATGGTTGATCGCAAGGTGGGTTTCTATACATTCATTGGTGAGAATCAATCAATATTGCCCCTGTATGTAAGTGAAGATTTCACCCGGAACAGAGTAATTCCACATGAAGGATTCTGGAAAACTTTTAAAGAAAATGGTGTTGACTTTTTTCAGGCCCGCGCCTACATTGACTTTAATATCAGCAAGCATATTTACATGCAGTTTGGCAATGACCGCACCTTTACCGGCAATGGTTATCGATCCTTAATTTTTTCAGATTATTCGCCACCCAATTTATTTCTTCGCACCAATGTTAAGGTGTGGAAGCTGAATTATCTCTTCCAGATTAACCGGATGGCAGCGGATGCCCGCACCTCAGGCAATCAGCGTTACCCTGAAAAGTTTGTTGCCTATCACCATGCCTCTTTCAACATTGGAAAGAAACTGAACCTTGGAATTTTTGAATCGGTGGTGTTTAGTCCGAAGGATTCTGTTAATGATAACACCTTCGACTTGAGTTATCTGAATCCGGTTATTTTTTACCGAGCCATTGAACAACAATTTGGTAGTAGCGATAATGCCTTGTTGGGTATGGATGCCAAGTGGAATGCTTTTAAGGGAGTTTCCATTTATGGTCAGTTTGTGCTCGATGAATTTTTGTGGGATGAGATCTCGGCAGGCAATGGCTGGTGGGCAAATAAGTGGGCTCTGCAGGCAGGTGCAAAATATATTGATGCGTTTGGCGTCTCTAACCTTGATCTGCAAGTTGAGTACAATGCAGTGCGGCCATATACTTATTCACATTATTCACAATATGGAAGTTATAGTAACTACCGGCAATCGCTGGCGCATCCGCTGGGAGCGAATTTTAATGAATGGGTTGGGATTATTCGGTATCAGCCCTTTCCTAAACTTAACGTAATCGCAAAAACATTTTATGCTAAAACCGGGCGCGATGATGTAGATCAGAACTGGGGTGGCAATATTTTGAAATACAGCACTACGAGGGAACAGGAATACAACAACGCGATTGGCCAGGGCAACAGCAATACAATATTGTTTGTTGACTTTACCGCCTCGTATATGCTGAAGCATAATTTATTTATTGATGGCAAGCAGATTTTCCGTCAGAGCAAAAGTGATTTAGCTGCTTACAACTCTAATACATCGTTAACTTCTTTAGCTTTGCGCTGGAATATTCCGCAACGGTCATATGATTTCTAATTCTATTCGATGAAGAGCTTCTTGCGAATTCTTGCGTACGCCAATAAACTAAGAACCCGTTTAGTTTTCTTTTTTGGATATTCAATTTTGGGAATCATTTTTGGCGCATTCAATATTGTGCTGGTCATCCCGATGCTTACGGTTTTATTTAAACAAGACAAAGAACAAGCAGCGATTCCTGCGATGCCAGCGTTTGAGTTTTCAACGGATTACCTGATTGGAGTTTTTAATCATTACTTCATCACCATCATTAAAGAGAATGGACAATTAAATGCGTTGCTCTTTATTTGTGGGTTGATTGTAATCTGTGTTGTGTTGGCGAATGTGTTTAGGTTTTTGGAACGCGTGATGGCTACCAAAATCCGTGTAGATCTCGTGAAAAATATCCGGATGGATATTTTCAGAAAAGTAACACAACTTCATATCGGTTATTTTAATAATGAACGCAAAGGCGATTTGATTTCACGATTTACCAACGATGTAACGGAAGTAGAAAGCGCGGTGATGAATAGTCTCAAAGCGGTACTAAAAGAACCCATCACCATTATCGTGTATTTTTTTGTGTTGTTCACCATTTCTCCCAAGCTTACATTATTCACGTTACTGGTATTGCCTTTAACAGGCGGAGTGTTAGCGGAGATTATCAAGCGACTAAAAAGACAAGCTACTCAAAGTCAGGAATCGCTGGGACGGATACTCAATATTCTGGATGAAACATTTGGAGGCATGCGCGTGATCAAAGCCTTCAATGCCCGGAATTTTGTGATCAATAAAATTGAAGCGGAGAGTAGTTTCTATCGCAAGACCAGTAAGTCGATGGCGTATAAAAATGAATTGGCCTCGCCCGTTTCGGAAATGCTGGGTGTGATGATTATTGCCGGGATCATTTTCTTTGGCGGAAATATGGTGTTGAGTGAGAATTCCACGTTGGAACCAGAAGGATTTCTTGGCTTCCTGGCTGTGTTTGCGATGATTATTCAACCAGCCAAAAACTTTTCCAATGGTATTACTTCCTTGCAGCGTGGCACCGCTTCGGCTGCACGCATTTTTGCATTAATTGATCAGCAGCCTGTTATTAAAAGTAAGCCAGGGGCCAGTGAGCTAAAGTCTTTTGAAAAAGAAATTGAATTCAAGAATGTAAGCTTTGCCTACGACACCGAACCGGTATTGAAGAATATAAACCTCACCATTACAAAGGGAAAGACATTGGCACTGGTAGGTCCATCGGGTGGGGGCAAGTCGACTCTTGCCGATTTAATACCACGCTTTTATGATCCCACCGAAGGACAGGTTTTAGTGGATGGCGTCTCGATTACAGATTATGAACTCGAGTCGTTGCGAAAACAAATCGGGGTAGTTACGCAAGAGTCGATTCTCTTTAATGATACTATTTTCAATAACATTGCTTTTGGAATGCCCGATGCAAGTGAAGAGCGTGTGATCGAGGCCGCCCGCATTGCCAACGCCCATGATTTTATTGTACAATCAGAAAATGGCTACCAGACTTTGATCGGTGAGCGCGGGTCTAAACTTTCCGGTGGCCAGCGGCAGCGATTAAGTATTGCCAGGGCAGTATTAAAGAATCCACCTATTCTTATTTTGGATGAAGCTACTTCGGCATTGGATTCGGAATCAGAGAAACTCGTACAAGAGGCCCTATTTAACCTAATGAAAAATCGCACGTCCATTGTGATTGCGCACCGGCTTAGCACCATTCAGCATGCTGATGAAATTGTTGTAATTCAAAATGGTGAAATTGGTGAACGTGGTACCCACGAGCAACTCAATAGTCAGAATGGCTTATACCGCAAATTGGTGGCGATCCAGAACGCAGAACGATGACCCAATAAACATGCAAGGTTTTGAGGCGGATTGTAATTTTTGCTTTGCCGGAAAAAGCCTAAGTTTGTCACTTACAACGATTGCAGCATGAATCAACGCAGGCGCATTTTCTTTGGTATCTTCGGAGTGTATCACTTCGCGATACTCATGTTTGTTATATACATAGAGTCCAACAAAGAAGACTTTGGTCTGCTCTCACAACTTTATGGGAAACTTTCGCTCTTGAAGTATGGTGCTGTATTGGGCATCGGTTTGTTTCTGGTTGATTTAATCTGGCATTTTCTGGAGACCCGGAATGCGCAGAAAGAACAGGATACCTTGCGACTTGAAAATAATACCCTGAAAGCGAAAGTCTATGACTTCCAGGAGTCAGCAAAACCTGTGATAAAAGAAAATCCTCCCGCCACCAAGTAGATGAGTTATGCATCGCTGATATCGGCTGAACTTAATCAGGCAGCAGAAGTCCTTCAAAGCTTTTTAAAAGACGAAAAGAACCTGGCGACAATTGAAGTCGCGGCAAAAGCAATTGCCAATGCTATAAAACAAGGCGGCAAAGTTATTTCCTGTGGCAATGGTGGTTCGCATTGCGATGCCATGCACTTTGCCGAAGAACTTACCGGTCGTTATCGCGATAATCGCAAAGCGTTACCCGCGATTTGTGTAAGCGATCCCAGTCATCTCTCGTGTGTTAGCAATGATTATGGCTATGAGTTTGTGTTTTCACGCTACCTCGAAGCACTGGGAAACAAAGGAGATGTGTTGTTAGGCATTAGTACAAGTGGAAACTCAGCCAACATCATCAATGCCGCACAAACAGCTAAAGAGAAAGGGATGAAAGTCATTATCCTTTCGGGAAAAGATGGCGGTAAACTCGCTCCGCTGGCCGACATTGAATTGCGCGTGCCCCACTTCGGCTATGCCGACCGTATTCAGGAAGTTCATATCAAAATCATCCACATTCTTATCCTGTTGATTGAGAAGGAAGTGGTTAGGTAATCAACTGATATCTTTTAGGCATTTTCTTTTGGTTAAAGATTCTTATATTCGGTCTCTAAACGATTTGCTATGAGCAGGGAGTTACTTATTAAAAAGACAATTGAAGACCTGACAAAGCTTCCTGATCAAAAATTATTGGAAGCCTCCGATTTTATTGAGTTTCTATTAACTCGGATTGACGACAAAATTATTAGCGAAGGGATAAGCAGGTTAGCAGCAGAGTCAAAGTCTTTTTCGTTTTTGGAGGCGGAGGAAGTTGAATATAAAACTACAGACCTAAAAGAAAGATATAAGTGAAAAAGGGGGATGTGGTTTTGGTATCCTTTCCCTTCACTGATTTGTCGGGTTCAAAATAAAGGCCGGCTCTTGTTTTGGCGGAATCTAATCAAGATGTACTTGTAGCTTTTATTACTACCCAATCTAAGTGGTCTGATGAATTCTCGATAAAGTTAACCGCTACGGCAATCAATGGATTGAAAATTGATTCACTGGTTCGATTAATAAAATAACAACACTCGATAAGAACCTCGTATTCGGTAAACTCGGTAATCTTTCCGATATGGATATCAATCAAATTAATGTGGGATTGATAAAATTGCTTAACCTTAACAATACTTAGTGCCGTTTCACGAACAGGTTGTTGAATCTTTTTTCACCAAAGATTCCTATCTTCGGTTTTATAATTTGATCTCAAGCCATGGTCGCGAAAACATTTGGAAGTGCTGTACATGGAGTTGATGCCCGTACCATCACGGTGGAAGTGAATGTTACGCAAGGCAAAGAGTTTCACATGAGCGGCTTGCCCGATACTGCCGTAAAGGAAAGTCAGCACCGGGTAGAATCCTCTTTCAAAAGTTTGAAATATTTTATGCCTCGCAACAAGGTGGTGGTGAATCTCGCACCAGCCGATTTGCGCAAGGAGGGAAGTGCTTACGATTTGCCCATTGCCCTTTCGGTGCTGAAAGCCTCCGGACAAATTGAAGCCGAAGAACTCGACAAGTATGTGATCATGGGTGAGCTTTCGCTGGATGGAATTTTACGTCCCATTAAAGGTGTGTTGCCCATCGCCATCCAGGCGCGCAAGGCGGAGTTCAAAGGCTTTGTGCTGCCCAAATCAAATGCACGCGAGGCGGCCATTGTTAATAACCTCGATATAATTGGTGTGGAGACCTTACAGGAGGCAATTGATTTTTTTGAAAAGAAGATCACCATCGAACCGCTGCGCATGGATACGCGCGAAATGTTTCAAAACAAGTTGAACAACTACGAGGCTGATTTTAAAGATGTGCAAGGCCAGGAAAATATTAAACGCGCGCTGGAGATTGCGGCAGCCGGTGGTCACAATGTGATTATGATTGGTCCGCCCGGTGCCGGCAAAACCATGTTGGCCAAACGACTCCCATCTATTCTTCCACCACTCACATTAAACGAAGCCCTCGAAACAACCAAGATTCATTCTGTTGCCGGACGCATTGGGGCCGACTCAACTTTGCTCACTACACGTCCGTATCGAAGTCCGCATCATACAATTAGCGATGTTGCACTGGTTGGTGGCGGAGGCAATCCGCAACCAGGAGAAATTTCTTTATCGCACAACGGGGTTTTATTTCTCGATGAGTTACCTGAGTTTAAACGCACCGTGCTGGAAGTAATGCGCCAGCCCATGGAAGAAAGACGCGTAACCATTTCGCGTGCAAAAGTTTCGATTGACTACCCGGCTAACTTTATGTTGGTGGCCAGTATGAACCCGTGCCCGTGTGGCTATTACAATCATCCAGAAAAGGAATGTGTGTGTGCACCCGGTGTGGTGCAACGCTATTTAAGCAAAGTAAGTGGCCCGCTACTCGACCGCATTGATTTACATGTGGAAGTAGTGCCGGTAAGTTTCGACCAGATGACAACCCTGCGCAAGAACGAAACCAGTGAAGAGATTCGGGAGCGTGTGGTGAAGGCCCGCGAGATACAAAGTGAACGCTTTAAAGGCCGCAAGGATATTTATTGCAACGCCATGATGCCCGCCAACATGGTGAAAGAAATTTGTGTGATCAACGATGCCGGCCGCACGTTGTTAAAAACCGCCATGGAACGTCTCGGCCTCTCAGCCCGTGCCTATGACCGAATCTTAAAAGTTTCGCGTACGATTGCTGATCTGGCAGGAACTGCCGAAATAAAAATCGAACATCTCGCAGAAGCGATTCAATACAGAAGTTTGGATAGGGAAGGATGGGCGGGGTGAAGCAATGGATAGTTTGATAATGGATAATTGATCATGTTGAATTTAATGGATGCTCAGGCAGAACCTAAGACTAGATTATGAGGGTAAAAATTTTTGTGTTTCTTTTTTTTCTGACCAGTATCACTCAGGGAATTGCTCAAAAGCTAAGGAAAGGAAGAATCATTGATTATTTTTTGGATGTTCCCGTGGTGAAGGCTAAGGTATCTGTTGTGGATACGGAGTTTTTCGTAACATCTGATTCACTAGGTCATTTTGAGATGACATTAAGTGATACCGCCTATATACTGATTGAGGCCGAGGGTTATCGGAGGTTGAAGGTCAGAATACCTGAGAGTTCTTCATTTACATTGAATATAATAAGTTTGAAACCACCCCCTGAGGAGAAGAGATTCTATAGTGTTGTGGATGAGGGAGCGCGGTTGATTGGTAGCATGGGTATCCACGAGCATGTGTATTGCACAATTTGTTGACGATGAAATTCTCAGAATTGTAAGAGAAAGTCGTTGGAAACCAGCTGTACTGGAATATCGAAATGTGAAGACCAAACATGCGGTAGTGTTCCTTTTTAATTGAGGAAAAGCCACTCCCCCTGTTCCCATCCTCAGGCGCAAGCGTCACGCTTGTGCCACCCTACTTAGGCGCAAGCGTCTTACCTACTCAGTCGCAAGCGTCACGCTTGTGCCTTCACATAAAAACTAAATATTTTGTAATTTCATTTAATTTATAACGAATGAGTCGTAAATACAAATTTGGAGATAACGATAAATTATATTTCATCAGTTTTGCCGTAGTCGGCTGGATCGATTTGTTTATCCGAAAGGAATACAAGGATATTGTAATCGATAGCTGGCATTATTGTCAGAAAAACAAAGACCTTGAAATTTATTGCTGGTGCATTATGCCCAGCCACATTCATATGATCGTTGGCAGCAAAGGCAGGCCATTGGATAAAATAATTGGTGAGGTTAAAAGCTTTACTTCACGCAGCTTGAGAAGGGCTATCAGCGAACATCCGGCAGAAAGCAGGCGTGAATGGATGCTTAACATGATGGAAAAATTCGGCATGCAGAATAGCAATAACCAGGATTGGCAACTGTGGCAACAACATAATCATCCCATAGAGATTTTAAATACGACTATGTTCTACCAAAAAATGGAATATATACACCGCAACCCGGTTGAAGCTGGCTTTGTAGAAAATGAAGAAGATTATCTATACAGTAGCGCAAGAGATTTCTTTGGTAAGAAAGGGCTTGTTGAACTGAGTTATGTGGTGTAGGAAAGCGCTTGTTGAGCTAAGTTATGCGATGTAAGAGACGCACAAGCGTGACGCTTGCGCTTGAATGGGTCAACTCAAACTAGCTTACCTCACGACCGTATCGCAGTCCGCACCATACTAACCATACTATTAGCGATGTTCCTAATGATTATTTTGTGGATAAATAAACCTGTGTTTTAATGCCTTTTAAGCACTTTTTTAGAGTCTGATTCTCTCCAATAACGTCTTATAAAGCATGTTTTTAGAAGGTTATTAACAATTCCACAGTGCTTAGAGGTCAACCCCGATTTGAATTCAGAAGCTTAAATTTTGCGAAGTTATTCACAATTACACGTGTTTAGTTGTAGATAAGTTGTTGAGCGTAAATGTAAAGACCTCCCGTTCTTTGTAGCAATAAACGCCACAACTATGAATGTAAATTTTTTCAGCAACATCAATTTTAATTTTCCCAACGACAATAAGGGAATTTTTTTAACCGTATTTATCGCGGTTAGTGTATTGATAGTGGTATTGGTAGCCGTAAGCTAAGAGGTCTTTTTTGATACCTTTAAAATTGAACTTGCTTTCACTTTTCAGGCGCAAGCGTCACGCTTGTGCCTTCAAATTTTTACCTCTCCACAATAAAATACACCTCCTGTATTTTGTTATGCGCAACTTTATAAATTGCCACCGCATGTAATTCAGGTTGGCCTTTCCGGATTACAACCTGTTCTTCGTCAATTACGGTATTGCCAATAACCACGCGGCTTTTAATAGTGCAATGCAAGTCGGTAAGGTTGGTAAACATGCCCGCATAATTCTGGCGCATGGTTTCTTTGCCTTTGTACAAAAACTTGTTGGGGAAGTTATAAACTTTTACGGAGTCGCTGTACGCTTGCAGGAACAACTCTATGTTGCGCTCGTTGTAGCCTTTCAGTTGCAGGTCAGCCAGCTCAGTTGGGGTTTGGCTGTAGCTGAATATTGGGATTGAACTAAGAAATGTAATAAGAAGCCATCTCAAAAATACTTTGTCATCGCGGACACTGATCCGCGATCTCGTAATCTGTGCGATAAAATTGGGATGCCGGACTAAATCCGGCATGACACACGCCCTTAAAGATATTTTTGAGATGGCTTCAAAGTATTTCATAGTTTACTCTTTTGTCCAGATGCGGGTATTTAAATCCAATAGCTCTACAATTTGCACACACATAGCAATGTCGTTATAGTATTCTTCCAATTGCTTGTAGTTATCAACCGGGCTAAAAAGCCACGGGGCTTCAAACAGATTTTTGTTTACCGTAATGGCTATGTACACATGCGAGCCAATAAACGAGAGTGCTACTTTGGTGTTAAACCTTTGTTTGAGACTAAGGATGCGCTGCATTAGAGCGGGAGATAAAATGTACCGTGCTTCAACCTGGTCGGTACTATAGATCGCAAAGTTTTTTTCAAATTCCACATCTTCCAGTTTCACCAGCTCAGGTCGCATCATGTTCATTTTTTGAAAGAAGCCACCCAGGCTGCTACCAAATACGTTTTCCGATACATCGGGCAGCACAAACGTTTCGCCAATAAAATGTTTATTGAAGTCGGCAATAAAGAAAATGCCTCTGAAGATGGTATGCCAGCTTTTGTCTTTTCCACCCGTCTTATACTGCGTATGTAATTCAGAAAACCGGATGCCCGTTTTGCCAATGGTTCCGGTTAGATAATCATCGCCCCAATAGCGGTCTGGGTTGGTTACAAAAATTTTGCTCCTGTCGTAATCGCTGCGTGGTATACACGCCAGATGGTTATAGTGTAAGCCTTGCGCTTGTGCAAGTGAAGCAACAACCTGGGTTTTGTAACTGTTACGAAATTGTTTTGCGTGATGGTTGTAGAAAAAAAACATGCCACCACCTGCCAGCAGTAAGGGAAACATGCCTACTTTTAGAAACAACAAGAGTAAACCAACGCCTATGGCAATAGCGCCATAGAGTTTTATTTTTCCGGCAATAGCGGCACGCGATGTTTCAAGTTCGGTCAGTTTAGGTTGCAGGCTTGCTTGGTAAAACGACCGGAAGTCCGTGATTGGCTGCATCTCTTACGAGTTGAACAACGCCTTGGCACTTACATTCTGGCGTTCGGTTTCCGCAATCACAAATACTGCTTTGCGTTTGTGGCCAAACATGTTGGCAAAAATGTTTGACGGAAATTTTTCCACGGCATTGTTGTAGGCGGTTACGGCCGCATTGTAGGCCCTGCGTGCAGCCGAGATTTGTTCTTCGGTTTCGTTCCAGCTGCGTTGCAGCATGGTAAATTGTTCACTGGCTTTTAATTCAGGATAATTTTCTACCGATACCATCAGGTTTTTCATGGCCCCTGAAATCTCGTTTTCGAGCACTACTTTTTCATCGGTGGTAGTGGCGGTGGTTGCTCTGGCTCGCAGGCTTGCCAGATTTGTAAATATTTCATTTTCGTGTTTCATGTAGGTTTTGGCAACTTCCACCAGGTTAGGCAGCAAGTCATATCGCTTTTTCAACATAACGTCAATGGTACCAAATGCATTTTCGACTGAATTGCGTGCACCCACAAGGTTGTTGTAGGTAAGGATGGCTCCGATCACCAATATGGCTACGAGCCCGATAAGAATAGGCATAAAAGAGGGGTTTTGGTTTAATGTTCCTAAATATAAAAATTAGCAGGAATAAGATAAAGGTAGTTACATGGCGGATTTTTATCTTCGTAGTAATAACCCCAGATACCATGATATTCCTCTATTCGCTAGGCGTGCTAATCCTCTTAATACTGGTAGCAGCTGCCCTGATGCCTAAAGCGTTTACTATTTCCACGGAAGTGATTATCCGCAAACCGGTAACAGAAGTTTTTAATTATGTGAAACAGATTAAAAACCAGGAGAAGTACAGCGTGTGGGTAATGGCCGACCCCAACATTAAAATAGTCTACACAGGTGTGGATGGTACGGTTGGCTTTATTTCATCGTGGAGCAGCGAAAATAAAAATGTGGGTGTAGGTGCGCAGGAAATTAAAGCGATTAAAGAAGACGAGCGCTATGATGTGGAGTTGCGCTTCGAAAAACCCTTTAAGGCCACCAATCAGGCGTATACGACAACTCAGGCGGTGGATGGAAGTTCAACGAAAGTAACAACCGTATTTTCGGGTACTAATCCTTTCCCGATGAACCTGATGATTCCTTTTATTAAGGGTATGTTGCTGAAGGATATGAATCAGAATTTTGTTAACCTGAAAAAGATTCTGGAAGGGTAGGGCACTTGCATGGGATATGAATGGCCCTGACAGCAGTGATAGAAATAAATAAGTGATTATTTTTTAACGAACCGTTCACTTATTATCATCCCATTGCTCTCTACTTTCAGAACATAAATACCTGGAATAAAATCTACCAAATCCACTTCGATAGGGGACATCTTTTTAGTGTCACTAATTACGCTCAGTAACTGACCACTTGTATTGTAGATTTTTAGTATAGCATTCTGAAGCGGTTCTTTTGAGTTTATTTTAAGAAACCGAAATGTTGGATTGGGAAACAACGAAATATTGGCTGAGGGTTCCTCGCACGGTGCGGAGGAGGAGTAGTAATAGGCAGTTCTGTATGTCTCCGTACCATCATTCAAGTCAATGGAAACCCTGGTGAGTGGTTTGCCATCGCACCGGAATGTAGTGGTGGAGCCACCCTTATAAGAATAAATACCGTTTGTGTCTATCCATTCACTTACGCTGTACTTCACACTTCCGAATTCATTGTATTCATATGTATGATGACTCGTGTAGAGAGGTGGTCCTGATAAAACATCCGGCCCCGACATTACGTATTGTGAAATTAACTGACCTAATTCATTATAGGTATTAGTTGTCAACTCATTCATAATCCAAATCGAATTTACCCATCTAAATTTTTTTATTTCTGTAGTTTTTCCTTGCTGATTATAGGCATAGTTGGTGCGTTCACCACCAGGGTAGATTACTTCCGTTACCAGGTTATTTACATATGACTTCTCCGCTCTAAGGGTACTATCCCCGTTTTCAATCGAGTAACCCCGTTCATTATAGGAATTGGATGATTCATAGGTCCAGATGGTAACGAAATTTCCTCCGTAGGTTCGTTTCAGGGGTCTACAGGTGGCATCTGTTTCGTTTGTATCAGAGGTTTCGTAATATCCTCCTTCCTCAAAGTATGTGCGATTTAAGATCGTGGTCAGGCACCCTAGCTCATTATAGAGGTATATATTTCCGGTTTTATTTTTTCGCTCCTGTGGGCCGGAGATATCATAATGGAAAGAGGTTATTTCTTCTGCAATTTTACCTGCTTCATTGTATAGTGTATTTGTTTCCGTATTGTAGAAGGCAGAATCATCTGAGTACTTCCAATGAGTGTTTGAGGAAAATATGACATTACCTGCATTATCAAATCGTTTTTCTGTTGAAAGATATAACCCCCATTCCCCAGGGCCTACATAACTGTAATATTTTGAACCAACCTCACGGCCTTGTGCGTCATATTGAAAGGTGCTACGCTGTCGTGGGGTTTCCCTAAAAAAGAATTCTTCCACAATCAGATTTGATTGTGCTATTCCTGAACTAGAAATCACCAAAAGTTGGAGGGTTAGAATTCGCCAAAGCATAGGGCAATTTAAGCAATTACGGACAGTTTTATTTTTAACTCGTAAGAGAAAAATAGCTACTGCAAATGGCAGTTTATGATCAAATCAATAAAATATTTCTAGATGCTTTCTTCAATTGACATTTACGTCTCAATTCGAGTGTCAGGCTGAGGCACTCCCTGTCTGCCGAAGCGGGAGCACAGGCAGGGAAGTTCTTTGTAGTTTAAAAAGTAGGATTCACAGGCCGAGTTCGAGGATTAATTTTTTGATTTTCAGAAACAAATTATTCCCTAAAAATTCTCAAATTTAAAAGTAATGAAACGAACAATTATTCTTTATGGCATGGCTCTGGCAGCTTTGGTGTTTGTACTTAAGTATTTAGAATACCGATTATTTGTGCGTGATCTTTCTATAGAATTCTATGTCGGATTGGTAGCTTTATTTTTTACTGGCTTAGGTATATGGGCCGGCCTCAAACTCACCCGCAAGCAAATCGTTTTAGTGGGTCCTGAGTTTATTCTAAACGAATCAGAACTTCAGCGCCTCGGCATCAGCAAGCGCGAACACGAAGTGCTGGAATTAATGGCTACGGGCTTAAGTAATCAGGAGATTGCCGATAAACTTTTTGTTTCACTTAATACCATAAAAACGCATACGTCTAATCTATTCATCAAATTAGATGTAACGCGTAGAACTCAGGCTATCCGGAGAGGAAAAGAACTGCAATTGATTCCTTAAGGTTCGTTAACAATAGCAATCGGGAAATCATTACCAAAAGAATAGCCGGAAGGAAACTGGGCCGTGCCTTTGTATTTTTCTGAGACTTCTGGTACCCGATTTTCTATGTACGCACTGAGCTCTTTGATAGTAATCCGTTTATCACCATTGTCGGCCTTGCCTTGTAGTCCTTCAAGCAACGAATAGGTGAAAACACCATGACCCAATTCTTTAAATTCACTGGCAAATTGTTCCGATCCGGTTGCTGTAATCCAAAATGTACCCGTACTTCTTGCAAGCTGGGCTAGTGCTTTCTCTTCGGCTGCACCGCGCACCATCACATCTATTGCTCCGGCCGATTGACAAGCATCTAAGATGAAAACTTGTTTTTGTGCATTGACGTTTTTAGAAAGTTCTTTTAATTCATTGGCTGAGATTGCTTTTTCCTTGAGCAACTCATCTTTGCCGTATAACTGCGTTACGTCATGCGGAATCAGAAAAAACTGAGACTCAGAATCCTTTCCGTCCGACATGGTGCCATGGCCGGCATAATAGAAGATAAGCATGTCTTGCTCCTTGGCTTGTTTTTGGATGTCAGTAAAGGCCTTAATTATTTCCGCTTTGGATGCTTTGTTGTCACGAATGCTTTTTACTACAATGGTTTCAAATAATCCACGACCGCCCTTTTGCACTTCCTTTTCAAAGGCGGTGGCATCGGCTACGGCAAAGTTTAAATTGTATTTTGGGTTTCGATATTCATTTACACCAATCGTGAGGAGGAAGAGTTTTGCTTTCTCATCCGATTTGCCTTGATACGTAACAATGAAATTGATTTTCTCGGAGTCGAAGCCTTGTTTGCTGATAGCAGTTACGTAAAAGAAATTCTCCTGCCCAAATGCATCGGTTAAACTGGCGTTGAATTTCATAGTGCCCATAGGCTCATTCGGTTTTGCCTTTATGGTGTTTACCAATTTGTTATTGTGAAAAAGTCGCACTTCATCAATCAGGTCTGCATTTTGTTCAGCCGCAACTTCGATAGTTATATTTTTTTGTGCTGTGCTATAGGCCGAAGCCCCACGTGCCACTCCTGCTATATTTTTCTCGTTAATGCTTTTTATTTGAAGCTTGGGAATAATTTTCGCGGCTTGTTCTACTTTGAATTCTTCACGCACAGTTTCTTCGCTAATCAACTGACTTAACAACCTCGGTGTGAAACTGGCATCATAGGTGTTTTCAAGAGGTATGTTGTAAGCCCCTACATTCCACGAAAGATTTTTTATTGCTGTGAGTGATCCATCCATCCGTCCATCAGCAGCCACCACGGCCCACTCATCATTATACGTATGCACATACCCCACGATTCCTTTTTTTTCAGCGTTGTAGATGTACAACATGCTTTTATTAAAGCCCCCGATGATAAAATTCTTGCCATCATTCACTCCAAAAACATTCCTTGGAAAATGTTCGAGCTTTCGCATCAGCCTTACTTTACTGGCAAATTTGTTTGAGATTTGTTGATTTGACACAAGGTCATAGATCTGAATAGAGCGATCATCGGTGGTGGCGATAATAACGGAGTTCTTCTTGTCGATGTCGATGCTGGAATAACCACCCAGGGACACTACATTAAAGATTTGGTTTATCACTTGATTAGTTCCGGAACCCAAATCCCACTTCATCAAGGTTCGTGAGTTAGATTTGTGTCCCGAATACAAAGTTTTTCCATCGTAACTATAGCGAACTGCTGTTGTGGCTCCTTGCATGCCTTCCAGTTTTCTGGAAACAGTTCGCGTTTGCGCATCAATAAGAAAAATAGGATACTTTTTAAGCATATACCCAATGGCAATACCGGTTCCAGCTGCAATTTCTTTATAGTCGGGGCTAAAGGCGAGTGAAGTAACCTGCGGTGTACCTGTAGGTATTTCTGATAATATAGAGAAGGAAGTTAAATCAATGAACGTAATAGTACCTTTGTTATCACCCACTACGGCCGTTTGTCCGTTTTCGTATATTTCCAGACACCGCAACGGATTTTTTAACTTGATGGAATTAATCAAGTCGCCCGATTTAACATCGATTACAGCAATTGAATTCTCCAGTCCGGAGGTAATGATTCTTTCACTATCTGGCGACAGAATAATTTCGGTCAGATTTTCATGAAATCCACGGATTCTTTTAATAAACCTGCCCGTACGTCCATCAAACAGCTTTATTACTTTATTTTCGTTGGCGATGGCTATATACTTTTGATCTTTGCTTACCGCAAAATCGAGCATATTTCCATCAGAACCATCAGCTGCTATTTTAAGGGATGAAAAATCTGCAACTTCTTTCTCTTGTCCCCATAGTGATGTGAATAGAAGAAAGGTAGCCAGGGTGATTGTAATCCGTAACATTGGAGTAGTTGTCAATTAATTCTTGATACGAAAATATCATTTTATAGTAAAGTAAAGAAACTGCATTATTTCTGAATCCGGGATTCTTGTCTCCTGTTTTTGAGAGCAACGAAAGTATGATTTCTTATAAATTTCCGAGAATCATACTTTTGGGTGACGAAATTTGGGGCTGAGGATGCGTGATTTGAGCAAAACAAAATACTATGAAAAAAATCATTCTTGTTTACGGCTCCATTGCTGGTGTAATTGTGGGGGCCATGTTCTTTATAACGGCTCCGCTATATGATAACGGTACGATCAATTTCGATAATGGCATGTGGGTGGGGTACACCTCCATGGTTATCGCCCTATCGCTGATACTATTTGGAGTGAAATCGTACCGTGACAATTTTTTGGATGGGGTAATCTCATTTGGTATGGCCTTTAAAATAGGAATCCTGATCACGGTAGTTGCTTCTCTGATTTATGCACTATCGTGGGAGGTGGCTTACCGCACGGTCTCCAAAGGTTTTACCCAAAAGATGCAGGAGTATTATGTGCAGAATCTCAAGCAGGAAATAACAAATGAAGCCGAATTGAAAGCTGAAATAGCCAAGCAGGACGAGCTTTGGGAAATGTATAAAAATCCTTTTATCCGTTTTGGAATGACTTTGATGGAAATTTTTCCGGTGGGTCTTATCATTTCCTTGATCAGTGCAGGACTGCTTCGCAAAAAAGAGTTCCTTCCCAACTCTCCCACATCCTGAATTATGAACTTTAATTTTAAGTATGCAATCAAAAGCTAAAACAGTAGACGAGTATCTTTCAACCCTGCCAGATGAACGCGTAGAAATTATTACTGCGTTGCGCAAGGAGATTAAGAAGAACCTACCCAAAGGATTTGAAGAAACCATGCAGTATGGCATGATCAGTTATGTCGTGCCGCACAAACTTTATCCGGCCGGGTATCATTGCAAGCCTGAGGATGCGTTGCCTTTTATGAGCATTGCCTCGCAAAAAAATCACATTGCCGTTTATCACATGGCGGTGTATGAACGGGTGTTGCATGATTGGTTTTTAAAAGAGTGGAAAAAGTCTTCTGATAAAAAGCTGGATATGGGTAAATCTTGTATTCGGTTCAAAAATCCGGATGATGTTCCGGTAAAACTTTTTGGTGCGCTTGCTTCGAAAATGAAACCGAAGGAGTGGATTGAGATTTATGAGAAAACGATTAAACGATAAACATGAAACGTGCAACAGGACTTGGTGGTGTATTTTTCTAAACAACCGTCCCCAATGGGTGGGTGAAGAAAAAGCAGATCGTAAAAATACTTCTTAGCCTTATTTTATGGTACATGCAGAAACCTATTCACAAACTGCCGAGCGTATCGAACGCACAGCGTCTTTTCTTGTGAACGCTGAAATTGAAAACGCCTTTCCGCTCTTTGGCCCGATCCGCGAAAAGGAGTGGGCCGCTGGTTGGGAACCTCAGATAATTTATTCGCGAAGCCCCGAAATGGAAGCACACATGATTTTTAAAACGGCTGCAAGCAATCCTGACGAGAAGGAATATATTTGGGTGGTTACCCAATATCGCCCGGCAGACTTTTTTATCGAATACACTGTTTCCACGTTTCAACGAATCTGGTTTATTACGGTAAGTTGCAAACCGCAACAGGATAGTACGCTGGTATCGATAACATATTCCTACACTGGTTTAACGGAAGAAGGAAATAAGATCAATAAACTGACATTGGAAAAAATGTTTGCTGCTAATTTGAAAGACTGGGAAGAAGCCATTAACTATTATTTGACTAATGGAAAACGTCTTGAAAAATCTTAAATATCATTATAAACCCAAAACCCTACCTGTATGGATGTTCAATTAAACTATCTCGCAATTTTTGTTGCCGCACTTTCAACCTTTTTGATTGGTGGCCTCTGGTATTCCCCCGCTGTATTTGGAAAAGCCTGGATGAAAGAAAATGGATTTACAGAAGAAAGTCTGAAAGGTGGCAACATGGTTAAGATCTTCGGACTGGCTTTCGTTCTCGGATTAATTGCTGCTGTTAACCTCGCCATGTTTATGGGCCCCGAGAATGATCCAACCATGGGCGCCCTGTGGGGCTTTCTGGCCGGCTTTGGTTGGGTGGCAACCTTTGTAGGAACGCATTATTTGTTTGAAAGAAGATCGTTTACATTATTTCTGATCAACGCAGGCTATAGTATTGTAGCTCTGACCATCATGGGCGTTATCTTAGCTGCCTGGAAATAGAGTCCTTGAGAGAAATTTGAAATAGTTGGTGATCGCCATCGTCATTTTTGGTGACGTTGCTTGGCTATACGGCCAAACGCGATTCAAGCAATGACGGTCGTTGTAGAGACCTCTAAAAACTAAAACGTTACTAACACTTTGTTTCACATTTCCTGCCTGCGTACCTTCCGTTCTAAATTTATTTTATGCAGTGGCGGGGACGAAGACAAAGCGGGAATGTGGATGATCAACGCGGCAGTGGAGGCGGTCGTGGTGGTTTTGGAGGGTTGCCTATAAAAGGCGGTCTAGGCTTGGTAGTGATCATTGTCATTATTGGTTTAATTACCGGAAAGAATCCATTATCACTTTTACAGCAGGTTCCGTTGGACAGCGGTCCCTCCATGACTCAGTCGGCCCCGTATCAGGCTTCTCCGGAAGAAGAGGAATTGGCACAATTCGTAAAAGTTGTTCTGGCGGATACCGAAGATGTATGGAATCAGTTAATGACCGATTACCGCGAACCTACGCTGGTTATTTTTAGTGGCAGTGTTGAATCGGGTTGCGGTTCGGCCGATGCATCAACCGGACCTTTTTATTGCAGTGCTGATGAACGGCTCTATATCGATCTTAGTTTTTATGAAGATCTGAAAAGCCGGTTCAATGCCCCTGGAGATTTTGCGCAAGCTTATGTAATTGCGCATGAAGTAGGCCATCATGTGCAACATTTGCTGGGAATCACTGACAAAGTTCATTCCATGCGCGGTCAGTTGAGTCAAGAAGAATACAACAAGCTTTCGGTTAAGCTGGAATTGCAGGCAGATTTTCTGGCTGGAGTTTGGGCGCACCATGCGGACAATATGCATGGTATGATCGAGGCTGGCGATTATGAAGAAGCCATGAATGCAGCCAGCGCCATTGGTGACGACCGCTTACAAAAACAATCTCGAGGCGTTGTTGTGCCTGACTCGTTTACACATGGCACCTCCGAGCAACGGCAGCGTTGGTTCCGTAAAGGATATGAAACAGGCGACCTTAATCAGGGCGATACGTTTAACACTACTAATCTTTAGTATCACGAATTTCTTGGGTAAGAACCGCGTCCCTGCGTATCTTTGGTTCGAATGAACGCTGAGCCAACTTCTGTTTCTGTCTTTTCACAGACTTTATTGTTTGTCATCGGAGGAACGCTGTTTGTTGTCTCAGCATTGTTGGTCTCCAGACTCATCAGACCCAATCGACCCAATGCTCAAAAACTCACTTCCTACGAAAGTGGTGAAACTCCCCAAGGCCCCGCCTGGATTCAGTTTAATCTTCGGTTCTATGTGCTTGCGCTGATCTTTATTTTGTTTGAAGTAGAGATTGTTTTCCTCTTTCCGTGGTCGGTTGTTTTTGCCAATAAAGAATTGAATGCGCAAACTGATGGTGCATGGGGTTGGTATGCGTTTGTTGAAATGTTGATTTTCATTTTAGTGTTGGTAATTGGTCTGGCTTATGCCTGGAAAATGGGACATCTGGATTGGGTAAAATCTGCACCCACCACAACCGATGTTGAATCACCTGTGCCTGCCAAGTTGTATGATGAATTGAACGCAAAGTACGCGGAGCACAAAGCTCCGAAAGAAAATATATGAAGGGATTGTTAGATCAGCAGTTTGAAAATGGAGGTGTGATCATCACCAAAGTAGATGACTTACTAAATTGGTCACGTCTGTCATCCCTTTTCCCCATGACGTTTGGGTTGGCATGTTGTGCAATTGAATTTATGAGTACCGGAAGCACGGTGTATGATATGGATCGGTTTGGCATGGTGCCTCGCGCTACACCCCGTCAATCGGACGTGATGATTGTTTCAGGCACTGTGACATTTAAAATGGCCGATCGGATCAAGCAACTCTATGAACAGATGTCAGAGCCGCGCTATGTAATTTCGATGGGGTCCTGTTCGAATTGTGGCGGACCTTACTGGCAACATGGTTATCATGTTGTAAAGGGTGTTGATCGCATTATTCCTGTAGATGTTTATGTGCCGGGTTGCCCACCGCGGCCAGAAGCATTGATTGGTGGAATATTGAAACTGCATGAGAAAATCAGAAATGAAAGTCGTATGAAGCCAACGGCTATTGAGCAGCTAATTGAAAAGGAATCGCATGTCAGTTAAAAGAGAAGACCTATTGGCACTGATTCGTCAGATTACCTCGGAGGAAGTAGTTGAGATTCCAAATTCAACACCTTATGGGATAATTGTAAAAAAAGAAATTCTTCTTTCAGTTTGTGATCAGCTTCATAAAAATTCAGCTTTTTATTTTGATATGCTTTCCTGCGTTACCGGAGTTGACAACGGTCCGGAGGCTGGAACGATGGAAGTGATTTATCATTTGTACTCAATTCCCTTCAATCACTCGCTGGCGCTAAAAGTTATTTTGCCAAGAGAAAATCCAGAAGTAGAAAGTGTTGCCTCCATCTGGAAATCTGCCAACTGGCTGGAACGTGAAGTGTATGATATGTTTGGCATCTCCTTCAAAAATCATCCTGACTTAAGAAGAATTTTAATGCCCGCGGATTGGAAAGGATATCCGCTACGCAAAGATTATAAACACGAGGAATATTATAGGGGTGTTAAAATTGAATATTAGAAATAGTTGATAATGGATAATGGACAATTGACAATAAAGAATGGGGAAAATGCTCTTAAGCAGAAGAGTTATTCTTTTGCCTTAGACATAGTCAAGGTTTGTCTGTCATTGCAAGAAAAACGGGAGTTTGTTTTGTCAAAGCAATTGTTGAGAAGCGGAACTGCTATTGGAGCAATGGTGGAAGAAGCAAACCAGGCGGAATCAAAAGCCGATTTTATTCACAAATTGTCCATATCTAATAAGGAAGCCAACGAAACTCAATATTGGATCAGATTATTAATCGATTCAAAGGTAATTGACTCAGTCCAAGGAGAAGTGCTACTTAAGCAGTGCACTGAACTCATCAAAATATTAACAGCATCAATCAAAACTTCGAAATTGAAACGCTAACCATTGTTCATTATCAATTATCCATTGTCAATTGAAACAACAGCAGTATTTATATAAAGAAGACAACCTGATCGATTCCGAGCCGAACAAGTTCAAGACGAAGGAATTGAAGTCGGAGGAGATGATTATTAATCTTGGTCCGCAGCATCCTTCTACACACGGTGTATTGCGCCTTGAAGTTTTGTCGGATGGAGAAATTATCAAAGATGTAGTTCCACATATCGGATACCTGCATCGCTGTTTTGAAAAACATGCTGAGAGTTTGCCCTACAATCAGGTAATTCCTTTTGTAGACCGCATGGATTATGTGGCCGCTATGAATTCGGAACATGCCTATGCGATGGGCGTTGAGAGAATGTTGGGAATAACGGAACAAATTCCCAAGCGTGTAGAATACATCCGCGTGCTGATGGCAGAGATCAACCGCATCGCTTCGCATCTGATTGCTGTGGGAACCTACGGACTTGACTTGGGTGCATTCACTCCTTTCTTCTGGATCATGCGCGATCGCGAGCACATTCTTCGATTGCTGGAATGGGCCAGTGGCGCCCGTATGCTGTATAACTACATCTGGATTGGAGGATTGTTTTATGATCTGCCGGTTGGATTTGAGCAGCGCTGTCGCGAATTCATCACGTACTTCAAACCGAAAGTTGGTGAGTTGGAAAAATTATTGATCAACAATAAAATTTTTATTGATCGCACTGCTAATGTGGGCGTGCTTCCACTCAACCTCGCCATCAACAATGGTATCACAGGCCCGATGTTGCGTGGTTCCGGGCTGCGTTTTGATCTACGAAGAGTGGACGGATATTCGGTTTACCCGGAATTGGTATTTGAAATTCCTATTGGGGAAGGTAAAATGGGTCAGGTGGGTGACTGTTGGGACCGAACCTGGGTTCGGGTAAAAGAAATCTATGAATCCTTGCGGATCATGGAGCAGTGTCTTGATAAACTGGAAGGCGAATATAAACGCACGCGCGAGTTTGATCCGCAAGCGATTGTTCCTAAAAAGATCCGACCTAAGGCCCAGGAGCTTTATGTACGCGCAGAAAATCCGAAAGGAGAATTGGGCTTTTATTTTCGTGCCGATGGAAGGAGTGATGTTCCATTTCGCTGTAAGGCCCGAGCCTGTTCGTTTGTAAATCTCTCAGTCTTGCCGGAAATCAGCAGGGGAGTTTTAATTGCGGACCTGATTGCCATTCTGGGCTCTATTGATATTGTGCTCGGGGAGGTCGACCGTTAGTAGTGCTGAAGCAGCACGTTTCTGTTTCTAAGCCAGACTGCTTTCCTCATTTTCTTGTCTGCTTTTAGTGTAAAGTTAAATGAGATGCCGATCGGAATTATGGAACCTAGTATTAATCCAGATCCCAGATCAGGTTCATTTCGGCTTATAATGATCCCTAGAACAATACTGGCTAAACCGACTCCTGAATAGAGTCTGGATTTGTGTTGGTCGGATGCAAATAATTTATACTGTTCAAACCCCTCTGTATTGGGTTCAAATTCAGCTACAAGATTTTTGATTGGATAGGCGGTGTTATTTTTTATGTATTTACTTCCGCTAAAGTAGATTATTTCTTTTTCGTAGATTTTTTTTAGTGTTATCGAATCTATCTGGCCGTATGCTTCGGTTAATGCCTGCAGTAAAACAAAAATTGAAACTATCGTTTTTAAAAACATACCTATGAATTAGCGTAATTTTGTCACATGTTAAAAATACTTAATTCAGAACAGATTAGGAAGCACGATCAATTCACGATCCGGGAAGAACCTATCTCCTCCATTGACTTGATGGAACGGGCAAGCCGGGCTTTCGTTAGTTGGTTTCTAGAACGTTATGATGCAACTCAAAAAGTTGGAATAATTTGCGGCACGGGTAATAACGGTGGCGATGGGATAGCCATTGCACGACTGCTCCATGAATGGAATTATCCGGTGAAGGTTTGGATTGTGCGCGGTGGAGTAAAGGAATCACCCGACTTTACTGCCAATCTGAAAAGATTGGAAAAAATTTCAGTTGAGGAAATTACGACCATAGCAGATAGTAATCTCTTCTCAGATCGCACTATACTTATCGATGCTATTTTTGGTTCCGGACTTTCACGACCTGTTGAAGGTATTTATAGTACCGTGATAGATTTTTTAAATAAGAGTAAAGCAATTAAACTTGCTGTAGATATTCCTTCCGGTTTGTTGGCCGATCAGCATTCAGTCGGTATGATTTTTCAGGCCCATCATACTATTTCTTTTCAGCATCCAAAACTGGCCTTCATCATGCCCGAGAATCAAGCGTACGTTGGTGAATGGCATCTGGTAGATATTGGCTTGAATAAGAAATTTCTAAAAGAAGTAGAGTCTTCTTATTCTCTTACAACGCTAAAATCAGCAAAACGAATTTTGAAGCCTCGTTCACGCTTTGATCACAAAGGCAATTATGGACACGCATTATTAATAGCAGGTTCAACGGGAAAAATGGGTGCCTCTATATTGTCGGCAAAAGCAGCTATGCGGGCTGGGTTAGGTTTGCTGACTGTACACGTGCCACAAAGTGGATATTCAATTATTCAAACTGCGGTTCCAGAAGCGATGGCAACTATCGATCAATCTGCCGATTATTTTTCAGGCAGAGAGGTAGAAGATTTTTATGATACGATTGGGATTGGTCCTGGGCTCGGCCAGGCAACGGAATCCGTTAAAGGATTGGAGGAGATATTGCAAAAGTTCAAAAAGCCCTATGTCATTGATGCCGATGCATTAAATATATTATCCGCAAATCCAGCGCTTCAAAAATTAATTCCTGCCGGAAGTATTTTAACTCCCCATCCGGGTGAGTTCGAAAGACTTGCTGGTTCGTGGAGGAATGATTTCGACAGACTTGAAAAACTTAAAGAGTTGGCGAACAGAATTCAATCAGTTGTGATTTTGAAAGGAGCCTATTCGACAATCGCTACGCCTGATAAAAAAGTATTCTTCAATTCAACGGGTAATCCGGGTATGGCAACCGGTGGAAGTGGGGATGTGCTTACCGGAATTCTTACCAGCCTTTTGGCCCAAGGTTATCAGTCTGAACAGGCTGCCATTTTGGGTGTTTTTCTTCATGGGTTGGCAGGTGATCTGGCTGCTCGGGAGAAAGGACAGAACTCACTCATTGCGGGTGATATTATTGATTATGTACCCAACGCCTTTAAGAAAATCGTGTAAAACGGTTTTTCTGCTACTTTATTTTAATTCATTTTAAACTTTTGGCTTACAAGTTGCATCTAATCGGTACTTAATCACGTACACAGTACTGAAATGAACCTTAAGAAAGCTCTATATCTTTTTTTTGCTCTTGTTTTGACCGTCCAACTCGGATTCGGTCAAACAAAGGAAGACGCTTTTTATAGCAATCAACCCGACCCCGTAAAGGCTCTTCAGGTTTATCCCAACCCGGCCACGGAATTTGTCAACGTAAAGTTTGATTCGCCTCAAGCTAAAAAAGTGAAGCTCACCATTTATAATATTCTCGGCACCTCGATTGAGCTTGAGACAGAAGTTATCGATGAGTTCGAGATCAAAATCAAGGTGAAGGATCTTGCTACTGGTTATTATTTTTTATCCGTGCGGGATGAGTCTTCAAGTTTACGAAGCACCTATAAATTTCTGAAGCGATAATCTCGCATTTTATTAATCCTCCTATTTGCCTATTTTTCTGATTCCTTACCAGAATCAGTTGAACCCGTTTGAACCTACAACCGATATTAGCGCAACAAGCGCCCAGCGCGAGTGGGTTAATCTTTATTTAAGGGTTCTAAGATTAGAAATTCATCCAGCCACGAAAGATGAAAAAGAACCGAAAAAGCGTTGAATCAATCGGTTGCGATCTTCGCTGGTTCAAACCGCGGGAGCAGGTTTACACTGGATTAGACCAATCTTTTAATTTGTCTTCCATAAACGCGTTTCTTAAATATGTAGAAATAATCCAGAGACGATGCAAATAGGCTTAATCGGTTTGGGAAAAATGGGCTATAACCTGGCCCTGAATTTCAAGAGCAAAGGGCACAACGTAGTAGCTTTTGATGTCAATAAGGCGGCTATGGAGAATATCGCCAAAGAAAAGATCCAAACTATGTCCACGATTGGCGACCTCGCTTTGGCTATGGAAGGTAGGCGTGTGATCTGGATCATGGTACCAGCCGGCAATGTGGTGGATGTAGTTCTAAGCAATCTAAAATATCATTTAGGTCCGGATGACATTGTGATTGATGGTGGCAATTCACATTACAAAGACACTATAACCAGAGCTCGTGACCTGGAAAAGTTAGGCATCCACTATTTGGATTGTGGTACCAGTGGTGGTATAACGGGAGCGCTACAAGGTGTATGTACTATGATAGGTGGCAAGAAAGAAGTCTTCGATTATTGCGAGCCACTTTTTAAATCAATTTCAGTTCAGAATGGCTATCTCTATTGTGGCAAAACGGGCAATGGTCATTTTACAAAAATGGTCCACAATGGTATTGAGTACGGTATGATGCAGGCGATAGCTGAGGGCATGGAAGTGTTGCATAAACATGATGCCGAACTAGATCTCGCCTCCGTATCAAAAGTTTGGAATCATGGTTCGGTAGTACGCAGTTGGTTGATGGAACTCACACAGAGTGCCCTGGAGAAAGATAAAAACCTGGAATCCATAAAGGGCGTTATGCATTCTTCGGGCGAAGGCAAGTGGACGGTAGAAACTGCTTTGGAGATGGGTGTGCCTACACCCGTCATCACCATGTCTTTGTTAATGCGCTATCGATCTCAACAGGAAGATACCTTCTCAGGAAAAATTGTAGCTGCCCTTCGCAATGAGTTTGGCGGTCATGCCGTGGAGAAGAAGCAGGATTAATATATCGTCCCTACAGGACTTTAATTTTTTGCCTTATTATTTTACCAATATGTCGTCCCTATGGGACTTTATTAAATTTTCCATCAGGCCTGTTAGGGACGAAATATTGGTAATACGGTACAGAGAATTCCACAAAAATCCCTTTAGGGATGAAATATAGATTCCAAGATCAGAACTTAGGTTGTGTAATTTGTAGAACCAAGATTAGAAAGTCACATCCAGCGTAAGTTCTTCACCCTTCCTTTTAATTTTCACCGGCACAGTTTGGCCCTTTTCAAATTTACCAAGGGCTTCCATATAGGTTTGAATGTCTTTGATTTCAATGTTACCAATCTTGGTAATCACATCTCCTGTTTGGATGCCAGCCTTATGCGCAGGCTTGCCTTCAGTGGCGCCATCAACCAATAATCCTTCCGAATCCGAGGTGTAACTCGGCATAACACCCATCGTTACTTTAAAAGATCGCGCTGAGCCCATGGATTTATTTTTGGTCTGCAGAAAAGCCAGTTGAGGTTCGTTATCCAGTTTTTCAATTACCGCAATAATCAATTCCAGTACTTCTTTTTCACCTGCGTAATTAATTTTATCCCAATCATCAGAGGGCTTATGATAGTCGCTATGCGAGCCGGTAAAGAAATGCAATACCGGAAGATTTTTCAGGTAGAATGAGGTGTGATCCGAAGGCCCCACACCAGCTGAATCAGTTTTGATGGAAAGTTGAGTCCCTGTAATATTCTTAAGTGTTGTTTCCCAAACCGGGCTTGTTCCCGATCCGCTCACGGAAATACTTTTTGTTGTCGGGTTCAATCGTCCGATCATATCCATGTTGATCATGTAATTTACTTTGGTCAGATCCACAGTAGGATGTTCTGTAAAATACTTTGAACCGTATAAGCCAAGTTCCTCACCACTAAAACAGATGAAGAGAAAATTACTCTTCTCTGTGATTTTGTTTTTTGAAAAGTATCGTGCCAACTCCAGAACACCGGCTACACCCGAGGCATTGTCATCTGCACCATTGTGGATTTTACCTTGCGGATTGGCATCGAGAGAACTTCCATTTTCACCTAACCCCAGGTGATCATAATGAGCCCCGATGATGATTGTTTTGTCTGCATTATTATCAAGATAGGCAACCACATTATGTGCCGTGCCTTCGGTGCCGGTGCCATGCACTCCACTTTTAAATGGAAACGCCTGTTCAAACGAATTTAATTCGCCCTTGGGCTGTAACTTTAATGCTTTGAATTCTTTTTCAATGTATGCAAGTGCTTTGCGCTCGCCCTCCGATCCGGTTTGACGACCCTGCATAGCATCATCGGACAAAATTTTGATGTGAGTCTTAATATTTTTCTCTTCTATTTTTTGTGCGAAAACAAAAGAAGAAATGGAGAACAGGAATAAAAACGAAAGAAGGATGCGACTTTTCATGAGTTTCAAAGATTTCGTGTGTAAAGTAAATTCCATTTTACATACAATTTTAACCCCAGGCGGAGTTTTTTTGTTTTAATAAGTCCAAACCTCGTAATTTCGACACTTCTTTAACCTGAATTCTATGAAGGGACCCAACATTGTTCTTCTCACTGATTTTTCTCCGCTGTCTAAGGTGGCTATTCAATTTGCTATGAAGATGGCAGCTCCCCTGGATGCGCATTTTACCATACTCAACATTGTGCGGGTAGATGGGATTCCAAAGGCTAATCTAAAAGCGAAACAAATTGAAAAGTCTATTGCACAGGTTTCGCAAGAGGAAGGGGATAGCCTGGTCAAGGAGCTTCGCAATCAAATTAAAGGAAACTACAAATTAGAGTTTAAACCCATAAAGGCTCGTACAGTTGCTGAGATGGTGCGTAAGTATGTTGAGAAGCACCCAACCAACATGGTAGTGATGGGCTTGCAAGGTGCTTCAGCTTTGAAGAAAGCCCGACTGGGTGGAACAACCGTTTCTGTAATTGATGAATGTAAAGTACCGGTGTTAGCAATACCAGCGTTAGCGAAGTATCATAATCTTGAGAACATTGTTTACGCTTCTGATCTTAAGAACATTCAAAAGGAACTTGAGATTATAATTGAATTTGCAAAAATCTTTGGTTCATCTGTTCACATGATTCATGTTGCTCCGGTAATGGACAAAAAAGTAGAAGCAGAAATTAACTCTGTAGATGAAATTATCAGGAAGATAAATTACGACAAACTTGATTTTAAATTAATTCTGGAAGAGGATATCACCACAGCGATCGATAGTTATATCAAGAAAACGAAAGCCGATTTACTCACCACCTTTACGCATAAACTTAGTCTGGAAGAAAAACTTTTTGGCAAGAGTGTAACGCGAAGACTGGCTTATCAGGGAACGATTCCGTTATTGGCTGTTAAGAGAAAATAAATTTTGATATCGGCCTTCCCGATTTATCGGGGTCGAAGGCCATTTCAAGAACCAACAAGGTTTCTCTGTCTGCTCCGCCAACTGGCGGATTCGGCAGACAGGGAGTGCCTCAGCCTGACATTCGTGTTGATTTTTGAAATGGGTTTTAATTAAAACTCCGCATTCCCCGGAAACCTTGGGAATGGAATCACATCCCGGATGTTGGTCATGCCGGTTACGAATAAAATCAAACGCTCGAAGCCAAGACCAAAACCGCTATGCGGTGCAGAACCAAATTTGCGTAATTCCAGATACCACCACAGATCTTTTTCAGGTAAATTCATTTCCTGAATGCGCTTGAGTAATCTGTCGTAGCGCTCTTCCCGTTGCGAGCCACCGATTATTTCGCCAATACCCGGAAACAAAACATCCATAGCTGCTACCGTTTTGTTGTCTTCATTCTGGCGCATGTAAAATGCTTTGATCTCTTTGGGATAGTTGTATAGAATAACGGGTTTCTTAAAATGTTTCTCAACTAAAAACCGCTCGTGTTCCGACTGCAAGTCAACGCCCCAATTTTCAATCAGGTATTGAAATTTCTTTTTCTTGTTGGGATTTGAATTTTTGAGAATGTCAATCGCTTCGGTATAGCTCAGCTTTTGGAATTCATTTTCGGTTACAAACTTTAGTCTGTCGAGCAAACTCAATTCACTGCGCTGGTCTTGTGGTTTCGCAGCTTCTTCATCTTGAGCTCTTTTGTTCAGGAACTCAAGATCTTCTTTGCAATTATCCAATGCATACTTCACCAGATATTGCAACAGATCGGTAGCTAATTGCATGTTGTCGTGAATATCATAGAATGCCATCTCGGGTTCTATCATCCAAAACTCAGCGAGGTGCCTGGTAGTATTTGAATTCTCGGCCCTAAACGTTGGACCGAACGTATAAATTTCACTCAATGCCAGGGCATAGGTTTCACCTTCCAGTTGGCCCGACACCGTAAGGTTTGTTTCCTTGCCAAAGAAGTCTTCTTTATGATTAACATGGCCTTGCTCATCAAGCGGGGGTTTGTTTCCATCCAGGGTTGTAACCCGAAACATGGCACCTGCACCTTCCGCATCTGATCCGGTGATAATAGGTGTATGGATATAAAAGAATCCGCGATCGTTAAAGAATTTGTGAATAGCAAAAGCCATGGCATGGCGCACGCGCATGACAGCTCCAAACGTATTGGTGCGTGAGCGCAAGTGAGCAATTTCACGCAGGTATTCCAGACTTGGCCGATTCTTAAGTTGTAATGGATAAACCTCGGCATCGCAATCGCCCAGAATCTGAAGTTCTTTTACTTTCACCTCAACGGCTTGTCCTTTACCCAAAGAAGCTATCAGATCTCCGGTTACCGAAATACAAGCGCCTGTGGTGATTCTCTTTAGCGTAGGTTCATCAATTGAATTCAGCTCAACAACAGCTTGCAGGTTTTGCTGAGTTGAACCATCATTGATGGAGATAAACTGACTATTACGAAACGTGCGTACCCAACCCTCCACTTTTACCACTTGCCCGGTTGGGCTTGTTGCCAATAATGCCTTAATCTTAGTCCGTTTCATACTGTGCCGTCAAATTTTGGAGTGCAAAAAACGTCATTTTGATTTTTTAATCAAAATCCAGTGTGCGAAACGGATATTCGACAAAAAATGCATTGCACGCAAGGCGCAAAGATTCTAAGGTTGTTTGATTTCCTTTCCCTTTGTGTTCTTAGCGACTTAGCGTGAAAAATTGACTCGTTAAGTAAAATGGACACTCCTAATACCGGAGACAAGCCTATGGATGGAAAAGATGTTTGGGCCAACACATTTATATTTCTTTTTAGTGATAGCATGAATTGGTAACTTTAACCCCGAAAGTCATGCAAAAACTAAGTTTAAATCAAAGTCTGCAACAAAAGCTGTCGCCCCAGCAGATTCAATTTATAAAATTGCTGCAGGTGCCTACAGCCGAATTGGAGAACCGTATAGAGGAAGAACTGGAGATTAACCCGGTGCTCGAGGAAGGTTCTGAAAGCGAACAGGACGAAGAACCGGACACCAATACCAGTGATGAGGCCCCTGAAGTGGAAGGCGCTCAGACTGAAACCAACACATCAAGTGAAGACATTGACATCAAGGATTATCTCCGTGATGACGACTATAATAGTTACAAAACCTATTCGGATGGTGATGGTGGCGATGATGATGACGATCGGGAGATGCCAATTCCGATGGGCACCTCCTTGCACGAAACGCTGATGACTCAATTAGGGTTTATTGGTCTGAATGAGCGGATGCAGGCAATTGGCAAGCAGTTGATAGGAAGTATTGAAGGCGATGGCTATATCCGCAGAGACATGGAATCGATCGTCAATGATCTCGCCTTTTCACAAAGCATTGAAACCAACCTTGAGGAAGTGGAGGCTTTACTCAGAAGAATACAATCCTTTGATCCGGCTGGCATTGCTGCACGCAACTTGCAGGAATGTTTATTGTTGCAACTGGAGCGAATGGATGATGGTCAGGATGTAGATGTGATTGTCGCGAAACGAATCCTTAACGAATGCTACGAAGAATTTACCAAGAAACATTATCCCAAAATTCTTAAGAAGCTTGATCTGGATGATGAAGACTACATCAAAGATGCTATTGAATTAATTGTCCGGTTAAATCCTAAACCCGGAGGTGAGTTGAACACGGGCATGGCTAAAAATCAATATGTGATTCCGGATTTTATTCTTACCAACAACAACGGTAAGCTTGAACTGGCGCTAAACTCCCGCAATGCTCCGGAGTTACGGGTGAGTCGCTCGTACACGGATATGTTTAAGGCGTATGACAAAAGCGATAAGAAGGATAAGAAGTTGAAAGAGGCAGTTTCGTTTGTGAAACAAAAGTTGGATGCTGCCAAGTGGTTTATTGATGCCATCAAACAACGCCAACATACATTATTGAGAACGATGCGTGCTATTGTCGATTTTCAATATGATTATTTTCAGGAAGGGGATGAGACTAAGCTTCGGCCGATGATCCTGAAGGATATTGCACAGATGATTAACATGGACATCTCCACAGTAAGTCGTGTTGCTAGCAGCAAGACGGTGCAAACAGATTTTGGTGTTTTCCCGCTCAAGTATTTTTTCTCGGAGGGTATTGCTACTGACTCCGGTGAGGAAGTTAGTAGCCGGGAGGTGAAGCAGATTATCAAAGATCTTATTGAGCTGGAAGATAAAAAGAAACCACTTTCGGATGATAAGCTGGAAGATTTACTGAATGAAAAGGGGTATAATATTGCAAGACGTACGGTGGCCAAATATCGTGAGCAATTAAACATTCCTGTAGCCCGGCTAAGAAAAGAGATGCGGTGAGAACAGCAGCTAAAATTATTTCCATTCTATTTCATCCTTTGTTACTCACATCCTATCTGGTGTTGATTCTCGGCTACTATTTTCCGTCTATGCTGATGATAGCTCCGGACAGATTAAACTCAATTCTTGTATTCGTATTTTGTTTTACGTTTGTGTTGCCTGCGGTTAACATTCTGATGTTTAAACAATTCGGCACTATTTCGAACTACACCATGACAGCGCAAAAAGAAAGAATTATTCCTTTTGTTGCCATTTCACTCATTTATGTCGTAACGGCATTCTTGTTTTATTATAAGCTGCCCTTTTCCCAAAACTTTAATAACCTGATTCTAATTATTGCCGCCATGGTGGTTGTCTCAACCCTGATAACTTTTTTTCAAAAAGTCAGTGTGCATAGTTTAGCTATCTGGGGCGGAATAGGAATTTTGTTACCACTTAATAAAGCTGTAGAACAAAACTATTTGTTGTGGCCCACCGCTATTGCTATTGTGGCTGCGGGGGCTGTAATGTCTTCCCGTTTGATTTTACATGCGCATACGCCTCGCCAGATTTTAGTCGGAAGTATAACTGGATTTCTCATTGGTTTTTCTGGAATCATTATCTTTTTTCAACAGTAATTAACTATTTATGGATTTCAAATTCATTACCTATGAAGTGGCCGGAGGTGTGGCAACAATCACCTTAAACCGTCCGGAAGTTTATAACGCCTTGAATGATGGAATTACCTATGAGTTACAAGATGCCTGGAAGGCGGTAGCCAAAGATGATCAGGTTCGTGTGGTTGTGCTTACTGGTGCAGGTAAAGCATTCTGTTCCGGTCAGGATTTGAAAGCAGCGTCAGGTCAGGAGAAGCGTTCGTTTATGGATTCGCTTCAGAAAAGATATAATCCAATTATTCGCGCCATGCGCACGCTGCCTAAACCTATCTTGTGCAGGCTCAATGGTGTAGCTGCCGGAGCCGGGTGTTCGTTGGCACTTGCTTGCGACATGATTATCGCTTCAGAAGAAGCAACACTTATTGAAGTGTTTATTAATATTGGATTAGTGCCAGATTCAGGATCTGCTTTTTTCTTACCACGCTTAGTGGGAATGGCCAAAGCATTTGAATTATGTTCGATGGGAAGCCGGGTAAAAGCAGCTGAAGCATTACAACTTGGATTAGTTAATAAAGTAGTGGCTGCCGATCAACTGGATGCTACAGTAAAAGAATACACTGACTATTTTTCTCAGGCACCAACAAAATCGATTGGTCTCATTAAGAAAATGCTCACAAAATCCGCCACATCAAACCTGGATGAGATTTTAGAGTACGAAACATATTGTCAGGAGATAGCCGGATCAACACATGATTATAAAGAAGGAGTTGCTGCCTTCCTTGAAAAAAGAAAACCAGCATTTAAAGGGAATTAAAACCCGCTGATAGAAATACCGGTTGTAAATGAGTTGAAGTCTTTGCCGGACGGACCTTTTTCTTTTTCAAACATGTCAGAAAGGTTGTAATAAAAGAATAGGTTAAATCCACCAACTCCTACACGCGAATAAACTCCATAGCGAATCGTTGAAAGGCCATGGTTCATTTTGTTTTTGACTTTAATATCCTCTCCAAGGTCACGGTATTTCACTTTGGTAAAGGCATCATAAAGAAATCCCACTCGTCCGCCCATTGAAACATTAAAACTGCGGCCAGGATCTTCGGGGTTGGTATCGAACCGAAACTCAACCGGTATCTCGAAATAATTAGCGACCAACATCGACTTATTGGCATTTTTAGGATAAATCGATCCAGCACTAACAAGATTATATTGCTCAACCTGGTTAGGTGAAACGGCCCCGTTGGGGAAACTCACCAGTTCCAGCGTATCATACAAAGTGGCACCATTCGTAAATTTCCACCGCTCTAAACTCAAACCCAAGCCCGGATTGAAGCTAAAATTGGACTTGGCAATCCGAAAAGAATATTGATAATAAAAATTTACGGTTCGGGAACCCCAAAATCCCTGATTCCATTTAGGGGGTTCGCCAATTGCACTATTTACTCCTAAGTCGACAATAAAAGAACCGGGAATGCTTGGCCGTACGGTCTTCTTTACGGTTTCATATTGCCCATACGAATAAGATGCTAATAATGCTAATAGGAGAGTGCTGAGGATTTTTTTCATTCGACCGGTTTTGCTTACTAACGGTTAAAAACTGGTTATTATTTCTACTTGAAATAAAAAACCTAACCCAATCAATTTGAGTTAGGATTTAAAAAGTGAGCCTGGAGGGATTCAAACCCCCAACCTTCTGATCCGTAGTCAGATACTCTATTCAGTTAAGCTACAGGCCCAAAATAGTCTGCAAAGGTAATTAAATAATGATTTTCACCAAAGAATTGTACTTTCTGTAATCAGGAGTAATGATTTATCGCAGTGTAAAATTAATAGGCATTGCCATTCTGGTTTTAACCGGCTTGCCGCGCTGCCGACCCGGCTCCCAGCGGGTTTTCACCAAAACACGCAACGCTTCTTCATCGCAACCACCGCCAATTCCCTTTAAAATTTTCAGGTTGCTAACCGCTCCGGTTTTATCGACAATAAACTCAACAAATACTTTTCCGGTTATCTGATTTCGTTGGGCTTGTTTTGGGTATTTGAGTGATTTCGAAAGCTGATCGTAAAATGATTCATAGCCACCAATGGGCATAGCCTGAACTTCCGGAAAGAGAATAAGGTCTTCTATTTCTTCGATTGGCAAATCAACATAAGGGTTGTCATTGATTTCGGTATTTATACCAGGCTCAACGGGTTTGTCAACATTCTCCGTATTAAATTCAGTAAGTGATACAGACGGAATACTCTTGGTAAGTAATGGTTTTGGCGGAGTGGGTGGTTTTTCACTTTCATGCACCGTAGCCTTAACACTAAATAATGGTTCTTCAAAAGGATCGGCTGTTGGCAGGGGCGCTTTCTTTTTTATTGTAGTCCATTCAAAAGCGGTGATGACTAGTGTAACACTTATACACAGGCCGATAAAAAAGAACTTTACTGATTGCCGATGCAAATCATGGGTAGAATTTTTCTTTGCTTCCATAGATGATGTGTTTTGGTTACTTACGTAATCCGACATCAACGACTTAGTCACGAAGCAGTTTGCACAATTTCTATCTGAGAAGTTTTTTGTTCTGAGCCAGTTTGCTTTTTCTCCCAGCGTGAAACAACAACAAAGACGAGGATCAGTGCAATGATCAAAAATATAAACGTAAAGATGCGTGTGATCAGTTTGATTCGTTTCCCTTCGCCATGCTGTTTCATAACGGCACTATAATTCCGGAACCGATCGCTTCCGCGAGCCGCCATGCGTTGTCTGCGCAACCGGATTTCGTGCTTACCCATCGTACTTTACCTTAAGATTAAAATTTGTTCTCAATTTATCCAGCGCCCGGTAGGTGCGCATTTTTGCTCCACTTTCAGTCATGTCCAGTATAAAAGCAATTTCCTTAAAATCTTTGTCTTCAAAAAAACGCAACTCGAGCACTTGTATCATGTCCGTGGGCAATTCATTCATATACCTAATTACCCGATTGATTAGTTCTTCATCCCAGGTGTCTGTCGTTTGTTCTACGAGTTCGCGCACTTTCAGTTCTTCAATGCTAAAAATTTTCTTCCCTTTATTTTTGCGATAATGTTTATTTACTTCATTACCGGCAATTTTATAAAGCCAGGCAGAGAAAGGAAATCCCCGGAATTCATATTTTCCGAGATTGTTGAGAGCGTTCACGAAAGTTTGCGAGCACAGGTCGCCTGTTAATTCATCGTTGTCTGTCTGACGTAAAATATAATTGAAAATCCGGTCGAAATGTTTTTCATAAAGTTCTCCAAAAGCTTGCGGGTCTTTTTTGGATCGCTCTATGATAGCTTGTTCCTTACGGATTTCATCTTCCGTCATTCGGTTTTTTATTAAGACCAACCAATAATAGCTTAATAATCCGAATGTTCCTTGAAAGTCACACATCGGATTGACATATAGTTGAAATCAGAAAATTCAGTCGAGGCCAAATTACGAGTTGTGGAATGGCTGCCGTTGACATAAAATCCCTGATCTTCAGTTTCATCAGGTTGCAATGACTTTTTTTATTGGTTAGCTTTCCCGCTAAGGCTAAACATTAATCATTCATGAAAAGAAGTATTGTAATTTTCGTGCTTTTGCTAAGCGGAGTTTCTTATGGGCAAAAGAAAAAAGAACAACCCACGGCCACCCCACAGGCTCAACCTCAAGCTACATCAACAATTGATGCAAAGGTGGCTGGCATGAAAAAATATTCAGGCTACTTTGAATTTTATTATGATGAAAAGCAGGATAAAGTTTTGTTAATCATAGATAAGTTCAATACCGAGTTTTTATATGTTGAGTCATTGACGGCAGGAATTGGTTCTAATGATATCGGTTTAGATCGCAACCAGTTGGGCCGCGAGCGTGTGGTTAAGTTTGATCGCAGGGGACCAAAAGTTTTGCTCACCGAATTGAATTATTCCTATCGGGCTATTTCAAGCAATGCGGCTGAGAAGAAAGCCGTGGAAGAAGCTTTTGCGCAATCCGTATTGTGGGGATTCACTATTGTGGCCGAGGAAGGTGGACGTGTTTTAGTGGACGCCTCTGATTTTCTATTGCAAGATGTTCATGATGTTATTGGGCGACTTCGCAGTTCGCAACAAGGAACGTATTCACTTGATAAATCGCGGTCTGCCTTTTATTTGCCAAGGACAAAAAGTTTTCCGCAGAACACTGAATTTGAAGTTACACTCACGTTTACAGGTCAGCCAATGGGTGGCTATATTCGAAGTGTAACACCAACCCCAACAAGTGTCACCGTGCGCGAACATCATTCGTTCGTTCAATTGCCAGACTCCAACTACAAGCCACGCAAGTTTGATCCGAGGGCAGGCTATTTCAGTATCTCCTATTACGATTATGCGACACCCATTAGTGAACCTATTGAAAAGCGATTTATAACCCGCCATCGGTTGGAGAAAAAGGATCCGCGTGCTGCTGTTAGTGAAGCGGTGGAACCCATTGTTTATTATATGGATCCCGGTGCACCGGAGCCAATACGCTCTGCATTGATGGATGGTGCACGATGGTGGAACCAGGCTTTTGAAGCGGCCGGGTATAAAGATGCTTTCAGGGTGGAGGTTCTTCCGGAAGATGCAGACCCAATGGATGTTCGATATAATTTGATTAATTGGGTACATCGCTCAACCCGGGGTTGGTCGTATGGGTCATCGGTTACTGATCCACGCACGGGCGAAATCATTAAAGGTCATGTTAATTTAGGATCGCTTCGGGTACGACAGGATTTTTTAATTGCTGAAGGATTGTTAGCTCCTTATGAGGATGGCAAACCGGTATCCACCGAAATGGAAAAAATGGCACTTGCACGGTTAAGACAACTTGCTGCGCATGAAGTTGGCCACACCATCGGTATTGCGCATGCTTATTCGTCAAGTGCGGAAAACCTTGCCTCCGTGATGGACTATCCCCATCCGATTGCCAATATTAAAGATGGAAAAATTGATCTTAGTGCCGCCTATGATGATAAGATTGGTGCTTTTGATAAAGTTGTAGTTACCTATGGGTATCAGCATTTCCCTGAGGGAACAGATGAGGATAAGGAGTTGAATGAGATTGTTCAGAATTCACTCAAAGCGGGATTAACATTTTTATCAGATCAGGATGCACGGCCTGTCGGTGGCGCTCATCCGTATGCACATTTGTGGGATAATGGTAAAGATCCTGCCGAAGAACTCGATCGGGTGTTGGAAGTGCGCGCCCTGGCATTGAAGAATTTTGGTGAACGAAATATCAAGCCGGGTATGCCAATGGCCATGCTCGAAGAAGTATTGGTGCCGATTTATTTCTTTCATCGGTACCAAACGGAAGCAACAGCCAAAGTAGTTGGCGGACTTAATTACAGATATTCATTACGGGGCGATGGACAGCCTGTTACTTCCCTGCTCACCCCGCAACAAGAATTGAAAGCCATAGAATCATTGCTAAAGACGGTTCAGCCTTCGGCATTGGCGCTGCCCGAGAGTTTACTTAAGCAGATTCCGCCTCGTCCTTTAGGATATGATCGCCACCGTGAATTGATGAAGGGTAAAACCGATCTTACGTTTGATCCTTTGTCGGCAGCAGAAACAGCTTCAGATTTAACATTCAGTTTGATTTTGTATCCGGCCCGTGCAAACCGGTTGTTTGAACATCATTCAAGAGATGCCCGGCTACCAAGTCTGGCAAGTGTGATTGATAAATTGATTATCGCCACCTTTAAATCACCGGTGCGCAATGGCTATGAAGGAGCCATTCAAATGAGCACGAGTTATGCGTTGTTCACAAACCTGGCCAAACTCGCTTTACACAAAGATGCATCTGCTCCCACAAAAGCTATTGCCAAATTAAAACTGGATCAGTTGAATAGCTGGTTGCAAAGCCGCGTTACTACGGATGAAGAATGGAGGGCCTACTACGCTTACATCGCGCAACAGATCAATAAGCTTCAGCAAAACCCTGATGAGTTTAAGCAAGAGAATTTATTGGAGGCACCTCCGGGGGCCCCAATTGGAATGACGGAGGATTTTTGCGGAAATTAATTTTGCTTAAAACCAATTCGCCAAAGCCCACGCACCTGATTAACCTGGTAGC
>JALHRJ010000040.1 GCA_022841475.1 Cyclobacteriaceae bacterium | reverse complement strand
TGATCTATCAATACCTGGAAAAAGATATTGACAACATCGGTGTTCTTAAAATATCCAAGAAAGGATTTGCCTTCTTAAAGAAATCACATCCTATAGAACTGGCCCGCGATCATGACTTTACCAGTGATGGGGAAGATGAAGAATCATCCGAACGCGTAATTGTCAACTCGAAGTCGTATGACGAGAAGCTCTTCGAGATGCTAAAATCACTCCGGAAAAAGGTTGCCAAAGAAAAAGACTTACCACCGTATGTGATCTTTCAAGATCCTTCGCTGGAGGAAATGGCTACCACCTACCCAACCACTAAAGATGAGTTGGCTTCTGTTAACGGTGTGGGTATGGGCAAGGTTAATAAATTCGGAAAAGAATTTCTGGATCTTATTCAGACCTATGTCGATGAAAATGACATCGAAACAGCTTCCGACATTGTCGTTAAATCGTCTGTCAATAAATCAAAAATTAAAATCTTTATCATTCAGCAAATAGATCGAAAAGTTGAGCTGGATGAAATTGCCGATTCGAAGAACATAACCTTTGATGAGATGCTAACCGAAATAGAAAACATTTGCTATTCGGGCACCAAACTTAACCTGGACTATTATATTGATTCTGTTCTTGACGAAGACAAACAGCAACAGATCTATGATTATTTTTTAGAATCTGAAACGGATAGCATTGAAGATGCTGTAGATGCCCTTAAAGATGAAGACCCGGATTTTACCGAAGATAATCTCAGGTTGATGCGGGTGAAATTTTTGAGCGAATACGCCAACTAATTTCAGCTAGATATTCGAAAGAAAAATTTGTAAACTAAATATAAGGTCTGATCAACATTGGTCAGGCCTTATTTATTTTAGCCTATGCAAGCGCCCCGTTACGCTTAGCAAAATGTAGGTGGAGTTGTATCTTTGAACTTTTAAAAATGCCATGAATATATTGATCATTGGAAATGGTGGCCGCGAACATGCCCTAGCCTGGAAAATCCGACAGAGCTCCTTGTGTAATAAGTTGTACATCGCGCCCGGCAATGCCGGCACCGGTCAGGTTGGCGAAAATGTATCCATAGCTGTTGACGATTTTGAAGGACTTGGAAAATTTTGCCTTGATAAAAAATTAGATCTTGTGGTTGTCGGCCCCGAAGTACCTTTGGTAAAAGGTATTCGTGATTATTTTGAGAGTCATGAAAATCTAAAGTCCATTGCACTGGTGGGCCCTGGTCAACAGGGTGCTCAACTGGAAGGTAGTAAAGATTTTTCAAAACAATTCATGATTCGCCATGGAGTGCCTACAGCAAAAGCTCGCACCTTCTTATCGCACGAAAGCGCTGAAGCGGTCAAGTATCTGGAAACGTGCACGCCCCCACTTGTCCTCAAAGCGGATGGCCTGGCTGCAGGAAAAGGTGTGATTATCACTTCTTCAGTAATGGAAGCGCAGCAGGCAATCAAAGAAATGCTGGAAGAAAAAAAGTTTGGTGAAGCCAGTTCAAAAGTGTTGGTGGAAGAATTTCTTGATGGCATTGAACTTTCGGTTTTTGTGTTAACCGATGGCAACGACTATGTTATTCTACCGGAAGCCAAAGACTATAAGCGAATTGGCGATGGTGACACAGGCCCAAACACCGGTGGCATGGGTGCGGTTTCGCCCGTTGCGTTTGCTGATGCCGCCTTTATGAAAAAGGTTGAAGAGAAAGTGATTAAGCCCACCGTTCTAGGCTTAAAAAAAGAAAGCATACCCTTCAAAGGTTTTATTTTCATAGGATTAATGAATGTAAAAGGTGAACCGCAGGTGATCGAATACAACACCCGCATGGGCGACCCGGAAACAGAAGCAGTGATGACTCGTATTGAAAGCGATCTGGTAGAGTTGCTATCAGCATGTGCCCATGGAAAATTGAAGGGAAAGCAAATTACCATCTCACCCAATTATGCAGTAACGGTAGTAATGGCTTCGGGTGGCTATCCTGATAATTTTGAAAAGGGCAAAATTATTTCCGGCATCGGTGAGTCTGATGAAGCCCTTGTATTTCATGCTGGTACTCTGAAAAGGGAAAACGAGATTTTAACCCATGGAGGCCGTGTGCTGGCTGTTACCGGGCGAGGTAAGAATTTGGTAGACGCAACTGCCAGGGCGTATGCGAGAGCTAGGCAAATTACATGGGAAGGTGTCTATTACCGCAAAGACATTGGCCAGGACCTTGCCAGGGTCGAAAGTGAGCTAAGAAATTGAAAGCCAGTTCGTTTGTCAATGCACCTTTAACCATATAACTTTAAGTTTTAAACTGACTAATAATTTACCCGATGGGCTGTGCTTGTGGAACTAAGAAGGATGGAAAAGTATCGGGTTGTAACAATAATGGGGCCTGTGGCACCGGTGGTTGTAACAAAATGAATGTATTCGATTGGCTATCCAACATGGATATGCCCGTAAAGGACCGTTTTCAGGTTGTGGAGGTGAGATTTAAAAATGGCCGTAAAGATTTTTATCGTAATACCGAAGGCCTTTCGTTAACTACGGGCGATGCCATTATTGTTGAAGCTGCAACCGGTCATCATTTAGGACACGTATCGCTGCAAGGCGAACTGGTACGCTTGCAGATGCAAAAAAAGAAAGTAGCCAATGATGATGAGGTTCTTAAAATCTATAGACTCGCCAATCAAAAAGATCTTGAAAAATTTGAAGAAATAAAAAAGCGCGATCTCCCAACCCTTTATCGCACCCGCGAAATAATTCAACAATTGAGATTGCACATGAAACTCTCGGATGTAGAGTACCAGGCCGACAATACCAAGGCTACATTCTTTTACTCAGCGGAAGATCGTGTAGATTTTCGGGAGTTGATAAAACTGCTTGCTACAGAATTTAAAATTCGCGTAGAGATGCGGCAAATCAGTTTACGGCAAGAAGCTGGCCGAATTGGAGGTATAGGTGTGTGTGGTCGCGAACTCTGTTGCTCCACCTGGTTAACTGATTTCAAAAATGTAGCCACCAGTGCAGCGCGCTATCAGAATCTATCTTTAAATCCCAGTAAACTTTCTGGTCAATGCGGACGCCTGAAGTGTTGCCTGAATTACGAACTGGAAACCTACATGGAAGCGCTAAAGGGAATCCCGGAGGTAGAGACACCCTTACTCACCGAGCGTGGAGAAGCTCGCTTACAAAAGACAGATATCTTTCGCAGAATCATGTGGTTTGGGTTCAAAGAGGATAACAACTGGTATCCGTTAAATATTGATCGGGTAAACGAAATTCTTGAAATGAATAAGGCGGGTAAAAAACCAGCCAACCTCGACATCAATGTTGAAGAAGCAAAAATACCCATTGCAAAACTCAACAGCGACCTCGAAAACATGGACCGGAAATTCCATGATAAATCCAAAAGCAAAAAAAAGAAGAAAAACAAAAATCGCAATAAGGATCGCAGAAACAATCAAAGCCAACCCAATCGAAATCCTCAGCCACGCAACAATCCTAACGGACCTAAAAAGGAATGAAGTATACTTTTTTTCTATTCTTTGCGCTTTTGCTTTTAGCCGGGTGCGATTCGAATCGCGTATTTGAAGAGTACACAGAATTTAGTGATAGGACCTGGAAGATTAATAATCAGGCAAGTTTTGAGTTTGAAATCAGGGATACCACAAAAAAGTATAATCTGTATTATAACGTTCGCAATTCCTTAGATTATCCCTTTGCTCGTCTTTTTGTACAATACGCACTACTGGATTCCAGTGGTACTGAACTTTCTAAAAAGCTGGTTTCCAATTTTTTATTTGACCAAAAAACCGGAAGACCGTTAGGCCGTAGTGGGTTGGGAGATGTGTATGACAATCAATTTATACTTCTTGAAAATCAGGAATTCAAATCCCCCGGCATCTATAAAATACAACTGGAGCAATTCAACAGGCAAGATTCATTGCGAGGGATATTAGCCGTTGGTCTGCGGGTCGAAACGAAGGACTTATAAACAAAAAAAATGGGGCGTTGCAAACCCCATTTTTTAGTAGAAGAGACTTATCGTTAGTTGGCTTACGTCTGATCAGAGCCTCTCCCAAACCTGTAAACTAAATTCTAAACTCAAACAACCTTGAAAAAACTATAAGACAAATGTAATCGCAGGGTTGAACCTTGTGGCAAAAAGGCAATTAGAAAGGAATTAGAAACCACTTAAGCTGTTTGGAGAATCACGCTAACCAGGGTACCCATACCGGGTGTAGATTCGATGCTGATTTTTCCTTTATGAATGGAAATAATGCGTTGTGTGAGCGGAAGGCCAACCCCATACCCTTTTACTTTTGATGTTGCGTCCGTACGGAAAAATGGCTGAAAAACATTTTCAAGGTCTTTTTCTTCAATCCCCGGTCCCTGATCAGAGATTTGCACAATCAAATCGTCTTTCTTACAAGTAAGCGCCACCTGCGCCTTTCCGTCATCCGAAAATTTACAGGCATTTTCAATGATATTTTGAAATGCAATTTTGAGAAGGTAGGGATTACCAGTCACATACAATCTATTTTCATCTTCCGGCATCTCAAGAATTTTTACTTCTACTTTATACTGCGGATCAATGGCGTTTATACTTTCACGTGTATCCCACAGCACTTCGTCAAGGCGAACTTTGGTCATTGTAAAAGAATCAGACTCACGGGTAAGCCGGGCCAGGTCCAGCAAACTATTGGAAAGGTGATTAAGTCCTTTAATATCTTCCAATACCGATTCAATCGTTTCGCGATACTCTTCTTTCGATCGTTCATTCAAAAGGGTAACTTCCAGTTGAGAAGTAATGTTGGTTAACGGATTTTTGAGTTCGTGCGAAACATTAGATACAAACATCTTTTGAAGTTGGAATGCCTTTTCCAGTCGGGTAAGCAACCCATTAAAAATAAAAATCAATTTCCCGATCTCATCGGGATGTGGGCTTTCTTCAAGACGTTGACTAAGATTTTGGGGTGAAATGTTCTGAACTTCATGGATAATACTTTTTATTGGGCGCAGAGCACGCCCCGCATAAATCCAGCCTGAAATGAAAACGAGAATAACGGAAATAATAAAAAAGGCAACCAGGATTCGTTGCAAGTCAACCAATCGATTAAACCCGGTAACATCCTCAGCAGAAGCAATGATTACATATTCTTTTCCCCGATCCTTAAAAGGTATTCCTGCTACCGTATATTCCTTGTGTTTTAGCTTTTGTTCACCCTCTGCTTTCACTTCCTGAAACAGCTGTTGGTAGATTCCCAATTTTACGGTGTCGCCACTAAAATATATTTCTTTAGCTGCTTCATCATAAACACGAATGCTCTCGCGGTATAAATTATCACGTTTTGCGCGGTCAATAACTTTAAGCAGTATGGTGTCAACCTGTTCAACTTTAATTAAAAGTATGGCGGCTGTTATCGCCTTCTCCCTTAGCCTTCTGGAAAAATCCTGTTCCGTAAACTGCTTTGTAAAAAAATAAATTGCGAAAAATGAGAGTAATACAATGGTACTTACCAACACCGTAAACTGCAGGGTAAGCCGGGTTCTGATCTGCACGTTTATGCTTCCTTTAGAATATACCCCATGCCAAACTGGGTATGAATGAGTTTACTGCCAAAGTCTTTATCAATTTTTTTTCGCAAGTAATTTACATAAACCTCCACCATATTAGTACCGGTATCAAAGTCTACATTCCAAACGTGCTTGGAAAGTTCGGCTCGTGGTATAACACGACCCTGGTTGCGAAGAAAATATTCGAGTAGTGAAAACTCTTTTGATGTCAATTCTATTTTTTTCCCGGCACGGGCCACGCCTTTGCTGTTGATGTCCAATACTAAATCAGCAAAACGAAGTTCATTATCATTCTGCGGATATTTAGGCTGTCTCTTTAACAGCGAGCGGATTCGGGCCAATAATTCTTTGAACTCAAAAGGTTTTGCCAGGTAATCATCCGCGCCACTGTCGAGGCCTTCAACAACATCATCCGTTTGGCCTAACGCTGTTAGCATAAGGATGGGAGTCTCTAACTTAGCAGCGCGAAGGTCTCGGCATAAATCGCGACCGTTCAATTCGGGGAGGATTACATCGGTGATAATAAGATTGTATTGATTACGAAAAGCGAGGTTTTTTCCAGATTTACCGTCTTCCGCAGTATCCACCACATAGCCGTTCTCCTCCAATCCCTTTTTTATATATTGAATGGTTTTGCGCTCATCTTCAATTAAAAGGATTTTCATGAATCAAAATTACAGTTGACCCTGCTAATCTACATTAGAATTTAGTTAAAACCCGATTTGCACCAACGAAAAAGGCCCCGATTAGATCGGAGCCTTTCTTGCTTCATTCAGCGTGTTCGTTTAAGCAGCTTTTGCCACTAATTTCTTATCCGCAGAAGGATCTTTCTCCAAATCGAGTACAACCGGAGCTGCAATGAAAATAGAAGAGAACGTACCTACTCCGATACCAATAAATAATGCAAATGAAAAACCTCTTAATACCTCGCCCCCAAAGACCAATAAGATTATCACAACAATTAATGTGGTACCCGAAGTTAACAGCGTTCTGCTTAATGTACTGTTAATAGCATCATTAAACACCTTTGCACGATCATGGTTTGCTCCAAAGCCAAGGTACTCCCTGATCCGGTCGAAGATAATTACAGTATCATTAATGGAATATCCGATTACTGTTAAAATTGCGGCTACAAATACCTGATCTACTTCAAAGGAAATACCCAATGCTCCAGCAATAGCAAAGGAAGCTACCACAAACAATGTATCATGAACTGTGGCAACAATGGCACCTGCACTATAGGTCCAGCGTTTAAAACGAATTAGAATGTATATAAAAATCAACACCAAAGAAGCCATGGCTGCTTCAAATGCAGAACCTTTAATATCATCGGCAATAGTGGCACCAACCTTTGAAGAGGAAGCAATAGTAAAATGTTTATCATCAACCTGAGTATCGCTTTCAGCATATTCCAACCCATTAAATTTTTGAATACCCCCAATCAAGGCATTCTTCACTTTATCATCAGCCACATCAGATTCATCATCTACCAAATAGGCAGTGGTTACTTTCATGATGTTATTTCCATCATAACTTTTTACCTCCACACCAGCATTTTCAAAACTCTCACTCAAAGCAACCTTCATGTCGGTGGCAACAACTGGCTGGTTAAATTTTACTACATAGGAGCGTCCTCCTTTGAAGTCTACACCCATATTCAATCCCTGAAAAGCAATCAGGATAAAGCCAACTAAAACAATGGCACCTGAAAATAAATAGGCTTTCTTACGGAACCCGATAAAGTCAAACTCTCTCCTCTTTTTAACCATTCTTCCCAATGCACTATCGAAAGATATTTTTGACTCGTCTCCTTTACGTACCATCCATTCAATAATAACACGGGAAATATAGACTGCTGAAAAGAAGGAGGTGGCAATACCGATCATTAACACGATTGCAAAACCTTTCAACGGGCCCTGACCTAAGATAAACAGTGCAGCCGCAGTGATAAATGTAGTTAGGTTTGAATCCAGAATTGTTGTGAAGGCACGCGAATATCCTTTGTTAATTGCTTCTCTCAGTTTACGCCCCAAGCGCATCTCCTCTTTAATTCTTTCATAAATCAATACGTTCGCATCTACGGCCATACCCATTGTGAGCACAATACCCGCAATACCGGGGAGTGTTAAGGCTGCATTAAACTGTGCGAGAATTCCAAGAATAAAGAAAATATTAAACAACAGAGCAATATTTGCTACCCAACCTCCTTTAGAATAATAGGCTACCATAAAGATTACCACTAAAGCAAGACCAGCAGCCAAGGATATCAAACCTTGATTTTGAGCTACTTTTCCTAAACTTGGCCCTACAATAGCCTCTTCAACTATACGGGTTGGTGCCGGCAATGAACCTGCCTTCAATACGTTTGCCAAATCCTTGGCTTCTTCTAATTCAAAACTTCCTGAGATCTGGGAGTTTCCATTGGGAATTTCGCCCTGTACGTTCGGGGCTGTGTATACATAATTATCCAATACAATAGCAATCCTTCCTTGTGGTTGTTTAGCAGCAGCCGTAGCGGTAATCTTTGCCCAGGCGCGTGCACCGGAAGCATTCATAGTCATGCTTACCGCAGGTCTTGCAAATTGGTCATAATCCAAACGTGCATCGTTGATGACTTCACCTGTTAAAAGTGGTTTGCCATTTCTGCCGAGGTTAACAAAGTTGAGTTGTATGTCTTCTACACCCGGTGTTACATTCGGATCTGACTTAACATCCCAGAAGAAACCAATTGTTCTAGGTAACAAACTTCTCACTTCAGGTCTTCTTAAAATCCGGTTAATCTCGGCAGTATCTTTTACCTGATATAAGAAAGGAGCACTTTGACTACTCAATGCAAAGAGCGGAGAGGATGTCGCAAGTCGTAAAGAATCTAATGAACTAACTGAGTTGTCACTTAACTGACTTAATTGTTTCTCAAGTGCCGATTTCGATGTATCGGACTCAATAGCTGCTGTTAAATCCTTTTCTGTAGTTGTAACAGTAAGTGACCTCTTTTCATTTTGTTCTTTCACTAAAAACTGATTGATAGCCGTAAGCGACTGACCCAATTGCGGATCGAACGCTTCAACTACTTCCCAGAATTCTAAACGCGCTGCGCCTTGCAATAACTTGCGAACGCGTTGTGGGTTATCGGCTCCGGGTATTTCAATCTGAATTCTGCCTTTGTCCTGAAGACGTTGAATATTGGGTTGTGAAGTACCAAACTGATCGATACGGGTTTTAAGAATTGTAAATGACCTGTCGATAGCGCCATCCACTTCCGTATTCAAAAATGTTAAAACGGCATCATCTGAATCTGTAAGTTTTACGCGATCCTTATTAGCAGCAGAAGTAAACAAGGAGGCTAATGTTTTACCAGGATTGGCATCTTTAAATGCTTTGTAAAAAAGATTTACATAACTATCAGAGCTGGACTTCTGCATTTCCCTGGCTTCTTGAAGTGCTGCAAGAAAAGCAGGGTCTTGACTATTACCACTTAAACCCTTAATAATGTCAACGGGTGAAATTTCGAGCACTACGTGCATGCCACCTTGCAAATCAAGCCCACGGCTTAATTCGTTTTCTTTCACTTCTTTGTAAGTGAACTCAGCACCAAAGAGATTATAAACAGGTTGGTTCCATATGGAATCCAGATAATTTTGTTTTTTACTTAAATTCAATTTGCCGCTTTCATCCGTTGCATAATTGACTGCATCTTTCTCAACATTTTGAGACACGAATGTAAACGACAAATAATACAGGCAGAGCAATGTTATAATGATGCCCAAGACGACAACTACACCTTTGTTACGCATAAAAAAATTTGATTAGACTATGATTGTAAATTATTGAAAAACCTGACCACGAATTTTATCCGCAAGTCAATAAAGAAATAAGACAATTGATGGATTATGGAGCGTTAGGCGCTATAACAACCCGGAAGAGGGTTTTGAAAAGACTGGTAAGAACGGTCTCTGTACGAGGAATTAAATTTTGAACCTGCTGTGGCTCGCCCAGAATTTCAAGCACACTAACCGGTACTTGTTCATCTACCCGAACAACACTGGCTTGCGGTAAAAAATCAGCTGGTGCGGTAATGATAACTTTCTTTTCAGATTGTTCACTTTTTTGCTCAGTAGCCGTTTTCTTTTCCTGCTTGGCAGCGAGAGTATAGGAATGAGATAAAATGATAACAAGCGCTGCCAACAGGCCCGCTGCTATTAAAAAACCTCTATAAATTGACTTGTTTCTCACTTATTAAAATTGGAAGACCACAAAAGTAGGGTTTAGAAATTAATTTGCAACATCGGCAAGACGGGATTTGAGGTACCCTACCAAAACATCCAATGCCCGCTCAAATTTGCTGTTGTTAGGGATAACCAGATCGGCATCGTGCTTTAAAGGCTCAATCAGTCGTTCGTAAACCGGCATAACATGATATTGATACCGGTACAGCACATCGTCAATATCATACCCTCGCTCTACCTGATCCCGTTTGATTCGCCTACCCAGTTTTACATGATCCTTAGCTTCAATAAACACGCGCAAATCGAGTTCATTCGAAATTTCATCAAAGTATTGAACGAAGAGTCCTTCTACAATTATTATCGGTGCTGATTTAAACTCAAGCAGTTTAGACTCAGCCATCGGGTTGTTGAAGGTATATTCCTTTTTGATTACGTTTTGTCCCGACTTTAGCTTTAGCAAATCGTGCTGAAACTCTTCCCGATCAATAGACACTGGCAGGTCAAAATTCTTGATGCCATTTTCATCAACGGGTTGCTGATCGCGGGGTTTATAATAATTATCCTGCGAGATAAGACAAATCTCATGCGGCTTGAAGCAAGACGATAGCCCTTGCAGAAAAAAAGTTTTTCCAGATCCACTGCCGCCTGTAATTCCAATTGTGAAAGGCTTATTCATGATGCACCGATGAGGTCTTACGTCCTTTCAAATAAGCAACTAATTTTTTAAACGCCCTGGCCCGATGGCTGATAGCACTTTTCTCTGCCAATGACATCTCTGCCAATGTCTTCGAAAATCCATCTGGTAAAAATATGGGATCATAACCGAATCCTTCCGTGCCGCGCTTATCATCAATAATCTTTCCTTGCACTTCACCATCAAACTGCCGGATGCCTTCGGGTGTAATTAAGGTTATCACTGTTCGGAACCTGGCGTTTCGATTTACTTGGGACGCGAGATTCTTCAAGAGTAGATTCATATTGTCTTCAGCACTCCGTTGTTCGCCAGCATAGCGTGCAGAAAAAACACCCGGTTCATTGTTCAAAGCTTCCACCTCAAGTCCGGTGTCATCTGCAAAACAAGAAACTCCGAATTTCCGGAAAACATATTCGGCCTTTTGGAGTGAGTTGCCCTCCAAAGTATCTTTATCTTCCTGAAGTTCTTCGCTGCACCCAATTTCATCGAGCCCCTTCAAAATAAAGGCTTCGCCCAGAATGGCTTGCACTTCCTTTACTTTATGCTGATTATGGGTGGCGAAGCAGAGTGTCATTAATTCACGGCAATTAATTCAATTTCAAAAATTAAATTGGCATTGGAGGGTACTGAACCACCAGGGCCCCCATTAGCTCCATAACCATATCCAGAAGGAATATACATAGTAAATTTTGAACCCACTGGCATTGAGGGCAACACTATCTGCCATCCCAAAATTAATCTATTGAGCCTACTATCATTAGTGTTAAAAGATACTTCGCGTTCTTGCCAATCCACATCTGGTTGTCTTAGTTGATCCGGGTCAAAAATATAGCCGGTCTTCATAAGCGTACCTCGGTATTTCACTTTTAGAAAACTTTCCAAACATGGTGTTTCGCCAGTACCTAATTCTGCAATAAGGTATCTCACGTTATCCTTAATCTCGGTTCCTGTTATTGAATTGGTTGCCAGATACTCAACAATCGCCAACGAATCTGATTTCAGTCTTGTCTGGTCAACTACAGTGAGTTTATCTTCAGGCACCTCCTTCGTACACTTGTCGTCATCGTCATCTTTACACGATTCCAAAAAGAAAAATGTACTACACAATAAGATTACAACTAACTTTTTCATTCGTAAACTACTTTATATCCAACATCTCCATATCGAACTTCAATATTGAGTTCTCTGCAATCACCTCACTTCTGCGCTGCTGCCCGTAAGCAAGTGTGGAAGGTATAAAAACAGTCATTTTGGATCCTTTATTCATAAGGCCCAGGGCCTCTTCCCAACCCGGAATAACTTGCTGCTGGCCCAGGATAACTTCCAACGGCTGATAAGGTTTCCGCATTTCATTGTAAACGTTGTTTGCACGAGCCACCGATTCAATGCTGCTGTCAAAGCATGTACCATCCAACAGATAGCCTGCGTAGTTAACTTTCACTTGCTGACCCGACTTAGCATTCTCACCTGTGCCTGATTTGGTAATTACATAGCGAAGCCCCGATGGTGTTTGTTGAGCAACCATGGAATTCTTTTTCAGATAATCAACAATTAACGTGGTGTCCGTTCTCAACTGCTCCATTTCTGCCAACATCGCTTTTTCATTCTGTTTGGCAACAATATCATTCTGAATTGTCATTGCCTGCTCCTCTGAAACGATATCTCTTACACCAATATGGAAGGTGAATAAACCGGTTGAATCTACACCCATAGGCATTTGTGATCGGAATGTTTTTTCAAATAAAGTTTTTGATGGAATTTGAAAGGTTACACTGTCGCCTTTTGAAAGCAACTGAAATACTTCCAGCACGCCATCGCCTGCAGGCACACTATCCTGCGCCATTACCATCGTTGGAAAATCATTTTTACGACTGTCATTCCACACGGAATCTTTACTATCCATAAACACAAAATCCATAATCAATATCTGACCGGGTGTTGCCACCACACCATCGCCTTTTCGCAACACACTATACTTCAGTCCCGAAGGAGTTTCTTTAGAATCAGAACAAGCAACACCAATCATCGCCACCAACACGAACATCAAAACAGAATTTTTCATTGTATAAAATTAAATTGTTTAATTACTCTTTATATTAATTGACTTTTGTACTCCGGGAGTACGCTCAGAAATTTTTTCAACGTCTCTTCCAGCGATAACTTAGAAGATCCCCCAGACGCATTGCGATGACCACCACCCTCAAAATGTTTGCGCGCCAGTTCATTTACTGAAAAATCTCCTAACGATCGGAATGACAACTTTATTTCCTCTTTTCGGTCGTACATGAGCACGGACATCTTTACTCCTTTTATTGAAAGCCCATAATTAACCAGACCTTCGGTATCTCCGGTTTGTGCCCCGTGTTGTTTCAGTTCATCCTGGCTCAGGGTCATGTAAGCTGTATTATACTCGGGCAACACCACCAATTTATTACTCAACACATATCCTATAAGGCGAAGTCGCTCCAGAGAATTGGTATCATAAATATGTTGCGCAATGTTATGCGGTTCGGCACCGCGACTTACCAACTCCGAAGCGATAAGAAATTCCTGATGGCGGGTGTTGTTGTGTCTGAATCCGCCCGTATCAGTCATAAGGCCTGAATAAAGACAGGTGGCTATTTCTTTGTCGATAAGATCTCGTAGTCCAAGTTCATCTATCAGCTCATATATAAGACCGGCTGTGGACGCTGATGCGATATTCCATTGTTCAAAATCCGCAAAAACTTCAGGCTCCAGGTGATGATCAATGAGAATTTTTACGGCACCGGATTTTTTTATCATTTCACCCAGGCTATTGATACGACCCAGGTTTGAAAAATCAAGACAAAAAATAAGTTCTGCGTTTTTTATCAACTCAGCTGCCTTCTGTTCAGGTTTTGGATCGTCTTTCAAAAGCGCGATAACAGATTCATTGCCTGGCATCCAGGCAAGAAAATCAGGGTAATCGCTGGGTGTAATTACCGAAACCTGATGATTCATTTTTCTTAAAAACCCCGCTAACCCAAGCGAAGATCCCAAAGCATCGGCATCGGGCTTGAAGTGTGTAGTAATTACCACCCGTTTTGGTTGACTTAATAATGTCTTGAAGGCAGGTAAATTTTTCATTCAGGGGGCAAAAATGGCAATTTTAATTGGGAGTGCATAGTTGCCTTCTATCCGTTGTAAACATTCCGGGAAAAGAACAAAAAACAATACTCCGTTAAGTATAGACTGTGGACTAAAAAGCTAATTTTGCGGCCGAAATAAGGAATCTGAAACAATTTAAAATCGAGATAAAATGGCAGGAAACAGAACTTTTACGATGATTAAGCCCGATGCAACTACCGCGGGTAATGCCGGAGCTATTACCAAAATAATTGAGGAAGCGGGCTTTCGCATTGTGGCAATGAAAAAAGCACAATTGAGCCAGGAACTGGCCGGCAAGTTTTATGAAATTCATAAGGCACGTCCTTTTTATGGAGAGCTGGTGGCTTATATGTCGAGCGGACCCATCGTGCCGATGATTTTGGAAAAAGATAATGCTGTGGAAGATTTCCGCAAATTGATTGGTGCTACCGATCCCAAAAAAGCTGAACCCGGTACGATCCGCGCTTTATTTGCCAAATCCATTGATGCGAATGCAATCCATGGTTCCGACTCGGATGAAAATGCTGCCATCGAAGGCAACTTTTTCTTTTCACAATTTGAGCGATTCTAAAACAGTGCTGGATACTTGATTCTGGTCAAGTATCCAGTTAACAACTATCAGCTACACCAGAACTTTTCCACTCCCATCCGGTTAATCATTCGAACTGAATAAAATATGAATCTTATCAATCCTCTCTACTCAGAAAAATTTGAAACCCGACACAACGCACCAGATGCTCTGCAAATAGCAGACATGTTGAAGGTGGTAAAAGCCGCTTCTGTAGATGAACTGATCGATCAAACTGTGCCGGCCAACATTCGCCTGAAAAAAGCACTACAGTTGCCAGCAGCTCAATCAGAGTTTGAGTTTCTGAAAGAGTTTAAAAAACTGATGTCGAAGAATAAGATTTATAAATCCTATCTCGGAACAGGCTATTATAATTGTATTACTCCGGGTGTTATTCTCAGAAACATTCTCGAAAATCCGGGATGGTATACTGCCTATACTCCGTATCAGGCTGAAATCGCCCAAGGACGTATGGAAGCGTTGATCAATTATCAAACGATGATCATCGACCTTACGGGAATGGAAATCGCCAACGCATCGTTATTGGATGAAGCCACTGCAGCCGCGGAAGCCATGCACTTGTTGTATGCATCGCGCAAAGCCAACAAGAAAAATGCAAATACTTTTTTTGTTGATGAGAATACCTTCCCGCAAGTAATTGATTTACTAAAAACCAGGTCTGAGCCAATCGGTGTGAATCTACAGATTGGAAGTGTATCAACCCTGGATATCACTAGTCCGGATTTATTTGCCGTGTATTTGCAAAATCCGGATAACAACGGGGAGATTAAAGACCACACATCCTTCATTGAGTCTGCGCACGAGAAAGAAGTTTTTGTGGTAATGGGGGCCGACCTGATGAGTTTATTGTTGATGAAGTCACCCGGTGAAATGGGTGCGGATGTAGTCGTAGGAAATTCACAGCGCTTTGGGGTGCCGATGGGCTTTGGTGGACCACATGCTGCATTTTTTGCAACCAAGGAAGAATTCAAAAGGCAGATTCCGGGTCGAATCATCGGAATCTCTATTGATGCACAAGGTAATCCTGCCTATCGCATGGCTTTGCAAACCCGCGAGCAACACATTCGCAGAGAGAAGGCAACTTCAAACATTTGCACAGCACAGGTATTATTATCGGTGATGGCGAGCATGTATGCAGTCTATCACGGACCCGATGGCTTAAAGAAGATTGCCGGCCGTATTCATGGATTAACGCAGCTTCTTGAAAAAGGTCTTTCCACTGCAGGCATCAAACAAGTAAATAAAAATTATTTCGATACACTTAAAGTTGCTGTAACGGATATAAAAGCTATTCAACAAAAAGCAGAGCAAGCCGAAATAAACTTCAAATATTTCAATGACAATCATGTTGGAATTTCATTGGATGAAACTACAACCTTGAAGGATGTTGAAAATATACTTTCAATTTTCAATCCCTCACCCCCTTCCCCTCTCCCTGGGGAGAGGGGTGTCCCAACGGGACGGGGTGAGGGATTAACCTGGCCAGCCGCACTCATTCGCACCTCGAATTTTCTAACGCATCCTGTATTCAATTCTCATCACTCAGAACATGAGATGTTGCGGTACATTAAAAAATTAGAGAATAAAGATTTGTCTATGGTGCATTCTATGATTTCATTGGGCTCTTGCACCATGAAGTTAAATGCTACTACTGAAATGATCCCGGTAACCTGGCCTGAGTTAGGAGCACTCCATCCCTTCGCCCCGGCTAATCAAACGGAAGGTTATCAGATTATGATCACCAATCTCGAAAACTGGCTTAAAGAAATCACCGGTTTCACCGGAGTCTCATTGCAACCCAATAGTGGTGCGCAAGGTGAGTATGCAGGCTTGATGGTTATTCGTGCTTATCATCAAAATAGAAAAGATGATCATAGAAATATTGCGTTGATACCTTCATCAGCACACGGCACCAATCCGGCCAGTGCGGTCATGGCCGGTATGGACGTGGTGGTGGTGAAATCGGATGAAGAAGGTAAGATTGATGTAGCCGATCTGAAAGCAAAAGCCACACAATACAAAGACAACCTTGCTTGCCTGATGGTGACATACCCATCCACACACGGAGTATTTGAGGAAGCGATCATTGATATCTGCGACACAATTCATGCGCACGGTGGATTGGTCTATATGGATGGTGCTAATATGAATGCACAAGTGGGACTCACCTCACCAGCCAATATTGGTGCCGATGTTTGTCACTTAAATCTTCACAAAACTTTTTGCATTCCGCATGGTGGTGGCGGCCCCGGCATGGGCCCAATTTGTGTGAATGACAAATTGAGACCATTCTTACCAGGGCATCCTGTTGTGAAAACCGGAGGCGAACATGCTATTACTGCGGTGTCGGCAGCTCCGTGGGGTAGTGCCAGTATCCTCGTTATCTCCTATGCTTACATTGCCATGATGGGCGGTGAAGGATTAACCAACGCGACCAAACTTGCCATCTTCAACGCTAACTATATTAAAGAAAGACTAAACGGTCATTATAAAATCTTATACACAGGCACCAAAGGCCGGTGTGCGCACGAGATGATTGTGGATTGTCGTGATTTTAAAAAATCAGGTGTGGAGGTGGAAGACATCGCGAAACGATTGATGGATTATGGGTTCCATGCTCCAACAGTTTCATTTCCGGTAGCTGGCACCTTGATGATTGAGCCCACGGAAAGCGAACCGAAAGCAGAAATGGATCGCTTTGTTGATGCCCTTATTGAAATCAGAAATGAAATTCGTGAAATAGAAGAGGGAAAGGTTGATAAAGAACATAACGTACTCAAGCACGCACCTCATACAGCTGCAATTATTACGGCTGATGAATGGACGCAACCTTATAGCAGAAAAAAAGCAGCTTATCCATTGCCTTTTGTAAAAGAAGGTAAGTTCTGGCCAAGTGTAAGCCGTGTCGACAATGCTTATGGCGATCGAAACCTTGTATGTAGTTGTCTGCCCATTGAAGAATATCAAAAAGCAGAAGCATAATAATATTTGTATTCTTGTTTTTGAATTTGGGGCTGCCAGCAAAGGCAGCTCTTTTTCTTTCGGGGACTGAAATGTTTTATATTGGAATAGTAACTTAGCCACTTCTGTGAACAAGTCAAAAGAACATACTGAGAGCCAAAAACTTCCCTGGTGGACATGGGTAGTACCTTTTGTCCTTTTTCATGCAGCTAGCCACATTTCTCTACTTTTCAAATACGATCAAGGCATAAGTACCTTTTACCTACCCACCGCCATTGCCATCGTATTGGTTAACTGGTGGGGTTTAGCCCGCGTAATCCCCACTATGTATATTGTTGCAACCTTAAATACCTACTTCTGGGGCGTTGCGGACTGGCGATTGTGGCCGATATTCTCGGTCTCTGAAGTTATCGGTGTCATCATTTCTTACCATTTGTTTAGAAAAATTATCAAAGGCAAATATTGGCTGCCAAACACCCGACAACTTATTCTATTTATTGTTTTTGCTTTGCTAATTCCAATCACCTTAGAACTTATACTATTACAATTCCCGCTCATACAGTTTGGCGAACAATCCATGGATACTTTTGGAATATTATTCCTACGGAATTGGCTGGGTGAATTCATGGCTAACTTTGGAATTTCAATTCCGCTTCTTTATTCCGTTACTCCGTTGATGCAACACAAGGGCTGGTTGTTATCACCTCCCGATCAACTATTAGTGCGACCTGTCCCTGGTTCCATTATGCAGAAAGTAGAAAAAGGAATAATATATAGTTCGTTAATTATCCTTACACTACTCATACCGTTTGAAAAATACTGGTTTGCCTATGGTATTATCTCGTTGTATGTAGCAATTCGATTTGGTTTTGGTGAAGCTGCCTTTTGCAACCTATTTGTATTCACGATTACATATGTAATTCCTGCTTTCACTAAAAGTTCACCGGGTCAGCTTTTCAGTTCGCAAGATATGCTGTACTCAAATTTTCTGGGAAACCTTCTGCTCTCCATTTTTGTTGCCATCACAGCACGAGTGATTTCAGATTTACAGCTTGTTGAAAAACAACTTCATAATCAAAACGAAGAGTTGGAGAATACCAACAAGGAACTGGATCGATTTGTTTACAGCGCTTCGCATGATTTGAGTGCTCCGCTAAAATCCATACTTGGCCTAGTAACTATCAGCAAAATGGATGTTTCTCCTCAATCCAGTAATCTTTATTTAAACGAAATCGAAAAAAGTGTTTTGAAATTAGATTCATTTATTGCTGAAATTTTAGACTACTCAAGAAATAAGCGTCAGGAGGTTTTAGCCGAACAAGTTAAGTTGAGAGAACTCTGTCAGGAAATTCTGGATAATCTTAAATACACCGAAGATTTCGCCAATGTGAAAATTGACTTGCTTGACCTTGACGTTAACACCATTCAACAAGATAAAGTCAGACTGAAAATTATCCTTAGTAATCTTATTAGTAACGCCATCAAATTTCAAAAACGAATTCCAGGTCATACTCAAACCATCAAAATCTCATCGCAGCGGGAATCAAAAAACACCATGATTCATGTGGAAGACAATGGGGAAGGTATCAGACCGGAGCTGAGCCCTAAAATTTTCGAAATGTTTTTTCGCGCTTCTGATCGATCGAAAGGTTCCGGCCTGGGACTTTACATTGCGAAAGAATCAGCACAAAAAATAGGCGCAAAAATCAGTATGAAGTCAGAATACGGTAAGGGTTCGAAATTTACCGTGGAGGTGCCGGAGTTATGAGATTATTCTTACTAGTTGTTTTCTGTTTTAGCGCTTTTTCTTCTTTTGCCCAGAAGAATACCTATGAAGGATTCCCCTCCCTTACCTGGCCCAAACTTTATAATGTTACTTGGCAAAAACAAAAAGATGCTCAGGGGGAATTCGATAAACCGAACTTTGCTAAAGAGACACTCGCACTAGCGGGAAAAGAAATTACGCTACCCGGCTATATGGTTCCTTTTGAAAATGGAATGAAGGGTTCTCATTTTATTCTCTCTTCTCTTCCCCTTAATGCCTGCTTCTTTTGTGGAGTTGGTGGACCTGAATCGGTGGTTGAAGTCTTTCTCACCAATGCTACTCCCTATACCGACAAACCGATTGAAGTAAAAGGTATACTCTCCATTAATACTACCGATCCTGATCAAATGATTTATGTATTGAAGAACGCGGTCCTGCTGGGAGAAATAGAGTTTTGATTATTTCAACCCGTACTTATCTTTCAGATTTAAGACTAGTATCGAAGTAGTATAATATTCACAAATACACATTTTGAGCATCTTCCAAAGCTGCTTTTTATAATCCCTGCGACAAACTGATCAAATTCAATTTATTACTTCTTAAAATATTCATTCAAACGTTTGAAAGGCAATGAATTACAATCGAACTTAGTAAAAATATTTCGCATGGCTTTTCTGTTTGATTCATTTGAGGGGTGGAAAACCTATTGCACTGAAAACAATAAATCAGTGGTGCAGGCGGTGTTGGACTATGAGCACGAGCAAAAAGGAAGAACCGAACAACAGATTTGGGACGGTCTTGCAAAGGCCTGGGAAGTGATGAAGGATGCCGTGCATACCGGGTTGGAGGAAGACATGACTTCCCGATCAGGAATGATCAACAATGGCGCAAAAAAAGTTTATCGCTATCCGAAGCCGGTTCTTTCAAAAGAATTTCAGAATCTGATTTCGCGGGCGCTTGCAGCAAAAGAAGTTAATTCATGTATGGGTAGAATAGTGGCGGCACCCACCGCAGGTGCCTCAGGCATTATGCCGGGTGTTCTTTATACACTTCAGGAAATTCATAAGATTGACGACAAAAAAATTTCAGAAGCCATGTTGCTGGCTGCAGGTATCGCGCTAATCATGGAACAAAAGGCAAGTATCTCAGGCGCTGTTGGAGGGTGCCAGGCAGAAACCGGAACCGCGGCTGCCATGGGCGCGGGTGCTATTGTCTATTGTTTAGATGGCGACATTGATCAGATTTTTAATGCCGTGGCTATTACGGTGCAATGTATGTTGGGATTAGTATGTGATCCTGTAGCTGGCTTGGTTGAAGTTCCGTGTGTGGTGCGCAATGCGAGTGCGGCTGCTATCGCCAACAGCTCGGCACAAATTGCGTTGGCTAATGTAAGCAGTGTAATTCCTGTTGATGAAGTCATTGAAGCGATGGGGGAAATTGGTGCCAGCATGGAAACACGTTATAAAGAAACTGCGCTGGGTGGATTGGCCGCCACAAAAACCGGACAAGCCATCAGTAAAAGAGTATTGATTCGGGATATTGAGATTATGCCGGATGAGAAAATTGAGTGATTATGAATTATATATCAAAGGTTCGTTTTGCTCCTGCACCATGGATTTTGTTTCTGATGATCTTCAGCACAGGTTGCGAAGATGATGATTCGATAGTTAAGGGTATACCTGAAAATATCCGATATTTATCTCTGTCGCATAATTCAAGTTCTGCAACCATTGTTATTAACAATGTTAATGTACTTACATTAAAAATTACCGCCTATGATGCGAATAAGAAAGAGATCTTTCTTCCAGGTTCTCAGACCAACGGTTTTATAAAAATTGAAGCAAGTGATGGCCAGGTATTGGACTATCCGTATGAATTTAAACCTAGCCGCGAAGGAACGTATTCATTCCGCATAAAAGGACTATCTGACGAAGCCACACTCAATGGATTAATTGAAGTTAAAGCCATTTTGGAAATAAAACATGCACAGGTTACTCTACCCGTAATCTTCCACTATATAACCAATGATGAGGTAACTGCTAACAAGAAAGAAGAACTCAAAATTGAGTTAGAGCAAAATCTCAGTCGAATAAACATGTCATTTGGAAATCTAAGAGGGTCAAAAGACCCCAATGGTTCAAATGCATACATTCAGTTTTCTCTCGCTGAAAAAAACCCTGAGGGTGATCTACTTGAAGTTAAGGGACTTGATATAGTTACAATTAATACACCAACTATAGGAAGCCTCGATGATACTAAATGGATAGACATAGCTTATGATGGCAATTTCTGGTTTCCAAAGAAGTATATTAACATTTGGGTGGGAAAGACTGATGATGGCTTAAGTTGGGCATTTTTGCCTGAATTATCACCTTCTTCGTCTCCGTTTCCAAACTATCCATATGGTGTATACCTGAATGCAACAGCATTTCACGATAGAGAATCGGATGTTTTAGCACATGAATTAGGTCACATTCTAAACTTATTGCATGTTTTCGATGAAACCTGTAGCACACAAGGTGATCTATGCGCTGATACCTGGCACTTCAAATTAAATACTGTTGGGATAATTTTGTCTAATTCGAAGTCTGTCAAGTCTTGCGGAGGTCAGGAATTTATTAGAAATAATTACATGGATAAGTGGCGGAGAAGGACGTGATACATTTAGTGCCCAACAAGTAGAACGCATGCGGTACACACTAGATAATTTTCCGTTCCTTCCAACATCCAAAAATATCAGCGGCCGGGTAAATGCCTACCCATATAGCACACCAGACATGAAACCTAAGGATGTAGTCTCTTTAAGAATTAATTAAACTTAAATGTTCAAATATTAATCACACCGGCTGCACCTTATTAATAAAATTCATCACCGCATCGTAGCCAAAATAAACTGCGCACGTCAAAATAATTGACCAAACACAGGCGCTGATCAGCATATAGAAAATTATCTTCTCCCGGTTGGTACTTAACCCCACCGCTAGTAGCGTGCCTCCAATAGGGGTAAGTATGATCGGTGTAAAAAAGGCAATACCCGCCAATCCATATTTTTTAAAAAAACCTGCCTTCGGTGGCGCCATGTCTACCGCAGGTTTTTTCTTCTTAAAAACCCGATCCAGAATTCTATTTCGAATAAATTCACCAAAGTATGTAAAAGCAACTACCACGGTCATCATACCAGCAGCCGTCACCACTACAGTCGTTATTAAATGTAATCCGGCCGCCTTCCCTCCGATCGGTCCAAATATAAACTTGATCATGCTGGACAGATAAACCGAAAACGCCTTCAAAATCTCTTCCCACATATCAATTCCAAAATTTCAAATTCATAGTAGCAGTCTGGTAATTTAAATTTTGAACCTTATGTCATCACCTTTAAAGTTTCTCTCCAAAACTCAAATCTCCGGCATCACCCAGACCCGGCACAATATAAAAGCGGGTGTCTAATTTTTCATCTAACGAAAACGTCCAGATAGTAAAAGGAATCGCAAGATTTTGACGGAGGTATTGAACTCCTTCCGGGGAGGCAATCAGGGAAGCAATATGCAAATGATGTGGCGTTCCGTTGCTCAGCAATTCCTTGACTGATCGGATAAATGACTTACCCGTGGCTAACATGGGATCAATCAGGATTACTTCTTTATTCTTCAGATCCGGAGTGGCCATATACTCCAGCTGAATCTTGATTTCTTCACCACCTTCTTTGCGATAAGCTCCGATAAAACCTGCATCGGCCTGATCAAAGTAATTCTGGAAACCCTGAAAGTAAGGAAGACCGGCACGCAATACAGTAATCAATACCGGTAGATTATTTAACCTCTTAGCTGTGGTGCGGGTAAGCGGTGTTTCAATAGAATGGGATTGATACGTTAATGTTTTAGAAATCTCATAGGCCATAATTTCACCCAATCGTTCCAGGTTTTTTCGAAACCGCATCCGGTCGGGCTGGATACTTATATCACGCACCTCGGCCAAAAATTGGTTGGCAATCGAATTTTGATCCCCCAGATTGATCAGATTCATGAATTTATTTTTCTACTTGCAAATAATACAACACACGAAAATTTACGATAAAGTTGCAGAATATGGCAATTAAGAAAAATAAAAAAGCTGCTAAGGCCCAACCACAAACCCTGGATACGAAACTCCTCAAGCAACTTTGCGAAATTCATGCGCCCTCGGGTGCGGAATCACCTGTAAAGGAATTTATTATCAACTACATCAAGCAGCAACAGAAAAACTGGAAACACAAACCTCAAATCATTCAAGGTGAGCAATTTCAGGATTGCCTGATTCTTAAATTTGGCAAACCACGTACAGCCATTTTTGCGCACATGGATTCAGTGGGTTTTACCGTCCGGTATTTTAATCAATTGCTTGCCATTGGTAGTCCGGATGCAGAAACAGAAACCCGGTTAGTGGGCCGTGATAGTAAAGGACCGATTGAGTGCACGTTGGAGTTTGACAAAGACAGTCATGCCTTTTACAAATTTGGCCGCGCTATCGACCGCGGCACCACACTTACTTACAAAGTAAACTTCGTGGAAAGCAAAGACTATATCGAATCAGCTTATCTCGACAATCGCCTGGGCATTTACAATGCATTGAAAGTGGCCGAAACTCTTAAAGATGGATTGATTGTTTTCAGTTGCTGGGAAGAACACGGTGGTGGGGCGGTTGGGTATTTAGCTGACTATATGTATAAAACTTGGAAAGTTCGGCAAGCTTTAATTTCAGACATCACCTGGGTTTCGGATGGCGTTGATCACGGCAAAGGCGTAGCAATTTCATTGCGCGACCGCAATGTACCGCGCAAAATATTTGTTGAAAAAATTATTCACCTCGCCAATAAACATGGCATAGCCCATCAATTGGAAGTAGAAGGCAGCGGCTCGAGTGATGGTGGCGAATTGCAACGCAGTCCCGTTCCGTTCGACTGGTGTTTTGTGGGGGCACCCGAACAACACGCCCACACACCGCACGAAAAAGTGCATAAGGATGATATTAAAACAATGATTGATCTTTATACTTGTTTAATGAAAGAATTATAATTCAAAAATTATGAATAACCGCAGAAACTTCATCAAATCCACAGCCGTTGCCGGGCTCGGTCTTTCTATTCTTCCTTCCGGAATAGTTTTCTCAAAAGAGAAAGAAACCAAAGTAAGACTTGGATTTATTGGTGTAGGCCTTCGCGGTCAGAGTCATCTTGAACTGGCGTTAAAGCGGACAGACACGGATGTGATCGCGATCTGCGATGTGCAGCAACGCATGGTAGACACGAGTCTGAAAATGATTTCAGATTCAGGTAAGCCTAAGCCGCAGGTTATTATGGATGGGCCATACGGGTATAAAAAATTGTTGGAGAACAAAGACATCGATGCGGTGATCATCTCCACCCCGTGGGAATGGCATACAGTGATGTGTATCGATGCGATGAATGCAAAAAAATATGTGGGCTGCGAAGTAATCACTGGCATGACCGTGGAAGAATGCTGGCAATTGGTACACACCAGCGAACGAACCGGCATGCCCCTGATGATGCTGGAGAATGTTTGTTACAGACGCGATGTAATGGCCGTATTAAATATGGTGCGACAAAATGTGTTTGGTGAGATCGTGCATCTGCAAGGAGGTTATCAACATGATCTGCGCGAAGTAAAATTCAACGATGGAAAAAATGCCTACGGCAATGGGGCTGAGTTTGGAGAAAAAGGATTTTCAGAAGCACAGTGGCGAACACAACATTCGGTGTATCGCAATGGCGATCTTTACCCTACCCATGGTATCGGCCCCGTGGCCATGATGATTGACATCAATCGGGGAAACCGTTTTACACAACTTGTTTCCTATTCCACCAAAGCCCGGGGCTTACATGATCATGTTGTAAAAATGGGTGGTAAAGATCATCCCAATGCAAAAATCAATTTCAAATTAGGTGATGTCGTTACCACGATGATCAGTACTGCCAACGAGGAAACTATTTTACTCCAACATGATACGAACCTTCCACGGCCCTACTCGATTGGGTTTAGAGTGCAAGGCACGAAGGGCATCTGGATGGATATCAACAAATCGATTTATATAGAAGGGCAAAGCAAAAAATCCCATCAGTGGGAAGATGCCAAAGAGTGGCTGGATAAATATGATCATCCCCTTTGGAAAAAATATGGCAACGATGCAAGCGGTGCCGGTCATGGTGGCATGGATTGGTTTGTACTGAACGCCTTTATTGAATCTGTGAAACGCAAAACAAACACACCCCAGGATGTTTATGATGCCGTTACCTGGAGTGCCATTACTCCGCTTTCGGAAAGTTCAATTCAACTGGGCGGTGAGAGTGTTGAGTTCCCGGACTTCACGCAGGGCAAGTGGATGTATAGAAAAAATGATTTTGTACGAGGTGATGATTATTAAACTTCAATTTGGTTGAGCTCAATAGTAATCCCAGTTTGGTACAATTGGCGCAGTAGGCAATTACAGGCTGAATTCAATTTGCTTTGGGCACTGTTGATTATTTTCATACTATGGGTTCTGATTAATACAATAGACTTTTTGTATCGAACCATTCGTAATAAAAAGAAGAAATAAAATCAGCCTTTTTTCAAAAACTCTGTTCGAAGCACAATACTGCTTCCGTTGATGCGGCAATCCACTTCATCTTCGTTGTCGGTGAGGCGGATTTTCTTCACCACGGTTCCACGCTTTAATGTGGTAGATGATCCTCTTACTTTCAAGTCTTTTATGAGTGTTACCGTGTCCCCATCACTCAAAACGTTGCCATTACTATCTTTAACGTCCATGAATTAATTTCTTAATTAAAGAAAACCAAAGGTAACAAATTCATGCAGGGTGGCTCGAAATAAGGGTCTCAGGACGCTGAAAAATTTTATGCAAACGGTTTAGGTAGCTCAGGATACTAATAACCTTACACCTGCAAATCTTTCTGCAGCAACGTACGTTATCTTTGCGTAACAATTTTTTATTATGAATGAAATTCAAATTCTTGGGTTAGCAGCTGGTTCTTGTACCACCATCGCATTTTTGCCACAGGTAATCAAAACCTGGAAGAGCGGCTCCGCCAAAGATCTTTCGCTGGGTATGTTTTCCTTTTTCTGTTTTGGCGTTTTGCTTTGGTTGATTTACGGGATTATTATTCGTGATGTGCCGGTAATTGTAGCAAACCTGTTCACACTATTGCTCGCTTCTTCATTGCTCTATTTCAAATTGAGATTCAAAGAATAGACAACTTCAAAAAGTCCAGTATAATCGCTTTTAAAGGTACTTTCTTGTTAAGAAAGTATGGTTGGAGTTTAGTATCTTCATATCCCTTTTCAAAAGAGTTATGAAACTGTTCTCTATCATTTTTCTATCAATCGGGGTTTTATTTGCATTCATCGGATTAGGTTGGTTTTATTTTGCTCTGGTTGATCAGGAATTCACTGAATTTTCTGAGCAATGGATTGGCCCGATGGTCTTCACCTTTATCGGGCTGCTGTTTTCATTAATTGGTGGCGGCCTTCTGTATTCTCAAGCCCGGCAAAAAGCAAGGCGCGAGTATCTCTTGCGATCCGGACGAAAAGTACGGGCTGCTATTTCTAATGTCTATTACAATACTTCGATCAGAATCAACAACCGGCATCCGCAGCTGGTAGAATGTGTTGCCGAAATCTCAGGGCAAAAGAAAACATTTAAGAGTCACAATGTGTGGGGTCCTGCTCAGTTTACAGTAGGCCAGGAAATCGTTTTATATGTTGACACTCAAGATGCTTCAAATTATTGGGTAGATGTAGGTGAGTAACAAGTTTTCGTTTTTTGAAACTGAAACTTCTTTAGTAATTTCAGCAAACCTTTCCTACCGATGAAAGCTCTTCTGATCTTATGGTTTTTTGCATCTACTATTATCCTGTCTTTCGCTCAATCTGATTCCCCTTTTATAGTTGTGAAGGATAGCAAGTTTTACCGCCACGGTAAACCTTATTTCTTCATGGGAACCAACTATTGGCAGGGAATGAATCTGGCGGGAACCCAACCCGGATCAAGTCCACAACGCCTCCGGAGAGAATTAGATCAAATGAAAAAAAATGGCATCAGTAATTTGAGAATAATGGCACTTACCGAAGGGCCTGATAATAGTCCGTATCGGATTTTGCCTGCCGTTCAGGATGAGGCAGGAGTCCTAAAAGAAGAAGTGTTGTCGGGCATGGATGTGTTACTCGATGAACTAAGGAAACGCGACTTGACAGCCGTGGTTGTACTGAACAACTTCTGGCAATGGTCAGGCGGGATGGGGCAATATGTAAAGTGGCACACGGGTGATTCTATTCCTTACCCACCACCACATTGGAATGGAAACTGGGATAATTTTCAGAAATATGTAGCCCAATTTTATACGATCCCGGCAGCAGTAACGCACTTCAATCAGGTAATTGAAAAAGTAGTTACACGTAAGAATACCGTCAATGGATTATTATATCGTGAAGACCCTACCATTATGGCTTGGGAACTTGCCAATGAGCCCCGGGGTGTTGATCAGACGGCAGTTTTTTATCCGTGGATCCATGCCACAGCTTCCTTGATAAAAGAGCTTGACAAAAATCATTTGATTACTACAGGTGCTGAAGGCTATACCTCTTCGCCTTCTACATCCGGCACCGACTTCATGCGCATGCATGAAAGTGCTGCGATAGATTATACAACGGCACATATATGGATACAAAACTGGAGCTGGTATGATCCGCAAAAACATGATCAAACTTATCCGGATGCAAGAAAAAAGATGATTGAGTACCTACTGCTCCACGCAGCGGAATCTAAAGAACTGGGCAAACCATTTGTACTCGAAGAGTTTGGCATCATGAAAGATAATGGAAGCTTCGATCCTAAGGCAACCACCCTTCATCGCGATGAATATTATCAGGAAGTTTTTGAACAAGTTTATCAACTGGCTGTAAAAGGCGAAGCCAGTGGTGTCAACTTCTGGGCCTGGGGTGGTGAAGGCCGACCGAGAGAGCCTGAGACCTGGTGGAAAAAGGGCGATGACTTTACAGGTGATCCGCCACATGAACCCCAAGGCTGGTACTCAGTTTATGATCACGACAAATCAACACTTAAACTCATTAAGCGCTACGGCAAAAAATTCAAAAAGCTTCGTTGAGAAAATTTTCTGATCATGAAACTTAAATACCCGATTAACCTGCATAAAGGAAGCACAGCTTTTTTCGTTTTCGGGTTAATGCTCTATTACAATAACTTTTCTCTTGGCCCCTGGATTTATATGGCTCTTCATGGTAGTTATGGATTTTTATGGCTACTAAAAGATCAACTCTTCCCCGATAAACAATGGGAACAAGTGGTTTCTTTTCCCTACGCTATCTTTGTTTTCTTCGCTTTAGGACTTTACTGGGTAGCGCCATGGTTCTTGATCAGTCAGCGGATAGAGCCTGGGGTATCAATCTTTGCTGCAGCCGTTGCTCTAAACATGCTTGGTGTGATGCTGCACTTTGGCAGTGATGCTCAAAAATATTTTACACTAAAATATAAAACCGGACTTGTTACGGAATCTTTCTTTGCCCGCTGTAGGAACACCAATTATTTAGGGGAATTGATGATTTATGTTGGATTTGCTATGTTAACAGAAAGCTGGGTTGGCTATATTGGCATCGTAGTCTTTTTCATAGGTGCTTTTATTCCCAATATGATCAAGAAAGATAAATCATTGTCGCGCTTTGCGGAATTTGGTGAATACAAGAAAAAGAGCTGGCTACTCTTGCCCCGCTTATTCTAATCGTAGTTGAAAATAACTTTCCGCATGGCTGTGCACAGAATCGCCTTTGTTACTTGCTCAACCAAACCAGAATTTGCCCCTGATGATCTTGAAGTTGTTCTTGCACTTAAACTGCGTGGAGTTCAGGTACAGGCAATTCCATGGGATGGTAATTTTACAGATTGGAATTCCTTTGATCTAGTTGTGCTTCGCTCCTGCTGGAACTATCATCTTCATCCTCAAAAATTTTTATCATGGCTGGATAACTTGCAAACCAACCAGGTAAACCTGTTAAATCCGGTTAGCACGGTGCGATGGAATCTTCATAAAAAATATTTAGCAGAACTCGATCGTCAGGGTGTTCGCTTATCGCCTACGCAATGGCTAATAAAAGGCGCCACCGTTAATTTGAAAGAATTACTTCAACAACAAGGATGGAATAAAGCGGTTGTGAAACCTGCCATTTCTGCTACTGCTCATAACACATTTGTGGTATCACTAAAAGATGTCGCCCAACATCAACCTATCATGAATCAGTTGCTTGACCAATCTGATTTGCTTATTCAACAATTTGTACCTGAAATTGAAGAAGGAGAATACTCATTGATATTTTTTCATAAAAAATTCAGTCATGCCGTACTTAAAAAACCGAAAGCCGGAGACTTTCGGGTTCAGGATGACTTTGGAGGAAGTTATAGCCCCATTGAGCCTTCTGATGAATTAATAAAACAAGCGGCATCAATTCTCACGCATATTCAAGAGCCTCTTCTTTATGCCCGGGTTGATGGTGTGATGGTACATGGCCAATTCCTATTAATGGAGTTAGAACTTATCGAACCCGTTCTATTCTTTCAACAGGCTCCGTATGCGGTGGGCACTTTTGTTGACTTACTCTTATTTCATAATTCTCCCGATTAGGTTCTGGCATTTCATGAAGAGCATAAAAAAGAGGCTTTCTCAAAAGTCTTCCAGTCATCGCGGGCTTTGACCCGCGATCCCAGATTTGAGATGAAGAATGAGATTCCGGCTCAAGCCTGCCTGCGCGTAGCCGCTTCGGCAAAGGCAGGGCCGGAATGACACTACACTTTTAATAGACTTTTGAGACAGCTTGCTTTTAAATTGTGATTTCAGATTACTTAGGATCAAGCGCCTGATTGAGGCGATTCTGAACATCCTGCAAATGATAGCGACTCATCTTATCCGTGGTGCCGGGCAAGGCTGCGTTAATCTCACTGCGTAAGGCAACCAGATGTGCACGCGTAATGGAGATCACATCGCTTTTCTTGGGATCCGCCACGGGCGATGCCGGGGATGCAGGGAAAAACGGACTACTGAAACCCTGGCCACCGGACTGTGGTGTATTGGCAGGGTTCAATAAAGAAATCATCTTTTCAGCATGAACCTTCTGCAAATTTCTCCGGAATACATCAATGGATTTCCGGGTACGTAGTTCTGACCAGATTCCGGAACGCAGATCCGTATATAACTCATCCAATGTGTAGGCGGTGTTGCTCAGGACGCTGGATTCAATCAATCGTTGCATGCGGGCATAATCATAAATACTATTAAGTGTTGCTTCTTGCACAGAGCGCAATTGCTCCACCCCTGAACCCGGGCGAATTCTATTCATTACTTCCTGATTCAACATCCACGATGGCGTTTCAAAAAGTTGCTTATTCAAAAATGCAACAGCCTCCTGTTGAATTGCTTTCGGAGTTACTTCATAAACCGCCCCTTCCTGATCGTACGTCTTAGGGGTTTCGTAAATACCGCCAATATTTTTGGTAACGTGCCCCATGTATCTGCGGTATTGACCCACCACCTGGTTGTACATTTCATTCAACGAAGTATATTTCTCCGCCTCTTCTTTATACCAAACGGGTAACTCAGGCAAAATGCGTTTCAGATTTTTGATTCCATACTCACTCGCCTTCATGGAGTTGTTACCTAAGTCTTCACTCTGCGAACGTGGATCATAGGAGTTGATTTCAGAACCAAACCAGTACATAGGATCGTTGGCGTGCGACAACACCCACTTGTTTAAAACCTTCTTATCTTCAACCGGATCCTTTGTATCAAAAACTGGTTTGTATCCCCACTCAATCGCCCAACGGTCATAGACGCCAATACCAGGAAATAATAATTCAGCAGGAATTCCATCTTCAGGTGGAGCAACATAGTTGAAGCGCGCATAGTCCATAATAGACGCTGTGTGTCTGTACTTCTGCAAGAATTCTTTATCACGAAGTTTTTCTACCGGAGTGGCAAAGCTTGAACCAAAATTATGTCGCAAGCCTAAGGTATGACCAACTTCATGCGATGACACGAAGCGAACCAGCTCGCCCATCAAATCATCATCAAACTTCTTCTTTCTGGCGCGGGTATCAACCGCTGCGGTTTGAATGGTGTACCAGCTATTTAGTAAGTTCATCACATTGTGATACCAGCCGATATGACTTTCCAGAATTTCACCCGTGCGGGGATCGTGCACATTGGGTCCGTAGGCATTCTGAATGTCCGAAGCAAAGTAGCGGATGAAGGAATAACGTGCATCTTCTGTACTGATGGTGGTGTCCCCCGGGGGGACTTCTTTGGCAAGGATTGCATTCTTCCAACCAGCTTGTTCAAAAGCCTTTTGCCAATCCTCAACTCCCTGTATTAAATACTTACGCCACTTCACGGGTGTAGCCGGATCGATATAATAAACAATTGGTTTGATAGGCTCCACCAATTCTCCGCGCTTCATTTTTTCAACATCTTCTGGTTTTGGCTCAAGTCTCCAGCGCACTGCAAAGACTTCCGGTTCGGCCCGTTGCGACTCTTCACCGTACACGGTATACCCGTTGGCAAAGTAACCAACCCGATTATCGAATAAACGTTTACGTGCTGGCACGGCTGGCAGCAGAATCATAGAAACGTTAAGTTCAAGAGTGACAAACCCTGTATTTGATCCTGCGGGTAAGGGTGTTATAGGAGACGGAGCATTTGGTGATGAGGGTGGTGGCAGGGTTGAAACAAAAGTTTTCACCATGCGCACTTCTGTATTGATAGGAAATGATTTTACACTTTGAATATAGGAGCGATCATTTTGCAGAGCACCTAAACTAAAACGTCTCTTGTTTTGTGGACTCAAGGAAACCATCTGATTGTCACCTTTAAAGAAATCAGTAACATTTATTACATAATTCTTTTTGTTATCACTAATTGCTTTAATATCGAAGGAAGCAACAATAGGTTCTACGTTGGAGTTACGAACCGACTCACTGATGGGTTTGGTAGAATCACCACTTGCACTGATGTATAATGGAGCGCGCAAAAATAATTTATGGTTAGGTCCCTTTTCCCACCTCAATACCTGGCGGTTTTCCTGCTCACCTCCGTATCCTGCACCAGACGGTGTTTTTGATTTTCGGGTAATAGACATGAACTCACGACCAACAATTGTATCCGGTATCTCAAAAAAGTAATCCTCGTTCACTTTGTGAACAGTAAACAATCCATTTTGAGTTTTAGCCTTTGAAGTGATCACCTGGCTGTAGGCTTGTGGCCCACTGGTTTTACGTTTGGTGGTATCCGCCTTTGGCGCGGTGGTAGTCGATGTTGCTGCTTTTTTATCTTTCTTCTTCTGTGCTGCAACAGATCCTGACAGGCCTAGTAAAATTACCAGTGCCAAGGTTGCTGTAAATATTCTTTTCATAGAAATTCGTTAAAATTTTAAGTGCCGTGAAACTAGTACTAGTTTGGCAACCAATATCAGTAGATAATTACTAGATGCTGGTTAAATTATGTGAGTGGTAAAAACATTGGACTCTGGTTCCGATCACGTCTTTAAAAACCAAGCCTTCTGCTTATTTACTTACCTGATTTTTTATTTCCTCTTTGCCGTCCGGATATTTTGCGAACCGTGTTTTCTCTCGCGGATGTACATGTTCATAGCTAGGCCATGGCCAGCCACCAAATTCCGTTTGGCGATATTCATTCATAGCTTGTTGAATCTCAGCTTGCGTGTTCATTACAAATGGACCTTGTTGTACAACAGGTTCATTGATTGGCTTACCTTGTAACAGGAGCAAATAACTTTCCGAGTTTCCATTTTCTAAACTTACTTCCTGATCAGCCTGAAGTTCAATAGCCTGATGAGTCGAAAAATTTTTATCTTCAATTTTAATAGAAGCTCCATCATAGAAATAAAGTGAACGGTTGACATGGGGGGAAGCTTTGGGCAATGACCATACAGCACCCGCGTCCATTCTAATCGTCCAGATAGCCACTTCATTTTTTTCATCGGCTGCCCATGAATTAGGAGCTGGTGCAGGGGGATGAGTGGTCTCTAATTTTCCTGCAATTACTCTAACCTGTGTCGCTTTACCCTTTGCATCTTCATTGAGAAACGTGGGGATGGCATCGGCCCACAACATGGCAAAGTGTGGTGAGGTTAGTTTATTTGCTTTCGGAAGATTAAGCCAGATCTGAAAAAGTTCCAACGGATTTTCTGTGTCCTTGTTTAGTAATGGAAACATCTCGCAATGCTGCACACCTTTGCCGGCCGTCATCCATTGCACATCACCAAAACCAAAACGACCTGCGGCCCCGAGTGAATCCGAATGATCTACTAACCCTTTTGTTACAATGGTTACTGTTTCAAATCCCCGATGTGGGTGTGCAGGAAATCCAGGAACCTGTTCACCATGATACATGCGCCACGATTGATGGGGCGCGAAGTCTTGTCCGATGTTGCGACCTGCCAGCGATACCGCAGGTCCCATCACTTCATTACCCTTCGGATAATGATCTTCATGATGCACACAAAAAAGAAAAGGATCCTGAGTTTGCCAGGGAAAGCCAAGCGGCTTGATGGATTTAATGGGAGTGTTGCTCATCGTTTAAAATTTATTGCTGATGATATAAACCGTAATGCAGGGATAAAAGTTTAATATCAACCACTGATAATGACAAAGGCGCCAGCCTTAGGTTGTCCCCAGACTCGCGCCTTTTGTTTTTGGAATTTTTTCCGAATTACTTCACGTGCTTGTTAACCACCTTGGCTAACTCGAACATAGAGATTTGCTTTTTACCAGCAAACAATACCAATAATTTCTCATCAGCATTGATCATTCTTCTGTTCTTGTTGTCCTGAAGTTTGTTCTTCTTGATATACTCCCAGATCTTCTTGATGATTTGGGTTCTTGGAATTGGTTTGCTCCCCACTACTGCTGCTAGCGTTGCGCTAGGCGTTAGTGCTGCCATGAAGGCTGCATTGGGTTTTCTCTTAGCTGCTTTCTTAGCTACTTTTTTTGCCTTCTTAGGGGCTGCTTTCTTTGCCTTCTTAGGGGCTGCTTTTTTCTTCGCTGCTTTTTTTGCCATAGCGTAATTTGAATTAAGTGGTTGGTAAATAATTAAGTTTAAAAAAATCTAAGTTACTCTTAGAAGTACTTTGAATGTTTTATTTAATAATTCCAAAGCAAGACAAAACTACAAAACAATTATCAATCTCCTTGCAAAGTACGGTGTTTTCTATAGGGAAATTTGTATTTCACCTACTCGTTCGTCATAGCGGTTAGGTATGTTTTCCCTATGAGAATTGATAAAACGGGTAGGCTAACCAAGCTGTTACAATGGTACTGATAGCATCTACTTCAATTAAGACTTGAAGCTTTTCCCTAGGGAAAACTCAAAAAGCATAGCCCAGAATGGCTACGACATGGCAGGCGGTTCCTCCCAAAACAAAGAGATGCCAGATGAAATGACTATAGCGGATGCGGTGATCATAAACAAAGAAAACAACACCGGCAGAATACATAAGGCCACCGGCCAGCAACCAAAACAAACCCCAGAATGGCAACGAACTGTACATTGGTTTGATGGCCGCTACCGCCATCCAGCCCATACCCAGATACAAAGCAACAGAGATTCTACTGGTACCAACGTTGCGCACTGACTTGAGAACCACTCCTGCAACGGCCAGGGTCCAGATGATTCCTAACAACGACCAACCCCAACCTCCCGTAAGAACGGTAAGCGTAAAGGGTGTATAGGTACCTGCTATCAGGAGAAAAATGGCACTGTGATCGAAAATCCGAAAGAGTCGTTTGGTTTTGCTTTGCGGAAATGCATGATACAATGTCGAGGAGAGATATAACAGAATCATGGCAGCACCAAAGATACTGGCCCCTGTAACAGCCGCTGCTCCATGGGGAATTGCCTTCATGATCAATATGGGTGTAATGGCTACCGACCCCATAAAACCTATACCATGACTAATGCTATTGGCAATTTCTTCACCCAGGGTTTGTTCCCGACTCCACGCAATTGTTTTTTCTATGCTATTCATTGATTGTATAACTCCTGCCACCGGGAGATTAGTTCAGTATTAATCACTTATTCATGCTTCGATCGTTTCAGAACTTCCGGATTCACGCAATAGGGCACATTACCCGACTTATAGAATTCTATGATATTTTCTGCAGCCAATCGGGCCATACCATTTCTTGCCTCCACCGTGGCCGACCCAATATGTGGCAGCACGGCAACATTTGGCATAGACAAAAGTGGGTTGGTTGATTGCATAGGTTCCGGATTGGTAACATCAAGTCCGGCACCCCAAATAGTTTGAGTTTGCAACGCTTCGATAAGATCTTGCTCGTTGTGAACACCGCCTCGTGATGTATTTATAAAAATCGCGCTTCGTTTCATTTTGGCATAAGCATTCTTATCAAAAAGTCCGCGGGTCTCAGCACTTAACACACTGTGGACAGAAAGCACATCGCTTTGTTGCAACAATTCATCAAACGAAACCCATTGTGCACCCAAACGCTTTTCAGCCGCTTCATTTCGATTTCGGTTGTTATAAATGATCTTCATATTGTAAGCACCCTTGCAGCGTTGGGCCATCACACTGCCAATGCGGCCCATGCCAAAAATCCCAAGTGTCTTTCCATAAAGTTCTATCCCCAAATTCTTCAATGGCTCAAATTGTTTCCACTCCCCTTTTGCTATCGTGTTATGCAGGTAAAACATCTTTCGCGATACAACAATCATTAGGCCAAAGGCAACATCCGCGGTGGCATCACTTAACACATCGGGTGTATTACCAATAGGAATGCCCCGTTTCGTTGCCTCATCTACATCAATATTATCATACCCCACGGCAAACTGGGCGATTATATCGAGATGGCCGCACGCACTAAAAAAATGCGTATCAATTTTATTTGCACCCAGTGAGATCAAAGCATCTGCCTGCCTGGCACGCTCAATTAATTCGGCTCGCGTCATAGCACCCGTACCTTCCCATACACTTACTTCAAAGCCAGCCTGCGTGAGCAACTCATTGGCGATAGCGGGGATGATTCGTGTTATCAGGACTTTCTTTGACATTGCTATTGTGATTGTATCTCAAAGGTAGGGTTAAACCCTATGAAAATTAAATTGAAAAATCAGGAAGTGTCATTACAGCAGAGAAGGCTCTTTTGCTTTTTGGATTTAAAACGAAGGATTCGATCTTAATTTTATCTTTTTGAGGAAATATTTTCCCATTTTTATAGTATTCAATATTTCCAAAATCCAACGCATTATGAAAAAATTCGCAACGCTCCTGTTCATTTGCCTTGCTTCTACTGTGTTCGCTCAAAAGGCAGGCACTGATTATACCGATGCCCTCCGCCTGATTGATCGCTGGATGGAAGCCGAGCGCGACTACAAACATTTACCAGGCATATCAGCATCAGTAACGAAAGATCAGGAAATACTATGGAGCAAAGCGTATGGAGTAAGTAACGTGGCTAATAAAGTGCCTGCCACACCTGCCACTACCTATTCCATCTGTTCTATTTCAAAATTGTTTACGGCCGTTGCTATCATGCAGCTTTATGATGAAGGTAAACTTCGGCTTGACGATCCCATTGAATCTATTCTTACTGATTTTAAATTGAAACAACAATTTAAAGATAGCGGACCCATCACCATCCGGTCGTTACTCACTCATTCCTCAGGGTTACCCAGAGAATCGGAATATCCGTATTGGACCGGACCTGATTTTCCGTTTCCAACACAAGATCAGGTGAACAGCAAATTAAAAGATCAGCAAACGTTGTATCCCGCGTCCACTTATTTTCAATACAGCAACCTCGGGCTTACGCTGCTCGGGGAGATTGTTGAAAAAGTTTCGGGCAAAAAGTATAACGACTATGTAGAAGAAAAAATTCTCAAGCCCCTTAAGCTTACAGGCACACATCCCTACTTACCCGCTGACGAATATGGAAAGAAAATGGCTATTGGATATAGCGCATTAAAGCGCGATGGCACCCGCGAGCCCGTTACGTTATTTGATGCACGCGGCATTACTGCTGCTGCAGGATTTTCATCCAATGTTGAAGACCTTGGAAAATTTGCCTCCTGGAATTTTCGACTTTTAGAAAAGGGTGGAACTGAACTTATAAACTCCTCTACCCTGAAAGAGATGCACCGAGTGCAATGGATCGATCCGGATTGGACAACCTCGTGGGGTCTAGGGTTCTCTGTATCCAAGCAAGGCAGTACAACCATGGTGGGTCATGGTGGCTCGTGCCCGGGTTATCGTTCAACTCTACAACTGGATCCAAAAGAAAAGATGGCGTATAGTGTGATGATCAACGCAGGTGGTGAAAGTCCTGAGTTTTTCGCCAAAGAAATCAGGGAGGTATTATCAAAAATTCCCAAAGAGAAACAATCACTTAAAGCCGGAGTTGATTTAAACAAATTTGCTGGCGCCTATTCTGCACAACCCTGGGGCTCTGAAGAAATAGTTACCCCCTGGTATGGTGATCTGGCAATTCTTGCGGTTCCATCCACCAATCCTGACGAGGCCATGACGCTACTCAGACATATAGAAGGAAATACCTTCAAACGGGTTCGCAGTGATAAAACCCTCGGGGAAGAAATTGTTTTCGAAACCGATGCAACCGGAAAAGTTACGCGGATGCGCAGACACAGTAATTACGATGTGAAGATAAAGTAGGAGAAACTCCAACTGTGCGAGTGAAGATTTACTAAGGCATCACTACATATCGAAGTTCTTCATATTCATTCCTTCGTAGAGATGCGAATATATCACGGAGATAGTCCACATAGGGATACCCATCCAGCGCATGTGTATAATCTGCAAATTGTAGTTTTAAGTCATCCACATTGAGAGTCGGGTACATCTTCTTTATCTCGGTAGGTACGGCTGGGGCTTTGAAGTTTTCTCCTTCCGATACCAGTTGCCAGTTCACCTGACTTTCCGGAACCGACTTTATAAAGTAAGCACCCTTGTAAGAATAATCGTTGCTGAAATTCAACGAAAGACCATAAAGATTGTCGTTACTAATCGAATACGTAAAATCCGGAAGATGGATGGCTTGCGGAACCGTTCCTGCTTTAGAATAGTAAATATTGTCTCGATCATGAAAAGGATTTAAAACAGCATGTACAAAATACTTATCAAAACCATCCAGGTAGCCGAGTTTTGGAAGTTCAGAAAGATTGGACGATTTTGAAATTTGTCGGGAATATAGATTGCAGAATATATAACCTGTTGCGAAACTCTCTCCTATCATAGTTTTGACTTCCCCATGGACTACTTGTTTATTAACGGTTATTATTTTGCTGGGAATAAAAGAATCAAAGTTGAGTTCGATTTCTTGCCCTGGGATTACATCATTCAGCCATTGATGCACAGGAATGTCATTGTGATAGGTTGTTAGTAGAATCCGGGCCGGGTCTTCCCGTAAACGAAGCTGCGATGAAAAATCAGTACCCGTATAGCTATAAGAACTATAGTCTAACACAGAATACGGAGTGGAAATGCCATCGGTAAAGAACAACCCCTGTTCCGGATTGTCTGAGTCATCATAATTAACCAAAGTAAAAGAGGCAGTCCCAATCTCATCAGGTTGATCAGTGTAATTGCTGGTTCCACGTTTGAGCTCTATCGTAGAGCCCGCAGCAATTTGCTGGTACGTACGAAATCCAAACCCGTTCCAAACGCTGCCATCACCATTGGTGGTAGCAACCCGAGTAAAAATAGTTAGTGCTACTTTTGCCTGGGGAGTCCCTGAAAATTTAATCCGTGCAGAATCGGTTGCCTGGCGTACGTCAATAGTTTTTCCATCTCCATCAGAAATAAATAGCCAGGCATCAAGTCCAGTAAAATATCCTGCTTCGATATTTACCGTGAGAAGAACATCTTTGGGTCCCGGATCATTTTCAGAGCAGCCCTGCATGAGGAAGGCACTTCCTGAAAGGAAAAAAATGAAAGCTAGTCGTTTTATGAAGTTCATCAGATTCGTTTAAAACAACGAATGATATAAGTTCAAAGTTATAAATTTATTATCAGTATTATGCCTCCGATACACCCGACATCGATAGTGACAATCGTTGTGCAAGACAAGTTGCGCATCGATTGGGGTTTTGTGCTTTTGTTTGTACTTTGAAAATTCATTGAACCCACATGCGTAGGCGAACTTTTATCATCGGTGTGTTATCCACTGCTTGTCTCATCACCGGCATAGTTTTTAAGTTTCTCCATTTTGCAGGCGCTAATCTTCTCATGTTGCTTGGGGTGCTGATCTTTCTGCTGGGATTTGGGACTTCCTTTTTAATTGACCGACTCTCCATTGAAACGAGAAAGTCTTATCGAATTGCTTTAATTATCCTTTTCCTGTCTGTCAGTATACTTCTCATCGGTTTTATCCTTCAAGTGCTTCACCTTAAAGGTGGAGTTGCCATGGGTTACGCGGGTGTTATGTCGCTCATCATCTTTGCCGTTTATTTCAATCGCCAGATTGAGGGCCGCAACCTGCGCATCCGCAAAGACCGCCAGTTGGCCGCTATTCTGTTTACGGACATCAAAGGCTTCACCAAAATGATGGGCGAAGATGAATACAAAGGCCTGGAGGCATTAGAGATAAATCGTAAGATTCAAAAGCGAATGGTGCGAAAATATTATGGCAAGTGGCTGAAGGAAATTGGTGACGGAACATTGTCGGTATTTTACACCGCCAGCGAAGCAGTGTTGTGTGCGCTGGAGATTCAACAATCTGTAAAAGAACAAGGACTTGCCGTACGGATGGGTATCCATGTTTCGGAAATAGTTTTTTCAGATACCGATGTTTTTGGTGATGGGGTGAACGTGGCCGCACGCATTACAGACCAGGCCGATGCCGGTGAGATCTGTGTAACTGAAACCGTGCTACACAATATTAGAAACCGGGAGAATGTAACGTTTGAGGCGATGGGTAAACACGAGTTGAAGAATGTTGGCTATGCGATAGAGTTGTATAGACTTAAGACGTAATCTCGGTTGACCACTCAAGTGGATGCTACCTGTTTTGCACCGTTAAACTAAATTTGTTAACTAAAACGGATACACAAACGAGCCCCGCAATGGATTATACATTTTGTGTATGTTGCACAACTACTTTATAAATATAAGAATGAAATTTATCTTTGGTCATGCAAGGACGAAAATCATTCGAAGAGAAACTGTTCACCAATTTCCAGCTATCTGATCG
>JALHRJ010000039.1 GCA_022841475.1 Cyclobacteriaceae bacterium | reverse complement strand
TTTTTCAATAGAAAGAAAGTAGAACCTGCGAATGGATAAGGAATTCAACCTCAAAAGAAACACATTATGAAAAACGAAGATAACATTTTCAATTCCTGGACCAGACGCGACATGCTCAAGAGCCTTGCAGGGGTTCCTATTTTAGGCACGGTATGGTTTGCTGGTGCTAAACTAACAGGCTCCGCAAAAAAGGAGAAAGAGTTTCTGCTAGAGACGTTAAATATTAAAGCCGCAGCACCACCACCCACAGGACCGATGACTGGCAATCCTATTCGATTGGGTATTATTGGTTTTGGTATTCGGGGTGAACAATTATGCAGGGCATTAGGATTTGCAACGAAAGAATGGCTCGCCAACATGAAGGAAGCTGCTGAAAAAAATCCAAATGATACTAGGCTAAAGGAGTTTTTAGACCAGGAAAATCTGAATATCAAGATCACCGCAGTATGCGATATTTTTGATGTGAATGCCGAGCGGGTTGTTGATTCTTTCACAACACCTGAAACTAAAGTAACCCGGTTTACAACCCACAAAGAAATGGTGAGCAGCGGACAGGTAGACGCAGTAGTGATTGCGACTCCGGATCACTGGCATGCTCCGATGGCAATTGATGCACTGAATGCCGGGGTGCATGTGTATATTGAAAAACCAATGACCCATAATATCTCTGAAACCTATACGCTCAGAGAAGCCGTGCGCGCCAATCCAAAGATGGTCTTACAGGTAGGGCACCAGCACCGCCAAACCCAGAGTTTCTTAACTGCGATGGATATTATCAATAAGAAAACCCTGGGGCACGTTTCTCTGGTCACAACCAATACCAATCGAAATGATGATAACGGTGCGTGGCAATATGATATTCATGAAAAAGCTTCCCCTGAAACTATTGATTGGGATATGTTCCTGGGCAATGCACCCAAAGTACCTTTCAACAAAGAACACTTCTTCCGTTGGAGAAAATGGTGGGCTTATGGTTCAGGATTATCCGGAGATCTGCTGACACACGATTACGATCGCATCAACTGCTTGCTGAAAATGGGAATTCCAAATTCGGTAATGGCTTCTGGTGGAATTTATACTCACCGCGATGGTCGCAACGTTCCAGATGTACTTCAGGTAAATATGGAGTATCCTGATTTCACTACAGGTGGAAGCCAGGAAGCTGGCAAAGAAAAGGGGATGACCTTTATTTACAGTGCAACCTTAGGCAATCAATTTGATCGCGGAACACACCTGATGGGCCATGATGCCACCATGGAATTAGGCAACATGATCAGCATTTATGCGGATGCGCGCAGCACACGCTTTGCCGACTTGATTAAGGAAAAACGTATTGATCCCACCATTCCAATTTATCAATACAATCCAATGGCCAACGCTACCGATGCCGTAACTTCCGCGACAGCGAAATACTTTGCGAATAAAGGATTGCTCTGGACGTATAGAGATGGAAAACGTGTTGATTCTACATTCCTTCATATGCGTGAATGGCTGAGTTGCATCCGCAATGGTGGAACGCCTAGTTGCAGTATTACCGAAGGCTTCCAGGAAGCAATTTCTGCACACATGGCTGGCTTATCCTACAAGTTGGGTCGAAGAATTGAGTGGGATGCAGCTTCAGAAAAGATCATCGCAAAACCCGGAGAAGATCTGGACGCCATCCTGACTTTAAATGATGAAAAAGTGATGGTTTAACATACCTTTGGTATGCTAATAAAGGCCCTTTAGAAACTTCTCTAAAGGGCTTTATTTTTTTATCTCATCGATATGACGGTGGTCATTTTTTACCGCTCACGAGTAATGTAATATCGTCAAGTGATTGACGGAACAGGAGTACACTAAAATTAAATTCAGCCATATGAAAACCAACAAAGGGGTGGGTATCTGGATGGATTATTCCAGTGCTTACATAATGGAGATGATGGGCGATGAAATCGTCACTACCGAGGTAACGTCTGACTTTACCTGGGAAGAAAAGCAACACAGTTTCTTCCGAAATGAAGGGCTGATGCACAAAAAGGAAAGGCAACTGGTGACGGAATACTTTAACAAGATTAGAGAAAAGATTGCTGGCTCCGAGGCTGTTCTTTTGTTTGGACCCACTGAAGCCAAGAATGAATTATTTAATCTGCTCACGGCTAATCCTCAGTTCAAACATGTAAACATTCGTGTTAAAACTACTGACAGACTAACTGAAAATCAGCGAAAGTCCTTTTTCAAAAACGAACTCCAGCAAATCCTGGTTGGTAATTATTGTCACTTCTAACAAGATGCGCTATGAAAACTCAGGAAAATATAGACAATGTGCTGCAACAGGTAAGTGACAAGTTATTGCTTGCGCAGCAGGAGATTGATGAACTTACCGTGCAACTAGCACTTGGTAAAGTTGAAGCCAAAGATAAGTTCGAAGAAATCAAGCATACCTTCCGGATGTATGTTATGGAATTGAAAAATTTTCTTAATGCTTCCCAAAAGGCTATCACTCCCGAAGTAAAAACCAAACTGGAGGATCTTGAATTGCAGCTCGTGTTGGGTAAGGCTGATACGAAAGATTTATTTGAAGTACAGAAGAAGAAGATCATGCAATCCATCAGCAACCTAGAAGATGCAATCAAAAAAAATTGGAGCAACATGCAGATGCCGGATTTCTTTAGCCATGAGGTAGAACAATTTAAACTGAAAATGGAAATCCTGCGACTGCGCTTCCGGTTAAAGGGGTTTGATATCCGGGACGAATATCGGAAAAAAATGCAAGCCGTGCGAAGAGAAATTAAAAGATTGGCAACGCATGCAAATGATAAGGTATATACTCGACCGGAACGGTATAATGATTTTCGGTATGAAATTTCATTAGCCTATAAACATCTTAAGAATGCAGTAGAAAGTTTAACGTAATTGTACTGCTATGAAACAAGGGGCCCATACAAATTTACAATCTATTGCCTGGAGTGTTTCAATAATCTTATTGCTGGTAGTGGGCTTTTCTGCAAGCGGAGGGGGAGCAGCGCTGGTGATGGATCCATCGGGTAAAAGCATTGGACTTCCTGCAGAAGGATTGCGCGATACCATGTTTGACGACTTCCAACTGCCGGGGTTAATCCTGTTTTTTGCGGTTGGGTTGTTATCCATGATGGCTTCAGTTTTTACCATGCTCAAAAATCCCATCTATCCAACATTAGTATTTTGTCAGGGTGCAATTCTAGCAGGATGGATTCTGGTGCAAGTATACCTGCTGCCGGAATCTCACTATTTACAATTGATTTATTTTATTATTGGTTTGTTGTTAATGTTATTGGGTAACTTTCAGAAAAGTAAACGCGCCTTATAAGATCAGTTTGTGGATACCATAACACATGTTGCCTTGGGGGCATGCCTGGGCGAATTGCTTGCCACCAAACGTATCGGCAAGAAAGCATTGGTATTCGGTGCGCTCGCACAATCCGTGCCTGATATTGATTTCATTTTTTCAGTCTGGTTAGAGCCCTCAGCCAATTTGCTGGCCCACCGGGGATTTACGCACTCGTTTTTATTTGTTGCTCTCATTACACCTTTATTGGCGTGGGCAGCACAACGAGGGTGGGGGAATACACAGACTAACTTTTATTATTGGTTACGGTTTTTTGGCATTCAGGTATTGTTACACTCTGTGCTCGATGCCTTTAATGCTTATGGCACCGCCTGGCTTGAACCGTTCAGTCACACACGCATTTCATTCCATACCCTGTTCGTTGCCGATCCACTTTTCTCCATCTCATTAGGAGTTGCTACACTTTTTCTGATTCTTACTTCCATTGAAAATAAAAGACGTGTGTATACGGCTGCCATTGGTATTGCCATCAGTGTATTGTATTTGGGCTATGGATTGATCAATAAGTTTCAGATTGACCAAGCCGTTAAAGCAACGCTGGCCGCTCAGCATATTACGCATGATAACTATTTTACCACGCCCACCCCGTTCAACAACTGGTTATGGTATGTTGTTGCCCAAACCGACTCAGGTAGTTATGTAGGCTATCGGTCGGTTTTTGATAAGCGTGCCGGCATCGACTTTGAATTTTTTCCGAAGCAGGATTCCCTGCTGCAACGTGTAACAAATTCTGACGAGCTGGAGCGACTCAAACGCTTTTCTCAAGGGTATTATACCGTAGAAGTAAAAGGGGATACACTAATTTTTAATGATCTGCGGTTTGGACAAATGATTGGCTGGCAAAATCCACGAGCGGGCTTTGTATTCCACTACTATTTAAAACCTGAGCTGGATAATCACCTTGTTTTGCAGCGCGGTCGTTTTGCAAATTGGGATTGGAGTGCTACCCGGTCATTAATTAAAAGAATGTGGGGCGAATAAAAAACTATTCAGGACTTCTCACGCCTAAAATAGAATGTGAAAAGAAAGAAGGTCAATCGCATCGATTCGTAGGCTAGTCTGAACCTCAACGTATCAAAGAGGTTTGTACTTTTTTCGAATGATTCTTTGGTGATCGGATCACAATCGCGCAGAATAATTTCTTCCAATGATTGATCAACTTGTTTGGCAAAACCTTGATTGTGTATATCAAGATTTAGTTCAAGACTTGCATAGGCACTGATGTTGTTGAAGTTATAGGAGCCCACAGTCACCCATTGTCCATCGTACGTGGCAATTTTTCCATGAAGAACTTTCTTTCTGTATTCATAGATTTCTATGTTCCTTCTTAGCAACCAGGGATAGAAGAAACGCTCAGCGGATTTGGCAAGGGCGACATCGGAAAGTTTGGTCAGGATAATTCGGATGCGTACGCCTCGCTTGGCAGCAGCCGTTAAATTCTTTCGGAAAATCCGGCCCGGCAAAAAGTAACTCGACATGATGGTGATTTGAGACTGCGCCCGATGGAACATCTCGAGGTAACTTCTTGAAATCTGATTTTTATTTCGCACATAGTCATTAATCCGCATGCGGATAAAACAATCTTTATCCCCTTCAATAACAGGTGCGCGCATGGATGAAAGGAGGGCTGATTTTTTCAAACCCCGATACCACATCTGCACACAACGGTTATGCAATTCTGTAGAGGCTTCGCCTTTTACATAAACAGCCCAATCCAACCAGGCGGGGTGATCTGGTCTGTCGTTGTAATGGTTGCTGATATTGATGCCGCCCACCAGGCTGTGTAATCCATCGGCCACAAAAATTTTATGGTGCATTCTCCGGCCTACGTAAAACCTGCTACTTTTAAACAAGGGTTCAAACCATCGGAAATAAATCCCCGACTTCCGAATCGCAATTATCATATCCGGTGGTAAGGAGCGGGAGGCGTAACCATCCAAGAGCAAAAAAACTTTTACACCGCGTTGCGCAGCACGCATTAACGCTGCCGTTACCCGGGCCCCGGTTTCATCCGCTTCATAAATGTACATCTGCAAGTGTATGGATTCCTTCGCCTGATCAATCAAACGTTCCAGGATTTCGAAATAGGCAGCACCCCCGTTTATCAATTCGATGGTATTATGCGCTGAATATCCGCTGCTAAGCGTTATTAATTCCGATTTCATGGATGAACTAAACTTATTACGGTTCGTACCTGTTTGAAAAGGAGACATGTAAATCTTAACGAAACGAAAGCTATGCAATCCCTTGAAAATAAAGTAGTGTTGATTACCGGAGGAAGTAAAGGTATTGGGTTTGGTATTGCAGAAGCCCTGATCAGCAAACAGGTGCGGGTAGCTATTACCAGCCGCTCTAAGAAATCGGCCGATGAGGCTGCTGCGAAGTTAAATCGGCTTGGGAAAGGAGAGGCCATGGGTATACAATCCGATGTCAGTGATGCGCAAGCACAACAACATGCTGTGCAGGAGGTACTTGCCAGGTGGGGGCGGTTGGATGTTCTCGTTGCGAATGCAGGTGTAGGGCATTTTGGTTCAATTGAAACCCTGTCGATAGAACAATGGAAAGAAACTATTGATACAAACCTCACCGGAGTTTTTTATAGTGTGAAGGCAGCCGTACCCGCCTTGCGGGAATCGATGGGATACATCATCACCATTGCCAGTCTGGCGGGTACCAATTTCTTCGAAGGTGGAAGTGCGTACAATGCAAGCAAGTTCGGCCTTGTTGGATTTACCCAGGCAGCCATGTTGGACTTACGGAAATTTGGTATCAAAGTAGCCACGATTATGCCCGGCTCCGTTGCCACGGAATTTAATGATCATGTGCCCACCGGTAAAGATGCCTGGAAAATTCAACCCGAAGACATTGGTCAACTTGTGGTTGATTTACTCGAAATGAATCCACGCACATTACCTAGCAAGATTGAAGTGAGACCGAGTATGCCGGGAGCGAAATGAGCTCAGGGTGTGTGCGACCACACCATAAAACTTTCTTTCATATCTGAGGGAAGCACGGCAACCAGGTCGTGCAGTTCACCTGCTGAAACATAATCGGCCATGGTTTTGATTACCGCTTCAATGCCTTCGAGCGCATCTTGAATTCCTGAGAAATCGCGCCAGGCGGAAAGACCATCCAAACGAACTACTTCTTCACTTAATTCCTGCATCGTTTTAATCTTTTCATGCGACCGGAAAGGTTGCCAGCCTTCGATGTATAAGGCTTTGATAGCCATGGGCAATTGGGCCATCAGTTGAAAAGATTCTTCTACCGTAAGCCTGTTTCGCAGGGCATGAAGAACACAACGCAGCACACGCCCTGCACGGTCGCGATTGTCTTCATCACCAAGACGGGCTGCTAATCGGTTGACAAACTCATTACCCTTGGCGGCATGTTTTTCAAAATTTAGTGCCATAGTGTTAGTGTTTAAATTAATTGCTTATTCGAGTTCCTCATCACTTACAAACTTATCGACAGGCACGGTGGCCCGTTGATTCAGTTTTGCTTTATGTTTTTTAAGTTGACTTTCCAATTGCAGAAAGACGTTATCAGCAGCTAATTCAAAACTTTCGGCCTGATCGCGGGCGAATAAATCATTGCCGGGAACGGCCAACTTTACCTCTACCACAAAGTAGTTCTGCTTGCCTTCCTTTTCTTTTTTTAACATAACCTGACATTGCTGAATCCGATCAAACAATTTTTCCAGGCGATCAAACTTTTCCTGAAGGGCCACTTCGGTTTTATCGCTAATGCGCAGTTGAGGTGATTGAAATATGTATTGCATATACAGCAAGGTCTGACCCTTGTTTTAAAGGTGAACACAGCAGGTACTCTTTAAAATTTAACGTGCCCTTGTCGTGTTATTTGCTATGAATATCCAATACAGAAAATTCAAAACATATGACGATCGTCATGTTTAAAGAAAATTAATATCTGGGTTAAATCTTACCGCAGATGAGCAAGACCTTGCTCCAAACCTCGCAATTCAGCCAGGCCCCGAAGCCTGCCAATAGCAGAGTAGCCGGGGTTTGTTTTTTTTGTAAGATCGTCCAGCATTTGATGCCCATGATCCGGACGCATGGGTATTGATTGGCCGGTGCGTTGCATCAGCAAGACTATTTCCTTCACCACGCGCACCATGTCGGTATCACCGTCAAGATGATCGGCTTCGTAAAAATTACCGGCTGCATCGCGTCTTGTATTTCGTAAGTGAAGAAAATGTATGTGGTTCCCTAATCGTTGCACCATGCCAGTAAGATCATTATCTGCACGCACTCCGTAAGAACCGGTACAAAAACATAATCCATTAGCAGGAGAGGGCGCAGCCTGAATAAGATCGTGTGCATCTTGTTCGGTGCTAACAACACGCGGCAACCCCAGCACGGGATAGGGTGGATCGTCTGGGTGAATAGCCATTTTTAATCCTGCTTGTTCAGCCGCTGGTACGACCTGTTCCAGAAAGTAAAATAGATTTTGTTTCAATGCATGCGCATCAATATTTTTATACGATGCCAGCATGGTTAAGATCTCTTCTTTTGTAAAAGGCTCATTGCCCCCGGGCAGTCCCATCAAGGTGTTCTTGTAAAGCGTTTCTTTTTGAGTTTCACTCATGTGTTCAAATACATAACGGGCAGCGAGAACCTCTTCGCTTGAATATTCTGATTCTGCTCCGGGTCGTTTTAAAAGAAAAATATCGAAAGCAAGGAAAGCAGATTTCTCAAAACGCAAGGCTTTACTACCATCTGGCATAGCATAGCTGGGATCTGTCCGAAGCCAATCCAGCACCGGCATGAAGTTGTAGGTAACAACTTTTAATCCACAGGCAGCAACATTGTGCAAACTGACTTTATAGTTTTCTATGTAGTGACTAAAGTTTCCTGAGCGCTTTTTTATATCCTCATGCACGGGTAAGCTTTCAATGACGGTCCAGGTTAAACCGGCCGCTTCAATTTCATCTTTCCGTTTCTGAATTTCGACTACGGGCCAAATGTCGCCCACGGGAATATGATGCAAGGCTGTAACAACTCCAGTGCACCCCGCCTGACGAATGTGTGCGAGACTTACAGGATCAGAAGGACCGAACCATCGCATGGTTTGTTCCATGAAGACTTTCTTAGGATTCATACCGTAAAGCTAACAGTTAAACAAAATTACAGAGGTGAGATTGAATTGTAGTTTTTTCGATTACACACCTATTTGAAGGGTTCAAACAAATAAGAAGTATCCATGATTACCGTATCTTTATGGAATTGTTTAATTCTGTTTAAGTTTTATGGTGAAATATTTGATAAAAATATCTATTCTGGCTAGCTGTGTTTTGATGAACCTTTCCTTCTTTTCCTGCTCTTCGCCCGGGGATGATGATGTAGCACCCGTTGTAACAGAAGGGCTCTTTATTAATGAAGTTTACGCCTCTGGGGAAGATTGGGTGGAGCTATATAATTCGCTGGAAATCAGTAAGGATATCAGTGGTTACTTCATTTACGATAACGCGGCTTCAAAGTATAAAATTCCGAATGGTACAACCATTCCCGCCAAGGGCTTTTTGGTTTTATTATGTAATGATCTGGCTACCGGGCTCAATACCAATTTCAGACTTACTTCGGCAGGCGAGACTGTGTTTCTTGAGAATGCCTCTGGCACCTTGATCGACCGGGTTGAATTTCCGGAATTAAATGCCGGCCAGGTCTATGGTCGGTTTCCTGACGGCTCTGCGAACCTTGCCGTTTCAGGAACAACGACACAAGGAACCACGAATGGTACAACCCAGGCACCAGCCATTGCAACGGTTACACGATCGCCCATCGTACCCGGACTTAACCAGGCGGTAACAGTAACAACAACACTCATCTCAAATTCCGGGATTGCTTCTGTAAAATTATATCATCGATTTAATGGGGGCGCCTATACTTCTGTTAATATGACACTTACCGGCACCGCTTATACCGCGGTAATTCCGGGAGTAGCAACAACAGGGCTTGTTGAATATTATGTAGAGGTTGCAGGCACCAATGGCAAAACAACTTTTGAGCCGGCTACAGCACCCAACAAAGCAAAAGATTATTTACTGAATACCGATGCCTTACCGCAGCTAGTGATCAATGAATTTATGGCGTTCAATACTTCCTGTTGCCCGGATAAAGATTCGGGAACGGATGAATTTGACGACTGGATTGAAATCTATAATAAAGGCTCAGTCGATGTAAATATTGGGGGTATGTATCTTTCGGATAATAAAGGAAATCCTTTTAAACATAAGATAGCAACCGATGATCCGGGAGCCACTACCATTGAACCAGGAAAGTATTTAATCTTATGGGCTGATGGTCAATCAGGGCAGGGGCCACTGCATCTTGAATTTGCGTTGAGCAATGCAGGTGAAGATGTTGGCTTGTATTATATTGATGGCAGAAAGATAGATGAGTATACTTTTGGTGCACAAAGTGAAAATACATCCTGGGGCCGCACCACCGATGGAGCTGCTACCTGGAAAAGTTTTAGTTCGCCTACACCGGGTCAATCAAACCAATAGATAAACTTGAAAAGCTTACTCCATGTTTGAGTTATTTCCTGATCAGCCTGTGTATGAATATCCACAGCTGATTAATATTACCTATTCTTTTCTCTGGGCTTTTCTGCTGGCTTCCATTATCGCTATCACCCACAAGCTCACCTTTACAGGAGATTATTATCCCAAAAACTTTTTTCAGTCGCTCGTGCTCGGTGCCGTAGTGACTACATTGGTGATGATGGCGATTGGGGATAGTCTTGCCCGCGGCCTGGGTGTTTTTGGGGCCATGGCGATTATTCGGTTTCGCACCCGAATTGACGACCCGCGCGATGTGTTGTTTCTATTTGCTGCCCTGAGTACGGGGTTGGCCATCGGGGTGTATGGATTTACCATTTCCTTCGTGGGATCCATTCTGTTTTGTCTTGTGGCAGTTTTATTGCATTTCTCACCCTTCAAGAGCTTTGCCCATCACAGTCATTTGTTTTTTACACTGGAGAATACGGAAAGACTTGAAGATGTGCTGAAAGTAGTAACGGCCTATGTGGCTGAATACCGAACCATTACCATTATGGTAACGAAAGAAAACACCTTGCGCTATCATTATGCTGTTTCACTGAAAAAAGAGTTCAGTAAGGAAGATCTTGTGAATGCGTTAAGAAAATTGGAAGGCGTGAAGCAAATAAAAGTATCATCGAACGAAGTAATACCCGGCTGATGAAATCCCAAATGAATTGGTTTTATGTTTTGATCGGGGCAATGTTCCTGACGATGTTGTTTATCAGTTCACGTTACTTTAAAGGGAGCGGAGACGCCTCCATCGGAATAGCCCAAAGCAGGGAATACAAAATCAACTCCGATAAATCGGCTTTGGTTAAGTCCATTAAAGTTGTGCCAGGCCAGCAGGTAGACGAAGGTGATTTGCTGATTGAACTTACCAGCGAAACACTGGAAATTGAAATTGCCAAACTGAGCAACCGCATCGCTGTATTAAAATCGGAACGGGCAGAAAAAGCAAAACTCGCAGATGCCGAGATCTCTTACATTAAAGCCCAGAATAACATAACACTCGAAGAACTCGATGCCGAGATTCTGCAAACAACAAGTGAGTTAAAGTTGAATGAAGCGCTCACCAAAGATTTTGTGTCCACAGATAAATCAACAACTGACAGTCCGCTTGAAATAAAAATCAATTCCCTGAAACAACAAAAGAAGATGCACCTGATGGCCCAGGACATTAAAATCAAAGATGTGCTGCAGGAAAGTACCACCGAACAAAAGTTACTGGAAAATCAAATTGTGTTGCAGGAAAGTGAATTAGAATTAATGAGGAGTGAGAAAATTAAACTTAACAAATATGCGAGCGCTGCCGGAGTGGTTAAAAACGTGTATGTGAAAGCGGGCGAACAGGTGGATGCTTTTACACCCTTGCTGGAAGTAAATCCCAAACGGCCTACTACGATCATTGTGTATCTGGTCGGAAAAAAATCTGATGTGTATCCCATTGGGACAACTGTTTCTGTTGCATCGTATGATCAGCGAAGAAATGCCGTAGCCGGCAAAGTTATTGGCTATGGTTCGGTAAGCGAGTTGCCTGAAATTCTTCAAAAGTCGACCGCCACCACAGCCTTTGGGCAAGAAGTGTTTATTGAGGTGCCCGCGGAGAATTTTCTTGCCAACGGTGAAAAGGTGTTGGTGCGATGAAACGAGTTGCTCAGTATTTTTTTTTACTGCTCCCCATGTTTACACAGGCGCAGGTGAGCATGGAAGATTTTTTATATGCCGCGCTGGAAGAACCAGCTCTTAAAACTTTTTCCAATCAGGATAATTTTCTAAACACAAAACCGTATCGGTTGGCACCCATCCAGAAACTGGAATTCCGCACAGAGAGTAATCAGTTAGATCCCGAACGCCAGGACTTTGCGTTGCGATTGAACCCGGCCAATCCCTGGGAAGTTAAGCGCACCCATGAATACTTTAAGACCTACCAGGAGTTGTTGCAACTGGACCGAGACCGATTGTTAAAAGAGTCGTTGCTGGCTCGCTATGAAGTGATCATTGGTTGGTTGTATTATCAGGAGGTGAGTCTGCTCAAAGAGGAAGATAAACTCAATATAGAAAAACTGTTATCCATTCTGGAAGGCCAACGTTATTCAACCTACTTCGATGCCGGTGATTATGTGAAGTTAAAACTCGATCAGGTTGAAAAAGTTATAGAATTGGAAGAAGCCCGCTTTGAAATTGACAACCAACGAAGAAGGGTAGAGGGCTTCTATGAAAAGGCAAAACTCAAAACCATAGACTGGCAAGTTGCTCAGATAATATCTTTGGAAAATTTGGAAGCTTTAGTGGATAGTTTATTTCAGCAACAGGTTGGCGGGGGCGAAGTGGCTTATCGTGAAAAACAAAGGGACCTGGCGAACACCGAAATGTTGTTGGAAAAATCAAACATAAATGTTGGATTCTTACAAACCCAGTATCAGAATTTTCGCATCGAACAAGGCCGCAAGCCGTGGAGTATTTCGATGGGCGTTACGATTCCGGTTTTCAATCCGAACAAAGGTGACATGACCAAACGCAAACTGGAGTTTATAGAAGCAGAAGGTGATCGTGATCAGGCGAAGAGTGATCAACAAACCGGGCGTGAACTCATGCGTGCGAAAATCAAAAGCCTGCTGAAACGCCACAGTGAAATAAACACCATGATGAATGATTTATCGGTGGGTACACTGGCAACCACGCTGCAGCGGATCAATGACAGCAACCCCACCGCGGTAGTACAACTTCAAAGCAATCTGATCAAACTAAAAACCATGGCTGCACGCCTGAGGCAGGAGGTATTGCTTTCATACCTTGAGTTTTTGAGTTACTCGGAAGTATTGCAGCAACGACCGCTTATTAATTATCTGTCCGCCAATCTTTCTGAACTAACCTCCCGGTAATGTACTATAAAAGATATTACTGCTTAGGAGTATTTTTTCTGCTTGCGCTGGGCAGCGCGGGGCAAACAGTAAATCATTGGGAAACCGTGGTGTATGACAGCATGAAGTGGCGCTACTGGCCGGGTACTTCTGCCCCGGGAGTCAATTGGCATACACCCGCATTCAACGATCAACTCTGGCAGGAGGGAAGAGGCGGCATTGGCTATGGCGATGGCGATGATAGAACGGTGATCAGTCCGGTGATATCTGTTTTTCTGCGCAAGAAATTTACGATTACCAACCGTGATAAAATCAAAGATGCACTGCTGCATGTAGATTATGACGATGGTTATATCGCTTATCTTAATGGAGTAGAAGTTGCGCGAGCCTTCATGCCTGCAGGGACTGTTGCATTCAATCAGGGAAGTGCTGGTCTTCATGAAGCACAACTCTATCAGGGCCAGGCTCCGGAAGGAATTCTGATCCGAAAAGAGCAGTTGGATGGTTTGTTGGTTGCGGGAGAGAATACGTTGGCCATACAAGTTCATAATGATAACATCAGTTCATCTGATTTAACGTCTCGCGTATTTTTTTCAGTGGGCATTACTGACAATACAACCACTTATTTGCCAACACCCTCATGGTTTACCGGTCCACTGAATTTTTCTTCCAATCTGCCGATCATTGTGATCAACACCCATGGACAAGCTATACCCGATGATCCACGGATTATTGCGCACATGGGCATCATTGATAATGGCGCAGGAATTCGCAATCAACTGACCGATCTATTCACTAATTATGATGGAAGAATCTCTATTGAAACACGAGGCGAGTCGTCACAAGGGTTTCCTAAAAAATCGTACAGTATAGAAACGCAAAACGCAGACGGCAGCAATTTCAATGCAGCGTTGCTGGGTATGCCACCAGAAAATGATTGGGTGTTGTATGCACCTTATTCAGATAAATCCATGATGCGCAATGTATTGTCGTTTAAACTGGGCAACGATTTAGGCAACTATACAACCCGCACCCGCTTTGCCGAAGTGGTGATCAATGACGATTACAAAGGTGTGTATGTGCTGATGGAAAAAATCAAACGCGATAAGAACCGGGTTGATATCGCAGAATTACAACCGCAGGATGTTGCCGGTGATGAACTTACAGGAGGATACGTGTTGCGCATTGATAAGATTGACGCCAATGATTTTCCGGCCTGGACGGCAACCCCTACACCCACATTACTAAATGAACGTAATGTCTCGCTGCAATACTTTGATCCATCCGGAGAAGAGTTGGTAGACGGGCAGCGCACATACATTCGGAATTACATGCGTGAATTTCAATCCAGCTTAACGGCCAGCAATTTTACCAATACACAAACCGGGTATAAGAAATATCTGGATGTTCCCTCAGCCGTTGATTTTATTTTGGTGAATGAGATTGCAAAAAATGTTGATGCCTTTTTATTCAGTACCTATTTGTATAAAGAAAAAGACAGCAACGGTGGCAAACTGTATTTAGGCCCCTTGTGGGATTTCAATCTTTCGTTTGGTAATGTTGATTATCTGGCCAATGCTCAATTTGCACCGGGGTGGATGTATGCCGATCAGGGCCGAAGCATCTTCTGGTTCAGACGCATGGTGCAAGATCCTTCCTTTGCCAACGCTATGAAATGCAGATGGACAGAGTTGCGCGAAGGATTTCTTACCGATGATTATTTTATTAACAAGATTGATTCCATTGCAACGGTATTGGACGAGTCGCAGCAACGCAACTACCAACGCTGGCCTATACTTGGCACCTATGTATGGCCTAACCAATTTATCGGGCAAACCTATGCACAAGAAATTAACTTTTTAAAACAATGGACATTGAACCGGCTTGTGTGGATGGATAATAACATGCCAGGTGATTGTTCCATTATTACCGGAACAGAGCCTAAAATGGGAGTAGAGGTATACCCGAATCCTTTTCAACAATCCATTCAGATAAAGATTAATAGTAAATTGAAAATCAATACTATACAGATTGATAATTTAATGGGCCAGGAAGTGATCAGGCGGTCGGTAACCGACTCTGAAATTGTGTGGGATGGTCGTGACGATACGGGCACTTCGGTTCCACCCGGATTGTATGTATTGAGGTTGCTTTCTATTGATGACATGCCCGTGCAGCAAGTTAAGCTGATTAAGGTTTTTTGACTTTCTTACACCTTTGCGTCCTTGTGTCTTTGCGGTGAATTTTGAACCCTGCCTACCGCAGGCAGGCGCAGAGACGCTAAGGCGCAGAGATCTTTAAAATACAATAGCCTTCCCTGCCTGTTCCGCCAAATGGCGAATGCGGCAGACCAGGAGAAACCTCAGGCTGACAATCCTTCATGCTTACATCAGTTATTAACTCTCCCATAAGATTTGGGTAATGGTGCGTGTCTATATTTCCCGCGAATGGAAAAAGAGGCGTACAGGATCCTGGCGGTAGACGATGACCCGGATATTCTGGAATTGTTAAAATACAACTTTGAAAAAGAGGGCTTCAAAGTGAAGACTGTTGAAGAGAGCACGAAAGCGGTGGAAGCAGCGGTGAAGTTTAAGCCCGACCTGATCATCCTCGACATTATGATGTACCCGATAAATGGTATTGAGATTTGTAAACGCCTCCGCGAGTTATCGTTGTTTCAGGATACTTACATCTTTTTTCTAACCGCCCGCTCTGAAAACTATTACCAGGATGCGGCCCTCGACACCGGTGGTGATGACTTCATTGAGAAAATTATTGGGCTGCGAGCGTTGGCAAACAAAGTTATTACGGTGTTACGCGGTCACTATGTTATCCGCAAAAGTGCTCGGGCCGTGGTGGCCGGGGATCTTATTATAGATCGGAGAGGAGGCGCCTTGTTGCGCGGGGAACCCTTACAATTATCGAAGATAGAATTGGAGTTACTTTTCTTCCTCGCGCAGAATCCGAAAAAAATAATCAGTGAAGAAAACCTGATCAACAACATCTGGGGTTCCGATACTTATTCCACTACCTCATCACCACAGTTGTTTCTGGAAACCCTGATGCGCAAGCTCGGTAAACATTGGATTGAATATCTTGGCAATGGAAAATATCGCTTCTTGCCCCATGTGAAATGATTTACTTTACATAAATAATTAGACTCATGATTCGATCTACGCTTTTACTGTGCTGCTTGTTGATAACGCTGACAGGTTCAGCACAGAAATCTAAGAAGGCTAAAAATATCATTCTGATGGTGGGGGATGGGATGGGTGTTGCACAGATCTATGCCGGGCTTACCGCTAAGCATGGGTCGCTTAATCTGGAGCGCTGCACTACCGTGGGCTTTCATAAAAACCAGGCGAGTGATAATTATGTTACCGACTCCGCTGCCGGGGCTACCGCGTTTGCCTGCGGAGTAACAACCTTCAACGGTGCTATAGGAGTGGATGCTTCCGGAAAAGCAGTTCCCACCATTCTTGAAATTGCCGAACGCAATGGTTTATCAACCGGGCTTGTAGCAACCTGTTCAATTACCCATGCAACCCCAGCGTGTTTTATTTCGCATCAACCTTCACGCGCTTTGGATGAGAACATCGCGTTGGATTTTTTAACTACCGACATCGATGTATTTATTGGCGGGGGTCGAAAGTTTTTTAGCACCCGTAAAGATGGACTCAACCTGATGGACTCATTGAAAGCCAGAAACTATACCGTGGCTCATTCCATGGCTGAAGTAGAACAAGTTAACAGCGGTAAACTGGCCGCCTTCCTGGCGGATGAACAGCAACCTAAATTTTCGGCCGGCCGGGGTGATGAGTTGGTAAAATCTACAGATAAAGCCTTGCAGCTATTGAAGAGCAACAAGAAAGGAATGTTCCTGATGATTGAAGGCTCGCAGATAGATTGGGGTGGTCATGGTAACGATACGCAATACATCATCGATGAGATGGTAGACTTTGATAATGCCATTGGTAAAGTCTTGGACTTTGCTGCCAAAGACCGCAATACATTAGTGATCATTACTGCCGATCATGAAACCGGTGGCTTTTCAATCAATAATGGCGACATGAAAGCCGGTACGGTTGAAGGCAAGTTTACTACCGGCAATCATACGGGCGTGATGATCCCTGTGTTTGCATATGGACCTGGGGCCGAACAATTTTCTGGTATCTATCAGAACACAGACATCTTTCATAAAATGTTGAAAGCGTTTCGCTTTAAAAAGTAGGGGGAAGCTATTGATTATTCGTCTCGGACTTAGGAGTGAACGTAAAGTTGACACCCAATCCAATTCTAAAACCACTCCAATCAGCAACGGCCGGATTATTTGATTTATTAATCAGGTAGGAATCTTTATTATCGGTTAGCGCGATTTTTCCACCCATTACGGTTAGGCTATAACCCAGTATAGCATGCATACCGAAGGGGCCAAATTTGCGACTGAGTATACCCGTAGGTTGAAGGGTAATGTTGCGTGATTTGAAATCATATTCCTCTTGCAATTCTTCCGTACCAATTTGTTGATCCAAGGTGATCTTGAGCGCATTAAAATATACTGCCGGCCGTAAGTCGAGGGAGAATTGCCATTTCTTATCGGGGTTGGTGACAAAGCCCAAGGACAGAGTTACAGATTTATAATTAATAAGTTGATCTGCTGTTAGTGAGCCCGAGTAATCGGAATAGTTTGAGTGGGCGCCTGTTGATCCGTAACCTAACAAGAGACCTGTCATAAACCCATTTTTGAAATCGTATTGGATGCCACCTTCGTACTGGTAATAAGATGGAAAGGAAGTTAACGGTTGAAGCGGAACCAAGCCATTCAGGTTAATGGCTTCCTGAACATCCTTTAAATCCTCCATGGCATAGCTGCCATACCCCATCGCCAAAGATACTCTCACCTGGCCGCGGGTACTTACCGAAGTGAGAAAGATAATGATGAGAATGGTGAGTTGCCGACAATTGCTTCTGGTCATAATGCTATTCGTTAATCACCTTTACATAGGTTCCAAAGGATCCTTCACGATGCAACAGGTATCCATTAATAAAATAAAAGTTCGAAACATTTCGCGAGTACGCCTGGATAGGAGTGGTGACTCCCGTCTCAACATGAATGGCAAAACAAGTTTTGGCATCATTGCCCGCATAAAGAACTCGCTGGGTTACCGGATCGTAGCCTCGGTACACAAAGAAAAGATCCGGTGGATTGATGGTTCGTTTCAGTTGTGCATTTTCTGAGTTGAAAATATAAATAACGTTATTAAAGATTAGCATGAACTCGTTACTGGCATCGGGACGAAAGCCCAGAAATCCATAGGTGGAAACCGGCAGCCCCACAAATTGAAGGCTCGTTCCATTAATTTTATAGAACTGATTATACACCTTGCGTAAATATTGTCCATCATCCGATATAATCGGTATCATTTCATTACCGCCCATCGGAAACTCCGAATGATAGAGTGTAACCTGATTCACCATATCATATACCCGCACATGTTGCACGACCTGGCTGCCCGCAGCGTTGTGGGCGCGATACCCAAACGTTACAATCTGGGTGCGTGATGCCGAGGCCACATAGACACTACTAAAAACGCCCCAGGTCCAGGGCAGAATATCAATATATTTTCGTTCCTGGGTTTCAAGATTTACTTGAACTATACCGTGTTCCAGGTCAGTAGTATAAATAAATGGACTCTCGTAGGGTGTAGCAAAACTGAAGGAGCCACTGGTAACCGTTTGTTGCGGCACGAATGCTGGCGAATATAGTGTTGCTTGATAGGGGGTGTAAGTATTGAAATAACCAATGATGGATTGAAGGGTTTTATTATAGGAGAAACGATCCGGCATAGGACTTAAGATCGGAAAGTCTACCAGTTTACTCTGTGTTATTGCATTTGATGCAGGCGAGTATCCATTAACTGAATTGGTAGTTATCTGATAGGATACCGACTCGCCAAAAATTACCGAAGCGGGCCGCACGCGCACGGTGGTATCCTGAAGGCTATAGATCGTACTTTTTTCCTGACCATTCTCAATGATGGTATAGCTTTGAAAGGATCCTGAAAAGTCGGCTTTGTTCCAGGTCAGTAACATGGTGCTATCACTAAACCGATATTCGCCTGTTAGTGTAAGCTGATCCGTTCTGAAGGCTGGCTGACTTTGTATAGCATGCATAGAAGTAACCAGGGTTACGCGGCATTCAATGGTGTAGCCACCCACATAGGATGTAATCGGCACTGAAGTAGTGTTGGGATCCGTAATCCGAAACTCACGCGACATAAATGGACTATAGACAGTAACAAGGTAGTGAACAAAGCCAGGCTTTGAATATCCTGTCCACGAGAGCTTAAAGTGACCGTTCTCTTCCGAAAAAGTAATTTGTGGCTGCGGGGGTGGAGTAACATCAACTATTAACTGCCAGGTTCTCCACACCACAAACTTTTCGAGGTCAAGTTTATCAGCAATGGAGCCTGTGTTGCTGTCTACCAGTACCTGAATCTTGAGCTCATAAATACCGTTTACCAGTAGATTATCTTTTATGCTAAAAGATCCGGATGTGCTGGCCGTAGTAAGAACAATAGTATTGCCAACACTAACTACCAATTGGTCTATTTGACCAAAATCAGATTCATAATCATAATAAAAGGTTGTAGGTCCGTAGATGTCAATGGTTGGCGATTCATCATAGGAATTTAACGACAGCCGGATTTCCGGATTCTCATTAAACTCAATGTCTTTGAAATAGATGAGATCAGGGTCGGGGGCGTAGGTACAACCGATCAGGAGCACCAACAGGAATGAATAGGGTCGCAACAGGTTCAACAGGTTTATTATGTTAAGATAGGCCCTAAAGTGGATATCAACAAACAGAGGGGTTACAGTAGAAGGAATCTAATTAACATAATATAAATTATATAACTCTTGCCGGGCTAAGTTCCTGACCCACAGTTATATAATTCTATTATGTTAACCATCTGGCGCCAGCCATTCGCGCATATCCCTGCAGGCGCCATCTGGAGCTATTCGGCTACGACATTGAAGTTTCTCGCGCAAGCCGGCCGCACAGTTATATAATTTGACGTTATGTGTAAATAGCCGCTCAAGGCCGCGCTCTCCGGGCCCAGCGCTGCTTCGTCCTTGAGTGTCTATTTAAACGATAAAGATTTGAGCAGGAAAGTTTTTTGCCAACGCGCATGAATGCAACCAACCGCGCCAAGCATAAGTAATGCAGGCCGCACATTCCTGGCGCCAGCCAAAGCCAGCATCACACATGCTTGATCCAACGCTCTAAATTCAATTCATTTGAGTTGCGATAAAGCTCACTAGATTAGTTCATTAGGTTCGCCACAGCTCACCAGAACTTCAAAGGTGTTAGCACTTAGTTTTTCTTTTGTCCTTTTTGCCTTGATGCAAAAAGAACGAAAAAAATCAAGAGCCAAATATGCTTCCACGCACATGCCATCGCGCCACCCCGCATTTGGCTCGGGCCACCGCGCAGCCTATTCCTTTTTCAGACTACTCAAATTGTAGGTAACAGAAAGAAAACCGCCTGAGATAGGAAAAACCTTGATGGTTGGAGGAGATTCAGGTAACTCACTTTTTAAATATGTTGTATTATAAGAATAACTTTTATCCAATATTTCTGCTTCTCGGAAGGTAATTCCGGCCGTTATTACAATTCTTTCTTTTTTCCCAAACAGAAATGTTGGGCCTAAGTGAAAATTTAATCCATCAAAAGCAGTTGTCGTACTTAACCCGGGGCTTATTCCCCAATTAAAATTAGTACCACTTCTTTTATATATGTGCATTAGTGCTCCAATTGAGAGAAGTGCTCTGCCCCCCCCATCTTTACTTTCAATTCTTGCTTCAGTATCGCTCAAATTTTTGTAATATATATCCCTGCCTAAGAAATCATCACTTCCAAAATTAAAGAAAACACCAGAGCTAAAATCAATTTTTATTCCTCCTTTTGTTCGGTAGGTTTCTTCAATTACAAGCTTGTCATATCCTTTGCAGGTTAATGGCTTATTAGCTTCAATTTTGATGCTTAACTTAATCTCATCGCTCTCCACATCCAAAGAATCTGTTAGATATGTAAAATTTCCTGAATTTATGAGTTTATAATTATTCACTAATTGCTCAACTTTATTTTCATCTCTAAATTTCTCCATTTCAGTTACTAGTTCGAATGCTTGATTAACAATGGCGATCGTTAAATCCTTATGTGCTTTGTGAGCATCATTCATGTTTTTTGCATTACGATATCCCTCTAAACCTTTTCTGTAGTTCTTATTAGTTTTTGGTAAAGGAAAATTTTCCCACTCCCAAATAATAGTATTATTGTAATTAAGAATAGTGAGATCAATTCCTGCAATGTAAGCTGGCAATAGCTTTTCAATTTTTGTCTTAGCACCTACTGCGCTACTAATTGCCTTCGTTAATTCAGTCCTTAGACCAATTTCTTGTGAAGTACGATCATCACCGTATGAAGATGGCAAATACTCCTTTGTTATTTTTTTCAAGTCCATCTCGATCGTGTCAAACGAAACACCGCAGGATTGATAGAGATTGGAGATTTTGTTATTAAAATCTGCTGTAGCATTCAAATAGGTACTTGACGCATTTATGACATTTATGCTTTTTTTAATTTCGTCATCACCAGGGAATGGTGTTGCTTCAGCATCAGATGTTATTTTAGGGGTCTCCGGTAATGAGAGGTTCAAATATCCCGGAAGTTTTATTCCTGAGAATATTTCAGGCAAATCAGTATGTAAATTACTCTGTGTCAATGAACCCTCGATCTTATAAAGACCTCTGTTTATATTCTCAATCTTTACAACAATTTTATCACCATATTTTGCTGTGGTGTACTTCTTAACAGAAGTAGGTTTTAAAAAATCAATTGTAACTACGGATGGAACCGTTTGTGCCAAACAATTTTGACAAAAGTATAGCGTGAGCAGAAATAGACACTTTTTCATAGGGTTTAGTCGTTAAAGGGGTAATACTTTTTTATAGTGCTTTTATCTAAAGCTGACAAACCCCTTGGCCATTCAATGCTTTTACAGTCTTTTGTTAAGAAAGCAGGAACAGCATAAATCATAATTGAATTGGGGTCAAACCTTGTGTATTCAGTTGTTTTTATCTTAGTGAATATTTGTGAATCAACCTTTTTGGGCTTCCAGCCATAAGCAGTATCATAAAAATTATAGACAGCTGCAGAATCCCAGTTAATGCTAACATTAGGACTTTGTAGTTCATGTTGTAAGGCTAAAGCATGGCCAAATTCATGTAGAACAACTCTCGTAAATTCATCAGCTTTCCTAGTGTCAATATCTTGCAACCATAATGTGGTCAACCCGCGATTACGATCAGAATCCGCTAAATTACCAATTATACAAGCGTAACCTCCTTTTTCTCTGAATGAGACTCTTATATGAGAAGTGCTACTAAATTCAACGAACTTAAATTTAATATTTGCAAAAGCTGACCAGCGATTTGCAGTGGCAATTGTTCTTTTTATTAGCTCCTCATCTTTTGTGTCAATAAAATAGACATTTAGGACTTTCTCATTCCATCTATATGGGGCATCAAAAACTGCATCAAGTCGAATATCCTTACTTTCATCGCTAATACGATCGGGTGGAACACCACATGAATATTTATAATCTACTTTTTCAATACTCGAGTAATACCAGATCCCAAGTATAATGACGATCGAAATAATTTGCCATTTCCATTTAGAGAGATGATATTTCAATCCTGCCATTTGAAGTACATTAATTACATTTCAAAATTTTGATTGGATTGAGAGGTTGAGCTATAATCCTACACTAAAGTAAAAAAACAATTTAAGGTAATAATAGGTAGCCTTCATCTAATTTGATACCACACCGCGTAATGTTTACATCTTTTGGCAGTTTTTTCAAATGAAAATACTTAAACATAACACAAAGTTATGGGCTTGCGGAATAGAAAGCCGCAAGGGTTCGCTACGCCTGCTCGTAAAAAAATCTCCACCCTCCCCTCCTGCCAATCCACATGCCTCGGGTAGTATTTTTTTACGGCAGCCCCTTGCACCTTTCAATCCGGTCCCGTGGGCGAGCGCCATGTTTAAATATATACTTCGTGTCAATTTTGGGCTCTGGTGGCTGCTGCTTGGCGTTTGGCGTTCAGGTTCTCCGTTTGCGTTTCGCGTGTGCCGTTCAAGCCCACGCGAGTATTTGCTCAGGTTCTTGTGGCTTGAGTGTTCCATTTCAGACCCTCCGTTTTAGGGGCTCTTTTTTCTATAAAATGGAAAGTAATTTTATCTATCTTCGTATAAGCCCATTCCTAAATGCGATTGACAGCAGAAGGATGGGCTTCTTATTGTAAATAGTTATAGAAGGCACAAATGAGTAATCAAAACGCTACAGCCAGTTGGAGTGGATATTCACATCAAGGTCAAGTCGGCCTGCTCGTAGCCCTTCGTAAACTAAGGGAAACAGGAGTTAATCCAGATACTCATTTTGTTCAATTTGAAACTCATGAGGACGTAGCGGTTTATGAGCAGATTGGTGGTACTCCAACATATCTTTCCGTACATCAAGTCAAAGCCTATTACTCTGCTGGCAACATACAAAAAAGCAAATATAGGAGTGTTTTAAACGACACCTTTGCAGCCGGTAATATAAGATATCTTCATACAGCTGTCGAGATAACAGATTGGACCACATCTACAACTACAAACAATAATAATGTGGTTCGATATCCATACACAAATACACAAAATTACTGCGGAACCACAGATATAGAAGCTTTCATAAAAATAGAACTAAGCGCAATTCTTGGTCAAGTTGCACTTCCAGTTATAGATGCAGCTTACTATCGCCTAAGCTTCGAGCTTGATCACCGCATTCGAGTTGAACATCAGAAAGCCAGCAAACTTCTTTTTGATATAAAATTCTCCTTGAGAGAAATTGACACATTCATTAGGGACACAAGCCCATTCGAAAAGAGAGACATATATAATTGCAGAAAACTTTTCTATGATACTTATATCGAAATAGTAAAGCGCGGCAATCTCCCTCAGGATAGAATTGACATTTTAGAAAACGGTATAATTAAGAATATCAATGGATTAAGTGACAATAGTTTTCTGCAGTTTCTTCAACGCCTAAATCTTAATAGGAGCATTGAACAGCTGAAAAAAGTACAGATTTACTACAACCATGAAGGGCTAAGGCAAGTTTTTTTCAAGATGCTTGCTGAAATAGTTGACACCGATCCTATCCTATTGGATAATTCCGTGAAGTATAATAAGCCGACTGAGCCCAATAAATTTGTTTTGACTGCCATAATTGATGAAGAACACGAGAAGCTTGTTGTTATCGAAAATATTCTGATGAACCTAAAATCTCAAAATATTTTATGGGAATCTCATTCGCTAATAAATAAGGATATAGAAATAGAGATAATCCGGAGAAATCCTTCTATAAATTCAGTGGGTACTGATATTGAGCAAGAAGACGACAAAACTAAGTTCATGTATTTTGGAAATAGTAAACTGGTAAAGCGGGAAGAAGCAAATCAAAAGTTAAACAATGGAGCAACTCATTGAAATCCTACTCTCTGAGAGCGGGTATTTGAAAAAAGACCTTGGCATTTCAGTTTATTCAAAACAGGACCAATCTTTCTTTTTTACAATTAGTATACTTGAAGAGAATTTTATTGCACTTAAAAGTAAAGAACTCCTAAAGGAAAATCAGGCCTATAAGGCAGTTCTGGATGGATTCAAATTAATTGTTAATAGTGGCGAGCAAGTATCAATAGAAAAAAATTCTTCATTAATAGTATTAGTAAAGTGTACCGAGATAAATGCAATCGCGAAGTTGCAGCAACAAATCTTACTGTTTGAAGAGGATGAGTACTTCTTTAAAAAATACGTAATCCTATATACGAATAATTCAATTACGGGGCTTACTAATACTCCACTGTTGCCTGAGCTTCGGATGAGAGTAAACGATGTCGAAAAATTTGATGCGTTTGCTGCTCAAGGATACACGCCTGAATTATCTGAATTCTTGGTCATAGTACAACTTTTCATAAAATTGCCTTTCCTAAACTTCGGACATGGGACTGAAAGTTTTACATCCCTAAACCAGAAAATTACGACAGATCTTGGAGCTAGTTACACTACGTTTACCTACTTGTTACAAAATGCTGAAGAATTGACTAGGATAGATTTCACGAAGCCTGAGGCAGAAGAACGTATTAATGAACTACTAAGCAATCTGCCCAATGATTAAAGTTAAAAAGATATCACTCCAGAATTTCAAGGGCATAAAATCAAAATCCATTTTCAATTTCGATAATGATGGCACTTGTGTAAATGTCCTGTCTGGCCCAAATGGGTTTGGTAAAACAACTGTATTCGATGTTATTGAAATTTGCCTAACTGGAGAGTTTAAAAGAGTAGAGTATTTTGATAATGTTCAGAAAAAAACAGCGAGTAGAAACAAACCTTTTTTTCAAAACTCTAAGGGAGAAGATGTTATTCTAAAACTACAACTATACAATACAGTAACTGAGACCAATTATGTTGTCATCAAACATTATGATGAAGATGAAGGTCCTAAACGAATGACTTATGGTAGGAACTTTATTCCGGCTGATGCCGGAAATCTTTTCGCAACATACCTTACTTCAGATGAAGAGAATTTCATTAATGATAATTTCACAAACCTTACGCAGTCAAATCAGGCTGAAATAAATGCACTCTTTTTTGGTAATAATTCGACTATTGACTTAAAATCGACTTACTACCTTTTCAATTACATTCAACAGGAAGACAGTATTTACTTTCTAAGGAAGAATGAGGTCGACAAAGGTGTATCGTTAGGTTTTCTTTTCAATATAGAAAATGAAGAGGCAAACAAACAGAGACTTTTGGGGTTACGGAATTCACTATCAAGCCAGCAGAATGCAATTCAAGAACAGATAGTACAGCTAAAAGAATCACTTCCGAATGCACAAAGAGGAGAATACCAAAAGCTTTTTCAAGATAAAAATTTTGATTTCGATAAAGAGTATCCATTTTCGCAAATTACGTCAGCTAGAAACCAACTTGCACCATTTCAAGATATTATCAATTCTCTTACTCTACTAAAGAGAAATTTTTCAACTGATGAGTACGAGAAATCCATAAAATTCAAAAAACTCAATGATGAAGTAATTGACAATATCCCTATCCTCAATGCAATTCTTTTAAGGAACATCTACAGGGGAGATTTGTTAGGAACGCTAGAAGCAACAAACACCAAAATAGCTGTCGCAAATCGGTTTCGTCAAACCCAAAACACAGTATTTATTTTGAAAGAGTACTTTGATTTGTTCCTTCCCGCTCTGGAGGAATACTCTACCTATTTTGCTATTGAGAATGGTATAAAAGAGCTAGAGAAAGACTTAGGTAGCATTGGAAAAATTATTTCGGATTTAAACACTGCCCGCAATCAGATAGTTGAAAAATACAGACAACTGAGGCAAGAGGATCATGGCTCAGATAAGAATTGCCCTCTATGCGATAGTGCCTTTGACTCTTCTGAAGAATTAGAATTGGCAATACTTTCTAAAACTTCATCATTAGAGGCTTTCAATAAGGAGAAACTTCAGCAGAAGTCCAATCTCCAAGAACAGATTAAACTCTTTCATGCAAGAATATCAGAAGTAGCTGTTGCATTTATGACAACTAGTAGCATGACAGAACAAGAAGTCCTGGCTCTCATTCGTGAATACCCATCTCTTAAGGAAAAGGTTGAAGAGCTTTATACAAGCTATCCTATTTTAAGCGGTTCAACAGGTAGGGAGGCCATTAATTTTGTGCAGCCACCTAGAACAATACTTGAAGTTAGAGAAAAACAAAATCTCTTGCGTGAATTTCTAAGACGGGAGCTCTTAACTCAACTGAACTATGACGAAAGACTAATTGAGAATAGGCAACTATATACTCAATACTTTGACGCCAGTCGTGAAAAATTCTCTGCCCTTTCTGTTGAGATGCTATCGGCCAAATTCCAATACATACTAGGTTCTTATGCTCAAATAGTTAATACGCGATTGGCTTTTTTGGAAACACGAAATCAAAGACTAACAAGTCTCTTAAGTCGCATTGTCCCAATTTATGACAGACTGCATAGGACTATTCAAGATCACAAAGCTGGAATGATTGAAAAAATAAAAATCCCTTTCTATATATATTCTGGCAAGATTCTTCAAAGTTATCAACAAGGCTTAGGTATTTTTATTAATATTCATTCCACCGAACAGAACAATAATGTCCAATTTAAAACGGGTCATTCATCAGATCACGACATTGTATATCATTTGAGTTCAGGGCAAATGGCGGTTGTGTCGTTGGCTTTTTGCTTATCATTAAATAAAGTCTACAATACAACTGAAAATTTCAAATTCTTGTCAATAGATGACCCAATTCAGACTATGGACGATCTAAATATCCATACTTTCATAGAACTAGTGCGGAATGAGTTTAGTGATTATCAAATCATTATGTCAACGCATGACGACTTTACATCGAGGTACATGAAATACAAATTCGATAAGTTTGAGATGAACACGGAGATTCAAAATGTTCAGAAGATTGTCTTGGAGCAATCAATAAATTAATTCCCTATTGTTTAACTGACCATGCACTGATATTTCGTATCTGATTCAATTGCAGTATTTATCATTTGATGAAATCTTCTATTGATGAGGGTTTCATGATCTCCTCAAGCTCTGCTTGCATAACTTTATATTTTTTTGAACGCTGGATACCTTTTGATTTTCTCGACACTAAATTGGCTAACTCCATTTTGAAGTTAGTAAGGTCTTTGTTTTCCCCATAACGTGGGTTGCATTTCTTGAGTAGTTCATCAAAGAATTTAAAAAGAACGTCAATATAAAATATTGAATGCTCAATGTTTTTAGTTAGAACCCTCTCTTTGTTCGAGAGGATTTGTTTTCGTCTAGCTATTTTTGCACCAATTATTTTAAGGCAATGGTAGTAAAGTCCACCATAGGCATTTGAATAACGTGACTCAATGTCACTAATGGAATTATCGTCTAAAAAACCGACTAAGCGATTCTCTATCCCTCGATCAAAGAGCTTAACAGCAAATGAAAAGGAGTTACATTTCAGATTATGTAGAAATTGATTTCTAAAAATCATTAGCATTTCCAAATCCGCATGTTCTTGTTTTGAAAGCACATCGATATCGTACAAAAGATCAATTTTGCCTTTAAATGATAGGCTACTGCTTTTGTTTCCAAAAGATCTCGTTGCCTTGTTTAAAATTGACAAATACATCAGAATTAGCTCATTTATTAGATGCTCGATTGTTAATGCATAGCGAAGAATGTTTTTTCTGAGTTCAAGATTGTCATTGTCAGCCATGGTAACGCAAGTTTTAAGTTAATTTAAACAGTATACATTTTGTAAAAAATACAGAGTTATCTCCCGATAATCAAGGCATCAATGAATTAACCTTATTTAAGAAAAATAGGAGTGAATGATTTTTTAGTTTTTATCTGGCAATGCCTACGGCCCGGGCTATTCGCTACAAGTCCGGCCTCCCTCCTGCCAGCGCACTTCGTGCTTTCCGCTTCTATCCCTATTGCTTTTCCCAGCGCAGCAGCAACACACATTGTGCAGGCCACGCATGCCAACGCTAAGACCAAAGCCTGCCCAAAGAGTGTCGCTGCCCCAGTCCGTTGTGAATGATGAAGATTGAGTTATTGAAAGCCCGCGCTAAAAAACTTTCTATGAAGATTCCGGTAAGCCCGGATGCCAAAGCTACTTAACATAACGCATAAACATTATGTAACAGTGTTACTATTAACTGGTTGCACCAGTTACATAATATGCGTTATTTTAAATAGCTTAATAACGATTTAAAAACGGTAGTTATTGTTAGTTCAAGAGTATCTAAGTACCTGGTTTTAAAAGTTTGAGAAGTTCTTTGGAGTCTTGCCGGTTGTCCCAAAATGCAGTAATGATAATGGCATTATCAGAGATTTTATAAAATATGCTGAAATGTTCCATGGCAGCCACATGGGTATCAGGGAATTCCGCAGCTTTGTAGATTAGAGGATTTTCTGCAATCAGATTAGCTTTTTCATTGATCAAACGTAGCAACTTTAATGAATATGTTGAGGAATGATTTCGTTGGAACCAATATTCCAGAATAGACCTTCGTTGCCGGGCAGCCGTTTCTGTCCAGATTATTTTCTTTTGAGCCATTCCAGTTCACGTTCGTTGAGTGTGAGCTGATCAATGGTTCTTCCCGCCTTAATATCTTCTTCACTCAACGCCAGCATAATTTTCTGTTCTTCAGTAAGGGGTACTGTTTCTTGCTGAACATGAGAACTTTTAATCATATCCGATAACGCACGTAGGTAGTCCGAATCTTTAATAGCCAATAACTGGTCGATAACCTTATTTCGAATATCATTAGCTGATGTCATGTTGTTTTAAGTTGATCTTGCGTTTAAAGATAGGAAAATTAGTAGAAAATCCCCTCACGATGATGCGTGCTGGATGAAAAACAAACATCTGAATTATCCCTATTGTATTGCCAGTGCAGCATCAGCACACATTGTCAGGCCGCGCTTCCCTCCCACTTCCAAAGCCCGCCAATAAGTGCCGCTGCCCCTACCTTCGCTAAAGCTATGGTAGGCAGGCCAGCGTGGTGTAAAGAAGAGAGATTGAGTTCTGAAATGCCCGCGCTAAAAAAAACTTTTTATGAAGATTGGGTAAGGCCCGGAGCCTAAGCTATCTTAACCCCGATTCGAAACGATCGGGGCAGGCTCCACGCATAAACATTAGTCAATTACTTGAATCATTATGCCGCCTCAGGAAGTGTTGGCACTTTTGCTGTTCAGATTGCCAAGTCATTTCGTGCTGAGGTTACAGCCGTGTACAGCACAGCCAACATAAATCTGGTAGCGCAGCTTGGTGCTCAACATATTATTGATTACACCAAAACTTACTTTACAAATCGACACAGCAGACAGGGATTTTTTATGTTGGCTTTTTTTGACGCGTTATTGGCCTATGATTATAGGTCAGCTTATCTCACTTTTGTTTTATAAACGTGAAGCACTTCAATTTACGCTTGAAAAAATAAGTTACCAAGATAAAGTCAAATCAAAAATCATATGAACCATAAAAATATTAATGAAGACTCTGGCATCAAAACGAGAGATATAAACAACACACTGTTGATAAATAAAGACATATGAAAACCAATAATAACACAATTGATATTTATAAAGCCAGGACCATCGGCTGCTTTTTTCTATTGGCATTTCTGGCCTATGGCCTTGGGCGGCATTTTTATGAAACCGGAAGCTTAACCGAAAAATGTTTTGGAGCCGTGCTCATCATTATCAACTCCATAATGGTTCTTTTTATTGGCATACTATTTAAAAGAACGTTGCAACAATACAATCCGGTGGTTGGTAACATTTATCTGTTTACCCGGGTGTTTGAGTCAATCGCGCTTGCCAGTATTATCTTGAGCTTAATACCCTCTTTTAGCATCTCGAATGATTATGGGTACTTTCTTGCCATGCTGGTTTTGGGACTTGGCAGTATTCCTATGTGTTTGACGTTACGTAAGCATACTATATCACCATCGTGGCTTGCACTTTGGGGTGTTACAGGATATGCCATTTTTTCGTTTGGATTTTTAATGGAGCTGTTTGGCAGAGGCTGGAGTATGTATCTTCTGATACCTGGGGGGTTATGGGAAATAACCTTTGCTATATGGCTAATCACGAATGGCGGAACACGAAGAAAAAACGGGACCGCAAACAATAAATAATGCTTATCTCAGGCGGGGGTTAGGTTTGGGTTATTAAAAGCATTCTCTTGCCAAAGTCATTCCTTTGGCAAAATTGAGCTCGACAAAAGTGGAGTAAAACTCACAAGCTTGTGCTAAACGTTTCTCAGAAGCTGGACGGCTTTCTGAGTATCCATTAATCTATTACCTAGGAAAGGTTGTAAAAAGATCTTTTGATATAAAAAAATATTCTCTTCCCTCCCGTTCTTGTCCTGGAACCTATTTCATCTAATATTTTTCAGCCTGTTACAATTGATTTATTAATTCCTACGGGAAATAATCTTGTCCTTTTATGACGTGCTATTGACCTATGACAGTGCATTTAAGTGCCCCACATTTGTATCAACAAAAGCGATTCAAATCAAACAAAGAAAAAACCGTCATGAAAAAAACAATTACAATGACTCTAGATCTCATCCTGACTACGAGTCCAACACTCATGTTACTCTCTCAGGGAGTTCATTACTTCATACAGGTAATCACGAATACACTGTTGTCGAAACGCAGTTGTGTATTACTGTCGATACTATGTATTGTGATAGAGGTCAACAGCCAGGACTATCTGGAAAAGTATGTTGCGGAAGGCCTTCGTAACAATGAAGTTGTGCAACAAAAAAACATTGCTTTAGAAAAGGCTTTGCTTTCACTACGCATCGCAAAAGGAATGTTTATGCCGAGCGTCAACCTTCAAAGTTCCTATACGAGTGGTAGTGGTGGCCGTAGCATTTCGTTACCCATTGGCGACTTGCTCAATCCTGTATATGCAACACTCAACCAACTCACCGACAGTCAACAATTTCCGCAGATTGACAATGTAAAGGAGAACTTCTTTCCAAAGAACTTTTATGATGCGCGCATTCGCACCTCTATACCCATCTTAAATACCGATTTACTTTACGGCCAGAAGATTCGTCAGCAGCAGGTTATGCTTCAGGAGTTTGAGGTAAAAATTTACCAGCGCGAACTTGTTGAAAACATCAAAGTAGCCTATTACAATTATCTCGCAGCTACCGAGGTTGTAAAAATATATAAGAGTTCGCTGGAGTTTGCAGAAGAAGGCAAACGTGTTAATGCATCACTCCTGGCTAACGGGCAAGGTCTTCCGGCCTATCTATTACGAGCTCAGAGCGAAATTGAAAATATCCATGCCCAAATCATTGATAGCGAAAAACAAGCTCATAACGCGCAACTCTACTTTAACTTCTTACTCAATCGTAATGGAGAAGATTTAATCCTTTCAGAAGAAATTAAGGAACAACCATTCATGCCACGTGAAGATAAGTTGAATGAAAGTTCTTCAGTAAGCTCACGTGAAGAACTCAATCAATTGCGACAACTGATTTTGGTTAATCGAACCATCACACGGATGGGGCAGTCATTCTGGATTCCAAAAATAAGCGGCTTTGCAGATATCGGTTCACAAAACCAAGACTGGACATTCAATAACCAATCACGGTACTACCTGGTCGGTTTACAATTAGACATCCCTTTGTTTGCTGGGTTCACAAACCGTAACAAAATCCGGATGGCTCAACTGGATTCTAAGAATTCAGAGCTAGACTACTCAGTCAAGAGCCAACAGCTAGAGATGAGAATGCAGGTAGTTAAAAACGAATGCATCACTGCCTATCAGAACTACCGTTCAGCAGAAAAGCAACTCGAAGCCGCCCGCAGCTATCAACGGCTAATCGATAAAGGTTATAAAGAAGGTAGTAACTCATTCATTGAAACTCTTGATGCACGGGCCCAATTAACCAACGCACAATTAAAGACCATCATTAATCAATACCACATTTTGATTGCGGACGCACATTATGAACGTGAATCAGCTTCTTTTCCAATGGATAACTAAACATTCAAACACACATTCAAAAAAAACAAATATGAAAACTCTAAAACTTTTAACCCTTGTAACCCTTTCATCGCTCGCCTATGCATGTTCCCATAGTAGTGGAAATGAAAATGCCGTAATCGAAAGCAACGAAATTTCCGTTAAGGTTCACGAACTCAAAGTCGAAGAAGTATCTCAACCCATTCACACCTCTGGCCAATTTACTACCAATGACGAGACCTTTCTATCCTTCAAAATGGGCGGAATAGTTGACAAAATATTTGTGAACGAAGGTGACAGGATTCAAAAGGGTCAACTTCTGGCAACACTTAACCTTACCGAAATAGATGCACAGGTATCTCAAGCAAAACTTGAGTTCGAAAAAGCGAAACGCAACTACGACCGAGTTTCTAACTTATTCAAAGATAGTGTTGCCACCCTTGAGCAATTCCAAAATTCAAAAACATCATTGGACATTGCCACCCAGCAAGTAGAAACAGCAAGGTTCAATCGTTCATATTCTGAAATTCGTGCTCTTGCTCATGGTCATGTCTTAAGGAAAATGGCAAGTGAAGGCCAGGTGATTGCGGCAGGAACACCGGTTCTTCAAACTAATGGCAGTAAAGAAAATGATTGGGTATTAAAAGTTGGAATCAGCGACCGTGATTGGTCCCGAACTCAATTAGGTGACCATGCTTCAGTATCAATTGATGCACTGTCAGGCGAAACCTTCCTTGCGAAAGTGGTACAAAAATCCAGTGGTGCTGATCTCTATTCAGGTGCGTTTTCTGTAGAACTCCGGTTATCTGGAAAATTGCCGAAGGTAATGGCCAGTGGTCTGTTCGGCAAGGCCGTCATTACACCTTCTTTCACGCAAAAAGTATGGGCACTACCCTACGATGCGCTCCTGGATGGAGATTCACAACACGGGTTTGTCTTTGTGACGAATGATAGTAAGACTGTTCAAAAGCGGCAAGTCACCATTACATCAATTGGAAAAGATAAAGTTACTATTAGCAAAGGCCTGGAAGATTCAAAGTATGTGATCGTTGCCGGCAGCGCTTATCTGCGCGACAACTCTCCCATTCGCATTGTTGAACAAACAATGAATAAGGCAAATTCAGTTTCGATGAAATAACGAACCCGAAGAAAAACACTTTTAAAATACGATTATGAAAATATCCGAATATGCTATAAAGAATTACCAATTCACGTTGGTGATCTTTCTAATGATCATCCTGCTGGGAGCCTCCACTATTCTTCACATGCCTCGCTCTGAAGACCCCGAAATTCACACACCACAATTTCCGATTGTAGTTGTTTATCCGGGTACCAGCCCAAAAGACATGGAAGATTTAGTGGTTAATCCTCTGGAGCGAAAGATTAATGAGCTTGACAATATCAAAAAAATTAAAACTACGATCAAAGACGGTGTTGCAGTGATTATTGTCGAGTACAAATACGGTAGTGATGTAGAAGCTAAGTACTCCGAACTCGTTCGAGAGGTAAATGCGTTGCGTAACGAATTACCAAGAGATATTTCGAGCATTGAGGTAGGTAAGATTGAGCCTTCCGATGTAAATGTTATCCAGATAGCCCTGGTTTCTGAAAACACTTCGCGCAATAGATTGAACGAGTATGCTGAAAATTTGAGGGATGAACTTGAGCAAGTAAAGTCACTGAAAAAGGTAGAGATTCATGGATTGAGCGACAGGATTGTTCGGGTTGATTTGGAAGTCGAAAAACTGGCGCAGATGCACATTCCACTTGATGCCATTCTGGGAAGCATCACGGGTGAAGCGGCTAACATCCCTGCCGGAAGCCTGGAAGCCGGCAACAAGTCATTCAATATTAATACCAGTGGCAGCTATCGGGATATTCAAGAGATAAGGAAAACTATTGTCTACTCTGCCAATGGTAAGAATATTCAGTTACAAGACGTGGCGAAGGTAGATTATGACTATGCCGAAGAAATGCATATCACTCGCCTGAATGGCCATCGCTCGGTATTCGTAACGGCCGCGCAAAAGAATGGCGAGAATATTTCAATGACGCAAAAAAAGTACTTACCCATCATTGAAAAATTCAAGTCGACTCTTCCTGCCAATATTAATCTGGTCCATCATTTTGATCAGGCCAACAATGTAAATAAACGATTGAGCTCACTGGGTATAGATTTCATAATAGCCATTCTTTTAATCTCCATCACCCTTCTTCCGTTGGGCCAACGCGCTGCACTGATTGTTATGATATCCATCCCGCTTTCTTTAGCTATCGGAATTATCATGCTTAACGCTCTTGGTTTCACGCTTAACCAATTAAGTATAGTTGGTCTTGTAGTGGCCCTCGGCCTCCTTGTGGATGACAGTATCGTGGTGGTTGAGAATATAGAACGCTGGATGCGTGAAGGCCATTCACGTTTGGATGCCACCATCAAAGCAACCAAACAAATTGGCATGGCTGTCGTTGGTTGTACTGTTACGCTGGTTATCGCATTCATGCCGCTGGCTTTTTTGCCTGAAGCGCATGGTGATTTTATTCGCAGCCTCCCCATGAGTGTGATCTTGTGTGTGATGGCTTCGATGATCGTATCGCTAACCATCATTCCGTTTTTTAGCAGTCGGATCTTGAAGGAACACACCGGACATCCCGAGGGAAATATTTTTATGAGAGCCTTGAAGAAAGTAATTCATGGAAGTTATGCGAGATTATTGGACAAAGCGCTGGCGAGACCGATTCTTACTCTTTCTATTGCGGCAGCGTTATTCATTGGCTCCCTGCGACTTTTCCCCGTCATTGGTTTCAGCCTTTTCCCAGCATCTGAAAAACCACAGTTTCTTATTGAGATTACCACACCACTTCAATCCAACCTTACTTACACCAACCAAGTCACAGCCCAGATTGAAGCTGAGTTGAAAAAGGAAAAAGAAATAAAATATTTTGCCACGAATGTGGGAAAGGGAAACCCGCGTGTTTACTACAATATTCTCCCGGAAAACGAACGCACTGATTTTGCACAGATATTTGTGCAACTGGAAGAGCATACTTCTCCGAAACGCAAATTGATCTTAATCGAGGAGCTGCGTAAAAAGTTTTCTTCCTCGCCTGAAGCTGAAATCAAAGTGAAAAACTTTGAGCAAGGCGCTCCCATAGCAGCTCCCATTGAGGTTAGGGTATTTGGTGAAAACCTTGACACGCTTCGACTGATTGCAGGGCAAGTCGAAAACCTGCTCCAAGCTACCAACGGAACCATCTATATTGAAAACCCGGTGGCTCATTTAAAATCGGACATCCGAATAGACATTAACAAAGAGAAATCACGAATGCTGGGAATACAAACGGTTTCCATTGACAATACAATTCGGCTTGGTGTTGCAGGGATCCATGCTGGGAAATTCTCGGATGCAAATGGTGACGAGTTTAAAATCATTGTGACAAAAGCCAGACAAGCGCATCCCACCCTGGAGGTACTAGACAATCTGTTTGTTAATACCAATCAAGGTACTGCGGTACAACTCAGCCAGGTAGCGAACCTCCATCTGGAATCATCGCCCATTAAAATCAATCACCACAATAAACTGCGTACAGTTTCTATCACGGCATACTTGAAAAAAGGATTTCTAAGCGATAACGTAACAAAGAATGTCATGCTGAAAATGGACCAAATGAAACTTCCCGAGGGCTATAGCTTTGTAATGGGTGGGGAATTAGAAAGTCGCCACGAAGGTTTTGGTGGGTTTGGTAGTGTGATCATCGTGACCCTCTTCTTGTTCATTGCCGTTTTAATCCTTGAGTTTAAGAATTTCAAAAGCATTTGGATTGTTCTATCCGTAATTCCATTGGGTGTCGTGGGTGCAGTTATCGCATTATTTATTACAGGTAATTCTCTTTCGTTCATCGCTGCCATTGGTTTGATTGCCCTGGCGGGAATTGAAGTGAAGAATACAATCCTCCTGGTGGATTTCACAAACCAACTTCGATCAGAAGGAAAATCACTTGATGAAGCCATCCGCGAAGCTGGTGAAGTGCGCTTTCTTCCCATCATACTTACTACATTAACTGCCATAGGCGGTTTGATTCCGATTGCGTTATCCACTAATCCTTTGATATCACCGTTAGCAATCGTCATCATTGGAGGATTGATCAGTTCAACATTCTTATCACGCATTGTAACTCCGGTGATCTACAAATTAATACCGCCCAAGATTTCTATTTCTTAAATCAGAAAATAAATAAATAACTAACTAAACAAGAAAAAATCATGAAAGCAGCTGTTTACACCCAGTATGGACCACCCGAGGTTCTTCAACTACATGAGGCAGAAAAGCCTTCGCCTAAAGACAATGAAATTCTAATAAGACTTGAGGCTACCGCAGTCAATTCAGGCGACTTGCGAATTCGAAAGGCTGACCCATTTGGTGTCAGGTTATTCTTTGGTCTACTGAAACCCAAAATAAATATCCTGGGGTCCGTTTTTTCCGGTGAAATAGAAGGCGTTGGTAAAGATGTTAAACTTTTCAAAGCTGGTGATCAGGTCTTTGGACATACGGATATGCGTTTCGGTGCTTATGCAGAATATCTGTGTTTTTCCGAAGGCGGAACGGTGGCTATAAAACCCGATAGTATTAACTATACTGAAGCAGCCGTCATTCCATTTGGAGGAGCTTCCGCATTACATTTTATTAAAAAGGCCACAATTAAACCTGGGCAAAAAGTACTAATCAATGGAGCATCAGGAGCCGTTGGCAGCGCAGCCATTCAACTTGCAAAGTATTTTGGGGCAAGTGTTACAGGGGTATGCAGTACTGCGAATATTGAATTGGTAAAATCCTTAGGAGCAGATAATGTGATAGATTATACGAAGGCGGACTTTTTACAAACCGGTGAGACTTATGACATCATTTGGGACACCGTAAATAAAATCCCCTTTTCGCAGGGTATAAAGTCGCTGAATAAAAATGGAATTTTGATTTTAAGCTCGGCAGGAATGTCAGAGATGCTGCAAGGCTTCTGGTCTTCAATGACAAGCAGCAAGAAAGTCTTGACGGGTGTCATTAGCCATAATGCAGAAGACATAAATTTTCTTAAAAAACTTATTGAAGCCAATAAACTAAAACCAGTTATTGATAGAATCTATCCCTTAGAGCAGATTGCAGAAGCACATGCTTATGTTGAGAAAGGTCACAAAAAGGGGAATGTAGCAATTGCAATTAATCACCAGGTGTAAGTATTTACATAGACATCAAGGTGGGTGGCCAGAGCAATATTGCTCTGGCCACTTCTATTTTATACCCAAGAACTCCCTAGTCGATCCTGATTTCAACTTCCCAGAATGTCCTTTTATGACGCCTTGTTGACCTGAGAAAAGATGCGAAGGACCATGACCTTTGTTTCACCGAAAAGAAATAAAAACTAAAACAAATAAGTGTATGAAAAAGCAAAACGTACTATCTCTTGTCCTGGGCATCGTTGTTGGTGCAGTCGTTCTCTTCCTGCTGGCGTCCTGTAGTGAAGAAGAATTTAATCCAGAACTTACCAGAACATTCTCCATTGAAGCTGCTTCCAATGGAGCAACCTACACGATTCAGGTTGCATTGCCGGAAGATTACAATTCTTCCGTTGAAAAGTATTCTACACTCTATGTGCTGGATGGAGAGGAGAATTTTGACTTCGTGGCTAATCATTGCGATGCGATATCTAAAAGCAGCGTAACACAAAATGTAGTGGTGGTCAGCATTGGATACGGACAAGACCGCAGCATAGATTATACCCCAACAAAAGTCAGCGCTGCTACAGGTGGTGGAGCTCAATTTTTAGAGTTTATCGAAACCCAATTGATTCCACGAATAGAAGAAGATTTCAATGTAGATACTACACGAAATAGCCGGGCAATTCTTGGCCATTCCTATGGAGGTCTTTTCGGGGCTTGTGCTTTGGCCGTTAACAATAAACTGTTTGGCAATTATATTTTATTAAGTCCATCGATCTGGTTCGACAATGAGGTCTCCCTGCTGCTTGAAAAGGCGAACCGCGCTATGAATAAGGACAGATACCAATTAGTATTCCTGGGTATTGGGGAGGTTGAAAATTCCGGCAGAATGCAAGCACCCTTTGAGGCGTTTTACCAAACACTTCGTGACAACTACTCCCATATCAAGTTGTCAAGGAACCGTGAGAAAGACCTTGATCACGTGGGTTCCAAGAATCCGAATATCATCAAAGGACTTAACTATTATTTTCAAAACCGATAACTATTTAAACTCCTTAACTCCATATTGATATGAAACTTAAAATTCATTTATCACTCGCCATATTCCTTTTCGCATTCACACCTGGATATTCGCAAAACGAACTGGCGCGAACATTAACCATTGAACCAGGCGTTGGCATCCACACCAATTTTGGAACGGATCTTCTTTTTTCGAATCTGGTGCAATGGAATCCTACTAAGCGACTTGCTATTGCCTCGCACTCTTCCTTTAATATTAACAACATAACACAACGAAATTTTAACTATGTGAAAACGGATTACAACTATTCGTTGAATCAAAAGTTTGGTGCTGGCACTACTCTTTACTCTAAAAATTCTTCTCATACATTTTTGTTCATGGCGGGTGTGAAGTACACCGCCTATCAAGAGACGCTAGACAATCCAAATTTTAATAAGGTAAGTACTTCCATTACCTCGTTAAGCCCCGACTATGGTATGATGTATAGTTTAAAGCGGGGTTGGAAGAAGTACTTCTTCACAGCTCGTTTCTATCTGCCACTTAGTCCCTGGTTAACCTACGGAGCAAACATCGAGAACGTGCAGGGTACGCTGCGTGACACCGCCCTGGAATTCGGGATGGGAATAAAGATTATGTAATCCAATTGACCTTAGACTATAAAACTATCAACACATGACAATTATAAAAGCACGAGCTTCATTGTTAAGATCACTTTCTTGGGGGCTCCTCTTCGTGTGTGCCTGCAATCCCACATGCATGTCTCAACCACCTTCGAAGATTAATGCTCATCCTGTTCATAAAACTCCAGCGTATGATCCCACAAAACAAACAGTATTTATCGTAGCCGATAATGATGGTACTGAAATGTTTGACATGATGGCGCCTTTTTATCTTTTCAACGCTACTGAAAAGGCTAACGTCTACCTTGTCGCTGAAAAGAAATCGAAGATTATTGTTATGCGGGGGCTTTTTGTCATGCCCCATTTTACATTCAACGAAATTGATTCTTTGCATATTCAACCTGATGTGATAGTTGTTCCCAATCAATCGCGAGGTGCGGGAAATCAAAAGAAGATAACCGTAAACTTTATTAAAAAGCAGTATACCGGTGCGAATAAAATTCTATCTGTGTGTGATGGATCAGCTACCGTGGCGGCCACCGGTTTGTATGATGGGAAAGCATTGACCACCCATTCTTCCGATTATGAAGAAGTGAAGAAACACTTTAATAAGCCGGCCTGGGTACTGGGAACAACCGTTACGCAAAGTGGTAATCTATATAGTACAGCCGGTGTCGCCAACGCAACCGAAGGGAGCCTTCTTGTTATCAACGATCTTTTTGGGCAAGAGACCATGCAACGAGTAATGAGCCTTATCCATTATCCTGATTCAGAAATCAGAAAAGATCATCAAAATCTACGCATTGGCAACAATCCCATTTATACGGGGTTGCGAAAAGGAACCATCAAGAAGAAAGAAAAGGTGGGCGTATTGCTTCAACATGGAATGAGTGAGTTTGATCTTGCAGCAATTCTGGATTGCTATTACCGGAGTTTTCCTTCCTCACTTGAAACGTTTATTGCCGATGGCTCAACGGTGACTTCGCAATTTGGATTAACCCTGCTGGCTACGGGTAATGCTAAAACCCATACAATCACAGAACTGCATGTACTACATACTGAAAAAATATCAGAAAAAGAGAAGGCGCTATTTAAGAACTCGCAAATTATTGCATACGATCAGATGAGTAAACAATACATCATCGATGTGTGCCTGAAAAGGATTACCGATTTATACGGAAACGATTTTGGAAGTTTTGTCAAACTCATGCTGGATTACAATTATTAAATAAACCAAAGCTAAATACTTTCAATTATGGCACTATTCACATTTTGGTATGGTGATGATCATACTACGATTAACAAAATAAGCAACATCACAATAAATAAGGAGGTTGATGCCGCCACACTGTCTTCCCTGATGAATCTTGACGAACAAAATATTGAAAGAAGATTTCAAGAAGGAAATGAAGCATGGGTAGTAAAGTTGGATGGCCAGCCCGTTTCCTTTGGATGGATAGGTCGTGGAATGACGCGCATCGGAGAACTGTCCAAAGAGATTGATCTTCCAAAAGGAAATGCCTATCTGTGGAATTTCAGAACATTAGAGCCTTATCGTGGGCGAGGTTACTACGTTCAACTGCTGAGTACAATTTTAGCCGCAGAAGAAAAAAACAATGAACGGATGTGGATTATTTCTGCTCCTGAAAATCAGAGTTCTTATAATGGAATAATAAAGGTTGGATTTAAGCCCGTTGGTGACATTATGTTCGACTACAAAAATGAAGTAGTGCTCCTGGCCAGTTCGGTGAATGAAAGAACGCAGGCCGGTGCCGACCTTCTTCAGTTGCCGATTACAACCAACGAGGTACGTCCATGCTGGAAGTGTGTCAGTAAAGCGATGAAAAAGGAGGCATCCTGTGACTGCTACGAAAATCATGTACCATGCCGCTGCAATAATCAAAACAAGGTAATAAATGAACAGACAAATAAACGTCCTGTGCTGTAATTTAAATGATACATTTAATTTACTCCAATATCAAAATACATTGTAACGAGACTGTTGAATCAATTCGAAGTGTACCAATGATTGTTAGTGAACTCGGATTTGGCCTTTGGCTAGTACTGGAGTTCAAAACATCTGACTTACGCGAAGGCAATATAATTCACTTGTGAGAAGAAGCCACGGCAGCGTAAAACTTTACTATCCTAATTGAAAACTGTCTGGAGAAGATTCGTACTGTTAAATAAAATAAGTTTTTAATCCACATCACTTCTGTCCGTATGTGACGCGATGTTGTCATTTCAACTCTCTATAAATACTACGACCATTGTAAAGCAATTTTCAACATCAATTACTATTCAAATAAGAATAATCTATAAGATAAAATATGGAAAAGAAACAAGATTTATTCAACCTGCATCTGCTCTGGCTAGCCGTAATTTGTTTTGCTCCTTTTGCATC
>JALHRJ010000038.1 GCA_022841475.1 Cyclobacteriaceae bacterium | reverse complement strand
TTAGCAAATTCAGGAATCTTTTTTGCACCAAAAAAGATGAGAACGAATAAACCGATGATCACCCACTCGCCCATGCCGGGCATCCCAAACAAAAGAATTGCGCTCATAGTGAAAATTTAAGAGTGTAAAGATAGGGAATTAAGATTAAATGAATAATGTGAAAATGCTAAGTTTAAAGTGAAATTTGAGCGATTATATGGTTTTTACCGTTCAGCCTAGTTTCTTAACCACTCCTGTGGATCGAGCGCGTCAAAATTCTTCCGGATTTGAAACCTAAGCTCTGAGATTCCTTCGCTGTTGGACAATACCTTACCAAGCTCTTGGTTGGTTGCCACCACCTGCCCCTTCTTTACTGAAATTTCTTTTAATCCAGTATATACAGTGAAGTACTCCCCATGCTTTATAATAACTGTGCTTCCGATGCCGGGCGTAAATGCAACCGCGCTTACCTCGCCATTAAAAATCGAATGCACGTCTTCACCTTGCTTGGTCTGAATGTTGACACCATCATTTTGGATCACAATTCCTTTCAGGACCGGATGTTGCTGGCGTCCGAATTTCTGTGAAACAAAACCGGATACTGGCCAGGGAAATTTGTCTTTGTTATCCTCAAAGGAGGCAGATAATGCAACCGCAGCATCTGCCACAGTACGATTATTTTTTTTATTCTCGCGCTCACGTTCCCGGGCTTCGCGTGCGGCCCGTTCCAATTCTTCCTTGATGATTTTAGCAATCATATTATCCAGTTCGGCAACCGACTTTCGGGTTGCTTCCAAATCTTTGCGGAGTTGCTTTTCTTGTTTTTCCAGCGACTGCACCAGGTTTCGCTGTTTTTGTTTCAGATTAGTGAGTTGCTTATTTTCTTTCAGTTCGTCATTAAGTAGTTTATTCTTCTCACTTCGTTTCAATTCAGTTATGCGAACTTGCTCTATTAATATTTGTTGTACTTTTTCAATGGCAACAGTTTGATCCTGGCGAGCTTTGCCATACTGTTCCATATACTTTAAGCGCATCATTAGTTGATCAAAGGAGCGTGCTGAAAACAGAAAAGTAAGCTTATCTACTTTACCACTGGCTTTCTGGGCAGCCACTAACATAGAAGAATATTCTTCCTTCAGTTTCTTCACATCACGCTCCAGGGCTTCAATAATCTGGTTGTTTTCGCTTATATCATAGTCCAGTAAGGAGACTTCGCCTTGAATAGATTTTATCAACGACTCTTGTTGTAGAATTCGTTGATTAAGGGCCACCAATTCGCCAATTGAATTTTTCTTTTGTTCGCCCGTTTCTGTAAGAATCTTTTCTGTCTCTTTTATTTTCTCAAGATTCTGTTGTTTTTCCTTTTGAAGCTGCGTCTTTGATTTTTGCCCATAGGCTCCAAAGGAAAAAATCAACGTAATAAAGAGAATGAAATAAAAAAATTTACCTGCGGTCATAACGCTTCGGAATATTGAAAGGGAATTTCAATTCCTTATCACCTATCTCTACTTTGGTATATTCAAATGTAATTGTGTTGTTGATAATGCCGGCAGCAGTTTTATAGAAGATGCTGACAATACCGTTGTAGGGGTACGATTTCTCGCCCAACGGTTGAAAGTTGGCATACTGTAGTTTTAACGTATTGTTGGTGGAGGATTCAATTAACTCTACTTGTTCAATTTTCCTGATGATTGGATTAATCAGGCTTTTAATAGTGACTGAACCTTCTTTCTGCAAAAGCTTATCAAACTCGCCTTCACGGCCAATTTCATCGGTAGACTCTTTTGAACGAATAGGATTGCCCAGCATGGCCGCTTCTAAAACCGCATAATCAATCTTAAAATTGAACCGCTTGGACAATTCAACATAATCGAAGACATAATATTCCTTATCCACGGTACTCACAATAGTTATGGAGTCTTTGTTGATCAATGCCTTTCCACCCTGAATGCTGCTCTTCGAGAAGGTCATCCAGATTACACTATCCTTGCGAATGCGGATGTTAGCCTTAATGTCCCTTTCTTTTTTATCATCACGGAAGATCATGCGGGCTTTACTGTGCAAGTAACCAAAATTAATTTCTTCGATTTCCAATGACTTGGGTTTGTCGGGTAATGTAGGTACTGCTTTGCGTTGGCACGATTGCAGAAGCACAAGGCCACACAGGAAAAACGGAAGTAAGATTTTTTTGCGAGAGCCTTGAGACAAGATTATATCCACTGATTAAGTTAGTTAAGTTTTCGGTTGCTAATCTTTTTGTCCAGACTGGCATTTCCGCCCTCTTTTTGCTTCGCCTTCTGCCACTGTATCACCGCACTATCAATTTCACCCAATTGAAATAGAATATCCCCATAGTGTTCAAAATGTGTTGCTGTAGCTTGCCCGCCTTCAATGGCTTTTTCCATCACTTTTTTAGCTTCTTTATACTTTTGACGTGCATACAAAACCCAGGCATGAGTGTCGAGATACGATGCATTATCAGGAAAATTCTTAACGAGTTGAGAGGACATCTTTTCAGCTTTCTCAAGATTTTCATTGCGCAGCGACAGATAATAACTGTAGTTATTCAAGACAATGTCATTGTTTGGATTAAACAGCAAGGCCTGGTCATAAGCCTGATCCGATTTTGCATATTCTTTGGCTCCATTATAACAATCGCCTAGCATGGCATTAAGCTCACTGACAAATGAAGGGCTTGCGGTTGAAAGTTTTTTAGCCTGCTCGAGTGAATAAGATGCTTCGCGGTAGTGTTTTTTTCTTAAGTGTGCGTAGCCATTAAAGTAATGCACCATAGCCTGGTTGGGAAACAGCTCAAGAGCTTCTTCGGAGTGCACGATGAGGCTGTCGATCTCATTGGTTTGAGTTTCGAGGTAAAGTAAATTTTGCCACGCTTCAAAACTTGCCGATCCGTTTCGAACGGCTTTCAGGTATTCACTCTTGGCGAGATCGTCTTTTTCTAAGGTCATGAACAAGTCACCACCCACTAAATGCACATTTGGATCGAGGGCATAATTAGATTCCAGTTTTTCAAAGAGCTTAAGAACAAAAGACTCTAATTCTGTATCGTTGATTTTTTTACTCTTGTTTTGTGCCAGCGTGTTGTTATAGGTTCCCATCATCAGCACTTTGCTGCTTATATCTACCTGTGGATCATCAAAAACCTCAAGAACATAATTTCTCGATTTCTGTTCCTGGCCATCATCTTTATAGAATCCGGCTAACATCATTTTTGAATTTCCGGCTTCCGGGTGGTCTTTGATAAAATTTTCGACATACTGAATTGCTTTGGCACGTTGACCATTTTGCGAAAGGATTTCGGCAAAGCCTAACACATAGCGCTCTTCATCTGGAAAGGCGATAAGCAAATTTTCTCCTTCAGCGATGGCTTCCGTCACTTTACCCTTCTCGAAATAAATGCGTTGCTTTTGCAGGGATGAAACTTCATTTACTCCCATAATTTCTTCCGCACGATTGTATACCTTAAGTGCTTCGCCTTCTTTCTTATCGTATAGGTATAAGGCGGCCAGTTCAAATAAATAATCATCTGTGCCCTTTATCTCTTTCATCATGGTCTCCAAAGCCTCTGTTGCTTTTTCAAATTGACCCAGACCAGCATAAATGTTGGATGCAAGCAGGTAGAAGTACTTATTCTTCTTTTCATACTTCAAGGCAAGCGCTATGCTTTGTTCGGCCTTTTGAAGATCTTCCTCCTTGGTGCCTTTGGCCAGAACTTCTGCCATTTTGTAATGAACGGTGGCATTAGTTGGATTCAAATCTGCTACGCGCTGAAAATAAACCAACGCCTTGGCGTAGTCCTCCAGAATAAAATATTTCTCCGCTTCCGTAAAAAAGAATTCAGCTTCGCGCAACCGAGCATCCGCGGTTGCAGGTTCAGGAAGACTTTTCCGCTTCTGTGAATAGGCAGGAGTAACTACCACCAACAATTGAATAGTGGCCAGAATAATGTACAGATGGAATTTTCTTTTTGTCAATGGCCCGAAGGATCAAATCGTACTGTAATCTCCCAAGTCAAGACTGGCAGATTTTCCTTCAAAATTAACGAAATTTCCCAAAAGGCTGTCTTTTAACAAAGCGGCTTTCAGGGTACAATTCTTTTGCACGATAGTATTGCTGATCCGGCTGTTCGTGATCGTGGTGCCTGCCCCCACGGAAACATGTGGCCCGATTACTGAGTTTTCTATCGTAACATCGTCATCTATAAAAACGGGAGATATTAAAACGCTATTAATCACGTTCGCTTTTTCGGAAACTAACTTTTGATCCTTTATGAATTCAAGATAACGTTGATTGGTTTGAAGCATATTCTCTTTGTTTCCACAATCAAGCCATTCATTTACCTGACCAGGAACAAACAAAGCTCCTTTTTGTCTCATATGCTCAAGGGCGGTCGTAAATTGATACTCCCCTTTTTCCTTTATATCGTTATCGATCAGGTACTGCATTTCATTGCGCAGCTTTTCTCCCTGTTTGAAAAAATAAATACCAATGATTGCCAGATCAGATACAAATGTGGTTGGCTTTTCAACCAAACCGATGATTTCACCTTTCTCATTTAATCTGATTACACCAAACTGTGCCGGGTTGTCTACCTTCTGTACCCAAATAGTTCCATCCCGATTGGTGTCTAATTTAAAATCGGCACGAAACAGCGTATCGGCAAAGGCCACAATAACTTTTCCTTGAAACAATTCTTTGGCAAAGAGTAGTGCATGAGAAATTCCCATCGCTTGTTCCTGGTAATAGATTTTACCTTCCGCACCTACAGCTTTGGCTACTTCCTTCAAATCATCTTCCACGGCTTTGCCAAACCCAGGATGAACGATAAAGCCGATGTTATTTATTTTCTCCGGGCACACATGAGCAATGTCTTCTACCAACCGATGCACAATGGGTTTGCCGGCTATGGGCAATAAAGGTTTGGCGGTAGTTAACGTATGTGGTCGGAGGCGTTTGCCCAGGCCGGCCATGGGTATGATAATGTTCATCGGTAATTTTTGTCTCGAGCAAAGTTACAAATTCTTTACCCGATAGGCTTACCAAACGTTTTTCTTTCTACGAGATAAATAAATCCGAGGAATATAATGATCACCATCATGTGAAAGCCGAATGATAACCATTGATTATCAATAACAATTTGATTAACGATACTTAAAATTGAATAGGTAAAGATGATGTAACCAACATCTTTGCTCACGGTATAGGGAATGGGATAAATACGCTGCCCGAGCCAATAACAAATAATGGCCATACTTGAATAGCAAAGTAAAGCAGCTACCGCGCTACCCATCAATCCGTACATCGGAATTAAGATGTAATTGCCGGCAATAGTAATCACAGCTCCGATTACGGTAATAACTGTTCCGTAATATGTTTTATCGGTTAGCTTAAACCAGATGCTTATATTATAATAAATACCCAGAAACAAATAGGCGAGTAGCAATACAGGCACGATTGACATGCCCATCCGGAAATCTTCACCTGTTAAGAATTTAATTAAATCTAGGTTGATACCAATACCCAACAATACAACACAACAGGTGATTATGAAATAATGGTTAACCTTTGCGAAGAGCGCAGGCGAGTCTTTGTCTTGTGCATTCGAAAAGAAAAACGGTTCGGCAGCATACCGAAATGCCTGGATACCTAGATTCATGAATACCGCAAATTTGTAGCTGACCCCAAAAATTCCTCCGGCTTCTTTGCTGGTAATTCCATCATAGAAGTTTTCAGGCAATCGCCACTCCATCATAGTGCGCGAAAACATCTCGTTAATCATGCCCGCGACTCCGGTAATCATAACCGGATAAGCATATTGAAACATTTGTGGCGACAAGGACTTGTCCCATGCAGGCCGCCATGACAAAAGCGTCTTGACGAAAAAGAACAGGAAGCAAGCATTGGCAAGCAAGTTGGCCAGAAACACATAGCCAACACCCACTTCAGGATCAAAACTGATTTTCAGGAAATAATAATTGAGCCCTACCAACACCAGCACGTTTAGAATTTTAGCGGTAGCAAACAATAATGGCTTTTTCTCTAAACGCAATCGGGCAAAGGGAATCGCTACAATGGCATCCACCAGCATAGTAAGTGCAAGCCACGTAACAAACTGGGAATTTGAAATTTGTAAGGATGCGGTAATGGGTGTGGAAAAAGCAATGAGCAGAAATGTTATTGTTCCGCTAATGATTACCACACTGGTTTGGGCGAGGTTAAAAATTCTCTTTGCATCAGCGCCTTGTTTGGTAGCGAACCGAAAGTAGGCTGTCTCCATGCCAAACATGTATACAATGTTGATCACACCTACAAACGCATAGAGTTTGGTGATCTCACCATACTCAGCTTTGCTAAACATATCAATGGTATGAAGCGGTAATAACAAGAAGTTAAGCATCCTGGGAAAAATACTTCCCAGTCCGTAGAGAACTGTTTCACCAGCCAATCGTTTTAGCTTGCTCACTATTCGCCTTTAAAGTTTGCTTTTCTTTTTTCCAGGAAGGCGGTTGTGCCTTCCACAAAATCCTGGGTAGCGGTGAGTGCGGCAAAGTTTTTTGCCTCAGCCTGATAACCCTCTTTTTCCTGACCGAAACCAGCGTTCACACTTTTGATTAATGCGGCAATAGCCTGCGGCCCTTTAGAAAAAATCTTGTTCATAATTTTTTCGGCTAATGCAATTGCATCCTCTTTGGTTGCCACAACGTGATTAACCAATCCAATCTCTTTTGCTTCGAAGGCGGAAATCATATCGCCTGTCATGGCTAGTTCCAAGGCTTTGCCCCGACCCACCAATTGTGCCAATCGTTGCGTGCCACCATAGCCGGGAATTATTCCCAGACTTACTTCGGGCAATCCAAATTTTGCGTTTTCGGTTGCGATCCGAATATGACAAGCCATGGCAAGTTCACACCCTCCTCCAAGTGCAAATCCATTTACAACTGCAATTACTGGCTTAGGACAATCTTCTATCGTTTTGAATAAGTCTTGACCTTTTTTTGAGAACTCAAATGCCTTTTCATGTGGAATGGCTGCTATTTCTTTTATGTCTGCACCGGCTACAAAGGCCTTGTCTCCTTCTCCCGTAATGATAATCCCTTTGACATCTTCCCTTTTGTAACACTCCTGAATGGCCAAATGCAATTCCTCCAGGGTTTCCTGATTGAGTGCATTTAAAACCTCGGGACGGTTAATAACAATGCTACAAATAGCATTTACTGTAATATTCAGGTGTTTCATTGAATTATTTATACTATCAATCAGCAAATTACTAATGCCTTTGCCAATTGAAAAAGAATTATGAATAGAGGAATAATCTTATCTTTGGGCCGAGTTACTACAAATGTGGTTTTGGTATATACAAACATGAAATCGCTCATTTTCGCTTGTTTATTCATTTTTTGCGGTACTTATGCCGCGTTCTCACAAGCTACGTTTACAACAACCGGAAGTTGGAATACTGCTGGCAATTGGTCCGGTAGCAACATTGGAGACGACATTTCCGAGGATGTGACCATTAATAATAACCGTGCGGCTCTGATAAACAACGGTTTTAATTATACGATAGGTAATTTATCTTTTGGCAATAGTGGTGGGCTTACCATAAATACTACGGGAATCCTGAATGTTGGCGCCTCGGGTACTCCTAAAAACCTGACTGCTGGAAATGGAGCATCCCTTACCGTTACCGGAACTTTGATTATTTGGGGTGATTTAATTGTGGTTAACACATTATCATTGAATGTTTCTGGCAACTTAATCGTAAAGGGAAATATTCAAATGAATAATGGCGCTTCAATTTCAGTTACAGGGTCGGTAGATGTGGAGGGGGACTTTATAGCTGGTAATAATGCATCCGTAGCCATTTCTGGCGGTGGATCCTTTAATGTTGATGGTGATGTTACAGTAGGATCTAACGCAAACCTCACAGGGCCTCCAGGCAGTTTTACTGTTGGCGGTGGTTGTGCTCAAGGCAGTGGAAGTTTCTGTGACAGTGGCACGTTGCCAGTAGAACTTCTGTTTTTTAAAGCACTGGCAACTACCACACAAATAGAACTCTCGTGGGCAACAGCCTCTGAACTGAATGCTGATTATTTTCAGATTGAAAAATCTTCTGATGGGCTATCCTATGAAACTCTCTTACAGGTATCCGCGCAGGGAAATTCAACTTCAAGAGTTGATTATCAGACGTATGATGAAAAACCGAACATTGGCAAGTCTTATTATCGTTTGAAAGAAATCGATGTTGACGGAAAAGAAATAATCTATCAGGTCGTTTTAGTTGATTTTACAGGAGTAAGAAATACATCGGTCTATCCTAATCCTTTAAGAAACGGTGAGAGCATTACGCTTGAATTGAATTTTATTCCGGAGTTTCCCCTGGAGGTTTCTGTTTTTGACCTTTCGGGCAAGACAATTGAAAAACAGGTGCTGACCAAAAGTTCTTTAACTATGCCTGTTCAATTAAGTACAGGTATGTACATACTTAAGGTAATATCACCAGAATACAAGAGCACAAGTAAATTCGTTGTGCAGGAGTAATCTAGCCAAGAAGTTCCGGATTTTTTTTCAGGTTTGTAAGTATATCCTCCGTCATTTCTTCCAAGCCAAACTGATGTTTCCAACCCCAGTCCTGTCGGGCCGGTGTGTCATCAATTGATTTAGGCCATGAGTCTGCAATCGCCTGACGAAAATCAGGTTTGTATGTGATAGCAAAATCGGGAATATGTTTCTTTATGGTTGCAGCCACCTGGGCCGGACAAAAACTCATCGCACCAATATTGTAGCTGGAACGAATCTTTACTTTTTCGGCAGGGGCCTCCATTAAATCCAATGTGGCTTTAACAGCATCATCCATGTACATCATGGGCAAATAAGTATCGGCAGCCAAAAAACATTCGTACTTCTGTTCTTTGATTGCTTTGAAGTAGATATCAACTGCGTAATCGGTAGTGCCGCCTCCCGGGGGGGTCTTATAACCAATCAACCCCGGATACCGTAAACTCCGAACATCAACACCATACCTTCTGAAATAATATTCGCACCAGAGCTCACCAGCAAGCTTAGTAATTCCATACACTGTAGTAGGATCCATAATGGTGTCCTGTGGTGTATTTTGTTTTGGCGTAGTAGGACCGAAAGCAGCAATGGAACTGGGCCAATATACTTTATGGAGTTTAAGTTCCTGCGCAGCTTCCAATACAAAGAGTAAGCTATCCATGTTAAGCTTCCAGGCCCAGCGCGGGTCTTTCTCTCCGGTGGCAGAAAGGAGGGCTGCCAAATGATAGATCTGAGTGACTTCGTGTTTGCGAATCAACTCAAAGAGTTTGTCGCGCTGCATCACATCAAACTTTTCGTAAGGGCCTTCTTTTAAAATGCCCTGCGCATCTTTTATGTCCGATGCAATTACGTTTTCCTGACCGTATATTTTCCAAAGGCCCTGGGTAAGTTCAGAGCCGAGTTGACCTCCTGCGCCAATGAGTAAAATCTTTGTTTTCTTCATGTATTCAATCGGATGCGGGGGCGAAGTTAGAGAAAATTACCATTTACGAATTACGAATTACGATTGTAGATTTACGTGATGAATTTTGAGGAGTATCTGATCAGTAAAAAGATAGACAGTCAGACATTTTCTGCTGCCGAGCCCGGTCTTTGGAATGAATGGAACAGATTGTTTGAAGTGATGAGCCCGGCAAGTTTTACGGCACAAAAGTTATACCTGATCAATCCAATCCGCAGAAAGTATCTGCTAAAAAATACCGAACCTGTTTCAGATCAAAAGAAAGATTCCGCACCGGCCTCAAAACCTGTTATGAGACCTAAACCTAAAATGAATTAACCCATGTATAAGAGACTTCAACCTGTGCTGCAAAAAGAACTTGACTCCATTCGCGAAGCCGGCCTTTTTAAAAAGGAAAGAATTATAGTTACCCCCCAAGGAGCGGACATAAAAACACAGGATGGAAAAGAAGTAATTAATTTTTGTGCGAACAATTACCTGGGTCTTTCATCGCACCCGCGTGTCATCGAAGCTGCCAAGCGTGCGATTGATACACATGGATTTGGATTATCATCGGTTCGGTTTATATGCGGCACACAGGATATACATAAGGAGTTAGAGAAAAAGATTTCAGAATTTCTCGGTACAGAAGATACCATTTTATATGCGGCTGCCTTCGATGCCAATGGCGGAGTATTCGAACCCTTGCTCGGAGAAAAAGATGCCATCATATCAGATGAATTAAATCACGCTTCGATTATCGATGGCGTTCGGTTATGCAAAGCCATGCGCTATCGTTACAAGCACAACGACATGGATGATTTGAAATTGCAATTGGAAGAAGCCCGTAAAGCCGGAGCCAATCAAATCATTATTGTTACCGATGGTGCATTCTCCATGGATGGCACGATCGCGCAGCTGGATAAAATCTGTGAACTGGCCGATCAATTCGAAGCGTTGGTGATGACCGATGAATGTCACTCGTCTGGGTTTATTGGAAAAACCGGACGCGGAGTTCCTGAATATTGTGGTGTAATGGATCGTGTAGATATTATCACGGGCACATTGGGCAAAGCATTGGGTGGTGCTTCCGGAGGGTTTACATCGGGTCGTAAAGAAATTATAGAACTGTTGCGTCAGCGATCACGGCCATATTTATTTTCAAATACGTTAGCACCCTCTATTACGGGAGCTTCCATCGAAGTATTTAACATGCTTTCGGAAACCACAGCCTTGCGGGATAAACTGGAGCAAAACACAAAATACTTTCGTGAAAAAATGACAGCTTCCGGTTTTGACATCAAACCCGGTGTTCATCCCATCGTTCCGATCATGCTATACGAAGCACCCCTTGCTCAAAAATTTGCTGAACGACTTTTGGACAAAGGAATTTATGTAATTGGATTTTTCTTTCCGGTGGTGGCCAAAGGCAAGGCACGCATTCGGGTACAGATTTCTGCTGCCCATGAGCAACATCATTTGGATAAAGCGATACAGGCATTTACAGAAGTAGGGAATGAGTTGGGGGTTTTGAAGTGACTTTAAACCACATAGCTGCATAGTTATGGTTACGAAGAAATATCTGGACGAAATTACGTACACGATAATCGGAAGTGCCATTGAAGTTCATAAAGCTATGGGCAGGGGTCTGTTAGAAAGCGTGTATCATCAGTGCATGACAGAAGAATTTTTACATAGAAAAATAAATTTTTCCACAGAGATGAAGGTGCCAGTAGAATATAAGGGTAAAGTACTGGCTGTTGATTTTAGGTGTGATTTTTTTGTGGAACAATGTATTGTTGTAGAATTGAAAGCTGTTCAGGAAATGACTAGTGTGTTTGAAGCGCAGCTTCTTACCTATATGAAACTTTTAAAAGCCCCTAAGGGTATTCTCATAAATTTTAATAGTTCCAATATTTTTAATGAAGGTCAACGGACTTCTGTTAATGAGTATTTTGCAAAATCGCCTACTGGTTAAACCCTATGTTTCTATGTGGTTTAATAAATGTCTAACTCAATATGGAAAGCTGCCGTACGATTGTCCTCTAAATTCTATCGAAACATGCTCGACAATTACTATGGTAAATAGACTTTTTAAAATTCTTCAAATTTTTCCGAAACCACCTCCCACCCAATCCCCAAACCGATTAAAAAGAATCTTACTCTTTGAGTTGTTTGAGCAATTCGCAGCAGAAAATATTCTCTATATTTCCTTCATAATAATTAAACCCCATGCTAAAAAGAATTTCCCTTTTCATGCTTTCTGTGTTACTGTTTTCAACAACGCAGGCGCAACGCACCAGGAAAGAACAGCCTGTTGCCACAGCAACAACGACTACTAATCTCAACGATTATTATAAGCCTGTAAAGTGGCGCAGCATTGGGCCGTTTCGCGGTGGTCGGTCGAATACGGCTTCTGGCGTAATAGGCGATATCAACACCTACTACATGGGCACAACCGGTGGGGGGCTTTGGAAAACGGATGACCTCGGTGTTACCTGGAATAATATTTCTGATGGCGCATTCAAGACTGGTTCTGTAGGCGCAATTGCAGTTGCAGAGAGCGATCCGAATGTTGTGTATGTAGGCATGGGCGAGCATGCCGTGCGTGGTGTGATGACGCATCATGGTGATGGTGTATATAAATCGACCGATGCCGGAAAGACTTGGAAAAAAATAGGACTTGATTTAACTCAACACATTTCGCGCATAGCCATTCATCCAAAAGATCCTAATGTAGTCTACGTAGCAGCGCAAGGTGCTTTGTATGGCAAATCTCAGGAACGTGGCGTATTTAAATCTATCGATGGCGGCACCGCCTGGAAAAAAGTTTTATACGTAGATGATAAAACCGGATGTGTAGAATTATCGATGGACATGAATAATCCGCGTGTGCTTTATGCGGCCATGAATGAATATGGTCGCTTGCCGTGGAAAGTAATTAGTGGTGGTGAGGGCAGCGGACTTTATAAATCTACGGATAGCGGTGAGACCTGGGAGAAAATTCATGCGGGTCTTCCCAAAGAGTTGGGCAAGATGGCTGTATCCGTGTGTCGGTCTAACTCTGATAAGGTATATCTTTTATTGGAAAGTGACTCCGACAAAGAGTTAGGTGGATTGTTTGTTTCCAACAATGCCGGCAAAAGTTGGTCGCGGGTTACAAACGATCATCGACTGATACAAAGGGCCTGGTATTATATTGAGGTTTTTGCTGATCCGCAAAACGAAAACACGGTTTATGTTTTGAGTGCGCCCGCGATGCGTTCTATTGATGGTGGAAAAACGTGGGAATATATTTCGGGCCGTCATGGTGATTATCACGACCTGTGGATTAACCCTTATAATTCTAAAAACATGGTGATGGCTGATGATGGCGGAGCGTCTATCAGCGTAAATTTTGGAAAGACGTGGTCTCTGCAAAGCAATATGCCTACAGCTCAATTTTATCGCATCAATGTAGACAATCAGTTTCCATATAATATTTACGCGGGTCAACAGGATAACTCATCGGTTATTATAGCCAGTCGTGAGTTTGGTAGTGGTGGAATAACAACCTCAAGCTGGACTTCATCTGCTGGTGGTGAAAGTGCATTTCTTGCATTCAATCCTGACGATCCGCGCTATGTATTAGGTGGAAGTTATCAGGGCACCATTGAAGTGCTGGATACCAAAGCCAAGGCAGGAACAAACATCATGGCTGCACCCATTCAATATCTGGGTATGGATGCCAAGGATATAAAATACCGGTTTAATTGGAATGCACCTATTATCTGGTCTAAACATGAACCCAATACAAACTATCACGGTGCTCAGCTATTATTGAAAACTACTGACATGGGAACAACATGGACAGAAGTTTCACCGGATCTTACCCGTAATGAGAAAGAAAAGCAAGGCAAAGGTGGAGGACCTTATACCAATGAAGCGGTAGGCGCAGAAAATTACGGAACACTGAGTTACGTTATGGAATCGCCACATGAAAAGGGTGTTATCTGGACGGGCAGTGATGATGGTCTGATGCATATCACCCGCGACAATGGTGCGAGCTGGCAAAATGTTACTCCGACAGGATTACAAGAGTGTCTGATCAACGCAATTGAAGTATCGCCACATGATAAAGCAACGGCTTACATCGCGACAACGCGTTACAAGTTTAATGATCACACTCCGGGTATTTATAAGACTACCGATTATGGTAAAACCTGGACAAAACTAATCTCGGGTATTCCGAACAATGCATTTACCCGCGTTGTAAGAGAAGACGACAAACGAAAGGATTTACTTTTTGCCGGCACTGAGTTAGGAGTTTTTATTTCCTTGAACGGTGGAAAGGAATGGTCGCCATTTCAATTGAATTTGCCAATCACCCCGATAACTGATTTGCGCATTCATAAGGGAGATTTGATTGCCGCAACTTCCGGAAGATCATTCTGGATTTTGGATGATATCGGTTTGATTCGTCAGAACAAAAATGAAACGGGGCTTGTACTTTATCAACCTGAAGATGCGATGTTGGTGAATGGATACAGTCAGTTAGATGGATCTTCGCCTGAATTTGATGGTACACACCCTGAGCATGGGGTTAACCCTGCCACAGGCGTGGTAATTTATTACCAGTTGCCTGAGTTGAAAGCTTCTGATAAAGTAGTATTAGAAATTAAAGATGAGCAAGGAAATCTCGTTCGGTCATTTACTTCTGTAAAAGATACTACCTATCAAAGTTATGACAGCGCGCCTCCTGCGGATCCCACATTAAGCAATTCAAAAGGACTTAATCGGTTTGTCTGGAATATGCGCTATCCTACCATGGTAGGTGTGCCCAATGTTTACATCGAAAGCAATTTCCGGGGTCATAAAGCTTCCCCTGGAAAATACTCACTCACATTAAAATCAGGTGAACAAACGGCTTCTACTAGTTTTGAAATCTTACCCAATCCACTTTATCCAACCGATGCGAAAATGTATCAGCAGTATCATGCACTGATGAGTAGCATGGAAACAGAACTAAATAAAATGCATCAAACCATCAATACGATGTATGCGAAGCGGGAGCAACTTGATCAACTTTTATCAGCTTTACCGGCTGATGAAAAATTAAGCGCATTAAAGAAGCAGGGTCAAATGTTGAGTCAGCGCATGAAGCAATGGGATGAAGACATGATCCAACGAAAGTCAAAGGCATATGACGATGTGGAGAATTTTCCAAATAAGTTTACGGCAAATTATCTCTTCATGATCAACCACGCGGAGAGTGATATTCCCAAAGTAATCAAGCCGACATTGGATCGGCAGCATGAGTTGAATGCACAATGGGCTACTTTAAAAGCAAAAGCTACCGAGATTCTTGAAAAAGAAATCCCTGCCTTTAATAAGCAGCTATGGGAAGCAGGAGTAGGACCGGTTTGGAAGTAATGATTAGGAAGTTAATGGCAAACTTGACTATCATGATTAGGATTAACAAAGTAAACGTAACCGGATTATTACTGGCTGCGGTTTTGGTTACTTGGGTAACATGTTCGCCCAAAAAAGTAGAAACTGAGGAATGGGAAATATTATTCGATGGATCCGATCTTGAAAATTGGGATACTTATCTGGGCGCTAAACATGTTGCAGGCGACAGTGTGGTTTCCGAACCATTGGGATTAAACGTTGACACGAGCGTCTTTAAAATAGTAGATGTTGATGGGGAAAAAGCTTTGAGAATATCCGGAGAAATCTGGGGCGGTATTTCAACCAAACAAGAATTCGAAAATTATCATCTTCAACTACAGTTTAAATGGGGCGAGTTAAAATGGTACCCGAGAGAAAAAGATTCAGACCGAAGAGATAGTGGACTATTATATCATGGTGTTGGAGAACACGGAAAGGGTGATGGATTTTGGTTAAGGTCGCAGGAATTTCAAATTCAGGAAGGCGATTGTGGTGACTATTGGGGCGTGGCTGGCGCGGCATTTGATATCAGGGCATCTATGAATGCCGATAGCATTTTCCAATACGATCCACAAGCTTCGTTACTTACATTTAGTCAGGATTCTAAAATCGGTAGGCATTGTAAAAAATTTCCTGATGGTGAAAAGCCTTCAGGAGAATGGAACACCATTGATCTTTATTGCTTTGGAAACACTAGTGTGCACATGATCAACAATCAAGTGGTGATGGTCCTTGAAAATTCCAGGCAATCAGACAATGGTAATGAAACTCCTTTGACCAAAGGAAAAATTCAACTTCAATCTGAGTCTGCGGAAGTTTTTTATCGCCACGTTAAGATTGCAAGTATTGATAGACTACCCCAATTCGATTGAGCAGATTAACAATCTACCGCACCTTCTTCGACAGGAAATCGGTAGCGGAAGAAAAAAGCCCAAAAATCGTAGCTGTATTTTCAGTTGGAAGAAAATATATTTTATTTCTTTTCCCCTTCAATTTCAGGCTGTACATGTTTAAGAAGGGAATGAATTTAAGATTCTTGACTTCCGACCAATCATAGGTTTTAACCTTGGCAGGATTGATAACAGCAATTTTCTTTTTGCTGACAGCTACGCGTTTAATCTTGTCCGCTACCATTAAGTGCAACGCAAAAAATATCATAGCGAGTGTTACAAGTACAAAGGCGGCAAATCTGTTTTTGGGGGAGTCTCCGAATTGGAGTAACATGAGTGCTGAGGCCAGTCCTTGAAGCGCACTTAGCGCCAGGAAAAAATATCTGGCAAGGTAAAATTTAACCGGGTTTGCTTCTTCCATCAATCATAATTATTTGGTTTACAGGTGCTAAGGTAAAAAAATAATTAACAATTCGGTAACATTGAAGCTTACTTCTCCTTTTCAATCACAATCGGAAAATCCTGACCGCGGGAAAATGTGTATGGATACTGAGGTTTGCCTTTTAGTTTTTGTGTCATCTCAGGTACCTGATCATCGAGGTATGACTTTAATTCATAGATCGTAACCTTTCCATCTTTCGGAGCACCATCCGCATCGCCCTGCAGTGCTTTAATCAATAAGTAAGTGAAGAGGCCATGACCCAATTCGGCAAACTCAGTAGCAAATTGTTCGCTGCCGGCTGAAGCCATCACATGAATGCCTGCACTACGCGAGAGTTGTGCGATAGCCTTTTCTTCAGCGGCACCTCTTGTTGCTAATAGTTCTACCGATCCACCCGACTGGCAGGCGTCCATTACAATGAGTTGTTTCAATGCTTTGATGTTCTTTAACTTATCCTGTAGCACGCTCGCTTCAATGGCTTCTTTTTTTAGCGACATGAGATCATACAAGCGAATGCTTTCTGACGGAATGAAAAAGAATTGGTTGTCAACCATACTGCCATGCCCGGCATAATAAAAAATAAAAACATCTTCCTGGTGAACTTTAGCAGAAAGCTCTTCCAGCTTTTTAAAGATGTTTTCTTTGCTGGCTTCTTTATCATACAAACTATGCAGTTCGATATTTTTAAACAGTGAACCTTTTTCATCTAAGATTTTTCCAAAGGATTCTGCATCGGGCCGCGCATAGTTTAAGGAAAGTTTAGAGTTTTTATACTGATTAATGCCCACCGACAAAATGTAACACACACTATTTTTACCAGTGCGATCAGAGACAACTTCAACAGTTTGCGGATCGGACTCAATTTTATCTTTGTTACTCGCTGATGCGGTGAGGGTGTTCGTTCCACTGACGAGGCTAACTACATGGCGATAGGTGGTGCTTTCGCCTTTGCGCGATGGAAGTTTTAGCGTCTGGTTGTCAAGGGGAATACTTTTTCCATTGTGAAACAGTTTTACATTTTCAATACCGCCTCCGGTATCGGTGATGCGAATCAGTACTTCGGTCTGTGTGTCATCGGTGTTGGGCACAGTGGCAATTTTAATACCGGGGGGTGGAGAGCTATTTAACTTACCCTGAATCCCTTTGGATTCATCCCTGGAACCACGGTTCTGGAAAATTTTAGGCAGCAGATCCGGACGATAAAATTCATAGAAGAACTGATCCACTCCATAGGTTTTCATGCCATTCACAAAATGAATATGTTGACGCGCTTCCTGTGTGCCATTGAAATACCCTTCCGGGTTTTTTACCATCCATTCCTTTTCACCAAAATGAATATGCTCAAAAAATTCTTTTCCTGTATTCAGATCCCAGAATTTAGAGGTACCGTCCAGGCTATGACTGATCAGCATACTGGCATCTTTGCCCAGTAACAAGGATGTCACTTCTGCATTATGTCCCGCATAGGTGCGAACGACTCGTGCAGTACTTATATCCCAGGTTCGTATGGTTCGGTCAGCACCGGCACTGTAAATGAAGTTCCCATCACGACTAAATATAGCAGTGTGAACAGGCCCGCGATGTCCTATGAATTTTTTAGTCATTAGTCCGGTAGCAATATCCCATAGCCGGATGCTGCCATCCCAACTGGTACTTAATAGTTGTTTTTGATCAGGGCTTATCTGAATGGAAGAAACAATATCTGAATGCCCAATAAAATCACGAACGGGTTTGTATGTATCAAGTTCCAATAGTTTCAGTGTGTTATCCAGGCTGGCTGTAAATACATACAAATCGGAGGGATGAAACTGAAAATTGTAGACAGAATTATTCTGAAAGTCAGTGTAATTGATGCGCGCTCCGGTTTTAACATCAAACATTTTAAATGTTGCATCCCAACTGGCTGAGGCAACGGAGTTTTCGTCATGGCTAAAGTGAATATCAAAAATAGGCTCACGATGTGCTTTGATTACTTTAATGGTATCGCCCGTTTCTGTATTCCAAAAGATTATTTTTCCATCTCCGCCTCCGGCAACAAGTGTTTTTCCATCCTGCGAAAGATCGTAACAAAGCGCTGCCTTGTCTAATCCGGAGTAGTTCATGATGATCTTTCCGGTTGAAATATCCCAGCGCTTAACCTTTGTGCCGAATTTGCCTTTGATGAGTTCCTTGCCATCTTGGGATAACAGGATCGAATTCTTGAAACGGATATACTTGGCAATGTGAGATTCCCAGTAGAAGTTTGGATCGTAGGTTATACCTCCTTTATCACGTTGGTTAAGAAGACCCGTTAAATGCTGAGCTACCTGATGGGTATTCAGGTTCCATTTATATACAATGTTGTTGTTACTCGCCAGTAGAATATCCTTCCCGTTTTTAGTAAAATTTGCTTCGGTGATTTCTGTATCCGCAACGGGAGTAAAACGACCCATTTGTTTTCCGGATTTAGTATCCCAAAGAATAATCTCCGATTTAGTTACAGCCAGTGTGGTTATACCATCCGGACTAAATTCAGCGCTTACGATGTCTCTTACTTCTTCGGCAAACGTGATTTGAAGTTTGCCAGTGGCCAGATCATACGTTTTAACAGGACCACTGTTAGAAGCCATCAATAAGAAACGACTGTCACTACTAAAGTCGACCCATGTAGCACAACCACCACAGGAGCCCTCGGCACCAAACGTGAATTTCTTTTCCCATGTGCTAGTTGTGTACACATTCGCCACACGATTATCTTCTCCAATGGCCAGCCACTTTCCATCTTGCGAAAACGAAAAATTAATTCCATATCCCAAACCCTGATCTGCGTTGACGCTGATTGGTTTTATTATTTTCAATGTTTTCAAATCCCACACATAGGCTTCATCGGGATAACCTCCGGTAACGAAGTAGCGGGAATCGGGACTGAATGCTACTGCAGTTAAGAACTTATCGGCAACTGGCGTTGTAAAAATTTCTTTACCGGTTGATACTTCCCAGATTTTTGCAGTCTTGTCACCACTGCTGGTAATCATCCATTTGCCATCGGGTGTAAAGTCTATGCAGTTTACACTGCCCTCATGACCTAAAAAACTTCGCACTTCCCGTCCCGTTGAAAGTTCCCATATCTTGGCTGATTTATCACGACTGCCAGAAGCGACTAAATTACTGTCTGGACTTATGGAGACGGTAAGCACAGCAAGTTCATGACCTTTTTGAATGATCGTCTCAATCGTTTGACTTTTAACGAAGAGAGTACAAAAGCATAAGCCTGATGCTAAGAGAAATCTCATCATGATTTATTTCAGATGTAAAATAATTATTGAACTTTTTCTTCAGTGGATTCCAATGACTCACTTTCTGCTGATAGTTCTTCCCAATTTTTAGGTTCCTCGTTATGAAGGTAGTCAAGAATTTTCTGTTCCACTTGCTTCAATTTAAGGCTGCGCAAATATTTTCCATTACGGGAAAGAATCAAACGGCCCGTTTCTTCAGAAATTGCCAGTACCAACGTATCGGTAACTTCCGTCATACCGATGGCTGACTTATGCCGCAAGCCAAATTGAGGGGGAAGATGATCATTCTCACTTACAGGCAACACACAACGTGCAGCTTTGATACGGCCTTTATAAATGATAATGGCGCCATCGTGCAGCGGGCTATTCTTGTTAAAGATGGAAAGCAAAAGCCGCTTATTTACTTTTGCATCGATGGGATCACCCGTTTCAGCATAGAATTTTAATTCTATGTCGCGTGAAAAAACAATCAATGCACCTGTCCGAGATGCTTTCAATGTTTTAATAGCTTCTATTAAGTCATGTACTTCAAAGTCATCATGATGTTCTGCACCCCAATTGGTGATGCTTTTAAAAATACTTTCCCGGTTGATCTCGGTGGTGCGCCCTATCAATAAAAGAAATTTTCGAATCTCAGGTTGAAATAGAATAATCATCGCCAGCACACCAACACCCATAAATTGTCCCAGAATAGTTGCCAACAACTCCATCTGTGCTGCGCGCACAATCAGATACACCAGGTAAAGCGCGAGTATGCCTAAAAAGATATTTACTGCAAGACTGCCGCGGATCAGCTTATACACCTGATAGAGAAGAATAGCCACCAGGCTAACATCAATCAGATCTACCCAGCTTATTTCAAGAAATCCTATTTTGAAGACAAAAATCATCTAAACAAAGGTAATGAATCAGTTTGTTTATTTCTGTCGCTGATAACAGACTAACGCAATAACCTCTTTGGCTTCCTTCACATCGTGCGCACGCAATATGGAGGCTCCTTTTAATAGTGCAAGGGTGTGTAATACGGTGGAACCATTCAAAGCTGATTCAGGATTTGTTTTCAAGGTACGCCAAATCATAGATTTTCGCGACAGACCCACAAGTATGGGTTTTTCCAAAACAGAAAGTGTCTCAAGGTGATTGAGCAATTCAAAATTTTGTTCTGTTGTTTTAGCGAAACCAAAACCCGGGTCAATTATAATATCGGTTACGCCTGCGGATTTTAATTGTGCTACTTGTTGATGAAAGTAATCTAACTCTTCTTTAATTATATTATCATAATCAGTTAACTGATTCATGGTTTGCGGAGTGCCACGCATGTGCATAGCAATGTAGGGAACTCTAAGCGAGGCAACCGTTTCGACCATAGTTAAGTCAAGTTGTCCCCCTGAAATATCATTCACTAATTCAGCGCCTTCACCAACAGCTGCCTGTGCAACCCGAGACCGAAAAGTGTCCACCGAGATAATGGCCGAAGGAAATTCCTTCTTTAAATTATTAATGACAGGAATCACCCGGGAGAGTTCTTCTTCAATAGAAATATCGGTTGCTCCAGGTCGGGATGAATAACCACCTACATCCATAAAGTCGGCACCTTCTGCAAGCATTTTTTCTGCCTGCTTAAGTAGGGCAGTTTGCTGATTATATTTTCCGCCATCGTAAAAGCTATCCGGGGTTACATTGAGAATTCCCATTACTTTGGGAAATGAAAGGTCAATGATCCTACCCTGTACCCGCAGTGTTTTGTTGGCCGAAAATAATTTACTTTGCACCACGATTATGAATGAAAAAACTTCCCACGAATATAAAGAGGTGATAGCCTCCTGCAAAGCATTATTTGCCCGTAAGACCCATGATTATGGCACCGCCTGGCGTGTGTTGCGTCTTTCCTCCATCACCGACCAGATTTATATCAAAGCGCAACGAATCCGTAGCATTCAGGACAAAGGAACACAAAAAGTTGAGGACCCCATTAAAGATGAGTTTGTGGGTATTATCAACTATTGCCTAATTGCCATGATTCAACTAAAACTCGTTGAGTCGGAAAAGATGGATTTGAGTTTTGCCGAACTGGAGCCGCTTTATGATCAGGCTGTTAACGAAACTTTTGACCTGCTTCAAAATAAGAATCACGACTATGCGGAAGCCTGGCGCGATATGCGCGTGAGCTCGATGACAGACATTATTCTTATGAAATTGTTAAGAGTGAAACAAATTGAAGACAATCAAGGTAAGACACTTGCAAGTGAAGGCGTGCGTGCAAACTATCAGGATATGATAAACTATTCTGTGTTTTGTCTGATTAAGAGTCAACAGACAACGGCTGACAGATAACAGTAATATATCTTTTAAAATGCCATTTAAGTTTGAAAAATTGGAGGTTTGGAAGGAATCTGTTGAATTGACAGGACTTATTGATCAGGTTTCCAAAACTTTTCCCAAGGAGGAAATATATATTCTAACATCGCAAATTAAACGAGCTGCTGATTCAGTCTCCTTGAATATTGCAGAAGGATCAACGGGCCAAAGCAATGCCGAATTCAAACGTTTCTTGGGTTTTTCGATTCGTTCTGGAATCGAAGTAATTGGATGTATTTATATCGCAAAAAGAAGAGGCATTATTTCAGAGGAACACTTTGATGAAATTTACACCTTAACTGATAAGTTAATTATGCGAATTCAAGCGTTAAGAAAATCAATTTCAACTAAATAGCTGTTGACAGTTGTCTGTTGACGGTGGACTATATATGTTAAGAAAAATTATCGACCCATTCTCCCGGTTTTTTGTTGGCGGCCTGTTGATTTTTTCAGGCCTGATTAAACTGAATGATCCCATTGGCACACAAATAAAAATGGAGGAATATTTCGAAGTCTTTGCCGAAGACTTTGGCTCTTTCTTTCATTATTTTATTCCCTGGGCGCTGGAGATCGGAATGATCATGATTATTCTTGAGTTAGTTTTGGGGGCAGCGATTCTCATTTATTGGCGCATGAATCTTACGGCATGGGTACTGCTAGGCCTGATGGTGTTTTTTACCTTCCTCACTTTTTACTCGGCTTATTTTAACAAAGTAACTGATTGCGGTTGTTTTGGAGATGCCATCAAGCTTACACCGTGGGAATCATTTACAAAAGATGTGATCCTGATGGTTTTTGTCTTGCATCTTTTCTGGTATAGAAAGAGTTATAGGGAAATATTAAGCACCAGAGTTGGAAATGTAGTGGTTGTGGTGGTTACATTGATTTGCCTTTTGGTAGGTGTGTACGCCATTCGTCATTTGCCATTTATAGATTTTAGAGCATATCGCATTGGTAATAACGTGCCCCAGCAAATGATTGCTCCCGAACAACCGATCATTGAATACATCTTCGAAAAGGATGCCAAAGAAGTGCGCGACACAAAATTCCTTTCAGCGGATGAAGGCTATAAATATATTTCCTCTCACATTTTAAATGCAGATAAAACTAAACCTAAGATCACTGATTATTCAATCAGCAGTCCTGAAGGCGAAGACATGACACAATATACGTTTCAGGGTTCTAAACTGCTTATTGTGTTATTTGATGTAAAGAAAGCTTCTGGCAGTAACATGGCAGCAGTAAGAGAGTTAACAAAACAACTCGAAGGTAAAGTAGATTGTTTTGTACTTACCTCCTCCGGCTCCGATGCAATGGAAGCATTCCGGCACGAACATCAACTGGCCGTTCCCTATTATTATGCGGACGCCACCGTGTTGAAAACTATCATTCGCTCAAACCCTGGTATCGCCTTGTGGAAAGACGGCACCGTGTTGGGTAACTGGCATCATAATGACACGCCATCGGCCAATGAGATTCTGGAATTATTGAAATGAAAATTTTTCTCATTGGTTTACCGGGAAGCGGAAAATCCACATTAGGAAAACAATTGGCCTTCGAATTAAAGCTACCTTTTGTTGATCTTGATGCCGAGATTGAGAAATCGTTGGAAACTTCGGTGAAGGAAATTTTTAAAAAGCATGGCGAAGATTTCTTTCGAAAGAAGGAGTCGGCCATGCTCCATCATATTTGCGATACGGCAACTGATCTTGTTATGGCCACTGGTGGTGGTGTGCCTGTATTTTTTGATAATATGACCTTTATGAAACTGCAAGGCCACACGATTTTTCTGGATGTGCCACCTCGTGAAATTGCAGAGCGTGTGCTGAAGACAAAGGTGGAAGATCGCCCCTTACTCAAAGCAAAACATCCGGATGAGTTGAAAGATCAGATTGAATTTCTCCGTTCACAACGAATTCCTTTTTATCAGCAGGCGCATAACTGTCTGAAAGGTCAGGACATTCAGCTATCAGATCTTATTACTTTAATTAAGGGGAAATTTTAAAAAGGAAACCCAATTGTTATCATACTAAATGTGCTTGAATTCTTCAACGTTACGAGTGGACTTTCTGGTGTATTTACACGGTAAGGTCTATAGGAATTATTTCCTTGCGTGAAAACCAAAGCAGCATCGACATAGAATTTTTTATTTCTGTATCCTAACCCTCCAGAGATTGAAGTAATATCTCTGTTAATACCATTTTGTTCAGACTGAAATGGATCCGGCATATACGAAAATCCAGCCCGCGCTCTGAAATTTTCATACCGAAATTCTCCACCGAGACGATAGTTGAAGGTAGATTGATAGAGACTTTTGATGTCATCATTATCATTCGAAAAATCAATCCCAGAAATTCCTGATGAATATTTTGTGCCCGAGTAATTCACCATTTCTACATCGGCTGAGATGAAGCCAAATTTTTGAATGAAAAAGGAACCTCCTAAATTTAATCTCCCTGGTGTTTTTAAATCATATTCTGAAATAATGTCGTCTGTTTCTTCACCCTCGTTGTTCAAAATAATGGAACCATCACCATAGTAGTCAAACCCGTTCCACACTGTATTCATGTTCGCATTGTACGAGTCAGTAAGTTTATAAATAGTTGGAGTAGAGTAAGAAATACCAACTTGTACGGATTCCAAAGGTCTGAAAATTACACCAAGAGAAGCGTTGAGCCCTGATCCATTTATTCTCAGATTTTCCTCCAACACTAAATTTTCAAGTGGTTCTCCCGTAAATTCCTCTCTATAATTCTTTTGAGATTCATAACGCAACGAGGTAAAACCAACACCCGCTCCAATAAAGACTTTATCAAAGAGATTAGCTCCATATGAAAAACTCCATTGATTTTGACTTCCATTTGTTTTAACACTTTCTTTTTGAAAGGGTATCCCTGAGACATCGGTAAAGTAAACTGTGGGATCATTGGTTGGATCAAGAATAGTAGCTTCACCAAGCAAATAATTATTATAGCCAAGCCAGGTTACAGTACCATCTAAATCCCCATTTTGATTAAATTGATTTGGTGGGTAGCCTGTGGCTTCCTCGATAAAATAATCTATAATGGAGTTGTCTGGATTGGTCCCCTGGTAGTCAAAACTTTGATTGAAGTTATTGATACGGTTGTATGAAACAGCAAAGGTACCGCTTAAAAAACCCTTGCTCCGGTTCTGACTGTTTTGAAAGACCAATCCAAAACCAGGAATATGCAAATTGGTTTTTGTAGTTGCCGTTAAATTATTGAGGTAATCAGACTGAATGGAAGCGGAATTAAAGCCGGGTGATATGCTGAACTCGGATCGGTTGAACATGCCCAACCCAGCCGGGTTCGAAAAGGCTGAACTATAATCTCCACCCAAACTGGTTTGAACTCCGCCCATGCCTTGTATCCGAGCACTTCCACCGGGTTTAATTCGACTGAACATAAGCGCAGTTTCTGTAAAGCTTTGTGCTCCCAATATGCCCGGTAAAAGCATGACAATTCCCACGAGCCACGTGCTCTTAATTTTCATACACGAAATTTACTTGTTAACTTTTTAGTTTCTGCCGCGACTTGCGCCTCCGGAAGAACTACCACCACTGCTACGACTGCCTCCACCGGTTGATCCTCCACCGGTTGAGAAATTGCTACCTGAACTTCGGGAGTTGTTGTTAAAAGACGAATTGGAATTATTCCGGGTGTTGCTAGAGTTATTCCATGCATTATTATAATCCGTTGCTGATCTTCCCGAATTGTAATTATTCCAGCCAGAGCGGGCTGCATTAGAATTGGTTTCCGGATTGCTTCTCCACCCACGCTGATAATAACTTCCGGCAGCCTGGTTTTCGTTACCTGCTACCCGTCCATTAGAAGATCCACGAGTACCACCTTGTGAATTTACTATAGCAGCCTGTCGGTTACTTGTAGTAACATTATTATTTAAATCATTGCTACGGGACGAACGTTTGCCATAAACTGCATTTCTTCCATTGGTATCGCTGTTAATGATTACAACCTGAGGTCGGTACCATGAATTAAACCCGTTGAAACCTCCGCCAAAACCCATACCCCCCATACCCCACGGATTCATACCCCAAGAGTTCATACCATAAAAATTATTCCAAGGAGAGCCCCAGTTATTAAAACCACCCATTCCCCAGCCCATAGACATTGACATACCTGTATTCCAACCTGGCCTGTAGAAGCTGTTGTACCCATAGGGGTCATAGCCCCAAGGACTTGAAAAACTATTATAAGGGTTATAAAATCCAGGCATCATATTCATTCCCATTCCCATACCGCCCATACCCATACCAAACGTTGAATATGGATTCCACATCATACCATTGTTAAAGGAATTTAAGGATCCGTTATAGATATTTTGATTTACACCAGAAGGTACATAGCCGGGAACAAAATAAGCTACCGGAGATTGATTTACCGAAGAAGGATTCACTTTGGTCTGCGACAGGTATTCGGGATTAACATTGCGCGCAGAATAGCTATCTGTGGGATTGATGGGAGAAATAACTTCTAATTTTTTGGAAGCCGTATTCATCATCAATGTTTGGGAGGACGCTAACACTTCGCGGTCTTTTGACCTGAAATACATGTCATCAAACTCTACTTCCTGAGCCGAAACAACAAGCGCGGCCGACACAGTCAGGATGGTTAAGAAGGTGATTCTGGATTTCATAATCTTTCGTTTAGTTCAACAATACTTTTTAACGCAAATCCGAATATTCTGGATATATCTACACAACAAGTTTAATTCTAAAAACGTGCGAAAACCAGCCTTTGTTATTTGGTAGTTATGCCATTTACCAGCTTAAAATTTCCACATGAAGGGAATGAAGCACCCTTTCCTCTTCTATATTTGCGAACTATTCAAAGTTACGAAAAAATTACGATTGATTTCTGATGGGAAAAGAGATAACAAGCCGAAGCCAAGACTATTCGCAATGGTATATTGATTTGGTTAAAAAGGCGGATTTGGCTGAAAATTCGGATGTGCGGGGCTGCATGGTAATAAAGCCCTATGGGTATAGTATCTGGGAGAAAATGCAACAAGCTTTAGACAAAATGTTTAAGGATTCCGGCCATGTAAATGCTTATTTTCCTCTATTCGTGCCCAAGAGCATGTTTGAGGCTGAAGAGAAGAATGCCGAAGGTTTCGCTAAGGAATGCGCCATTGTAACACACTATCGTCTGAAGACTGATCCAAATAAAAAGGGAAAGCTGATGGTTGATCCGGATGCGAAACTGGATGAAGAATTGGTGGTGAGGCCAACCAGTGAAGCCATTATCTGGAGCACGTATAAACGATGGATTCAATCCTATCGCGATCTCCCCTTGCTTATTAACCAATGGGCCAATGTGGTTCGTTGGGAAATGCGCACGCGCTTATTTTTGCGCACGGCAGAATTTCTTTGGCAGGAAGGTCATACAGCACATGCCACCCAACAGGAGGCTATACGGGAAACTGAACAGATGCTGAATGTTTATGCCGAGTTTGCCGAATCCTTTATGGCAATGCCGGTGATTAAGGGAAAAAAATCAGAAGGCGAACGATTTCCAGGCGCCATCGATACCTATTGTATTGAGGCTATGATGCAAGATGGTAAGGCCTTACAGGCCGGCACTTCGCATTTTTTGGGTCAGAATTTTGCCAATGCCTTTGATGTACAGTTCACCAACAAAGAGGGAAAATTGGAAAAAGTCTGGGGCACTTCGTGGGGTGTAAGTACTCGCCTGATTGGGGCTTTGATTATGGCACATTCAGATGATGATGGTTTGGTACTTCCGCCTAAACTTGCGCCTATTCATGTGGTGATTGTTCCCATATTTAAGAATGAGGAAGAAATGAAAAAAATTTCCGTGCAGGCTGAATTGATTGCAGGAACGTTGCGAAAACTGGGTTATTCCGTAAAATTTGATAACCGCGAAACGCATAAGCCCGGTTTTAAATTTGCCGAATATGAATTAAAAGGTGTGCCGGTTCGCATTGCCATTGGTCCTCGCGATTTGGAAAATGGCACGGTAGAGGTAGCCCGTAGAGATACCAAAACAAAACAGGTAATGCCGATCGATACCGTAGCCGAAGCTATTCCCGCGTTGTTAGAAAACATTCAGGAGAATATTTACCAAAAAGCTTTAGCGTTTCGGGCGTTCATGATGACCCCAGTTGATTCTTATGAGGAGTTTAAAACCGTATTGGATACCAAAGGTGGGTTTGTTTTGGCGCATTGGGACGGCACCGCTGAAACGGAAGCTTCTATAAAGGAGGAAACAAAGGCAACCATCCGTTGTATTCCCTTGGATGCAAAAGCTGAAAGCGGGGCTTGTGTGTATTCCGGAAAGCCATCTACGAAAAGAGTACTATTTGCAAGGGCTTATTAATAACTTGGGTAAATAATAATCACACGTCAAAATTGACTACTTTTAAAACCGGATGATTTCTAACAGCTACCTTAAAGCCATAGTAAAGTGATTGAGTGGATTACCGTTATATCGCTGATTCTTTTTGGCCTGTTTCTGATTATTGCCGAAGTCATATTTGTGCCTGGCACCACAGTGGTTGGCATTTTGGGGTTTATTTTTTTGGTAATAGGTGTGAGTCTCAGTTTCAGATATTTTGGAGGCGAGACTGGTTGGACAACAATAGGAGTTACGGCTGTGGCGTCTGGATTAATTTTATATTTTTCGTTTAAAGCGAATGTTTGGGGGCGGTTTTCTCTCAAATCATCCATTAAAAGTAAATTCAATGAAGGTGAGCTGGACTCATTAACCGTGGGAACAGAAGGGCTTACGGTGTCAGCATTGCGGCCTGTTGGAAAAGCCAGCCTCGGTGAGAAACTATATGAAGTAAAAACACTGGGCGAATACCTGGATAGTGGCAGTCGGGTGCGGGTGATAAAAATTATTATGAATCAAATAATCGTAGAACCTATAAACTAATACAAATGGAAATGGAAGGCTTAGCATTTATTTTTATCGTCTTTGTATGTATCGTCTTATTCTTCATGTTTCTGTACTTTGTTCCGGTGGGGTTGTGGATCACAGCCATCTTTGCCGGGGTAAAAGTTACCATTGGAGAATTGATTGGTATGAGAATCCGAAAGGTTCCGCCCGGTGTGATTGTTAATTCCCTGATCACCGCTACAAAGGCAGGATTGATAGTAACAACACGTGAACTTGAGACGCATTATCTGGCTGGGGGCGATGTACCCAATGTAATTCGAGCGTTGATCTCAGCAGAAAAAGCCAACATCAGTCTTACCTTCAAGCAAGCCACCGCGATCAACCTTGCGGGACGCGATGTATTTGAGGCCGTGCAGATTTCAGTAAACCCTAAGGTTATAAATACACCCAAAGTTGCTGCAGTAGCAGCCGATGGTATTCAACTTATTGCCGTTGCCCGTGTTACTGTGCGAGCAAGTTTAGCCCAATTGGTGGGTGGTGCCGGTGAAGAAACCATTTTAGCCCGCGTAGGTGAAGGTATTGTTACCTCAATCGGTTCGGCTGCATCGCACAAAGAAGTATTATCCAATCCTGATAAAATCTCGAAGCTTGTACTTTCCCGCGGCCTGGATGCAGGTACTGCTTTTGAAATTCTCTCAATCGATATTGCAGATGTTGATGTGGGTGCCAACATTGGAGCTAAACTTCAAACGGATCAGGCTGCTGCCGATTTAAGAGTTGCCGAAGCCAGGGCTGAAGAGCGCAGAGCGATGGCTGTCGCCCTGGAACAAGAAATGATTGCAAAAGCCCAGGAAGCTCGTGCCAATGTAATTCAGGCAGAAGCAGAAATTCCGAAAGCAATTGCACAAGCTTTTGTCAACGGTAATTTAGGCGTGATGGATTATTATAAGATGCAAAACGTGCAAGCCGATACAGAAATGAGACAATCAATTTCTGGATCAGGTAAATCAGGACAATCACCCAATACGCCTAATAAATAGTTTTCTTACAAGATTTAAATAAAGCAAAAGGCCGTCTCAAAAGTCGTCCAGTCATCGCGGCCTTTGAGCCGCGATCTCGTTTTGTGCATGCATGATGAGATTCCGGCTCAGGGCCGGAATGACATTCCAATTTTATTGGACTTTTGAGACGGCCTCTTTCTTATTTTATAGAAAGTTCACTCCAGTCAGATTTTTTTTGTGCCAGGTAAAGATTTCGTGAGGCATCATAGGAAAGCATATCGTAAATGGGAGGAATTGCAGGAAGACCGGCAATGGAAATCAGACCATACTTTCCTTCACGGCCAATAATTACAAATCCGTTTTCTAATTCTTGCAAGTGATCAAATCGGGGTTCTATTAAAATATTTCCCTTTTGATCGGCCAGGCCAACCAAACCTTTTTTGTAAAGACGCAATTTATTATTGTATTGATGTTGAATTGAATCATACTCAAGCGAGAGAAGAATTTTTCCCTTGCTATCAATAATACCTGCTTTTCCACTTTTTCGTACAATGGAAATGCCATTTATGAAACCTGTTACAGCTTCAAAATTAGGATTGATAACAATCTGGTCCTGCATATTCACAAATCCCCATTTCCCAATGAGTTTAATAGCCGCTAAGCCCTCGTGAAAGGTGCCTATGCCATCATAGCGGTTGGCAATTCGTAGTCGCCCGCGCGAGTCGATAAAACCAAACTTGCCATCGCGTTTTATGCCACGCATGCCTTCCTGCTCAGGAAAAATTTCCTGTAGCTTATCCAGTGCCGGTGGCTCAACCCGATTTAGAATCCGACCTTGATAATCAATGGTTTTTCTTGTTCCATCTGGAAGATATTCATTCCAATGGTCGCTGTTGAATTCAATTTTATTATCGGTGAAATAAATTATCTCACCCGTAAATTTTTTAAGGAATTTATTCTGAGACTGTATCTGAAGATAGCAGGAATCATTAACCAGACTAAGTGGATACGGCTGCGGGGCCACCAACCAATTTTCCTGTGCAGTGATAATGCCATATTGATTCTTGAATTTTACAACAAGGCGATCAGTCGAAATTTCCTGAAGGGAATCAAAGACACAATGGATGATTTCTTCGCTGTCATCATTTAGTGCTCCCCAATATCCATTGTTCTTAACGGGGTAAAGTTGTTGACAAATTGGGCCAATCCATTCGTAATTCTTTTGAGTCTTGATGTTATGATGGATATCCACTAATGACCAGCCAGTTGTCTTTTTGAAAGCCCGAAGTAAGGGTTCTTCAGCAACGAGTGAATCGTAAAGGAGTGGTATAGTAATGGAATTATCAGAACGGATCACTCCGGATTTTCCATTTTTTCGGACAATGTAGTGGTCTTTAGTCAGAGGCCTTAAGTGATCATATTGAGCAGGAAGAAATGTCTCTAATGTGTGGGTTAAAAGTCCATATTTTCCACCGTTGCTATAGATAATTTTTTCATTCGTTGCCGGGAGAATTTTGTCGGCAAATATTTTAAGTTGCGTTTCATTTTTTTGATTTAGCAAAAGCCAATCATGTGGTTTGCGTACGGCTACCATTTCCTCATCAATTATCTTTATAGAATGGTAAATGGGTTCGAGTAAAGTCTGACCCTCGCGATCCATCAATCCCTGCTGCAGGCCTTGAAAAATTACGGCTCTGCTTTTATGGAATTGAGAGATGCTATCAATGGTGAAGCCCGTAATGGCTCGGCCATCTTCTCCATAGAGTCCGATTTTACCGGCTGTGTTTTCAACCGCAAAGCGCAGTGTGCCCAGCGGATAAATATTTTTGTATTGCAATGGTAAGATGGAGCGATTCTCTAAGTCCACAAGACCATATAAATACTTTGCCTGATTCAAGGTAAAGACGATGGCTCGCAATCCGTGAATATCTATACCATCATACTGAAAGGGAATTTTGATTTCACCCCGTAAGTTCAAACAACCCGTTTTGGATTGTGCTGGATTAATTTTTTTTCTGGCAATTATAAACTCACCGCTAGCGTAGGTAAGTTGTTCGTATTCTGCTTTGGTAATAAACTTCTTTTTGAGATTGAGGATACCCCAGTGGTTATTGAGGCGGTATCCGGTTACGTCACCAATAACCGAGAAACTTCCATCTGACCAACCCAGCGCCTCAAACGATGCAGGGAGCACTACCTGGCCTTCCTGGTTTTTTATTCCCACTTTTCCATTTTCTTCGAAAACAAGAAAAGAGTCAGCCTGGCAAATGCTAAGACTTGCTAATAAAATAGTTAGGAAAAAGCCCACGAGTTTCACCCGACAAAGGTAGAGGTAAAGTATGATTTATGAATTTTTTAGTCGACTGGTTAGCTGGATTGACGTACTATTATTTTAATGGTCAGATCGGATATTTTGCAGATCTTCTGGCGTATCGATATCGATCTCCCCATACTCAAAGGGAACCTTATCAATGTTTCCTTTATAGTGTTGAATGATTTTTCGGGCTCCCTGAGCATCTTCCACCTCAAGTAGTCGATCGAACAATGATTTATGGAAAAGAGACGGTACGCCCATAGTTTGGTTGTAAGTGGATGCCACTAATTCAGAGCAATTTTTTTTGTAGGCAGTAATAAGGTTAATAAGATGTGCTCCGGTAAGATAGGGTTGATCACAAACCATAATAATTACGGCTTCAGTCTGTGGATAGAGCGATATCAGGTGGTTCAATCCTTTTTTAAGGGAGTTGCCCATTCCTTTTGCCCATTCATCATTGATTACAAAATCTACAGGAAGTGATTCAATAGATTTTTTATGCGCGCTGGCATTTGCTCCTAAAACTACGATTACTCGGTCCACATCTGATTCCAAGGCTGCCAATGCCGATATTGCTAAAAGTGGTTTTCCGTTAACTAAAACCAACTGTTTAGACTGGCCTAACCGCTGAGAAGATCCTGCTGCCAGCAGGATGATTGAAATACCGAGAACGTCATTCTTTTTCATGCGAAGCGGGCAAAATAAAATTTACGTTGAGATTCAGAAAATCACTACATCGTAAATTTTATCGAACGAGTGATTTTTTTGAATCAGTATCAGCCACATAAACCTGTTTAAACACCTGATCGCTGTTGGGATCGCGCTGATGAATAGGACCCGCGTGATATTTCAGAAACCCGCCCGAACGATTACTAAACTTGCTTTGAATTTCTGAAATAATGGATAACGCTATTTCATCAGGCGCTTCGGCTCCAATGTCCAGACCAATGGGAGAATGAATGCGTTGAAAGTCTTGCTCTGTTAACACAATTCCCTGAGAGTTAAATTCAGTAAGCATTTTATCAAATCGCTTTCGCGGACCCAGGATGCCAATGTAAGGTGTATTTGTTTTGAGTAACTTTTTTAACACATCGCGATCATATTCATAGTTGTGAGACATAAGCACACAAGCTGTATAAGGTGTAATTTCAAAATCGCGATCGATAAATTCCCGTTGGCAAAGTGATAGTTTATCAGCTGTTGGAAAAAAAATGGGTGCAATATGAGCCACACACTCATCTGTTACCGAAACATTCCAGCCCAATGATTTGGCCAACTCGCTGACAGGTCTGGCATCAAACCCACCTCCAAAAATTATTAAGGATAAAGAAGGCTGGATCAGTTCAATAAAAACATCAATATAGATTCCTTCAACCGTATATTTTTTGGCTTCTGATTTTTTGGTTTCAAACAGATTTCTTAAATCTTTCTGCACAGAAGCAGCCAGCGATTTATTGGAGAATGTACTTATCAGTTCACCGGAGTCGATCAGTATCAACTTCTCACCAGTATAACCGAAGCCATCAAAAATAGTGGCAAGAGCCAGGGGTTTGATGGTGTTAATCAGCGAACCAAATTTAGCCACCGGATTCTCTTCATTGTTTGAATCAATGGGTTCGATTAGTACATCAATCACGCCATTGCAACCCAACCCAATGCCCAGATTCTGATTGCTTTCCTCCCGCGTGTCATACGTAACAGTCATGGGAGTTCCACTAGTCATCACGGTACGGGCTTTACGCAACGCATCACCTTCGAGACAACCGCCACTGATGGAGCCTACCCAACGACCGTCATCGGTTATTAACATGCGCGCACCAGGACTGCGATAGCTTGAGCCACGTACTTTAACAACGGTTGCCAGAGCTGCTTTACGCTGACTAAAATCTACTTGCTGATAGGCTGCTACAATTGCTTTAAAATCTTTCATTGGTTTACCCGCTAAATACCATTTTCCAACTCTTCATCTTCTTCGTTGTGGGAGAAGTAATCAATGTGTAATAGTTCGCCTGTATATTCTTTAAAGTGGAGGGTGTCCCCCACCTGTTTAGTATCGTAATGATCTGTGTGGCAATTAACTTTAAGCACCTTACCGTCCTTTGTTTTTACAAAGGCGATCCACTGATCATGTTTTTCGGTGGTGATTGTATAATCGTATGATTTATATTTCCCATAGGGAAGCACATGGGGTCCGGCAACGTGTTTATTAGGCACATAAATTTTTTCCACGATCACACCCTGCATGACCACGGGTGTTGAAAACAGGACATCGTAAGCAACAATTCCAATCGAAAGCAGGGCACCACTCAGCAGTAAGAGGTAGATTCCGGTTTTTATGTTGCTTGAAAGTGCCATGTTGCCACTAGTTATCTTACTTCTTCCGGGCGGCCTTTATTTCTGCCGGTGTGATAGCACCACCTTTATTTCCAAACGAATTAAACACATAGTTCATCAAGTCACTCATTTGTTCATCGGTGAGGTCATATCCATTCATTTCGCCACTGTAGACTTTTCCATTCACGGTCATTTCACCGGTTACGCCATACAACGTTTGTTGAATAGCGCGTTTCTTGTCACCGAGCATGTAATCAGAATTAGCCAGGGGTGGAAATATTCCTTCAAGCCCCTCGCCTTGTTCCATATGGCAACTGATGCAATTTCGTAAATAGATTTCTTTGCCACGTTCAGCGCTTGCCTTTAAATCGAATTTGGGTTTTTGCTGCAGTGCGAAAAATGGTAGGGACGCTATTAATGCTATTAAACCAACAAGTATTTTTTTCATTTGATAAATTTTATCGTAGTAGTAAGAAATAATAATGCCACATTCAGTAGCTTTTGAAGTGTACTAAAATTACTAAATATTCAAGTAATTGAGGAAAGAAATTGGATAGAAGGCTAAAGCTATTTATTGGATGATTTGCCTCAAAAGGATAGAACACCTTTCTTTTCTCAGCATATCATCAGGTTCTGCCTCTGGTAATGCCAGCGCACGGTTCAGGACCGATGCTGCTTGCTCGTTTTCACCTATCTGATAAAGGGCCGATCCTTTCCCATAAAGAAATAGTATACTATTCGGATTGAACTGCAACGCTTTATTGTAATAGCGAATGGCTGCTTCAATAGAAATGCTTTCAGGAAATCCCCCAAAGAAAATTCGACAGGCCATCAATTCCATCCAGTTTAATCTGGAAAGTTCATGCTGCCATTTGCCCAATACGAAATAGGCTTCTGCATAGGTCGAGTCGATTTCAAGAATTTTTATTGCCTCACCATAAATGAGCCATGCATCGGCTACTTTTTCTCGCGGATTGGTCGCAATTTCTGAGAGCAATCCTACTGAAATTATATGGGCGAGTCGTGACTCAGGAACATTGGGGTTTAATTGTATAGACTTTTGAGCATATCCTTGAGCTTCTCTTAATAACTCTCTTTTTCTGGTAAGTTGATTCTTTGGAAGTTTTCCGGCAATGTTGGAAAGCATGCGGCTGGCGTGCTGCAAGGCTTCAGCATGATCTGGATTTTTTTTCAAGACTTCTTTATAAGCGGAAAGTGCCGCCTCAACCTTGAATTCTCTTTCCAACGAAAGACCCTTCTGAAAAGGATCGAGCGCTGTTTGCGCCTGAAGCACCCCCAGGCCGAAGATCAGTAGCACAAGGCAAAAAGCGGTTACCAATGTCGCAGGTTTCATGGCTGCAAAAGTAGTTGGAAATTGAATCTGAACTATTATTTAAACAGTTAAACAATCGTTTGCGCTGCTTAATTGCCAGCCATATTTAACATTTATAAAACTGTTTTGCTTGTCATTTGTTACTTTCGCAACCCATTGACCTAACCTAAATCTACTGGAACTTCATGATTACTCCTTCAGAATTGTTTTCGTACAAGATTGATAAAAAGTACTCTAAACCTGCTGCTTATTTTTCGATGGAATTTGCCATCGATCAGCCACTTAAAATTTACAGTGGCGGCCTTGGTTTTTTGGCAGGCTCGCACATGCGCAGCGCTTATGAACTTAAGCAGAATTTAATCGGTATCGGCATCCTTTGGAAATACGGCTATTACGATCAGGGCAGAAACATAGACGGCACGCTTAAGGTTGATTACATCGAAAAAAATTATTCTTTCCTTACGGATACGGGCATTGTATTCCCGATAACTATTCACAATCACGAAGTTCAGGTAAAGGCTTGGTTACTCCGACCGGAAGTATTTCAGACAGCGCCTATTTTTCTTTTGAGTACGGATATTCCTGAGAATGATCATTTGGCCCAAACCATTTGCCATCGGCTTTATGATAGTCACGAATCTGCCCGCATCGCACAATCTATTCTTCTCGGCACAGGGGGTGCCAAACTACTGGATGTGCTGGAACGCAAAACGGAAGTTTACCATATGAATGAAGGGCACGCGCTGCCACTTTGCTTTTATTTGTTGAGTAAATACAACAATGATCTGGAAGAAGTGCGAAAACGTGTAGTTTTTACCACACACACACCTGAAAAAGCTGGCAATGAAGAACATCAGATTTCCACAATGGAAGTGATGGGCTTTTTTAAGAAGGTACCCCGAGAGACTGTATTAAAACTTGCCGCACCCGATGAGCATAATTTAAGTTATACCCTAGCTGCTTTGCGCATGGCGCGCATCGCCAATGGAGTTTCGGCCTTGCATGGTGCGGTGTCGCGAAAAATGTGGGCGGGCTTTGATGATATTTGCGAGATCACTTCCATTACCAATGCACAGAACAAAACGTATTGGATGGATAAGCAAATGGCAGATTATCATAAGCATGGCAGTGATAAGGGCCTGGAAGAAAGAAAGAAGGAGATGAAGAAGGAATTGTTTCGCGAAGTGGCGAATCAAACAGGAAAAATCTTTGATGAAAACATACTTACCATTGTGTGGGCAAGACGTTATGCTGCCTATAAACGGGCCAATTTGTTGATTCGTGATTTTGAACGATTTGAAAGGTTGGTAACCAACAGTAAATACCCCATCCAGGTTATCTGGGCCGGGAAACCTTACCCCGAAGATCATGGGGCTATTGGCATCTTCAATGAGATTTATTGGAAAATTAAAGATCTGCCCAACTGTACAATCCTTACGGGATATGAAATGGAGTTGTCGGCTCTCCTCAAACGAGGTTCAGATCTGTGGTTGAACACTCCGAAGATGTACCGCGAAGCATCCGGTACTTCCGGCATGACGGCCGCGATGAATGGAAGTATTAATTTATCAATTCCAGATGGTTGGATCCCAGAATTCTCTAAGCATGGTAAAAATTGCTTCATCATTACTCCGGCTGAAACTGAGCATTCGGATGAACAGGATACTATTGAAAATGATAATCTCCTTACTCTTTTAGAAAAGGAGATTGCTCCGCTCTATTATAATAATCCAAGAGCATGGACTGCCATCGTAAAACAAAGCATGGAGGATATTCTGCCAGAATTTGATTCTAACCGCATGGCGCGTGAATACTATGAAAAAATGTATTCGGACGAACAAACACCGAAAAGAAAATCAACTGTCTCAAAGCAGTTTGAGGTAATTTAGGTTGCCTGATAAAACCAGGGTGATTGGACTATAGGTTTGTCTCATTACTGACACGTAGTTAGCCGCGAAAATTGCACCTTTACGGGAGCATGAAGCATATCGTCATTATCGGCAATGGCATTTCGGGCACCACCGCAGCCCGCAATATTCGCAAGCGAAGCAATCATACAATTACAATTATCTCTTCAGAAACAGATCATTTCTATTCGCGCACCGCGCTCATGTATATCTACATGGGGCACATGAAATATGAACACACCAAACCGTATGAAGATGGATTTTGGAAAAAAAACAAGATCGATCTGGTTCGCGATCATGTAACGGATGTCCATCCGAAAACAAAATCCTTAACACTACAATCGGGACGATCCATCGAATATGATATACTTATTATAGCCTCTGGCTCAAAGTCTAATAAGTTTGGATGGCCCGGGCAAGACCTTGAAGGGGTGCAAGGACTTTACAGTTATCAGGATCTTGAGCGCATGGAACAAACTACAAAAGGGATAAGCCAGGCTGTAATTGTAGGAGGAGGACTGATTGGAATCGAGATGGCTGAAATGTTGTTGTCGAGAAAGATTTCAGTAACCCTATTGGTGCGCGAGAAAGAATTCTGGAATAATGTATTACCCCTGCAGGAGGCGAATATGATTAGTCGCCATATCCGTTCACATCACGTTAGTTTAAAATTAGAATCTGAGTTAAAGGAAATTCAGGCGGACGAAAAGGACAGTGTGAAAGCGGTTGTAACCAAAGCCGGTGAAACTATTCCTTGCCAATTCGTTGGACTCACCGTTGGCGTTTCGCCAAATATTGAATTTTTGAAAGACTCAGGAATAGAAGTTAAACGTGGTGTTATTGTAAACGAGTTTCTGGAGACAAATATTCAAGACGTGTATGCCTTAGGTGATTGTGTGGAACGCAACTACGAATTACCTGGCAGAAAAAATATAGAACAGGTTTGGTACACAAGCCGCATGATGGGCGAAGTGCTGGCACAAACTATTTGTGGCAATAAAACCAAGTACGAACCCGGACCGTGGTTTAACTCAGCTAAGTTTTTTGATATCGAATATCAAACCTATGGCAATGTTGCCAATGTTTTGGGAAGTAGCGAAACCGACTTTTACTGGGAACACAAATCAGGAATGAAATCTATGCATCTTGTTTGGGATAAAAATTCCAACCAATTTCTTGGGATTAATTCATTTGGTATTCGGTTGCGACATGAATGTTTCGATCAATGGTTGCGTGAAAACCGGAGTATAACCTATGTACTAAAACATCTCGCGGAAGCTAATTTTGATCCTGAATTTTTCCCCAGATACGAATCGGAAATCATGGCGAGCTTTGCTATAAAATTTCCACACGCTGAACTTAACCCACGACTTGCATGAGAGCAGTAAAACTTTTTGGGTTAATCTTATTATTGATTGGTTTCATCCTTTTCAATGCAACTTTTTTTCTGGCGCGTTATAAGCTCACTCCGGAAGTGATTGAAAGTAAAATTTCAGAGGGACCGAGCCGCGATCTCTTTTTTCAGACTTCAACTGAAATGCAAGGTCAGACTTTTGCCACCTCATTTTCATTTGTTACTGAACTCAGGAAAAATTTCGAGGCTATAAACCAGGAGCAGATAAGTAATTATGGAATTACCCAGGAAGAGGTCTTTGATCTGGTCGCACGCAGCGGAAAACAGTTTACTCTTGCTTCTGTGGATTCACTTTATCTTGGTGGTGATGAAGCAAGTGAATTCAAAAAGAAAGCATGGAAAGATTATGGAGGCTGGTTGGAGGGTCGTGAGTTTTTGTCACCAGAAGAATTACAAACTCAATTGGAAGGAGTTGTCAATAACATCAATCAATATGCTATCATCAATCAGGTGGGATTTGATCGATATCAGGTCAAGGATTTAACGTATTCAATTACCAAGGCTTCCGCGATTGGACCCGTTGCCAGTAACCCCTTACTTTTTCTTTTTCTCACCATTGGGTTATTCATAATCGGTGCGTTGACTTATATATTACCTAAGCTCAACCTTCTGCCCGGCATTAAGAATAATGGTATTTTTTTTAATGCAATGAAGAATACTGGCTGGCTCGGCATTCTAACCGGCACCTGGCTAATTGTATTTTACATCATTTTATACTTCTATCCGGAGTATATGACAAATTGGGTTATCGTAGTTGACCCTGTTAGTAGAGTTTTAAATGGTAACGAAGCGGGTCGGTTTTTTCTTTACGGATTCATATATACACTTTGTATTCTGGTAATGGGCGTTCGTATGATCATTCATTATCGTCATAGTAAGTATCAGATTTTACGCACTTACTCCGTTATGTTTTTTCAAACAGCTTTTGCTTTTTTAATCCCTGAAATTCTTATCCGACTCAATAAACCTTATTTTGATTTTAAAAATATCTGGCCACTTGATTATAGTTTCTTTTTTGATTCGCGAATAAATGAATTAGTGTCCCATGGCACGCTCGGACTCTTTATGTTAGGGTGGGGTGTTGCTTTGATAATCATAGGTGTTCCCGTACTTGTTTATTTTTTTGGTAAACGGTGGTATTGTTCATGGGTGTGTGGGTGTGGAGGTCTTGCAGAAACATTAGGCGATCCGTACCGGCAACTTTCCAATAAAACTATCAAGGCCTGGAAAGTAGAACGGTGGATGGTTCATGGTGTGCTGGTATTTGCCATTGTGATGACGGCTGGAGTTATTTATACATATTGGACAGACGCATCGTGGTTTTTATTTTTTGATTCGTATAAGTTGCGCGAAGTCTATGGGGCATTTATTGGTGCGGGCTTTGCCGGAGTAGTTGGCACCGGATTTTATCCCTTGATGGGCAACCGGGTTTGGTGCCGGTTTGGATGTCCGCTCGCTGCTTATTTGGGAATAGTTCAGCGGTTCAAATCCAGGTTTAGAATTACCACCAATGGCGGCCAATGTATTTCGTGTGGAAATTGTTCTACGTATTGTGAGATGGGTATTGATGTGCGTTGGTATGCACAGCGGGGCCAGAACATTGTGCGCAGCTCCTGTGTGGGTTGTGGTATATGTTCTTCTGTTTGTCCGAGAGGTGTGTTGAATCTGGAAGTGAAAGAGGAAAGCGGGAGATTTGGAAAACCGATTCTTATCGGAAACAATCATATTAAAATTTCGGAATAAGGGATCATCTTTGCCGAATTAAAGAGAACTGTTTTGAGTATTATAGTAAAAGTTATCATTCCGGCCTTTAATGAAGAGAATGGTATTGGGGAAGTGATTCGAGAAATTCCCAAAGAGTTGGTAGCGGAAATTATCGTAGTCAATAATGCGTCAACCGATAATACGGAAACGATCGCCAGCGCTGCAGGTGCTACTGTGCTTCGCGAGCCGGTTGCAGGTTATGGTCGTGCTTGCCTTACCGGAATCGACTATCTGAAAAAATCAATGCCTAAACCGGATATTGTTGTTTTTTTGGATGCAGACCACTCTGATTATCCGGAGGAAATCTCATTGGTGTTAACGCCTATCCTGCAAGGCAATGCCGATCTTGTGATTGGATCGCGTGCGTTAGGCAAGAAGGAGCAAGGCTCAATGACACCACAGCAAATATTTGGCAACTGGTTGGCTACGCGTTTACTAAAATTATTTTATGGTGTTTCGTTTACCGATCTGGGTCCGTTTCGTGCGATTCGATTCAGCAAATTGATCGAATTGGAAATGCAGGATAAAACCTATGGCTGGACGGTGGAGATGCAACTGAAAGCTGCCAAAAAAGGTTTACAATGTGTTGAGGTTCCGGTGCGATATCGCAAACGAATCGGGTTCTCTAAAATCAGTGGCACGGTGAAAGGAACAATTATGGCTGGGTATAAGATTTTGGCGACTATCTTTAGGTATTTGTAAGTGATGATCGGATTAATGCTTCCTTCTATTTTATTTTTGGATTCAGATCAATGACAATATTCATCACCATACTTTATAGTCTTTCCCTGCTTTACATTTTTCTTTTCAGCCTGGGTCAGCTTCATCTCACGTGGATATACCTTCAGAATCAAAAGGTAAAAAAACAGATACCAACTGCGTTAAAAGATTTTCCTCTAGTTACCGTGCAGCTCCCCATCTTCAACGAGAAGTATGTGGTAGAACGTCTATTAGATGCGGTAAGCAAATTCAACTATCCTAAAGATTGTTTAGAAATTCAGGTGCTTGATGATTCCACTGACGAAACTACGAATATCATCAAAAGAAAAATTAGCGAACTTCAGGCAGATGGGTTGGATATTAATCTTGTTCATCGCACTGATCGTACAGGGTACAAAGCAGGTGCGCTGGCGCATGGTTTAAACTTAGCCAAGGGCGAGTTCATAGCTATTTTTGATGCAGATTTTATTCCGGATCCTGATTTTCTGATTCAAACAATGCCGCATTTTTCCGTCTCCCGTGTGGGTGTTGTTCAAACGCGCTGGGGTCATATCAATAAAAATTATTCCATCCTTACCCGACTGCAAGCCTTTGGGTTGGATGCCCACTTCTCAATTGAACAAACTGCGCGAAAAGCGGCCGGTAGTTTTATAAATTTTAATGGTACGTGCGGAGTATGGCGTAAACAATGCATTGAAGATGCCGGAGGTTGGAGTGCGGATACACTTACGGAAGATCTGGATTTGAGTTATCGGGCGCAGTTGAAAGGATGGGAATTTAAATATCGCGAAGAGATTGGAACACCAGGCGAGTTACCCGTAATCATGCCTGCCATTAAATCGCAGCAGTATCGTTGGAATAAAGGGGCAGCTGAAACTGCCCGCAAAAATTTTGGCAATGTATGGCGAAGTGCTTTGCCGTTTATAAATAAAGTCCACGCTTTTTTTCACTTATTCAACAGTTCTGTCTTTGTGTTTCTTCTGGTGGCCTCATTGTTTAGCATCCCCATGCTTTTTATTAAGCAACAACATCCGGAAGTCGCCTGGCTCTTTCATTTGGGAATTGTCTTTCTAATAGGATTCTTCTCTATCACATTTTTTTATTGGATAGCAACCAAACGATTTTATACAGTTTCTCCCGGAAAAACTTTTTTATCACTTTACCCGCGGTTTCTAATTGTTTCGATGGGGTTATCTTTTCACAATGGATTAGCAGTGCTGGAAGGACTAATAGGCAGGAAGACGCCCTTTATTCGAACGCCCAAGTTTAATGTAACTGATAAGAAGGAGTCGTGGTTGGGAAATAGTTATATCCGATCGCGGATTACAGGTGGAACGATTATGGAAGGTCTCCTTTGTCTTTATTTTATTTTTGGCATTGGTGCGGGAGTCTGGTTGCGCGATGGCGGGTTAATTTTCTTTCATCTTATGTTGGTATTGGGTTTTGGAAGTGTATTTTACTTTTCCATTAAGACCTCATTTCATGGGTAGGCAAAAGCCGCTATACTATGTCTTAATTATAATTGTAGCGACAGGGTATGGATTCATAGCCTTCAGCATAGAGCGGTGGGA
>JALHRJ010000037.1 GCA_022841475.1 Cyclobacteriaceae bacterium | reverse complement strand
CTAAGAGAAAAAGTTTTTATAGAATATATGAGTTACTAAGTATAAAAAAAAAAAAGAGTTATTTTATTATATTATCTTTATATATATATGTCCTAATAATCAAAACTAGAAATAAACTTTCTAAATAGTTATTATATTAACTCTTTATGGCGTGCGTTTCTCACGCTCTCCCATACTTTTTTGACTGCTGGACTGGTCGCCCTCGCTCCCACCCAATGAATACAGGGGTTTTATAGGCACGTCTGACAAGATACCTTGTGCGACACGGTAGAACCTCAATGAATAGGCCATGACATGGGTATATATAACTAAATAGGTGTTTATTTTTTTATGTGTGTTTTTTGTGTAGGGGTGTAATTTGAGCCCCTTAATTTGAATGCTTAATCAACACCCCCACCCGCCGAAGGGGGTACATGGCAAGAGGCAGACACTCCTTAAAACTTTTTTTTATAGTACCTACCCAAAGGGGGAGGGGGTTTAATTCGTTAGGTACTTAAGCTCGCACGCCACGTCGATTTTTGACCACCAAAATTTTTTCAGAAAATTCGCAAAAAAAAGACAGCCCTAAGGCTGTCCTAGTAATTCGTCCTCAATCTCTTCCGGAGTCTTCTCTGGTTTCTTCGTGATGTCGCTTAAACCCTCCTGCTGACGCTGCTGCCACCCAGGTTGGTGATCTGCCCAGCCGTCCCAAATATCTTCCCACTGCGAGTCAGATAGGGGCTTACCGAAGTAAGTGAAGGTTCGCTCTACGAGCTGGCGGTGAATGTCAATTTCTGCATTATTTTCTGCACTGTACTTTTTGATTGTAGCCAAGTCGAAGTAAATTTCGCGACCCCCTCCAATACGGAACGCTACTTTGCCACCAGGCCGGACTTGACCCATAAGAACTTCTGTGGCGTACTGCTCGTCAGACATATTTTCGATCTCGTCTGTCTTGGCTGCTTCACGTTTTTTCAGCTCAACTTTTTCTTTCATAGCCTGTGCATACACAGGAGTAGGTGGGAAGGTTTCTTTACCCCACCCGCGGAGTAACTCACGCATAATTTCTGATAAATTGTAGCCAGCTTCCTCCGCCTGCTCAACAATTTTCTCTTCCGGTGGGTTACACACGAAAGTGATACGACGCTGTGAGAATTTTGTTCGTGCCATATTTTTATTTCTTAATGATAATACTATTATAATAGTATTACAATCTTAAAAGCTTGTGAAGTGGATATGTTATAATTTAAAAAATAGCTTCACATGAAACGCAAACAAAGTAAAACCAATGAACTCACAATTCGGATCATTGAGTACCTCTATACCCTCGGTATCTTCGCCTGGCGACAAAACACTCTTCCCGTACCAATGGTACGAGAGGGGGTATTTTCTGGATTTCGGCCCGCTGCAAAGTCCGGCGTCCCCGACATCTGTGCAATACTACCTCCTCGAGGGCGGTATGTTGGTATTGAAATTAAAACCGGCAAAGATAGTCTCCGACCAGAGCAAATCGGATTTCACTCGTCGGTGGGGAAAGTCGGAGCGGTGGTCTTAGTCGTGAAAGACTGGGACGATTTTTTAAAACAGTTTACCCAGTTGTACACAGAGTTATCAACATTGTGAAAACTTTGTGATTTTGTGGTATAATTGGCGTGTATGGATTTAGAAAATACAACCCAACCAGTGGAGAGTTTGCCGGAAGAAATCCGCGACATGGCAGCCAAGCAAATCAAAAAGATTTTGATGTTGTCTGACCAAGAATGCTTGCCACACGAGTTGAAGTTGAAGTACGAAATCCTAAGAGCGATAGGTCCTAGTTTAGTTCCGAAATTAAATCCGGAAGCTGAAGCTGTGGCTGAAGAAATAAAACTTAGTCCTGAACAACAGGACCACTTAAACAAAATTCTAAACTATGGTCAATCAGCTGGCACTGGAACAAGTAATCAAGGGGACACGTCAAGAGCGTAAGTATCTTGTCGAACACGACTTCAGTTTATTTGTCCTGTACTACTTTTTGGACTACGTAAAATATCCATTCGCACCTTTCCATTTCGCTATGTTTGACGACATCAAGGACTTAATCGAAGGCCGTCTGCGTGAGCTGGCCTGGATTATGTTTCGTGAGTCTGCCAAAACTTCTATTAGCAAAATATTTTTAGTTTGGTTGATTGCTTTTCGTAAAAAGCGTTACCTAAACATTGACTCTTTCGACAAGGAAAATGCCGAGCGTATTTTGTTTGACATTGTTTTAGAAATGCAAACAAACAAACGCTTCATTCAAGACTTCGGTGAACTGTACAACGCACAGCGTAGTTCAAAAGAAGTTTCCCAGAAGAAGATCAACAACTTCGTAACCAACAATGGCGTTCGTGTTGAAGCTCACAGTACACAAGAAAGTGTACGTGGTCGTATTCACGGACACCAGCGTCCTGACTTTCTACTGCTAGACGATTTCGAGACTGCAGTAACTAAGGACTCCGAGGTTCGAACCGCAGGTATTATCAAACACATTAAAGAATTTCAATCCGGTCTAGACGGTAAAGCTCGTATTCTGTATTTAGGAAACTACATTACAGAATTTGGTTCCGTTCAAAGCTTGATTGACCGCAGTGCGTATGACCCTAACTTACGTATTCGTATGGTTCCTGTAATTGAAAACGGGGAGCCAACATGGCCTGCCAAATATGCTATGACTGACGAAGAAGCAAAAGGTACAGACAAAATTTCTCTTGAAGATAAAAAGCGTCAGCTTGGTTCTACAGATTTCAACGCTGAAATGATGAACCAACCTATTGACGAAGAAACTCAAGAGTTCAAAAAAGAATTGTTCTTGCCGATTGCGTGGGAAGACGTACTTGCGAAACGCACACGTAACTTTATCACGATTGACACTGCTGTAAGTGAGCGTGCTGAAGGAGATTTCACTGGAATTATTCGAAACTATGTTGACTCTGAAAACAAGTGGCACCTCCGTGCCAGTCAGCACAAGTTTTCTCCAAAGGATTTGATAGACCTGCTATTTATTTTGTATAAGGAAGACCGTCCTGAAAAGATCGGTATTGAAAAGACAATTTACCTACAAGCGATAAAGCCATTCCTTGATCAAGAATGTCGTACCCGCGGAATATTCCTTCCCATTGTGGAACTGGAACATTCACAAATCAATAAACACACCCGTATTCGTGGACTGCTGCCGCGATACGAGAGCAAATCGGTGTTTCATATCAAAGGCGAATGCTCAAAGCTAGAGGAAGAACTGCTCCGCTTCCCTCGCTCTGTGCACGACGACGTTATGGACGCTGCCGCGTATCAAGTCCAGATTGCACAACCGCCGGCGGACTCAATGACGATTATTCAAATGGAGAGTCGTCGACGTCAAAAATTAAAGCACGAAATGCTCTAAAACAAAATGCAAATTTACAAAATATTAGAAACAGAAATCGATAGCTTCCTGCATTACAACGTGCAGATTTCAGAAGGCTATAAGTTTAACCAATACAAACTGGTTAAGCGTTTAATGTTATACCAGAATAATGTATACCCGACAGGTAAGTTAACCTCTCAAGGTGATTATAAATTCTGGGTAGACATCACCCAACCTCGCATTGATAGCGAAGTTAAAAATATTGATTACGACACCAAAGCAATTCAAGCTTGGAGTGAAAGTTACCAAGACGCTGGTGCCATGATCTTAGTCAACCTCGCACTTAAAGAATGGTTACGTAACACTGGCCAAGGGCCAGAACTTAACGACTCTGTAGAAGAATTTTCTTCTTTGGGTAATGTTGTTTGGAAAAAAGTTAAAGGTGGCTACGAGCGTGTAGATTTAAAAAACTTTTTTGTTATCAACCAACAAGCTTTTTCCCTAAATGACACACCAGCTATAGAGCGTCATATCCTAACTCAATCTGATCTGCGCAAGAAAAAAGATGTTTGGAAAAATGTTGAAGAAGCAATTTTAAATTGCGGGAACAAGGGCTATGAAACAACTGAAGAAGGTTATTTTGAAAATAAAGAAGTTAAGTATTACGAGGTTCACGAGCGTAACGGTGAAGTGAGTGAGAAAACTTTGAACGAAGCCATGGGCCTTGAAGGTGGCGACGAAAACAAATACGTCTTGGCTAAAATTATTGTTTGCGGTATTGGTACTGGACCAACTGATTCTGGTAAATATATTTTGTATGCGAAACAGATTTCTGAAATGCCTTACAAGGAAGCTCACCGTGGTCGCTACAAAGGGCGTTGGTGGCGTGAAGGTTTGGTTGAAATTCTTATGGATTGTCAGACTCGCGCTAACGAAATTTCAAACCAAATTGCTCGCGGCCTTGAGTGGTCAGGCAAAACTATCTTCCGTTCCACTGATGATTTGTTGGCCCAAAACATTATTACTGACATGGAGAACGGAGACGTGATCCGTAGCCAAGACTTGCAGCAAGTGGAAATGCGTATGCATGGCCTTGACCAGTTGATTGCTGACTGGAACCGTCTTATGGAATCGGCTGACAAGTTAGCTAATTCTTATGAAGTTGTAACAGGGGAAAGTTTGCCGAGTGGAACTCCATTCAAACTTGGTTCTATGATGAATCAAAATGCCAACAAGCTTTTTGATTTCTTGCGTGAGAAATTATCGATTGCTTTTGAAGGCTTGGTTGAAGATTGGATTTTACCGAATGTGTTAAAAGATTTGAAGGTTCAAAAAGTTTTGCGCCTTACAGGTGATCCGAATGTTCTTAACCAGTTCTATTCTATTGTGATTGATTCATGGTATACCCAAAATCTATTAACAATGCCACCTCACGGGCCTGACATTGCCGAGGCTATCAAGGTACAGAAGCGGGAAGAAATTATGAAAAATCCCGAACAGCTGATACAATTAGAGCAAGGTTGGGCAGATCAAATCCGACCACGTATTTCTGTAGTTATCAGCGGTGAACATGTCTCTATGACTGAAGACTTGGCCACCCTTGCTACCTTCATTCAACTTGAAGCTGATCCTGTACGTCGCACTGCGTTAATCGAACGCGCTATGAAACGTAAAGGAATTGACGTGGCAGACTTACCAAAGACTCCGCCCGCACCAACACCAGACTCGGGAGCTCCTGGGGCTGGAGCAGGGAAGCAAGCTATCGCTGGCCAACTCGCTCCACAGCAGTTTGAGTTCAATGATCTGGGTAACGGCTAATCATTAAGAAAAAGGAATTATGACTAACGAAGTCAAAAATACTACAGCTCCAGCTCCTACAGGGGCAGTGCCAGCTCCAGCAGCTCCTGCTGCAGCTTCAAAAGAAAGTAAAACTTCTTTTGATGTAGTGACCGCTGACGGTGTACTTGTTCGCACTTATACCGTAGAGGAGCATGGCCCTAAGGCTGGAGAGCTAGCCAAGGAATATGCTGGTAAAATCCAGGGTTCCATTAAATAATTAACCAAAAGAAAGGTTTATCGTATGTTTACAGACGAAACAACTGAAGAAACTGGTTCTGATGTAGCTGAAACTACAGAAGAAACCACTACTACTGAAGAATCTGCTGATTCTACAGAGGCTACTACTGAAGAAGGTTCTTCAGAAGAAGTGGCTGAATAGTAATAATGGGGGTCTTCGGACCCCCTCTCAAAGAATATATGCCAACAAATTTAAAAAACTACAGTAAACGCCAGATTTTAGAGGCGTTAGTACACGAACAAAATCAGGGAGCTGCTACTTTGTCCCGACTTATTACCGCCGTTGCCCGTACTGCTGGTCTAAATCCAGTAGAATTGGCTAAAAACTTCATTGATGAAGAAGGTGGTCGTAATTTTGTAGAGCAATTCAATGAGTCTTCTCGCCTTCAGTTCGCTGAACGACAGGAAGCTCAAGAAAAAGAGTTGAAAGAAAAAGAAGATAAATTGAAACCTCAAAAAGATGAGCCAAATGAACCCACAAATGAATCTGGAGAAGTTAAAGAAGAGTCTGCAGAGTGACGTCTACGTTGATCTCGTAGCTTTTCTTGCACAAGCTGTGGAAAAGTTGTCTGATATTAACAATGTGAAAGAGCTCGACGACCCTCTTGCTCAAGCTATTGAGTTGAAGGCTACTAAGAAAGCTCATAAGCGTTTAACCCGTATTTTAGGCCGTATTATCGACTTTGGTAGCTCTGAAAAAGAGAAGCCAGACCTCGGTGAGAACGACTATGGAGTAGACGAAGATGAATCAGGAACAACTTAAGCCGTCGCGCGTGCAACTTCGCGAAGAATTTGGTAAGATATATAAGTCAATGGTTGATCCCGTCGAACGTGCCAAGCGAAAAGCTAAAGTTCGTCGGAGCGAGAAAGTAAAGAAGCTTGGCGAAAGTTATGGATTATAAAATTACATAAAGAATAGTGACTGACGGCACCAGTTGGGTCGTGAAAAGTCTTCACTATTCTACTTTTCACTCTCCAATCGGTCCCAGCAGGATCGATTTTTTCTAGTATCATTCCTACGATCTGAATGATTAAATAACCCCTAACCGCCTAGCGCATGGCGAGAAACAAAAAACTCTAATGTTTAAATTAGAAGACGACGACCAGGAGAAGACTGGTTCCGACGCCACCGAAGAAGTGGAAGAAACCAAAGACGACGAAATCGAAGACCAAGGTGATGAAACCGAGGACGACGAAGACGGCGGACAAGGTGACGACAAAGTTGATTGGAAAGCTAAAGCTCTAAAGTACAAAGGTATTTTGGATCGCAAAAGCAAACCCAAGAAACAACCAGCGGCTGCTCCAGCTGCTGCTCCCGCCGAAGCGCCTGACGTAACTGGTGCAGTAAATGCTGCGCTTGAAGCTCGCGATTTAGAAGATTTGGATTTACCAGATGAACTAAAAGACGAAGTGAAAAAGGTTGCTAAAATGCAGAATATTTCTGTAAAGAAAGCTGCACAGGACCCTTACATTCAGTATCGTAAAGCACAAATTAACGATAAATCTGAAGAAGAGGAAGCTTCTATTAGCCGTACTCCTTCAGGCAAACCTGCTGGTGGTGACTCTAAGGCTACTCCTAAGTTTGATATGTCGACCGAAGAAGGTCGTAAAGCTTGGGACGAACACCAAAAGAAAAACCTAAAGTAATGACGCCTCGGGGTATGTGTTTCTATCCTTAATATAAAAATAAAACATGCCCTCATTACGTAGTTTAGACAAAGAATACTGGTCAAATGAACTCCAGAAAACTTTGTTCGTAGAAAACACTGCCGTTTTCTTGGCAGATACTGAAGCTAGTCGTGTTTTGGCCGCTGACGGACGCAAGTTCCACAAGCCAATCATTTCTAAGCCTTCAACTGGTACTTACGTTCCATACCAGGACATCACTTTGAACCCATTGAACTCAAGTGACCAGGAATTGGAAGTAGATACCTTTAAATACTCTGTAGTAGAAGTTGATGATACTGACATCAAGCAAAACTTCTATGACGCTGCTAGTTTCGCAGCTATGAGTATGCAGAAACAGCTTAACAACTTGATCGAACAAGCTTTCTTGTCTCAAGTTTCTAACGCTGGCCACACTCTGGACGCAGGTTCAGTTGGTGGCGTAGTTGGCAGCCCAATCGATTTGACCGTAGTTAACGCAGCGTCTCTATTCACAGCTGGTCACACCAAGCTTGATATGATCGACGCGCCTATGGCAAACCGTGTTGCGGTTGTAGGTGCTCACACTGTTGGTGTTCTTCGTAACACTAAAGCAGGACGTGAGTCAAACCTAGGTGATACTGTTCTTGATAACGGTATTATCGGTCCATGGCAAGGTTGGACAGTTATCCAAAACAACAACCTTCCTTACAGTGCTTCTCTTGAGTTGGCTACAAACCCAACCGCAGGCGACACTGTAGTGATTGCTGGTGTTACCTTCACAGCTCGTGCAGTTCCTGCACTTCCTGGTGAATTCGACATTGGTGCTGACGTTGCTGCTACTCGTGTTATTTTGACTAACGCGATTAACGGTGCTGCAACAGGTAAGAACTCTGCTACTGGTTACATTGAAATCAGTGACGAAGACCGCTTCCTATTGACTGAAAAGCGTCGTGTTACTGCAACTGACAACATTGCAGGAACTCAAATCGATATTACTGGTTTCGGTGATATTGTTGTTTCTGAAACATTGACTGCTGCTGCTGACATTTGGTCTAACCAACTTCAGAAGTCTGTATTCATGGTTCGTGGTGCGATTGACTTGGCAGTTCAAATGCCTGTCGACGTGGAAATCGTCCGTAAAGAGCGTGGTTTTGCTGAAATCGTAAAGGCTTTGACTGGTTACGGTACAAAGACTTTCGCTGACGGTGCACGCTTGTTGATTCAAGTTAAGATTGACGCTTCAGCTTGGGTGTAATAATCCATTAAGAAGTTTTGAAAAACCTTTGCTGGGTGGTACAGGCTAAACCCAGCAATCTATCTATTACTATTAACTTAACGTAGATGATCAATAATTTATTAGTCAAAAATTTTCTCTCTCGTCTTACAGAAGGTATTTTCCTTACTCGTAAGAATGTAGTCTATCCAACAGTTGACTTGGCGGACGCGACCGTAGTTACTAAAACTGCAGACTATACTGTCCTAAAGACAGACATGGGTAAAATTTTCAACAACACTGCGGACGACGGTACGCAGGTTTTAACATTGCCTGCACTTAAAGACGTGCAAGGTGAATGTTTGCGTGTTGCCGCAACAGCTGCTCAAATCATTCGTCTCTTGCCTCAAACAGGTGAAGCGATTAACTTGAACGGTTCAGCCGTAGCAAGCAAGTACCTTAACATAGCTGGCGTTATCGGCAACTATGTAGATGTGTACGCTGACAACACCGAATGGGTTGTTGTTGGTTACAGTGGCGTAGTAACTAAAGAAGCTTAAACAACATGATTACCTGGCTACCTACAGCTGGCGCTAATCAAGTTGTTGCAACTGGCCCAGCTATCTTAAAACGCATTATCATTGGACGCGACGTTGCAAACGGGGCCATTGAAGTCTCTAACAGTAAGACCGACGGTGACGGGAACATCTTAGTTGACCTTGCTGGCAGTACCCTTATGACTTCATGTGGTGGCTTTGTTGAAGTCGGCGACGTGTTTGATGTTGGTATCACTGTTGATCTTACCAACCAGACTATGGTCGGGTTTGTGTGGGAACCAACAGTAATTTAAAACAAAAACAAAATGAATTTCAGTATCTGCCTGATCGCCAAAAATGAATCGAAAACACTACCAAGACTCTTAGAGTCTCTAAGTGAGTTCCGTTCCCGCGGCGGGCAGGTACTGGTTCTAGATACTGGCTCCACAGACAATACAATTGAAGTCGCAGAAAAACACGGTTGTGTTGTTCATGCGGTGGGCGACAAGTTTCGTCGCGTAATTACTAGCAAATTGGCGAAACAAATCAATCGCCAATTTGTTGTTAATGGGGAACCTAATGTGGTTGAGGCTGGAGATACGTTGTTCGATTATTCTAGAGCGCGTAATTATATCGCCGAGTTTTCTCCTACAGATATGATTGCCATGCCAGACTGTGATGAATTCTATACGCAGTTTGACATAGATAAAATTGAAGCTGCTATTTCATCTGGCGGTGAACAATTAGAATATAATTTTGTTTTCTCTCGCGACGAGTTCGGAGCAGAAGCAATTAAGTTTACGCATTGTAAGTTTTACAATCGTACTAAGTTAAAGTGGGTTGGTATTATCCATGAAGTATTGTCTGGGGTTGCCCAGAAAATAGCTTTAGATGAAAGTGTCATTAAGCTTGAGCACTCTCAAAATACCGAAACAGATCGAAGTGGCTATCTTAAAGGCTTGGCGCTTGATTGTTTCTTGAATCCTAGTAATGATCGTAACTCGCATTACTTTGGTCGAGAACTTCTCGGCACAGGTCGTCCTGAATCAGCGATTAAAGAGTTGAATCGACACATTCGCATGAATGGTTGGATCACGGAACGTGCGCAGTCTCACATTTTTATTGGAGACGCACGCTCAAAACTCGGGGATTCCGTCGGGGCAATTGAGTGTTACATGAGAGCATTTAATATTGACTCAACACGTCGTGAAGCACTTATCAAAATTGCTGAACATTACTACCGCCGAGGCAACCACCAGGGCGCAGCAAGTTTTGCTGAAGCTGCACTGGCGATTGGCCCAAGTGATTTCTATGCGAATAACCAGGCTCACTACACTTACTATCCGCACGAGATTCTCTATTGGGCATATTGGTGGCTAGGTAATAAAGAAAAAAGTAAAAAGCATTTTGAGTTGGCATTAAATTATCGTCCTGACTCTAAAAAATATTTAGAAGACAAACAATTCTATGACATGGAATAATGTAACGAAAAATGTATCAAGCTTTGTAAAAGCAATCAAACAAAAACTTGTTGGATTTCTTTTGCAGGAAAATGGTGCGTACCTCTTATTGGAAACTGGTGGCCGTATCATCATTGAAGATGATCGGTGGGGAAACTCTGGTAAGAATAGTTCTACGTATAGCAATGCAGAGAAAAACTCTTCTAATTACCAGAACTCTTTAAAACAAAATTCTAACTGGAACAACGAAATCAAAAATGGCTGAAGATAAAAAGATAACTGAATTACCCGCTGGGGTCCCAACAGACAACGACGTAATACCGTTCGTTGATCTTAATACTGGCGTAACTAAAAAATCTACCAAGACTGATTTAATGGGAGCAACGGGTCCAACAGGACCTACTGGTCCAACAGGGCCTACTGGCCCTACTGGTGAAACTGGCGCGGCTTCAACCGTTACTGGACCAACAGGTCCTACAGGTAGCACTGGTCCATTAGGTCCAACTGGTCCTACTGGAGACCAGGGTGATATTGGTCCTACTGGTCCAACAGGTCCTACAGGTGATCAAGGGGATATTGGACCGACAGGGCCTACTGGCGACCAAGGAGATCAAGGACCAACAGGACCCACTGGTCCGACTGGCCCTACTGGTTATACTGGTTACACTGGACCCACTGGTCCGACTGGTGCTGACGGTCAAGCTTTGAATTACCGCGGTGCTTGGAACGACACAGACACTTATGACCCGTTAGACGCAGTTGACCATGACGGTTTTCTTTGGGCAGCCGTAGATACAAATACAAATTCTGAACCTGATCCAGGAAATCCTGATTGGGTTATTGTTGGTGCCGAAGGTCCAACTGGACCTACTGGTCCTACAGGTTGGACAGGACCTGCAGGGGACAATGGCGCTGACGGGGCGACTGGCCCTACAGGTTGGACTGGTCCACAGGGCTCTATAGGTCCAACAGGCCCTACAGGTTGGACAGGACCACAAGGTGATCAAGGGGACCCAGGAGCTCAAGGACCAACAGGTCCTACAGGTTGGACTGGTCCTGCTGGTGGCGCTGGCGCTCAAGGCCCTACAGGGCCTACAGGTTGGACTGGACCTGCAGGTAGCGCGGGTAGTGCGGGCCCAACAGGTCCCACTGGCCCTACAGGACCTACTGGACCGACAGGCCCTACTGGTCCTCAAGCTGGGAATATTCAAACCTTTACTACAGTTGGAACTACAGACTGGACCAAGCCTTCTGGTGTTGGTGCCAATTCTTATGTGATTGTTGAAGTATGGGGCGCTGGCGGGGGTGGCGGGCTTCGTACTGGAGCAGGTCAAGGGGGCGGCGGAGGTGGTGGTGGCTATACCTTTGCCCGCATTCCAGTTAGTGGTTTAAATGCCACAGAAGTTGTTGTTGTTGGCCAGGGTGGAGCTGGCAAGGCAGTTGGTTCTAACGGAACTGGTAGTATTGGAAATATCTCTACCTTTGGTAACAGTACAAAAATTATCACTGCATACGGTGGCGGTGGTGGTGGTGAAGGTGCTTCTAAGGCTGGTGGTGGTGGCGGTGGGAGCATGCATGCCAATGGAGCAAACGGCTCTACTGCTGGGGGAGCTGGTGGTGGGCGTGTGTCTGGGACAGGAAACCCAGCCGCTGGTGCTTATGCTGGAATACCAGGCCCTTACCAAGGAGTGGAAGGTGGCTTTAACAGCACAAGTGATGTATTTATAAACGCTGCATTGTTTGGTGGCGGTGGCGGCGGGGGTGGAAACCGTGGTAACCAATATCGGGGTGGTCCTTCCGTTTACGGTGGCGGTGGGGGCGGCGCTGAAGGCAGTGGTGGCCATGGAGGATTCTCTCAATTCGGAGGTGGAGGTGGAGCTGGCATAGACGCTTCTAGTGTCGGAGGTATGAGCTGGGCTGGAGGTCGTGGTGGTGCTCGCTTCACTGACGGTACACAACCTGGGGGTGGAGGTGGAGCTGGTCAAGGAGCTAGCGCTGCTGGTAACGGGGGGAATGGAATGGTTCGTGTAACAACATTTATTTAAAAATATGAAGAAAACAATCTACACTCTCAATATAAATAATTATGCTCCAGCAATTTTGGCACTAACTCGTCCTTACTTAGAGTTTTATGCCAAACGTATTGGTGCTGAAATTGTCGACATCACAGAACGAAAATACCCTGACATGCCTATCGTTTATGAGAAGCTTCAGATTTATGATCTGGCTCAAGAAAATGGTAGCGACTGGAATATTTATGTTGATAGCGATTGTTTGATTCACCCTGAAACTTTAGACTTCACGAACTTCCTACCTAAAGACACTGTAATGCAGGTCGGACACGACATGGCGAATATCCGCTGGAAGTATGATAAATACTTCTTGCGCGACGGCCGTAACATTGGCACCTGTAACTGGTTCACTATTTTTTCTGACTGGTGCATTGACATGTACAAGCCGCTTGAAGACATGACGCTTGAAGAATGCCGAAACTCCATGTTCCCTACAGTTGTAGAACGTAATACGGTAGTAGATACAGACCATTTGATTGATGATTTCGTTATCTCTCGAAACGTTGCTCGCTTCGGCCTGAAGTACACTAATCTAAAAGATGTTCTTGAAAAAGTTGCACTGCCTGAAGCACAGTTCTTCCACCATGAATACACTATAACGACTGATGAAAAGGTTAAAAACCTTCAACTCGTTATTGAAAAGTGGGCCCTTAATAAATCAAAATTTTAAACCATGCAATTCAACGACGTAACAAATAAACAGGGGATTGTACAGCATATTGATTTCTTGCTGGGAACCACAAACTCCTCATACCCAATCGAGGACAAAACTCGAAACGCTAACATTACCTATGATAATGTGGCTTATATGATTATGACTGCTGACGGTTCCTGGCAGTACGACGACGACAACCAAACAGACCTTCCAATTGGAACTACTGATTTGGTTGCTGGTCAAAGTAATTACAATATCCCAGCCGTAGATTTCCTTGAAATTGTACGCGTTGAAGTCTGTAATGAAAATGGTCAGTGGCACCAGCTTGACCCCTTCGATTACAACGACAACAATGGCCATGCTATGACCTATGTTGACCCTGCGGGTGGTGGTATGCCTCGTTACTACAACAAAGTAGGAAGCTCTCTAATCCTGTACGCTACTCCAAACTTCTCTGTAACAGGTGGCCTTCGAGTCTACTACAAGCGTAACGTAATTCTTTTTGAAGATTCTGACACTACTAAAGAGCCAGGATTCAACCGCCAATTCCATGTTTTGATTGCCATTGGCGCAGCCATTCCTTACTGCATTCCAAATGGGTTAGAAAAAAAGCTAGTGTCTTTGAAAAAAGATTGGGCAGACGTTTCTGCACAGCTAGTTAAGTTCTACTCATGGCGCGGTAAAGATAAGAAAATTAACATTCGTCCAAAGCGTGATTCAGTTAATAACGACGCTTTACGATTCCTACAATAATGACAGAAATAATACCACCAACAGAACTCACTCCTGAACAGGAGCGAGAGAATCAGCAGAATCTACAAAACGATTTAGCTGCCAAAAAAGATCAACCAAATTTACCACCAGTCCCACACGCCAATGCCTAACCTAACTGAAGAACAAATTGCACAATTACTTCAAATGGCTGATGAGTTCGCTGACTTGAAAAAACAAGTTGACGACCTAACAGAACATCAGCACTTGGGTAATGACGGCTCGAAAGAGTTTCAAGGCCAGACAGATTTTGTCGGTCGTTCTTTGGTTCTTGGAGGCGGCGTTGTGCAGGGAGATAAAGTCTTCGTGCCGTTTCAAATGGTTGACTCCCAGCTTAACAATGCTTTGATTTCTGACAAATCCTCTCGCGTTGCTGCGATTGGAGTATTGGTTACAAATAAGTATGCAGCTAATGAACAAATCCATGCTATTTTCTCTACCATAAAAAATCTGCCGATTGAAGATATTAACACTCCTCTTAACCGTCTTGATTGGGCGAAGCTTAGTGAAGGGCGTGTCCGTGTGATTTCATCACCTCAAGGCCAAGCAGCTTTCTCTGGACCTTCAGTGTTCGGACCATTAGCCTTCATTGTGGGTGAGCGCACCCCTTCTGTTCAGAGCACGGGTACTATCAGTCTTAACGGTTCAGTATTAACTGACTCAACCGCGAAGTTCCCTGTCAATTCTTTGATCGGCTCACTGATAAATATTTCAACCCTAGAAGGCAATTATCTTTGTGGTTATAAGGTGCTTGCTAATACTGAAAATACTATCACTCTTGGCCACTACAAAGCGAATGGTGCTGCAGAGATAGCTTCATTCCCTCACGCTAGCGGCCAATATGCTTACTATATGATAGTCCCAGCACTTCTAGGCGCTGCTCAAAATCCATACGATCGCGGTTATTTTGGTCAAGATATTCGAATGGGTTATGGCCCTTCGGAAGGTTCAGATGTTCGATATATAAAATGGGGTAACGGTAGTCCTGAAGGTGTAGTACCTGCCAATATAGGTTCTATGTACTTACGTTTTGACGGCGCAACCAGTACAACTCTTTACATAAAGACAGCCAATAATATTGATCCTGTGAATGACCCTAATAATATAGTTGCCAGAACAGGCTGGACTGCTAAATAAAAATAAAAATATGATAAGACTACCAAATTTAAATAATAAAAACTGGCAGACCTCATACCAAGGTGATTATCTTGGTCAGATTATTCGGAACCTGGGCATTGATTTATTCTCTGATTACGGGAAGGTTAAAATTGGAGGGAAATTTTACCCTCATACAATAGGTGAACTTAGTAGCGAACCACTGAAGGCTATTGCCGCTTTTACCACAGCTAATATTTCTGACGGAGTAGAACACCCAACAAAAGTCTGGGGCGTTTCTGACGACAAGATGATCATTCGCGGTGACGGTGAAGAACAGTTTGTAAAAGACGCTTCTGAGGGTTTCACTGCAACTGAAGATACAGGGTCTGGTAGTGACCTTGTGTCTGTTGCTGATGAGACTGACGAGCCATTGGTTGTAAGCGAGTTGATTATTCCAGTGGGTGACGGTGCTGTTTCAATTATGGGTAATGGTGACAATACAGAATGGGCTCAAAGCTTTACAAAAGTTCAAGGACCATTTAAAAAACTTTCTCTATACATTCGTAAAAGTGGTTTGCCAACTGACAATGTTATCATTGAGCTTCAAACTGACAATGCAGGAATCCCGTCTGGCACAGTTTTAACTTCTCTTACTTTGAATGCCGAGCAGTTCGGCAGCTCTTTCGTGTTATATGAATACGAGAATACAGAATTCACTGTTCCCGACATTGACTTTGAACTTGATGAAGTCTATCACCTTGTCTTAAGTCGCAGTGGTGCAGCTGACGAATCAAATTATGTCATGTTCGAAATTGCTTTCGCAGAACGTGACGAAGACATGGAAGATGATGATGAAGCCAACCCTTACAAAAATGGTGAACTGCAGCAATATAACGGCAGCACTTGGACCCGCACTGTTGTATGTAAAAAAACTGATACCTTTACCAGCAATGGTGTATGGACTGTTCCTGCTAATGTAGCAACTGCTTTAATAGAAGCTTGGGCTAGTGGTGCAGGTGGTTCTACAAATATTGGTGGCGGTGGTGGAGGTGGCTACTCCCGAGCAACTTTGACAGGATTAACTCCTACTGACGCATATGATGTAACTGTCGGTATGGGAGGTGACACAAATACAAATGGAGAACAGAGCGTAGTTGGTAAGTCTGGTGACTTGCTGCGCGTTTTGGTCGTTGGTGGTGGTGGTAGCGGTGGACGCTCCCCTTCAGGCTCTTCCCGTTCTGGTGGTGGAGGTGGTGGTGGTCAAGTAATTGATCGTGATAACTTACTAGCAGCAGTCGGCTCTTATCCAATTGTAATTGGAGCTGGTGGCCCTGGCGCAACAGCTAGTCCTGCAAACGGAAACAACTCTTCTGCTCTTGGCATTACAGCTATGGGCGGTGGTGCTGGTGGAAATCATGTTGGCGGCGACGGCGGTGCAAATGGAGCTTCTGGTGGTGGTGGTACTCGCGCTAACTCTACTGCAGGTGTTTCTTTGGTAGGTCAATTCCCTGGTGGTTCTGGTATCGGTACTGGCGGAAACGTAACCGCAGCTGGTGGTGGAGGTGGTGGTGCTGGCAGTGCTGGCGCGAACGCTACTGACTCCAATGGTGGTAATGGTGGTAACGGACTTAACTCTGATATTTCAGGTTCTACTGTTATGTATGGTTCTGGTGGTGGTGGAGGCGGACAAACAACAGGCGGAACTGCGGGTAGCGGCGCGGGTGACGGTAAGACTACAGGTATCGCCGATTCAGGAGCAGCTAACCGTGGTGGTGGAGGTGGAGGTGCTTATCACCCTTCGGGCGGCGTCGACAACGGTGGTGCTGGTGGTAGTGGTGTAGTTATAATTCGCTACAAGACTGGAGTTATCACTGCGACTGGCGGAACAATTACTACTGACGGAGGTGACACTTTACATACATTTACTTCTGACGGCACTTTCGACGTGTCAAGCGTTAACGTCCCTGCTGTCTTGGCTGTTGGTGGCCTGGCAGGTGCTAATGGTGGAACTGGCGGTCAAGCCAGTCTTGGTATCGGTGATGTTAAATACTCTGGCGGAAATGGCTCTATAGGAACCGACCCTGACGGGGACGGTGGTGGAGGCGGAGCTGGAGATAGCGGTAATGGTGGAGATACAGGTAGTGAAATTGGTGGCCAAGGTGGCGCTCGCCAAGGTGGTAGCGGTGGCGGAAACTTAAATGGCGATATTGTAAATGGCGGGGCTATGTATGGTGGTGGTGGTCGTAGCACTCCAAGTAGTGGTGCCTCTGGTGCTCGTGGAGAAGTCCGTATCACTTACAACATTCCTCTTCCAGTTGATTACCCTATTGTCGCAGACCGAATTTTTGGAAATAACAGCGTGGCTACTGGTAGTCACTTCTTCACCGTACCTCCTTCTACATTACCTGGTGATCTGTTGATCCTAGTCATGTCTACTTCTAAAAATAACCTTGGAGGCACTTTAACTGGCTGGACAAAACTAAAAGAATCAAAAGACTTCCTTAACGAATGTACTCAATTCGTGTTTTGGAAACGCGCTACAGGCGACGATAACGGTCGTGTTACCGTGACCAATAACAGTGGGGCTACTTGGATTATTTACCGCATTATTAACGGTGACGTTCCAACAGCAACTCAAGCTGTCATGGCTGGACCCGCTGATCCACCAGAACACGATACTTTCAAACTAGCTAAATACCTGTGGATTGTAGCGGGCAGCGGCAACAATGGTGGTTTCCCTAACGGCAACCCAACAGCCGCACCTACTGATTACGATTCATTTATTAACGAGCCTCCTCTATATTTGTGGGAAGACCAAAACTTGATTGCTCCTGCAACCTATACCGCTGATCGTCTTCTTGAAGCAGCGAGCGAAGACCCTGGCGCCTTTACTGGTGCTGTGGGTGGGTTTGAAATTGCAGCAACTATCGCAGTTCCTTATAAATTCCAAGAACAGTTCATGGACCTTTCCATGACCCTGCAAGTTGAATTCCCCGCGGCGACTGAACGCCTATACCTAACTACTACTGAAGACTTGAAATTCTTGAATGAAGAAGACGGTACATGGCAGTCCCTATGGCAGGGTATTTTCCAGCAAGACCCACTCGATCCTGATTACCCACACCCTCTAAAACTTTTATCTGCTGGTGGCGTGCTGTTGTTCGGTGATAAAAATAAACTTCACTCATGTATTGCGACTGGCGTAAGCATTAGCGACGCTCGACCAAACCGCGTGGTTTTCGACGCTAACTACTTCATCAACTGGATTGAATACACCAAGAGTGAAGTGTTCATTGGCTTGCAGCATATTTCAGGAGACACACTCCCTTCTTACGTGGTGCAGTACCAACCTTACACTGAAGTTACCCGTATCTTCACAATCGAAGAGGGTGCCACTGTCGGATTCATTGTTAACGAAAATTGTCACATTATCGACAAGGCTGGCCAGATTCGCGCATACAACGGTTCTGCTTTCCCAGCTTATGATTACTTCCCACCTTACTGGACTGGAGATAAAATCACTCTTCCTCACCGTAACGGTATCGTTGTAGAAAATGATCAATACTACTGTCTGTGGGAAGGTCAGTACCCATTCCCTTCTGGTATCTGGGCTTACGAAAACAAGCGCCTATACCACAAACATGGATTCGTCTTCGATCCCGCAGTCCTCAACTCTTTGTCGGCCATTGAAACTCCAAGTGGTTTGCGAGCTTTATATGACATGGGCACTAATGTTTTAGCGGGAGCTCTGGTGTATGGCAGTGACAATGAAGAGATTGTGGAAGGTGTTTTCTCTAAAGAAAAAGCCACTGGCGTAGATGTAAGTTCTTATTCTCGTGCGTCATTCGTATCTCCTCGATTCCCTTCTGTAGATGTAAACACTATTTGGCAGCGTATTTTCGGAAAAATTGACCACTTAGGCACAGGTGATTCAGGCGAACTCGTGTTAAAATACAGACAGCAATCAGCTTCTGTAGCCGAAGGGAAGAACGCCACCTCTTTTGCTGGAATATGGACCTCTACTACTACGTTTACTTGCGCTGACGCAGGGTTTGTAAGCGCAGTCAACAGCGGTTACATAGCGGTAGGTGATGAAGTTATTGTCCGCCGTGGACAGGGCGCTGGATTGAACCTTCAAATTACCGAAATTACTGGCACTACTACTAAAACGATAACAGTAACAAATGGTCTGGCGGATATTACTAGCGGTGAATTTAACTTCTCGGTTGAAAACTGGAAGTACATTCAGAACCGCGACCTAACTGCCCAGAACAATGAATGGCTGCAGGTCAAGGCTGAAATCCAAGACAATGTAGCGCTTGAAGAAATCCAAGTAACTTCAAAAACTAACGAAACAAATAACGAATAAAAAATGGCACGAGAATATTTTGACAACACACAATACTTTGTAGGGCAGGATAGCAATGCGCCTGCCCCTACAGCCGTGGCCACCCCAATGCCTACTGTCAATCCAGGCGGGACGCCACAGGGGTCACTCCCAACTCCACAACCTCGTCTGTCTTTGGACGGGTCTTCGCCGCTTTCTACTAACAGCTTAAAGACGCTACCTACTCCTAAACTGCCCGAGCCACAAGCTCCAACAGTTGTTAACGAGTACGTTACTTCAATGAGTGGAAATGTAGCAGCCCAGCGTAAAGCTGTTGAAGACGCTTACAAGCGCCAGCTCGACAATGTGAAAATCGAACAGGAGAAAGTCCAAAAAGAGATTGACGAATACACTAAAAAGCAAAAAGACATTATTGAAGGCTCTGAAGTAAAAGACCTAACCAGTCCTTTCCGTGAAGAGTTGGAACGCAATGAGCGCAACCGCTTGAGTGTTAATGAAAATTTTGAAGCTAACCAGAAATTGGTTGGTGAATTAGAGCGTCTGTTGACCCAAAGTTCTAACATGATGTCCCAGCTTCGTAATACAAAAGTGCCTGGGCTGGCTGGACTGACACAGTCCCCTCGTGCCATGCAAGCAATGGAAGACATCAACGCCCGCGTTGGTGTAATTCAAGGTGTTATGGCTGCCCGTAGTGGCCAGATCAGTGAAGCCTACAACATGATTGACCGTAGCATGGACGCCATTACAGCTGACCGTAAAGACCAGTTGAACTACTACTCTACATTGGTCTCCTTCTACCAAGACCAGAAGGACGACGCTGGTAATAAGCTTCTAGAATTGAACAAAGAAGAGAAGGCTTGGATTTCTTCCCAAGTTGGTTTGTTGGAATCTGATCTTGAGCGTTCACAGGCAACTAGCGATTACATTAAAGAATTGATGATCAACCCTGAAACCGCGAAGTTCATGGCTGACGCAGGCATTACTTTGAATGATTCAGTAGAATCTATCCAGGGCAAAATGGCCAAGGCTACTGAAATCAAACAGCGCCAAGATGAAGCGAAGCAGAACCAGAAAGAAGCCTTTGACGCTGGTATCACTAGCGAGTTCTACAACCGCGGCGGTACTATCATTCGAACTTCTGACGGCTGGGGTTTTGAAGACCCTGAAGAGTTCTTGAAAATGACTGGCCTAACTATTGAAGAAGCGCAGGCCAAGGGCATGATTGAAGACTACTCTATGTATTCAAATGTAGAACGCGACCAGATCATTGCACTTATGGGAGCATTCCCAGACGCTGGCATTCGTCCTACCGACTCATTAGAACAAGCTGAAATGAAGCTTGATAGCTCTCGTATTTACCAAGAGTCAGTTCGCCCACCAAGTCGTGGTGGCGGGGGTGGTGGAAGCAAGTTAAAGAGTGTTGACGTTGAAGATTACATCAACAAGTTGGCGGCCGACAATGGTGGTATTAACAATGAGAATCGTTATGACTTGTGGGAGTCAGTAGCTAACCAAATTGAGATGTCTGGCGCTGACCCAACAGACTACAACGCATTGTTGTGGGAATACTTCCACCCTGAAGGCAAGAAAGGTTACAAGAAATATATTCTTGGCCAGGACAGCGAAGATGATGATGAAGATATTTACTAAAAACTATGACATGGAATCCCTTTAAAAAAGAATTCTGGCAGCCCAGCGCTAAAGGTACTCGGGTCCGCGACGTAGTTCGTGAAGTCGGTGGAATTTTCTCTGAAGGTACGCGCGAGACAGGTAAGATTATCGGTGACACAATTGCCGAACCTATAGTGCGTCGTCAGATTGAACAAGGCGAGCGCAAGCAATTTGAAATAGATACAAAAATCTTTGACAAAATGCGCGCCAACCGCGCGGCAGGAAAGTCTAATGCGAACCTAATTAAAGCCCTGCAGAATCGCGGGCCTCGTATCGGTACTGAAAACATTATTGACTCAATGAACTTGAGCAACAAGCAAGTCATTGGCTCGTTTGGTAAAATGGCCACTGAAGTATTTACTGGATCATTGGCTACTAAAGGTATAAGTACCGTTAAAAATACTGCTATGGCTGCCCGTGCTACCAAGCTTGGCAAGTTAAGCAAGGCTGCTGCCTTTGGAAAAACTGCAGCAAAAGAAGCGGCTACAACCGTTCCTTTTGGCTATGCCTCTGATGTGTTTTATAAAATGGCTGAAGGCCGTGACATGAAAGACAGTATAAAGCCAGGAGCAGGAACCGCTGTAACAGCTGGTATTTCTGCATTGACTGGCCTAAATGCCGCTGGGAAGGTCGGAAAACTCCGCCAGGCTGTCAAGCTACAGGAAGTTGGTTTTAGCCCCAAGGAAGCCCAAGAAATAGCCCATAGCGTGGACTTTAAATTGTCACCGAAGCTGTCTGAATTGGGTGATCATATCAATAAACTGAACAAACGGTTTGTCGAAACTCCTAATGGCACCACTCGTCGCCAGTTGAGAGTCGCCCTAAACGACGCCAAAAAAACTTTCAAGTCTGAATACGCCAAGGAAACCCAAGGTGGATTCATTCGCCTGGGTGATGAAGTCAAAGCCAAGCCAGAGCCATTTAAAGAAGCTGAAGACTACGTGTCAGCCATGGTTAAAAAAGCTGATGAGGCTCGAGGCGGTAGACTAAAAGGAATCTCTAACAAAGCAAAAGCATTCTACACTGACGTGAAACGTAAGGCAGTGGATTTCAACGCGCCTATCATAGACACTCTTAAAAAGAATGCTCGTGAATTTAAATATGAATTACTACCTAAGTTTGATATTGAAGACAAGATTGACCGCAGTCTACGCGCCAATGATATTGCTGGCCAGTTTTTAAAAGACGGTGGCTTCGAAGGGATTGTTCAAAAAGTAGACAACCTGCAGAACCTTGACCAGTACATGATCGCCAAGCAAATGCAGCAGATTAAAAATGTTAAAGGCAATGACTTCGTAACTGGCCGTGACGACGTAGCTGATCGCAAAATGATTGAAGCTTTCTCGGAAGTGTATGAACCATTCGCTCAAGAGGTGTCTGCTTACAGCCGTAAAATTTTAGACTACGCTGTTGACTCTGGTTTGATTGCCAAAGAGTTGGCTGACGAATTGAAAATAATTTACCCAGACTACGTTCCTGTGAATCGTATCTTTGATGATTTCACAGTACCGCCAAACGTAACGAAGAAAGGGACCGCGTCTCTATCTAAGCAAACTGTTGTTCAAAAATTACAGGGTAGTGAGCGTGAAGTTGAGAGTCCATTACAAAGCTTAATGACCAAAACTTATGACGCTATTGTTCAAGGTGAGCGTAACAAGGCAGCGCAGGTATTGACCAGCTATAAAGATTTGCCAGGCAATCCATTCCAGTTAAAGCTCGTGAAGCCAGGCGAGACGGCAGGGAAATACACTGTATCTGTACTACGTAATGGCGTGAAAGAAATATACCAGACCACTCCTGACATTGCTCGTGCAGCCAAAGCACTGAACGTAGAACAAATGGGACTACTTGGAAAAGTTTTCTCTCTACCAACTCGTCTGCTTAAACTTGGTACTACTGGTATTTCAGTTCCTTTCACACTAGCCAACGTGGTGAAAGACCAAGTGTCTTCATTTATCAACTCCAGTCGTGGTTTAAAAAATTCGATTGCCAACCCTGTCGTGTTTGGTAAAGCTCTATGGACTGCTCTAGGCCATGGAAAGATATATGATGAAATGGTCCGTGAAGGTGCCATGTTCACGTCCTTTGATATTTCCCGTAACCAAGCTCCAAAAACTTTAAAACAAATTCGCGCTAACCGTAATATGGCGAGTCGTGCTTTGTATACCGTAACCCACCCAGGTCAGCTCTTACGTGCAGCAGAAAACATTATGGGACGTACTGAAGAATTTACCCGTGCCCAGCAGTATGTAGGGACTAAGCGTGCTCTAATGGCCGAAGGGCGTAGTATGGAAGACGCTATTGTGGAAGCAGCGAAACAGTCACGTAGTGCGTCAGGAAACTTCGCACGCCGTGGTGAGTGGGGACAGATTGTTAACGCCACAATTCCTTATTTGAATGCCTCTATCCAAGGTAACCGTTCTACAATTCAAGCTCTAGCCAAGCGCCCAAAATCCACTACAGCAAAGTTGGCTGCAACTGTTCTATTCCCTATGGCCGCAATCACTGCGTGGAACCTGCGGGACCCTGAACGTAAAGCAGCTTACGACGACATTGCTGAATACGAAAAAGAAAACAATTTCATTCTAGTGCCGCCAAATCCAAGCAAAGATGATCGTGGTCGCTGGAACGTGATAAAAATTCCTATCACTCCTAACATTGCTAATCTTGGTAACGTTGTTCGACAGGGAATGATTGCCATGCAAACTAACGCTGACTTCGATTTCGTTGAAGCAACTAAAGATTTGATTGGATTCGTTTCTCCTATCGAACCAGACAAGAACCAAGCGATCGCTTCCCTAACCCCTCAAGCTATTAAGCCTACCGTAGAATCACAGGCAAACTACAACTTCTTTACTGGCCGTCCTATAGTACCGAAGTCTATGGAGCGCCTGTCTCCTGACAAACAGAAATACGACTGGACTTCTGCGACGGCAGAGAAGATTGCTAACGTACTTGGGGTATCGCCAATCAAAGCTGAAGCATTTATTAAAGGAACCTTCGGTTCTGTAGGTGCGCAAGGTCTTAACATTTCTGACCGCGTCGCGGCAGGCCTTGGCTTGATTGATAAAGAAGATATTGGTGGCCAAGATATTGCCGACGCGGCTTACGCACGATTCGGTAAAGCAGCGGGTGGCGCGGCTGATGATGAGAAGGTTGCTGGCCTACAAGAAAAACTGCAAGAGCAGGCTGACTCTGGCTTTGAGCTGCGTGCTGAAGCGGAAAAAATCCACAAAGAATTAAAAGGGCTATCAAAAGAAGAGGCTAATGCCCGAGCCAAGCAGATTAAAAAAGATAACCCTCAATTATTTGAAAAGCTGAAAACGGTAATCGCTGAAGAGAAGAAGGGCCTGACTTATGAAGAGAAATTAGTGGGCCAATTGCAGGTTAAGAATGGTGAGCGTGCCAAATATATTCACGAAGAAGCCATGAAAATTGAAGATGTGGATAAACGAAACGCCTTCATAAAAGACCTTCGGAAAAAGAAGCTTATTTCTGACGAAGTTTTGAAGCAACTCAAAAAACTAGCCAAAGAAGAATAGTGGTTAAACAGTCAAAAAATGTTATAATAAACTCAAACGAGTAACTAAAAATGAAACAAAAAATGGTAAAGAAGAACGAGCAATTAGAAGACGCGCGGCGTCAAGGACAATTTGAAGGAGAGGTCAAAACCACATTAACCAGTATTCATATTAAAGTAGAAGAGCTGGGGAAAAACATGATTCTTAATCAAGGAGCTATGGAGCGTCGACTTCGAACAGTTGAAGATGTTACAGGAGATATTCCTGAACTTCGAAAGCACGTAGACGGGCTAGCTGATAGTGTTAGTAGTCTAGTGCGTTATCAATCCGTACAAAGAGGAGTAATGATTGTGTTGGGGATTCTCTCCACCGTGATCACTCCTGTTATAACTGCTTTAATCATTAGCTATTTAGTACGATAAAATGGAAGAAGATATTTTAAAACTTGGTAAAGGTGCCCTTCCTGATCCCGAAGACGACCGTGACTTAGTGTTAAAAATGGCTGGCGCTCTTGGCGCTATCGAGATCGATTGGAACAAAGGTAATCAGTTAGCAAAACCGCCTGGTGTAGATCAGGCAACTTCAGACTGTTGTGTAGCTTGTGCGTGGAGTTACTTCCACTGGCAAGTTACAGGCAAGACTTTCTCTGTTCGTGATTTGTTCTGCCGCATTTTCCTTACATGGGGTGCGTACATTCGTGACGGAGGTCTTGAGTTAGTTAACCGCGGCCATGCTGAAAGCCACGAAGTTAAAGACCCTAGCCCAATGACCATGGCTAACATGCGTTCTACAGCAGGGACTAAAGATGAGTACCGCATTGACGGTAAAGTCTATCGTGCGTTCAGTCTTGACCAACAAGACATGAATGGCTACGCATGGGCTATTGAAAATTATAAAGGTGTAGTGTTCGGTGTTTACGGTAGCAATCAGGGCTGGGCTAATAAAGAAAACCCACGTCCACCAATGCAAGGTGAAACCGTTTGGGGTCACGCATTGTATGGATTTGGCTACCACATGCACAATGGTCGTAAGTGCATTATCGCAATGTCTTCATGGTCAAAGCTTGGAAAAGTACATCACATTTCCGAAACATATTTCTATGCCATGCAAGGAACATTCTCTCCTTGGGTGCTAATACCTAAAGATCAAATAATCAATAAACCCGTGTATAAAAAAGCAGTTCACGCAGACGGCAAAACATTTGCTGCTCTCATCTTGACTCCTAACGGCAGTCAAATCATTGACGCAACTAGCGAAGAAGTGTGGCGTTCATTCTCTAAGGCAGACTCTTACCAACTAAACACTGTGTTGCCTGACGGTAAAACCAACTTCGACAAATCTGATTGTGTTCAATTGCCTTGGTAATTAAAAATAAAAACATGAGCCCAGAAATAAAAAACCGTATCAAGTCATTTATTTGGCGGACAGGTGCTATGACTTTCGTAGCCATTGGCGCCTACGTTACAGGACTAGGTGACATCTATCTGATTGATTGGAAACTATTAACCAACATAGCTGTACTAACAATAATCGGACTTATAGTCGCTGAAATCACAAAATATTTCAATACTAATTAAAGAGACGCGGCTATAATGGCCGCGTCTTTTCTTGGTTCTAATTGGCAATCCTGTGTTAGCCAATCCACTAAAGCTTCTGTAGGGCGTAGTGCATTGCAACAGTTAAGCTTGCCAGTTAGGACGAGGAAATGGGTCCTCGATTTTATCCAGCAGGAGGTTTTTATAATGAATGATAATTGTTGCGGGCGAAGTAGCTCGTATGGTCTTTGCCCTCGGTGCCATAAACTCCGAGAATTAACCAAACATCATATCCTACCTAAGCGCAGGTTTCCAGCGGGGAGGAACTCTCCACTGCTTCACCTTTGCAGGGTGTGCCATGATGTTATAGACGATCTCACTTTTTTGTGGGAAGAAATGGAGCGCTCGTACATTATCGAACAAACTGTACGTTGGCTCAAGGGAGAACATGATGAATACTTGTCCAGCTTGCGCACGCGAGGTAACGCCTACGTGCCGTGCGATCAATTTACTTGAACGCATATATCATTATGCCTGCCTGATGTCACAAATCCGTAAATGGATTGGTGGCACTTACCGTAGTCCTACCTGAACTCCAGCCAGGACCCTTCCAAACGACGCCAGTCAAAAGAGTGGATAACCATGCCACTCTTTTTCCTATATTTATGTTATAATCTTTGTATGAAAAAAGTATCATCAAAAGTAAAGCCTGTAAAAGCAGTCCTTAAAAAGGCTACCAAAAAGGCTGTAGCTAAGAAAAAGAAAAAATAGCTACCTAAAACCGCCTCTCTAGAAGGCGGTTTTATTTTTCCACAGTTTTCAGTTTGACATATTTTTGATTGCCATGATACTCTATGTTTATGAAAGCTATAATGTTATCAATTAAATCACTCGGGATTCGCAGCCATGTTGCGGGTTTTTGGGGCACCCAAAATACACCCGAATATGATAACAAGAAAGGTACAATTTGATGTAACTACTGGACAACCACAGACTCTCCAGATATAGAAATACACCAAGTTGCACCTAAACCTAGGTGCTTTTATTTTACTCAAGTGGCGGAATGGCATACGCAGCGAGCTCAAACCTCGTGCCCATTGGGATAAGAGTTCGACTCTCTTCTTGAGTACCATGAGTTTATAGCTCAATAGTAGAGCAGGTGGCTTTTAACCACTCGACCAGGGAGCGTTACCCTGTGAACTCACCAACGGTCTTTAGCCCAACGGCAGAGGCAAACGGCTTAAACCCGTTCCAGTGAAGGTTCGAATCCTTCAAGATCGACCACATGAACATTAAGTAAGGCATTTGCTATAGACACTTGCCCCAAAATAGTATCAGAAGCGGAACTCATATGACCGCACTATGAAAACGGTGCTTAGTGTTCAGCTGTGCTTCTCTGGTGGAACTGGCATACACAATGGTCTTAGAAACCATACAATTCTGGGTTCGAATCCCAGGGGAAGTACCAATTTGCTCTTATCGTCTAGAGGCCAAGGATATGCGGTTTTCACCCGCATGACACGAGTTCGAATCTCGTTGAGAGTACCAATGGAAGTGTCGCTACTGGCAAGGTAACGTCGTTGCTAACGACCTGTCCCAACAAGGATTAAGGGTTCGACTCCCTTCGCTTCCTCCATATCAGTCTATCGCCTAGTGGCATGGCACGTGGTTTGGGTCCACGAATAATGAAGGTTCGATTCCTTCTAGGCTGACCAGTGTAGTTCGTATAACGGCTATTATCCCACGCTTCCAACGTGGGGACACGGGTTCGACTCCCGTACTGCGCTCCAATTTTATGGGCTGTTAGTGATAATGACTAGCACAGTGAGCTTGCACCTCACAGGAAAGGGTTTGATTCCCTTACGGTCCACCAATGGTAGAACTAACAATGGCGTGTGCCGCAGTCTTGAAAACTGTAAGATGTAATAGTCTTGTGGGTTCGACTCCCGCTTCTACCTCCATGTCTCTTTAGCTCAATGGACAGAGCTCGCAGCTACGGACTGCAGGATACAGGTTCGATTCCTGTAGGGGACTCCATGGGTTTATAGCCTAACGAGTAAAGCACCCGACTCTTAATCGGGCGTCCAAGGTGCAAGTCCTTGTAGACCCACCAACATGCGACCTTCGTCCAATGAATAGGACATGGTGCTTCTAACACCAGAATGTAGGTTTGATTCCTACAGGTCGATCCAATATGCCCGTCTAGCTCATGCAGGTAGAGCAGCTCTTTTACACGGAGAAGGCGCAGGGTGCAAGTCCTTGGTCGGGTACCATACGCAGTTAGCTCAAAAGTAGAGCACTGATCTTATACATCAGTAGATGAGGGTGCAAGACCTTCACGGCGTACCAATTTGCGCGTATCGTATAGTGGCCTATACATTTGTCCGATACACAAAATATCTTGGTTCGATTCCAAGTGCGCGTACCAGTGGGTCGTTCGTCTAACGGCAAGACCTTGGCTTCCAAACCCAATGATTAGGGTTCAATTCCCTAGCGTCCCGCCAATTCGGTTGCATAGTGTAGTGACAGCACGCTTGATTGTCGATCATGTAGTGCGGGTTTGATTCCCGTTGTAACCGCCATATGTTGGTTGTAGCATAAAAGTAATGCGAGGCCCTGTGAAGGCCAAGAAGCGGGAGCGTTACCCGTCAATCACCCCACGTCTTATCTTCTAGTAGCTAGGATTTCTGCTTCTCAAGCAGAAGACCGGAGTGCAATTCTCCGTAGGACGACCAAAAAAATAATTGGGTGTAGAGTTCTGGTGAACTCTCCGGTCTCATAAGCCGGCTAGTGGGGTTCGATTCCCCACACCCGAACCAATGCACTCACTCGCTAGTGGGATAGCACGCTGGCTGTAAACCAGCTGTCCTTCGGAATAAGCGGTTCGATTCCGTATGGGTGCACCAATGCTTTGTTAGCTCAATGGCCAAGAGCGGTTGGTTGAAGCCCAACATATAGTGGTTCGATTCCACTACAAGGCACCATATGTGGTATTCGTCCAATGGCAAAGACGATTGCTTGCCAAGTAATAGAAACGGGTTCGATTCCCGTATACCACTCCAAATATTCACGTGTCTTTCAACGGTAGGAAGTTCGGCTGTTAACCGAATAATCTGGGTTCGAGTCCCAGCGTGTGAGCCAAGCTAGTTTCGTATAGTGGAAATTATAATCCCTTGGTATGGGATTGACTGCAGTTCGATTCTGCAAATTAGCTCCATAATCTCGTTTCGTCTAACTGGTAGGACGTGGGACTTTGAATCCCAAAATTCAGGTTCGAAGCCTGAAGTGAGAACCAATATTCTAGAGTCGTCTAACAGGTAGGACGCTAGCCTCTGAAGCTTGAAATGCAGGTTCGAAGCCTGCCACTAGAACCATGCTAGATTGGTGAAGTAAGAAACACAGACGATTGCAAACCGTCTATGCACCAGTGCAACTCTGGTATCTAGCTCCATGCTGTTATAGTTAAATGGCCAATAACAACTGTTTTGTAATCAGTGGTTCGGGGTTCGATTCCTCGTAGCAGCTCCATAAACAAATTAAAAACCACCCGAAAGGGTGGCTTTTTTTAATCTGAATATTCTTTTACACCAGCGTCATAACCTTCGTCATAACCTTGTTTTTTTCCTGATTCAAAAGCTTCGTCTAATTTTTCTTGCAAGTGGCTTTCGCAATAACCAGTTTCGACTTGGTCCTTACAGCGATTTTCGTCGCATTCTCCATACATTTCCATTATTCTGTTTGTTTTAATAATTGTTTAAAGTAAGCAGTGACACATTTAATTCCACATAGGTGAATAAATTTACCATAAAGTTTCCCTTTATTCATAATGTTCCAGCTGTCACTATTTATATTCCCTTTAGTGCGTGGTGGCTGGGCAACACCGGAGTGTTGAGCAAACTGCATACTAAAATGTTTTTTAGGACCAATAATTTCTTCACATTGATCACAGGTATATACTACTTTTTGCATATTATTCTAAATAAGTTGTTACAGATTGACCGCTAAAATATTTATCAGCGTCAAGTTCTAAATTATTAACCAACGAAGATAAAGCATTCTTGCGTTTACGAAGCCAATTAGTTTTAACAATATCAACTATTTCTTCAAACTTACGAAGTGAATGACCCCAACGTGCAACTAAAAATTGCATGGAATTATATTTACTTTTTGATTGACGAGCAGCCTCGTCGCGATATACATGGCCCACAATAATAGGGTCAATATCTTCACGGGTTTCAGACCAAATTTCAATCCAGTCAAAATACATTTTATCCTTAACTTGTTTCAACAACTCCATAATTTCATATGGAATAATAGTAGTCCGGAAATCTTCTAAATTTTGTTTTTGTGGACAATAATTTTCCCAAATTCGAATTTCAGTTCCAGTCATACGCATAAAGGGAATAACTTTTTCATTACTACTAGCAATTAAATCTTTCTGTCCCTGTAGGCCAAGTTCGTCAGCCATGTTAGTAAAATCTGATTCGTTTTCAAAAACAGCAATATTGCCAACATCAAATTTTTCCCACTGAAGAAGCATGTTCTCTTCGATTGAAAGCTTTGTTAAGTTTTTTATTTCTTGCATACTATTCTTTGTTAGGTTTTTCTTTTATGTCTTTTAAAATCCCGTCGCAGATTGGTGGCCTTTCAACGTTACCACGCAAGTGCATGTCGCCAGGTTTATACCAGCACTCAATGTTGCACTTCGGGCACCACGCCGTCGCTGTCGTTCTCTTCACGGTCGGGTCCCAAGTTTTCCTCGGCATTGTCAGTCTCCTCCTCCTCGTCCCCGTCAAAAAAAGAGGTGGGGAGGTTATTATAATCTTTTGAATAATCCATATTTTTCTCTCGGCCCTATCCGCAGCTAGAGTTTAAATCTATGCAGGCTAGTTCCCACAAAATGGTAATGAACCTTTCTGTGTATTCACACCTACCCGAGAGCAGTCAAGGGGTGCGTTTTTCGCCGTGGTCCTACATTATCACTTGGCTCACAGTCCAAAATACGAATAGGACAGAAAGAAAAATTTTACTGGCAATTGTAGGCGTAGCGTCCACGCCTCGTTAAATTGCATTGGAGACCCCTGCTGGATTTGATACCAACGTTTCTGTCCTAGGAGGGACAAGTGTTTTACTATTAAACTAAGGGGCCACGTCATTGGTGGGCTTCAATGCCTCTTCACCAGTAAATTGGTGGACACGGTGGGAATTGAACCCACGTTTCCGATAGTTTGGTTGAGCCAAAACTCTCGGCATAGACCTTTCGTGCCCTCAACCCCTATAGTAAGCGGAATGTTGAATCAATTGAGTCCAACACTCTCTTGGTAGCTATCGGCCCAGGGTAGGAGGGATTCCCCAGACTTTCGCAACTTACTACAGAGGTAGAAGGGAGGAGCTTTCGCTCCCCACCCACTATGCGGTGATAGCAGGACCACCACGCCAAATCCATAAAGCGGCAATGCCGGCGATACAGAGTCGGATTACGAGTAACAAGTCACCCGTTAAAGGATAACCAATTAGTCGAAACACGGGCGGTAGCAACGCAAGTAGAACTACTACTACGATAACCGCTACAATGATACGAGCAAAAATATTGTCGAACATATGGTTTCTCTTAATGATTACTCAATAAGTGTATCAGATTCTTCTGAAAAGAGCTTGCCGATAACTGAATCAACAGCGTGCTTTTCAGCACCGTCTTTGTGGCGGTCACGGTCCTTCGCAGCTGATTCTACAGTCTGTTCGTACATCAAGTCAGCCAATTCGCACTGCTTTGTGTACTCATTTTCTGCTTCGACAATCTTTTGATCAACTACCTTATAGATAGCGTCTCGGATTGGGGATTTTGTTTTTCCAAATAACATACTTTTAAAATTTATCATTACGACTTTTAAGAGCTACGAATATCGTAACTGCTACGGCAACTACGAAAGCACCGAGGAACCACCAAATCATTACTGACCTAGTTGAAGGAATGGAATTGGAGCAGAACCATAAAGGTTAACTGGCAACACACCGTTCCACTTGCTTGCAAATGTTTGCTGAACTTCAAGACGCTTTAATTCTACGTACTTGTCGTTGTTAGCTGCACTAGATTGCAAACGGATATTTTCAGCTTCAGCTTTAGACTTTTCGATTGACTGTTGTGCTTCAGCTTGAACTTGAACCAATTTGTTTTGAGCTTCTTTTGCTTTTTGTTCTGCAGTTACCTTTGCTTCAATAGCGGCGTTGAACTGTGGGCTAAAGTCAAAGTTAACAATGTTGAAGTCGTCTACGATAATGCCAGTACCTGACATTTTTTCTACCATAGCAGTCTTCATTTCGCCCTTTACTACCTGACGCTTAGTGATAAGCTCTTCAGCTGTGTATTTAGCGGTTGCCGCTTTAACAGCTTCTTGAAGTTTCGGAGCGATAATGCGAGCACTGTAGTCCTTTTCAACTTCAGTGTAAACCTTTACTACAGAGTTCGGGTCTAAATGATAGTTGATAGCTACATTAGCACTTACAGTTTGAAGGTCTTTGCTCGCTGCGTTAGCTGCAACTTCGTCCTTCTGGATTCGCATGTCCATTTTAATCACGTCAGTGCTAAATGGATTTACGATATGGAAGCCTGGTTCTAGAGTACCAGTAACTTTACCAAGAGTTTTGACCACACCTTTTTCAGTTTGGTCTACAGTAGTGAAAGGCAGGAATGCAAGAGCTAGAATCACAATGACTAAAGCTACTACACCTGCGATAACCCACTTCACAACGCGGGCGTTAGAAGCACGTTGCTGTGCTTCCCAAGAGTCGTCGTACATACACTATTCCTTCATGTCGTTAATTTTTTTAATGGCTAGGTTGTAACCAATCATAGTGCCGACAATAACACCAATGATTAAGCCAATAACGATTCCTACAATTAGTACGCCAGTCATAAGATTACTCCGCTAACGGGTCGCTAATCGGCTTTGCAAGTAGAATTGAATCTACAGGAAGGCCGGTTTGCGGGTTACGCTGTTTAATGGTATCAACTTGCATATCTTGTCCAACCCAGTTATCGGAGTTGGTACCATGAAGTTCAGAAATAACTTTATGGTTGGTCTTGTTCAACTGGAACTTTTTAGTTTCAGTCAAATTACCTTCATGGATAATCTGGACATTGAAGACCCAGTTACCCTCGGCGTCCTGCGTACCTGCGTCCATAAAACGGATCAGGTCGCCTGGCTGAACGTTCACGCCAATCTTCAACCATTCACTAGGAAATTTAATTTCCGGCATTTGTTTATGCTTTCCGGTCCGAAGGACCTTTAATTTTTTTATCGTTGATAATCTGGGAAATGCGTTGCTTGGTAAGTCCAGGGTCTCCAGTTTGGAAACCTGGGTTAAACAGGAAACCAATTTCGTCATGCTTGAACCCTTCTAGAGAGAGTTCAGTGATAAATTGATTTCTTCGCTTTTCCAGAGCTTCTACGATATGTTTAGGTAGTTGTACACTCATTGTCCACAGATTATTTATTCATTACCTTTTCATATTATGATATACTAGACAGGTAGTCAAGCGACTACGGTGGATAACTTAACCAAGCTTATGGAAAACGTTGATAAAGAACTAGAGTTCTTAGAAGAAGAGCTACAACACTATGAGTTTGAACGAAGTTTGCCACAAAGTGAATACTCTTGGCTGATACTAATGTTTGATTCAATCAAAGGAGCGATCAAACATGCCAAAGCTGAAATCAAAGAGCTTAAGTCTCACTTAAAATGGCTAGAAACTCACCGTATTGCTGTGAAAAACTCTTACTCAACCACTCCTGCACCAAAGCACAAGGAACTGGACGCACAAATGCTGGTGTGGGAAGAAATGATAGAAGACACCAAAACAGAAATTTACTACTACGAGCAGAGACTACTGAAATATGATGTAAAACCAAAGGAAGGTTTCATTACCGAGCTGGATAAACAACATGCCCGTGAAGTTCCAATGGAACGATTCGTTGAAGGCAAGAGACATGGAAGAAAAATGTTTGTACGTTGTCCGTTCCATAATGAAAAAACTGGGAGCTTCATTGTATACCTAGACCAAAATACTTGGTGGTGTTATGGAGGCTGTCAAACCGGCGGTGATGTTATCGCTTTCATTCAAAAGCGAGACAGCGTAGACTTTATACAAGCCGTTAAAATTTTGATAGGAAATGAAAATTAAAGACTTATACGAAATCGTGGAACAGTACATGCTCTTGGAAGACAAGGGTGTACTTCGGCTATTATGTGCCACAATGGTATCTAACTACCTACCAACGCCACCGTCATGGCTTTTTATTGTTGGAGCTAGTAGTGGGGGTAAGTCTATGATTCTAAAATCTCTTAAGCCGGTTGAAGGAATCTTTGAGTTGGACGACATGACCGCAAAGACCTTCGCTTCTGGTATGCGTGGGCAATCGCAAAACTCTTTGCTTAACATGATTCCTAACAACGGTACGATTTTGATTAAGGATTACACCACCATGCTTTCTAAGGATAAAGAAAGCCGTATTGAAATCCTTGGTCAAATGCGTAAGATTTTTGACGGTGACTATCGAAAGAAATTCGGTAACGGTGAAGAAGTAAACTGGCAAGGTAAACTTGGTATGATTGCTGGTGTAACTCCTGAAATCTACAGCCAAGAAGTAACCACTGGAAACGCAGCAATGGGTGAACGCTACCTATACTATCAAATGGAAATGCCTGATCGCCATGACGTAGGAATGATGGCTACTGAAGAAATCGTAGACTACGAAGCGAACGCTAAAATGTCTGAAGCATTTACCAACTACTTAAACCCTATTATTTCAGACATCAAAGACTTACAGCGTCAAGAAGGCCAATTTATTATGCCTACTCTTAATGTTGAAACTCGTGAAGAACTGGTAAAACTAGCAGAGTTCACAACTCGTGCTCGTAGTGCTGTTAAACGTAACCAGTACAGCCGTGATAAAGATATGGAAATGCCACCGTCTCTTGAAATGACTCCACGTTTCGTAAAAGCGTTGGCGTGTGTGGCCTATGGTATGAAGTTAGTACGACGTTATGACGGCGAACCAGAAGAACTAACTGCCGGTGACAAAGCCATTCTTTTTAAAATTGCATTCGACTCTATCCCTTTGGCACGTCGCACTATCCTAGAATCACTAACTTATTTTTCTGCAGCAACAGAAAAAGGTCTTCACGAACAACTTGGTATGTCTATCAACTTTATCAAGCTCTACTTAGGAGACCTTACTGCACTTAAAATGGTGACCATTCAAAAAACTGCCCACTCGTGGCAGTATATTTTGAAGGAAGAGTACCGCCAAATCATGGCTAAGTACCGTGGAATTGAAATGGGAAGCGACCTACTTGAAGGTAAGGAAGCTGATCGTCCGGAAGAGGGTGGATTCCCAATGGTTGAGCCACCACCTACCGCACAAGAGAAAAAATTTGATATGACAAGCGAACAAGCAGGACTAGATTTTTAGTCCTGCTCTTCGTCTTCAATACGTGGCCGGCCTGGCTTATTACCAGTTGGCTTGTAGTAACTACGCATGTACTCACGTGCTTTTTTCTTTTTAGCTTTCGCTGTGTATGCTTTAAACCCTTCAAGCACTGCAGGGTGGTGTTTGGTAACATAGCTACGCAAACTAATACGTTGTTCGTTCATGATATTTTGTCGTAATAATGATAAATAATTCTTTCTGACATGGTGTGACTAACCTTGTGACCCTTGGAGCTGTATACGACAGTCCAGCTATCTCCCCCACTTTTTCTACAAATGGTCATAACCATACCACTGTCCCTCTTCCTCCACAACTGGCCGCCTCTGATTTTTCCGTATCTTTGGCGGCCTTCTCTCCAATTCATTTATGACTTCTTAAAAGTTACCGCAAACATAGGGTCCAACTTTTCATTGTCTGCTGTCACGACTTCGACCGTGTCGCCGGAGACTAGAGCATTCAAAGCAAGGTCGCTCATTAGCTCTTTATCGTTCTTGATGTGCATTTTGTAAGCGTCTAGCTTTTGGAAATCTGCTACACCAGCTTCAGTAACTTCGTGCTCAATTTGTTTCTTACGAGCCTTAAGTGTCTCAAGCTTTTCAAGAATATCTACATACTCTTTACTAGCCATGAGCTCACTCTTGAAGGCTTTTTTAATTTCACGGGCTTTACCTTGTGTTTCGCGAATGCGATTAAACACTTCTTGAATGTCTTGCATTTTGGATTATGTTACTAATAATTTCTATAATTTTATTGGCCTCTTCCTCTGTCCGGATTTCTCCGGTGTGGTAAGTGTAGCCAAGTTCTTTACTAAGTGTGCCGTAGATTTTACCACGACTCCAGCCTTGTTCTTTCCATAGCGGATCAATCAAGTCATGGATTGTGTTGCGTAGCATTTTCAGCTTCGGTGTAGAAATACAACCGAGTGGCTGGGTGCGATTCTTTTTTGTCTTGTGGTGACAGCCAACAAAGTTATGGCAAAGGTCGCAAATCCAGAAGGGCACAGTAGCTAGGTCGGGCCGGTTTGGGTATACCTCACGGCCGTCTGTGAGCCTCGCAGAGGTATCGAAACCACAAGCGACGCACCAAATATCCCTATACACTGTCTCCATTCGCCTCCTTCAGCTCCAGTTTCAAGCTGTCAGGCAAGATAAGTACGGGAGCTTCCATAGCATTTTTCTTTTTCTTGCTGCCGAAGCGGTCGTACTCCCATGTTTTTTTGACTGACTTAAAAATTTCAAAGTCTGCTTTCCAATTTGTATGCACTTCTTCTTTGAATCCGTCCTTACTCTTCGTGCCAAGCTGTAATCCCATTGTTTGCTCAATCTTCAAATCAGTAGTTTCTTCAATGGCTTGTGCGTAACAGGCGAATTGTAGTGGGAAGTGCGGGTACATAGAACCGGAAGTCTTCCAGTCAATGACAGTTAGCTTGCCGTCCAGTATACCTAAGCAGTCAAAACGTCCAGAATAGCCGTACTTTTTAGAGAATACAGCCACTTCTAGGGCGATCACCTCTAGGTTGACTTGACCGTACCAGCGGGTGAAAGCCTCAATGCGACGCCATTCGTCCAAGCTGTAGTCAATTTTACGAAGTGTGTGGCCGTTTAGAAGGAACTCAACGGCATTGTGAACCTTAGTACCACGCTCGCCGGCTTCAGATAAAATACGTTGTGCTTCGTTCCAACCGTTTTCAGCAATCCACTTTGTCAGGTGAGCTCCTTGCGGATAAGCATTCAAAATAGTAGTAGCAGACGGGAAGTAGCCTAAATCTTTTTTCCCCTCCATAACCTTATACCAGTGTTCATTGAGCGTCGGAGCTAACTCAATGATGTAATTCTTTTTAAATTTTAGTTCCATTTTTTATACTCCTTAATTTCTTTAGCGTAACAATCTTCACAAACACCATAACCGAAACCAATTTCAGTGTGAATTGTTTTACTGGTATAACAATCACCAAACGGTAATTCTTTTCCACAATTCGCACAGTCTACGAGTAGCTCCATGTCTTCAGAGTAAAGAGCAGGCTTGACCGCTGGTGATTGAAAGGCTCTATAAGCGTGGGCTCGGTAGTCCCATTTTCTTAATATCATGGCTTCCTCCACCACTTCTTAAAACTTTCAGCTTGGTCTTTGATAAATTCTATGGCAACCAACACTACGATATAGCTCAAGGCTAGCCAAAAAATGAAAACACCAATCAAAATTATAATGGGAAGGTTGTCTTTAAAGAAGTTTTTTATAAACTCCCAAACTTGCATGTCAAATTCTGTAATCATTCTAGTTGTGTTAATTTCTCTTTACACTGCTGACAACCGTCTTTGACAATTTCTACGTCTTTATTTCCAGGGCAACGACACTGCAAGATTATTGTTCCGCAGGTACACTGGACTTGTCGGTGGTGGTTCATATTTATTTTTTTAAATTAAATATTCGTAATAACTTACCAGATTTGTCACGTAATTCAGCTGTGTCTGGTGGCACAGTAATATCAGCATGGACTTCTAACCCATATAAATTCCCCCAAGTGTTAGTCTCTTCACGCCTTACCTTTTTGCCGGTTTCTTCTTCAATGCAATCTATTAAATTTTCTACACTATTTACGAATAATTTGCTCATAAGGTAATGGTTTATAGTAGTTCATTGAGCGAACGTCACGCATTCTAAAGTCTCCTTTGTCAGTACGGACTTGCCCACTCTTCAGTTTTTGATCGAACTTGGCAATAATGACTTGCCCTGTTCGTAAGATAATACGTATCTTCGCTCCTTTGTGGAAGCTGGAATGGGGTGTTCTCACATCAGAATCTCCCGAAGGTTTACCGCGTCTTGCAGTTCCTCTGCTAATGCTTTTTTCTTTTTCAAAACTCTTCGGACTTTGTAGTCAATGGTTTTGTGAGCTAGTAAATGATAGACTCGCACACGCTTGGTTTGTCCCTTACGCCACGCTCTACCAATCCTCTGCTCCATACCACTGGCTGTAAAGTCTTGGTCGTACATAATTACAACGTTCGCCTCTTGGATATTAAGACCTTCACGGCCGGCATTCGTCATAATCAGTAGCTGTCCACACTCCTTAAACTGCTTCAACTGCTCCTCACGGTCTTTTGTCTGGCCGGTAATGAGCTGTGCATACGGGAAAGTCTCCTTGAGAATGTGTGCCATGCGACTGAAGCGAGTGAATAAAATCACCTTCTCCTTCGGTGTCACGTTATTCTCAAGCAAGTCCTTCAATGCTTCTAACTTGCTACTGTCTTGGTGGTCGCCTACTAAACTAAGGTGGTCTGCTACTTCTTGTAGCTTACCAATCTTGGCCAGTAGGTTTTGTAACATAACCGGACTGCGTAGTTTGGCCACGTCGCCTTCTTCAAACTCAAATATAAGCTCCATTAGCATTTTGTTGTAGATACTACGCTCACGCTCATTGAGCTCAATACTAATATCAATCTCTTGGAGTGGTGGTAAACTAGACCCTGCGTCTTCTAAAGTTTTCCCGACAATATACGGTGCAAACATTTGCACGATTTTGTCTTGGTCTTTAAAAATAATCAGTCCTTTGGCCGCTGTCTTGATAGTAAAGGTGGCAACAAACGAGTAGTAGTTTGGGAAACTGCTCGGTACAAGGGCATTTAAAATGTTGTACGTGTTCCCAAAATGGTTTACTACAGGGCTACCAGATAGGCCAAAGCGGTGCTTGGCGATCAAAAACTTAAGCCTCTTTTTCAATATCGTGTTAGGCTCTTTCAGTTTATGAGCCTCGTCAAATATCACTGTGTCAAAGACTATGCTGGCTACCTTCTCCATGTCTCCACGAAGTGTCTCATAGCCAACTATTAAAATCTTCTTCTTCGGCCAAGTCTTGAATAACTCGTAGTGCTTTTGTCTTTGTTTTGGCGTGCCGGTTACTACCACAGGGAAGTAATCGGGCATGAACTTATTTATTTCACCCTGCCACTGCACGAGCAGTGACTTCGGTGCTACTACCATGTTTGTATTGGCGTCTAACGCTTCAATACAACCCAGTGCCATGAGTGTTTTGCCGATACCAATGTGGCTCGTATTCAGAACCTTTCCAGCTAGCATTTGCTTAACTGCGTCTTGTTGGTAGTCGTACAATGGAATCATAAACCCATTATAACAAATCCCCTAGAAAGTTTCTAGGGGATAACTTGTTTATAAACTATTTTATTCTATGACAAGGGCACATACATGGCCGGCTGTAGAAGTTTTCGTCTCCCAGACTAAACACGTCCGGTGTTTTCGATTCTTGTACGTAGCCACCACACTTATTATGCTTTTTGTCGTTACACCAATGGGTGTAGTTCCGTCCGAACATTTACTTACACTTAATATTCTGATACCTCTGGCCTCCTCCTAGTGGACACACGGCATACCATGCTCCCCACGTGAAGTTCCGGCCTTTGAATTTGTCCCATGCACGCTTGATACAAATATCAATATCAAGTGCGGACGGCTCATTGTTAATTTGAAAGATACAATAGTCCCATGTCCCGTTACCGTTCTGTTGCTTAGACTTTATATTCTGGCAACCAGACTCTTTGCTGGCAACGAATAGGGCTTGTTCGGTATATGTGCCAAATACAGCTTCAACTTTGCTTCTATATTGCTCACAACCTGTTGGCACATTTATTGGTTGTGGCTTCTCTACTTCAGGTGCTTTCGCTTCTGCGGTTTTGATCGCCTCTGTGCTTGTAATTTTCTCGGCTACTTTAAATTTACTTGCTGTTCAATTCTTGTGGTGAATACATTATCACTCGCCCATTCGGACGCGTAGAACATTCCCATAAGAACGAAGAAAGCAATCACTACTGTGAAGATAGCAAACGCTGGTGCGTTACGCCATGACAAGTGCTTACGCTTTGGGGCGTCTCCTTGCTCTGGCTTCTTCTTCCAGTTGCGTACTGCAAAGCCATTCGGCTCGTCTTCTGGCTCGTACATTTTATTTTTATTTTCTCCAGTGCTGGCTTCTGGTTTTATTTGCCAGCAGTCGTTAAGACAAGGACGCCCCCGCCAGCCAGCTTATACACAAAACTGGCGGGAGCTCCTTCTGGCTACTTTCGTAGCCAGTGTATGGATTCACTATTCTAGGATAAACCCATACACTGGCCAGCCACTTGCGTGGCGTGCCAATGACTTTAAGCGGTAAAGATAACCGTAAACGGCATGAAATACATATTTTTTTCTTTAATTATAAAGTATTTTAATTTTAAATGATGTCTACAATGGGTGCAAGTTCTTCTGAAGGCGTATAGATTTCTATATCGTCTTCGGCAGCCCCATGAACATCAATAATAATTTCCGGCGTCTCCGAGCTACATACAGGCATTGAAACTAGGGCGGTGTAAGCCACCACGCCAGCTAAAATTGCCATGACCATAGCTACCAAAACACCAGCTAAAATTGCTGTGTCTCGCATAAATTTGTCCTTGTCCCTAGCTTGTTAATAGTTCGCTAGAAACTGAACACAAAAGCAAAATTGTTAATTGTGATAATCTACTACAACAAGCCAGTTGCCTGCGTAGTCTTCAATGTGATTGAGCAATAGCTCTAAGCTAATTTCTTCGTAGTTGTCCGTGTCCATAATTTCAATATGGCTTTCCTTTCCATATTTTTCAATTAAGGCTTCGGCTACTTCCTTCGTTAATCTAACTGCGTCGTCTTCTTGTGAGCTATACATATCGCGGTTATAAACCACGTCAAGACCGGCTGGGCGATACTTTGCCCAGATTTCTTCGGCCTGTTTTAATAGCTTTGCTTGCTTTGCAGTCTTCGCTTTGTCGCCATAGTGGCAACCCAATAACTGAATGTCATTGTCCTTTTCTAGTTTATCAATCTCTGCATGAGCTTGTTTTGCCCATGTGAGCTCTGAAAATAAACCAGACCAACGCCCGCCCATTTGAAACCAGTCGCATTTGCCACTGGAATAATAGCCGTCTTGGTTCGCAAAGTCGTTGCTGTTTAACCAGTCTTCAGCTTGACCAATCGCTTCTTTAGCGTTGTCGGCTTCTTCTGGCTTCAGCATTACAAAATAAAGTGAGTGCATAAAATTATGTCCTTGTCTCTTTGCCTTCGTGTTCAGTTTTTAAAGAGCTAAATTTGGCTTTGAGTGTCTATCCCTATTCGGGCAAGGTAACTCACAGTTAGGGCAAGTCTTTATTTTTTGATTGCCTACCAGTAGCAAATTAGTGACTGATGTCTCACCGTGTCCGGTAGTGTAATAGTATAATTTGCTAGCCCCAGCCTATTCTGGCTAAGGTCAGAAAACTAAATTTCTTCTGATGTTTCAATGCTTATATCGTCTTCGGTTAGCCCTTCGGTTAAGTTCTCAACCTCTAACAATTCGGCTTTGTCGCTCCCTTGTACGCCTTCGGTTAGATTTCTTTTAGCTAACTCTTCAGCGTCTTTTAGGCTCTCGGCGTCAATTTGATATGACACTAAGGCTTTATAACTGGCGACTACTTGGTAAGTTTGCATAGTATTGCCCTTGTCTCTAGCTGTTTAATAATTTGCTAGCTCTCACCCTTTCGGGCAAGAGTCAGAAAACTATATAATAGCGTTCTCGTGGAACTCTTCTTTTAGCTCTGGGAACTTCTCGGCTAGTTCTGAAAAGTATGCTCCCCAGTTCGCTAAATCTTCGTAGCTATAATCTTGCTCTGCAAAATTAGCCTGCCACTCTTGAGCGATTGCTCGGGCTGTGTCGGCGTGCTGGATTTCAGCAACGCTCGGAATATAAATTTCTTGCATATAAAATTGTCCTTGTCTCTAGCTGTTAATTTGCTAGCCCTGCCCTCCGCTGGGTTAGAAAACTAAATCATTAGCCGATTATATTTACCTTGCCACCCCACATATAATATTGGAATGAACCGTTTTCACCAATTACATTATAAATTGGAGTATAGACGTTAAAGTGCATATTTCCGGCATTGTATAGTTCTACAAATTCAAAGTATTTGAATGTTGCCAAAACGTCTTCTTCACGTGCTCCAAAAGGGTTGTTTTTACGTTCTACCCCCTTTGGTGTTTTCCATTGGTCTAACAGATAAGCAATCCCTTTTGCTTCGTGTGTGTTAGTCAATAAATACTCTTCTTCTTTGATTGCGTAACGCTTGGCGTTGACGTCTTCTCCAGCGTTTGCACGCTTTACCAAAAGTTTTATTTCACCTTCGGTTAAAATCCTTTTATTTAGGATTTCTTCAGTTGTAACTTTCATTTGATTGTCCTTGTCTTGCCCTCTAGCTTGGGTCTTTTAATAATTTGCTAGCCACTCCCTCCACGTGGTCAGAAAACTATTTGAAATAGAACTCATGGCAATCCTTGCAAAATCCGTCTCGCCATGCTTTCACTACCTTGCAAGCCTTGCACATTATTTCAGACATGACTTTGCAACCTTTCCGGCTCTGATTTTGGTTGTCCCAGTCTGATAATTGTTGACTGTGATTTCCTTTTGCAGTGCCATTATATGGCGTGTGTGCTTTGGGTTCTTACAAACTCTTTTCATTTGTTTTTGTCCTTGTCTTAAGTATTCAGTTCGTCACGGCGTGGCGTGCTAAATACTTTTTATTAAATGATGTCTATACCCATTATATACTATAAAAACTTTCTTGTCAAGTAACTTTCTAAAAAGTTTTTTTATTAGTCTAATTTATTTACTATCTTATAAAGTGCTGGGCGTTTGTAATAGTATTATAATAGTATTGTAATAGTATTATTATGATTTTGTAAAGGTATTATCATATTATGATAAAGGTATTATAATAGAATTATGCTGATTATAAAGGTATTAGTCAAAAGAGCATTTGACAAGGTAAGGCGTGGCGTGGCGTGCTAAAAATAAACTGGCTTAGACTGGACAAAAAAACTCTCTAAGAGAAAAAGTTTTTATAGAATATATGAGTTACTAAGTATAAAAAAAAAAAAAGAGTTATTTTATTATATTATCTTTATATATATATGTCCTAATAATCAAAACTAGAAATAAACTTTCTAAATAGTTATTATATTAACTCTTTATGGCGTGCGTTTCTC
>JALHRJ010000036.1 GCA_022841475.1 Cyclobacteriaceae bacterium | reverse complement strand
GGATCAACAATTTTCTTACCTTTGCCCCGGCAAATCGGCACGACCAGCTCCTGCTGAACTCCCCCAGGATCGGAAGGTAGCAAGGGTAGGCAGTTGTAGCGGTGCGATGTTCGGTTTGCCACTTTTTTATTCAACCTTCTCGGGCTAATTGCGGGAAGGTTTTTTCGTTTTTTGGGTTAATTTTGCATTTCTTAACAACCACGCTATGAAATTCTTTGTCGATACCGCCAACCTCAATGAAATAAAAGAAGCCTATGACTTAGGTGTTTTGGACGGAGTTACCACCAATCCATCTTTAATGGCAAAGGAAGGTATTGCTGGCAAGGATAAAATACTAGCGCATTACAAGGCCATCTGCCAGATTGTTGACAACAATGTAAGTGCAGAAGTAATTTCCACTGACTATGAGGGCATTATCCGCGAGGGTAAAGAACTGGCCAAAATCGATGATAAGATTGTGGTTAAAGTGCCTATGATTAAGGACGGCATTAAAGCCATTAAGAAGTTTACGAGTGAAGGCATTCGTACCAATTGCACGCTGGTGTTTTCAGCAGGGCAAGGAATTTTAGCAGCCAAGGCTGGAGCCAGTTATCTATCTCCATTCATTGGCCGACTTGATGATATCTCGCAAGATGGTCTTGAGTTGATTGCGCAGATTCGACTCATCTATGATAATTATGGTTTCGGAACTGAAATTCTAGCTGCAAGTGTAAGGCACTCTATGCACCTGATTAAATGTGCTGAGATCGGAGCCGATGTTGTTACTTGTCCACTCAATGTAATTACGGGTTTATTGAAACATCCTCTTACCGATAGTGGGCTGGAAAAATTTCTGGCGGACCATAAGAAGGCGAATGGGTAAATTATAATTAGGAATTAGGAATTAGGAATTAGGAATTAGGAATTAGGAATTAGCATGTTTTCATCCGATCCGGTAGTACGTGTAAAAGAGGCCAGCATTTTTCAGGACCACAATACCGTGCTGAATGAAATCAGCTTTGCTATCGAAAAAGGTGAATTCGTATTTTTGGTTGGCCGCACCGGTTCAGGTAAATCATCTTTATTAAAAACACTTTATGCTGACTTGCCGCTTCGCTTAGGTGATATCAGTGTAGCCGGAATTAATATCCGCGAAATCAAGAGTCACCAGGTGCCCCTGCTCAGACGAAAAATAGGCATCATCTTTCAGGACTTTCAACTTTTTCCAGATCGCACCGTGGGTGAAAATCTAAACTTTGTCATGAAGGCAACCGGCTGGAAGGATGGTGCGAAAATGAAAAACCGGTTAGCAGAAGTTTTAATGCAGGTTGGATTGGGTTCTGTTGAAAAAAAGATGCCTCACCAACTTTCGGGTGGCGAACAGCAACGGGTGGTAATCGCGCGGGCTTTGATCAATGAACCACTGATTCTAATTGCCGATGAACCTACCGGCAATCTTGACCCTGAGGTCTCCAGCGGAATCCTAAAAATATTTCAACAAATAAATAAGAGTGGTACGGCCGTGCTGATGGCCACGCACAGTTATGGGCTTATCAAACGTTTTCCTGCACGAGTATTAAAATGTGAGCATGGCAAGGTGCTAGATAGCGCCAAAGAATCATTTGAACTACAGCGAGAAGAGGATTTCTAGTTTACGAAGTGTAAACTCCCTGAAATCTTGAATACTCAGATTTTTGACAAATTCGGATTCTGATTCCGGATTTGTCAAAACTTATCAGCCTTTGGTGTGATCCAGTTGATGTTGAAGTGGTCCGCAATGCCGGAAAAATTAAAAACTAACTTTCAAATAGACGCATCTTCCTGCTGCTCTTTTTCCTTTTCAAAATCCTCGAGATCTTTTATCTGCTGATTGAGCAAATCAATACGCACCAATAAATTTAAGATCAGCGCATCCTTCACCTTTTCCGATGGTTGGGTTTTCATTTGTTCACGCAACACCTGATACATGGCTTCCAGCTTTTCCAGATCTTGTGCAAATTTTTCATCATTACTAAAATCCTGAATGTCACTGATCAATTCAACTTTCTCGGCAATCTGTTCAACATAAAAACTCTCAAGGTCAGAAAACTCACCTTGCAAGCGAGCGGATTCCCGTGTCTGTACATTCAGGGTGCGGGTAGAGAATAAATATACCGAGAGGCTCAGAAATAATATAGCCGCCACGCGCCACACCATTACACTGTTCCATAGGGATACTTTTTTTTCGGTAAGGCCAGCGTTGATCCGGTTCCAAACCTGTTCCGAGGGAACACGATTATCCAGCTCCGATCGGTTCTTATCAATGAATTCTTTAAGGTGATCTTTCATTATATACCTCCTTCCAGAAGTTCTTTTAATTTTTTCTTAGCCCTGTTAAACTGCGACTTTGACGTTGACTCTGTTATTCCCAAAATCTCAGCAATTTCGCCATGGTCATATCCCTCTACAAGATACAACGAAATCACGGAACGATATCCATAGGGTAATGCTTCGATGGCGGCCCTGACTTTCTCTACCGTAAATGGAAAACCTTCGAATTCATCCACGGCCTCTTCTTCCCGTACATCCCACCTCTCATCGTCCGGCATCCGTTCCGGCTTCTTTTTGTTGAGATAGTTGATGGCCTTATTGATGACAATCCGCTTTAGCCAGGCTCCAAACGTAGAATCACCCCGATACCGCTCGAGGTTGTTAAATGCACTAATAAATGCATCCTGTAACACATCCTCCGCTTCTTCCGAATTGTTTACAATCCGAAACCCAACATTGTACATACTCCGGCTATAGAGTTTATAAAGCCTATAGTACGCATCACGATCACCTTGCCGGCAACGGTCAATAAGATCATGATGGATATGTACTACCGGGGCCTCCAAGCCAAATTAGCTACGTTTAAAGACCTCGCTACCCACGAAAGGTTGCATGCCTATTTTATTTTGGCGAGATTTTCCTTGGCCATCACGAAATCCGGGGCAATAGCCAAGGCCTCTTCGAATAGTTTTTTTGCGGCTTCTTTATCACCCAAATGCTCCTGCACGGCCAGGCCTTTCAGGTTAAGCACAGATACACGCATAGCATATTCCTTTTGCTTATTGGCCGCATCGTTGAATACTACCTTGGTGGTATCAACGTCTTTGTTTGCCAGCAGGATATCGATAGAAGTAAGACATTCGGCATAACGCTTTAAATCAAATTGCAGGAATGCCATTTTATACAAGGTACTGATGTTGTTAGTGAGCAGATACAAACTCTCAAAATTTTGCAACGAACGATCCGGCACCCCCATTATCTCAAAACCGACAGCCGCAATTTCAAGAGCGCCTATGTTTTTAGGATTACGGGCCAACAACTGCTGTGATACCAACACGGCAGAGGCATGTTTTTGATTTTCGTAATAGTAATAAGCCAGGTTGAAAATCAGCGAATCATTTTGGGGGTTTTCGATGATCAGATCATATAATGCATCCTTGGCAACATCGTAATCACTCCATTGAAGGGCGGTGAGATATTTCTTGTAGAAATGTTCGGTTAACGGATTGATTGTCGCTTTTTCTGTTTGCGCGGGTTGTGCTTTTGTTTGAGTTTGTGCTTTTGCCGGGTCTGTTTTTGCAGGTTGCTTTTGTGTTTGCGCAAACACTGTCGTTGCACTAAGGCTAAAGGCTAAAATAATTATAATCTTTTTCATTATGACGGGTTTACTTCTTGGTTTACTAATCCTTTTCTATTTGCAATTTGTAATAACAATTCATAAGCCTCCTGCCGGTCGTTACGAATAATGCCTTCCAGAATAGCTTCTTTAATTTCTTCTTTTATTTCTCCAATTATCGGGCCAGGGGGAAGATTATAAAGACGGATAATTTCATCGCCCGTTATGGGTGGCTGAAAATTCCGAACCTGATCCCGGGCTTCGAGGTCAATCATTTTCTTTTCCACCTCTTCAAAGTTGCGTAAGTACCTCGCAACCTTTTCATTATTCTTCGAGGTGATATCGGCCCGGCAAAGTTTCATCAATGCCTCTACCTCATCCCCGGCTTCAAACAATAATCTTCGAATGGCAGAATCTGAAACTTCTTTCACCAGTGCAATGGGTCGCAAGTGCAGCCGCACCAGTTTCTGTACGGCCAACATTTTTTCATTCATCGGCAACTTAAGCCTGCGAAAGATACCGGGCACCATGCGTGCGCCTTTGTCCTCATGGCCATGAAAGGTCCACCCTACTTCTTTATCAAATCGTTTGGTAGCGGGCTTGGCAATGTCGTGTAAAATGGCAGCCCAGCGCAACCAAAGATCGTCTGAAACTTTTGAAACATTATCGAGAACCTGCAGCGTATGGTAGAAATTATCTTTGTGCGCTTTGTTATCCTGATACTCTACACCCTGCAAGGCGACCAGTTCAGGAAAAAATTGTTTTAACAAACCACTTTGAAAAAGTAGCTTGAATCCATATGAGGGAACCGGTGACAAAATAATTTTATTCAACTCCACGATAACCCTTTCCATTGAAACAATAGAAAGCCGTTCACCATTTTTACTGATTGCCGCAAAAGTATCCGCATCAATATCAAAATTAAGTTGTGCCGCGAATCGAATCGCGCGCATCATCCGTAAGGGATCATCCGAAAATGTAATACCCGGCTCGAGTGGAGTCTTAAGGAGCTTCTCTTTCAGATGTTGAACTCCACCAAAAGGATCTATCAGTTCACCCAACGATTCAGCTTGTAAGCTGATGGCCATTGCATTGATGGTAAAGTCCCTGCGTTGCTGATCTTCTTCCAAGGTTCCATCTTCCACTATCGGCTTTCGCGAATCTTCCCTATAAGATTCTTTGCGGGCCCCAACAAATTCCAATTCGCGATCATCTACTTTGATCATCGCGGTACCAAAATTTTTAAAAACCGTTACCGGAACTCCGCCTAGTTGCTTCGCCACCTGTTCAGCCAACCGAATGGCGCTGCCGAGGCACACAAAATCGAGGTCTTTGTTGGGGCGGTCGAGAATCAAATCGCGTACGTAACCACCTACAATAAAGGCGGGCAGATTCAGGCGGGCAGCCGCGTCAGCTACCGTCTTAAATATGTCGTCTTTCGCCAAATGCTCCTTAAAATTCATCTTAAAGCCTCAAAATGAGGGACAAAGGTAACAAGGAAAATCAGGAATAATAGACTGAAGAAATGGTAAGTAAGATGCGTCTGACCGCATGTAAGTTTTCAGGTTGACCAAAAAGTCAAATATCAATCGAAGTTGTCATTCCGTATGTGACCTAGAATCCTGAATTGTTCGCACTCCGCGGGATCGCGGCTTCCAGCCTAAGGCTGGACGATGACAGCTGACTTTTGGTCAGACAAAAACTGACAGGCAAAAAGGTGAATTCGACAAAAGGCTGGTGGTCTGACGCCTGGATAAAGGCTACTTTTTTATGAAGGTCGGGCAGGGAATGAACTTCTCCTTTTTCTTCGTTTTGGATTGCATCTGGATACCTAGCTTGTATTTAAGTGCAACTTCATGCGTGCCACCTGAGATAGGACCTAATTCCGAAACCGTAAGATCATAACTATAGGCAACTTCCATTTTTTCGAACTGGAATCCGAGCACAACCACCACCGCATCCTGACTGATGTTGTCTTTAACATTCTGCTGAATGGGTATACCCCGATACCAAAGGCCAATCATCACGGGATCGTATAGAAAATGCACACCCAGATCAAGCTGATCGAACTGACCTTGTCGTTTATACACAAACGAAGGCGACAATACAGCGATGTTTTCCTTTTTAAAGGGTCCTGCATATAACGGAATCCGAACACCACCATGGAAACTTGTTTTGATTGGAATGATTGATTCCTGATCCAACAATGAACGATTCGGGGTATTTAAATGACTGGCTGAAAATCCAAACCAGAAATTTTTGTTGTAGGCCAACACTCCGGAGTTAAAATCAAAATAACTGGTGGTTCCCAAGTTAAAAATAGCAGGATCATCACTCGGCACATTGCCATCCGAGTCGAACTGCAACTGATCGCCAAAGATTAATTTATTCAGGTCGATCGAACGAAAGGCATAACCAAAATTTAATCCGGCTGATACCACCCATTTACTGGAGATATTCCATTTATAGGAATACAAAAAATTAAACTGTGATGATTTCATGCCAGCCGTACCTGCCTGGTCTACCGTAGCTAAAAAACCAATGCCACTATTGTAGTTATATAAATTATAATCGTACGAAAATGCATAGGTGACAAAACCACGGGCCGCGTTTGGCCATTGATTGCGATAGTTGGCAATAAACCGATGGTCCTGCGTAGTTCCGGTGAAAGCAGGATTGAGGTATAACGGTGCTGCATAATACTGCGAGAACTGTGGATCCTGTGCGTTAAGACCAACAGAGACTGTTATGAACAAAAAAATAAATAGTCCTTTCATCGAATCAGATTTACATCACCCACCCGAACCACGCGTTCACCATCCGCATAGGAGGCCGCCAACTTATAGATGTATACATCTTGCTGACATAATTTACCGTTGTAGGTACCATCCCAACCAAATTCCGGATCACGACTTTCAAACAATAGTTCTCCCCATCGATCAAAAATCAGTAGCTCAAACTCAACCACTCCGCGAGTAATCGGAAGAAAAATATCATTCTTACCATCACTGATACCACCGCTCCCACCCGCTGCCGAAAGGTTCGGTGAAAATGCATTGGGTATCAACACCTGTCCACCCTTTTGAACTTTCACGGTGTTTTCCTGTGCAGTTGTATCCGCGCAATCAAACTGATTAAAGGCTATCAGTTTTATGGTGAAGAAACCTTCCTCTGAGTATTTATGCTCCGGTTCAAAACCGGATGTTATGGTACCATCGCCAAAGTCCCACTCAAAACGGGTTGCATCAAAACTCCGGTTGTCGGTATACAATATTCCACCCGGTATGTAAACGAGTTTGGGTTTTATTTCAAAGGCCGCATTGGGACGTGGAAATACTTCAATAATGGCTTGTTTTGTTTCCGTTACGGTTTGCCCCGTTATATTGGAAGCTGAAAGTGATACTGAATATTTTCCGGGCTGATAGTAGGTGTGAACCGGATTCATCATTTGCGATGTGGATTGATCACCGAAGTCCCATCGGTAAGTTCCGGGATCCGCAAACTGGGACAGGTTTGTAAAATTAACCGTTAGTGGAACACAGCCCGATGGAGGATCGTAGGCAAAGTCTACCGTTGGTGGGATAGCAAGAATTTCAACCTGCTGGGCCTGCGTTTCAATACATACATTATTGCTTACGGTGAGTCGAATTATGAATACACCATAGGTTCCATACGTATGCGTATTTACAGTAGGGTCAGATGATGTAGTGCCATCACCAAAATCCCAGAGATACGTCCAAGGTCCAGCAGTTGTTGTGTTGGTTATAGAAACTGTAGACAAAGGCAACGATTGCGATACAGGTGTGGCTGTGAATGAAGCGTTGATATCATCTCGTTTGGGAACTGTTATCGCTGAATTGGTAATTGGGCTGGGGCAATTAGCAAAATTTCTTGTATCCAATGTGAACTGCACTGATATATCGGCTGTGGCAGAAGACGGTCTGTTGAACACATGCTCCAACTGATCGACAGCCGTGGAGACGTCCACCGTTGGAATTCCATTTTCTGTAATTACCCAATGATAGGAAGGTAATCCTTTTTGAATTGCTTCCAGTTTTATTCGCATCACATTGCAATCGAACTGAAGCGTGTCGATCGTGAACAACGAAGCGGGCACGGGGCTTATCCGGATGGTGCGGATCGAATCACCAAAACATCCGGAAGCCAACGTTGTAATCAGCATTACATTAAAATCCTTTAGTGCCTGAGTGCTATTGACGAACGGATAACTAAAAGTCGGTGTAGTGCCCGAACTGATTTCGTCAATCACTCCGGCTGTATCGCTTATCCGCCAACGATACTCCAGTGGATTTAAGGATTGAGTTTCGCTATCCACGGTAAAGTTTACCGTTTGCGGTGAGCAGTTATCATTGAATGGTGAATAGTTGGTGGAGATAAAACCGGATCGCGTGCCGGGAAAAACTGTGATGGTGACCGGGGCCGAAATAGTTTCACATAAGTTTACGGTGACTACACGCAGCCGCACATCAAATAATTTATTGACCGTACCAAAATTTTCAAAATCGTAAATAAACGTTGCCGCGAATGCCGGATCAGCAGGTAACTGTGTCGCTATCGGTAAAAATCCCAGACCCTGACCTTCATCCGCTTCCCATACAAAACGTTCCACGACATCCGGTTGACCCGCCACTGCGGTATTGGTGAATGTTACGGTAAGAACGCTGCATCCCGAAGTAACATCAGGAATAAAACTTGCGAGCGGTAACGGATCAACTATGACAGGTACTACAATAATATCTGAACACCCACCCTGCCCGGCCGTGGTGCGCAAAGCTACCTGATAGGTGCCTGCCACACCCAAGGAGCGGGTAAAAGAAGTTTGATTATCAAAGACCGGATCTTTATTGAAGGTGACACCATCATAGTTGAAATCCCATTCACGTGTTACAATCGTTTCACCAGTGATGGGTTGCAACGTTGAACTCTCAACAAACGATGTTAATTGCCCTGCACAAACTCGCGTTGCGGTAAACATAGAAACCGGATTTTCGAAAACCCGAATCTGAACTTCATCTACGGTTTCGCAAGAAGTAACATTATCACGAATGATTAAGCGAACTCTATAGATACCGCGGTTGGTAAAGTTCTGATCGAAGGGGCCAAGTGCCACTGGCGAAAAAGTTCCCGAAGCAGGCTCTTGTTGTATAAGCGTATTTGTCTCATCGAAAAACTCCCAGCGCCATTGGGTGGTTGCAGTGGGTGTGCCCACCGATGCATCATTAAAACGCGCCTGAAATGTTGTGAAAGGTGCTGAAGCATTTTGGCAGAAGTCGGGCGTAATCTGATTGTTCAACAGATCGGTCACCTGAATCTGTGCAATCAGTGAAGGGGATATGGTTATTATTTTTTCTATGACAGCCACACAATTTCCTGCGGCATTCTCATCTCGCACGGATAGCCGAATTAATTTTTGCCCGGATGTTGGATAAGCAAAGGTTGGATTGGCGTTGGTTGACGTTGACAGCGGTGCTCCCAGTCCCGTTACGTTATCGTAAAACTGCCACGTGTGTGCAAAAGAAGCTCCGACAATGCCCGGTGTTTCGTTATCGAAATAAATATTGTCGCCTACACAAAAAACACTTTGTATGGGGCCACCCGCTCCGCCCAGGCGTGTTAAGAAATCCGGTTGTGGAGACGGCACAATAACGATTCTGGCCGTTGTTATTTGCGGGGCGTTATCTCCGTTCACCAGGTTGCCTGAGACCGGATTGAAGGGATTGCTATCTGCGAGATTATTGTCGTACGCATTACATTGATTCCAATTCTTCAACGTGATTACAAATTCTCGTCCCAAATCAGCTGGTGTTGTTACGGGTACATTGATGGGTAAACTAATCTGGCCCGGAGCCAGAACCGGATAAATAGGATTGCGAGCAGGTGCTGGATCGAGATAAGGAAAGCCACCCGGTATGAGTGAATTAACCTGGACTCCGGGAATCTGATTTGCAAGCGGACCTGTTCCATACAACCACTGGATCCAACGAGGTTCGTTGTTCTCACGCGTTGGCCGCGGAAAACAATTCCAATCGCTATCATCTGTAAACAAAACATCTGTTGCATAACCCTGACATACGCGAAACACATTGGGATTAATAGAAATAACATCATTCGTCCAAACAATTACCTGCGTATTGATGGGCACAACGCTGCCGCGCGGGTTGCAGGCGTTGGAAGCATCAATCACCAAATCATATCCGCAATCAATGGATGTGTTTGGATAGGTATGACCAATGGTTACGCCAGTAGGTCCTACTTGTGTATATGTTTCCTCCGGTGTGCCATCGCCCCAATTAATAAAATATTGCGTACCGGGGACAGACGAGAGATATAGTGTTTGAATGTTTACTGTAAAGGGGGCACAACCCCGACTACTTGTAAGAAAGGCAAAGCCCGGTTCCATGATACCTCCGCACTGGGCAGTGGCATTCATAGTGAAAACGGAGCTAAGTATAAACGCTGCTAATAAAAAAAATCTGTTCTTCACCATGCTTTAGTCGATTCAGGAATCGCGTAAAGCCTCTCATAGACACACTTAATCATAGAACCTGGGCGTGAAAGATCAACCTTAGCGACTGATTACCGATTGAGACGTTAGCTTGCGGATTATGGGGGTGGGAAGTAGTTACCAGTTTGTTTTTAGGTATTGGGAATTGGGTACTTGGAAGTAGGCAGGTGGCAGTAGGCAGCCAGCAGTTGACAATTGACAATAGGCAATGGGCAATAGGCAAACAGCAGTTGACAATGGAAAATGAGCAATTAACAATAGGCAATAAGCAAGTGGCACTGAAAGACTCAGCAGACAGGTTATAGTTAGGAATTAGGCATTAGGAATTAGGCATTAGGAATTAGGAATTAGGCATTAGGAATTGGGAAGTGGATTATACACTGTGTCAATAGGCTTCGATGGCCTATGCTTTACTTGCTGTTAGTTCCAGAAACTCTTTTTGGTATTGAAAGTAGGGCAAGGAATAAGCCGGTTCCGCTTTTTTACTCCTTTATGAAGTGGCTTGGCTACAAATTCATAGACGATGGCAATTTCGTGTGCTCCTCCTGAACTTGTGGATAACTCAGAGATGGAGAAATCATAGCTATATCCTATTGTAAGTGTTTTCAGGTACATGCCCAACGTAAGAATTAATGCATCCTGATTTACTGTGCCAATATAATTTGTCTCAAACGGCTTTCCGCGATACCAAACTCCAATGGAGATAGGATCGATATGATAATTCAAACCAAAATCCAATTGACTTACCGGGCCTTGTCTGCGAAAAATAAATGAAGGCGTTAGATAGGATGCGCGATCTTGCTCACGCGGCCCCGAAGTTAATGTCAATCGGGCTCCACCATGAATGGTCGTCTTCATTGGCAATCGGCTTACATCGTTGAGGATGGATAAATTGGGTGCGTTCATGTGAGCGAAGGCCGCCCCTAACCATAGACTACGGCTATAAAACAAAAAGCCAGAACCAAAATCAAAGTATTGCTGATTGCCCAATTTTTGCAAATCCGGATCCAATGAAATTCCATCAAATTCAAGGCCATCACCCAGACTTAACTTACTTCGATCCAAGCCATTTATTCCATAACCAAAGTACAAACCTGGAGAAAAGACAATTTTATCATTGAGCCTCACTTTATAACTGTAGTTAAGACCCACAGTCGTTGTTCTCCACCCAGCAGAACCCATTTTATCTGTGGTAGCCAAGATTCCAAAACCACTGCGAAGTTCATCAACAAAAATATCGTAGCTGGCCGAATAAGTAGCGAATGCCTGCGGGAGGTTAGGCCATTGAATTCTGTGATTTATCGCAAGGCGCTGTTGTGGCGTAATGCCGGTAAAGCCGGGGTTTAAATAAAGCGGAGCCATGTAGTATTGCGAGAACTGAGGATCCTGCGCTTGTGCGGTTATCACCATTGCGATACTAACCAGTATGAATAAAATCTTCTTCATGCTCTTATAAAATTACGCAATTACCGGATCATCGTTACATCACCAATTTGTGTAGATCGCTGACCATCGGATAACCGGATAGTGAGTTTAAACACATACACACCCATGGGCATTAATTTTCCATTTACATCATAGCCATCCCAACCAATGTTTGAGCTATTGCTTTCGAAAATCAAATTACCCCACCGATCGAAGATCTGCATATTAAATTCTTCGGCTCCTTTTACAATTGGTAAGAATACATCGTTGAATGTACCGTTACCACCTGTACCCGGTCCCACTACACCGCCCGATGGTCCATTCGGATTGGGTGTAAAGGCATTCGGTACTTTTGTTACACCACCTTGCTTCGCAGTAACTTTGCGCACGAGCGTATCGGTACACACCAGCCCCTGACCGCGATCGTTGCGTGCAATCAACTGCACATCATAGACACCTTCTACTTTGTAAATATAAATGGGCTCAACATCCACGGAAGTTCCACCGTCACCGAAGTCCCACTGATAATCGGTAGCTCCCATGCTGAAGTTAAACGTTGTCAATTCTGTATCGGGCACAAACACAATATTCGGACGCAAGTCGAACGAAGCCACCGGATTCTCAAACACTTCAAAGTTATCCTGCTGGGTGTTGGCCACCTGGCCGGTTAACGAATTGGAAGTTGTCAGGAATATAGAATATGAACCGGGGTTAGTAATGCGGAATACCGGGAGAACTGCATTGGAGGTCGCTGCAATCCGGCCGTTACCATCTACCACACGCCACTCCATGACATCGCCTGTGGATGTATTGGATGTTACTGTGAAATCAGACGGGAAACATGCGCGTTGCGGAGTTGCCACAAAAGCGGCTACCAGTGGCAACAACGGTACGTTGATGGTTTTGCTGAATGTGTTTTCACAACTCAACCCCGCAGTTTCTGCAGCGATGTTAACCACCTTCAATGAGATATCACGTGGACCCGGGGTACTGTAGTTAACCGAGAATGGACCTGCGCCATTTGCTGTGCCTGGTGTTGCATTCAAACCGAAGTCCCATTCGTAGCGGAATTGTGTCGCATCAACCGGTACTGAAGTATTGGTAAATGTTACCGTTGAGTTTCCTCCTATAAACGGAGGAATCGTACCCTCATTAAATCCGGCCGTGATTGCGCGATAGACTGTGATTGGCGTAACTACATCCGCAGCCGGACAGTTTCCATTATTCGCCTGATACACCACTTCGTAAATAATCGGGTTGCTGGTAGACGTGTTCGTGAAATTATAATTCACCGTGGGTGTTGTGCGAATATCTATTTCTGTTGCCGTGCCCTGCACACGATAGAACCAACGATGCGTAGTAGCTCCAAAACTCTGGTTAAAGAATTGGATATTTTCACCACTACAGATTTCCGATCGATCCGGGAATGCATTGGTAATGATCGAGGGGAATATGGTAACATTTTGAGTTGTTGCTTTAAAGCAGCCCGGGAATGGAGCTGGCAATTGCGTTCTCAGTGTTACCCTATACGTTATCGAGGCATTCGGATTCGGGTTACTGAATGTATGCGTGATCGTATTGTTAGGGATCGTTGTGCCTGCCAGGAATATTTCATCCGGAGAGCCATCAAACCATTGCCAGGTGTATTCAGTTCCTGCTACCTGATTAAACTGGAAGGTTGCCGTGTACGGTCCGCATGCAGCGGCCGGTGGAACAATACTAAAGTTAGCATCTGTTTCACCTACTGTTACAGTTACACTTTGGCCCGCAGGAATAAATGTACAGTTCAGTGCATCTCTTGCAGAAACCAAAGTATACGTGGTGGTCGCGGCTGGCGTAACCTGAATCACTTTAAAGTTACCAGCATTGTTTACCGTGATATCGGATGCACCATCATTATACACCAACTGGAAAGGAGCTTGTCCATCCAACTGGATAATTAAAAATTCTGAGCTGCCTCTACAGATACTGGAATTTGCATTTACAAACTGAGCCGTAATCTGTGGTGCTACCGTAACAATCATGATCTTCTGATCACCGGGACAAGCACCCGGGCCTGTTGGTGTAATGGAATAGGTTAAGCTCGCTTGTGAACCTGTTGTGTTTGTCAGCAGTTGGTTGATCGTGTTGCCCGTACCAATCAACGGAACCCCTAACCCGCTTGGGTCATCTACCGTCCAATCAAATGTGGTACCGGCTACTGTGCTGGTGAGCGGAACGTTTAAGGTATTGCCATGACATACGGTAACATTCAATGGTAAGCCCACAAACTTGGGTTTAGGATTTACCACTGCTGATATTATTATCGGTGTGCCGTCACAATTATTAACACGCGGAGTTACTGTGTACGTAACTGTTTCAGGAATATTTCCATTATTAAATAAGGTCTGGAAGATCAGGTTACCCGCACCATTGCTGGCACCTGTTACTGTAGGCGGTGCAGACACGGTCCAGATTGCTATTGTATTGGCTACATCCGGAGTGAGGGTGATGTTGATAAAATCACCACTACAAATATCCGGTTGTGCGCTTGCTATAATAGTCGGTCTTGGATTCACGGTAATCGTGATCACTACATTATCACCCACGCAGGCTAATCCGCCAATGATTTTTGGTTGCAGTGTGTACGTTACTGTTTGCGATGTGACTGTTGGATTATCCAGTACATCCGCCAATGATGAACCCGGAGTAAATAAGGTTCCGATGGGTGACATACCCGTTACGCCACCAGACGCGACCGCTGTTATTAATTCGAACCGAACATTACCAGCAGACGGCACTGTGTTGCTGTTCAATGTAATTGATGTGGCTACTCCTTCACACACTGTTTGTACAGCCGGTGACGCTACTAATTTTGGTTTCGGATCCACCGTTACCACCACCGTTACTGCAGGTGGCAAGCTTGAACAACCCGCACCATTTTTAGCGCCATTGGCTACAGCTGTGATTGAATATGTAACAGTAGCCGGGTTATCCGAATTATTCACCAATGCATCTTCAATCTTATAATTCTCTGGTAAGTTGTTGAGAGCGGGAACGAAGCCACTGATTAATCCACCAACCGATGAAACAGCGGTGTAGTTAAAGGTGACTACACCTGAGGTAGGATTGGTAGGTGAAATCAGATCGATGTCTGTTTGATCATTGCTACAAATGTTGGGTGCATTGTTCACAGGCGTTGCCACAACTTCGGGTTCAACCGTCAGAACTACAAACCGCACCGGACCTAAACAAGTGGCACCTGATACTGCCTGCACGCCATAGGTTACTGTAAGTGGATCATTGGTTTGATTTCTAAACTGATCAGCCTGAATGTCATTCGCTGTTACACCGTTGCGAGGTACTACCGCACTGCCCGCAGTACGTACAAGGCCTGGCAATATTGTGATCGAAACAATGTTGTAGGAAGCTGCAGCCGTGCTTAATGGCGAAATCTCCGTTGCGAAAACAATACCTGCAAGATCATCCGAGCAAACGGTTCGGTTCAGATTGTCTTCTACGGCCGGTGCCGGATTAACCGTAAAGACTACGGTCTGATCCTGGCCACGACAGCCTGATGTAATCGGCACTACTGTATAGGTTACGATCAGCGGACCATTGGTTGTATTGGTAAATGTATCGTTCGACAAGAAGTCCGATTGTCCACCTGGTAAATTTGCCGGATACGTACCAAGACCTGCGTTGCTACCACCCGCTACCAGAGCCGGAGCCTTGACAATATTCTTTAATTCAAAATCAGTTGTTACTGAGGATCCCGCGGCCGGGCCAACGATTATACCCGAAGGCACATCGCTACATAAGTTCGCAGTGCCGGGTGATAAAATAGGTTCGGGGTTAATGGTCAGGTCAATAAATTCCGATTGACCTTCACAGAGTGCCGGGCTGATTCCCAGAATTTCATACGTTACTATCACCGCAGCCGCTGTATTGTTAATGAATTTATCATTGCGGATTAGATTGATGTTACCTGTTGTACCGACCGCCACGTTTAATGGATCTGCTGTTACCGTTCCCGGGATTGTAACCCCTACCAACCGATATGCGTTTGCGGCAACCGATGTTCCATTCGTACTAAGTATGATTCCGGAAATCTCGCGGCTACATACTGTATTATCCAATGCAGGATTTATTACCGGCTCGGGATTGATGGTGAGTTCAACAAGCTTAGGATCCCCTACGCAACCATTGGTTCCATGCGGAGTAATTGTATACGTAACCTTCAATGGAATAGCCGTCAAGTTTTGGAAGGCGTCATTGACAAGTGCATTCGCTGCCAAGGCAAGACCAGTCGTTGGTGTACCTGTGAGGCCTGCATCTACTACTGCCGTAACATCATAATTGGCTGCCCCTATTGAAATTCCATCGGTATCCAACAAAGTATTATAGATATCACCACTACATACAATCGCATTCAGGTTGGTGGCCATCACTGGTTCTGGTTGAATCGGCACCGTGATTGTGAATGGATCGCCTACGCACGTACCGGCTGTAGGAGTTACCACATACGTTGCATTGAGAACCGCATTGCCCGTATTTGTTAATGAACCACTTATCAAACCTGCACCTGCGGCTGGTGGTGCTGCACCTCCAACAGAAAGTCCGGGTTGATAGGTTGCCGTCCATGTGAACGTGCCTATTACTCCGTTTGTAATATCGTTTTGCGGATCAAAGCTAAACGGTACATCTGAGCAAACATCTGCCTTGGTAACATCGGCACCTACCGGTTTCGAACTGATGGTTACGGCATAGGTGAATGGCGTGCCCGGACAGTTATTCGCTGAACTGATTGGGGTGATTGTATACGTAATGGTTACATCCACTCCGGTTGAGTTCACATACGCATCGGTGATCGGAAGATTGGTTGCCACTACCCTATCCGCAGCCGGTGGTACATTGATTGCATCCGAAGAAGCTACTGTATATGTAAACACACTCGGCACTGCATTCCCCAATGTGTTGATATTTTGAGTCTGGATGTTATAATTTAATGATGTACTACACACCGGATCCACCACATTGGCACCTACCGGTTCGGGATGAACAATCACTCTAAATGTAAATACTGAGCCTTCACAATCATTGGCGACACTCACCGGGGTTACGGTATAAGTAATCTCCACATCGGCATTGGTTGTGTTGGTATACACATCTGCAATGACGGCCGTAGAAGCAGTGTTACGATTAGGACCGGGCGGCACAGCCAGCGCATTGTTGGATGCTACCGTATACCGGAACTTACTCACTACACCATTGCCTGTTCCTACTGTATTAATTACATTCTGAAGATCGAAGTTAACGGGATCATCACTGCAACGTTGAATGGTTGTATTCGGGCCCAAAGGCTCGGGGTGAATTGTAAACACCACATCAAATGGCGTACCCTGACAAGTTCCAGTTGTACTGAACGGTGTTATTGTATACGTAATAAATACATCGTTGCTGGTCGTGTTTGTGTAGGTATCGGTAATAGCAGCATTGCTGGCCACCGGTCTGTTTTTACCCGATGCAGATACGTTGCCCGGATCGGAAGATACTACCGTATAGGTAAACTGACTGGCTACTGAGTTTCCTAACAGGTTTATATTTCTAGTTTGAATGTTATAAGCAATCGCCTCATCGCTACACACAGCATCGGTATCCGCCAATCCAATCGGTTCTGGTCTTACCGTAACTGAAATGGTAAACGGATCACCTATACAGCCATCGGCACTGGTTGCTATTACGGTGTAAACAACTACCTGATTTGATCCGGTAACATTCGTGAGAACATCGTTGATCAGTGAAGTATTAGCGGCCACCAGCGTTTCTCCGGTAACACTAGGATTATCCGCTGCCAACCAACTGTACGTTGTACCTGCTACCAGATTGTTACCACCTGATCCTGTATTGGCGATATTGCTAGTAATGTCATAGTTCACATTAGCATTACTGCAGACCACCGGTGCATTGTCGTTGAATCCTTTCGGTTCCGGACGCACCGTTACGGAAACTGTGAATGGATCACCCACGCAACCTAAAGAACTGGTTGGGATTACGGTGTATACCACTACCTGATTGGTATTGGTAATATTATTCAGGATGTCGGTGATGATACCACCAGCTTGTATTGTTGTACTCTCGCCAGCAACACTTGCATTGGCAGCGGCAATCCAGGTGTAGGTAGTGCCGGCAATCAGGTTATTACCTCCCGACCCGGTGTCTGCAATGTTTGCCAACAAGGTATAGCCTACGGTGCCATCACTACATATGATCGTTGAAGCATCATTGAAGCCACGTGGTTCAGGACGTACCGTAATCGATACTGTGAACGGATCACCCACACAGCCATTGTTACTGGTAGCTGTAACTGTGTACACTACCACCTGATCAACGTTGGTGATGTTATTCAATACATCGGTAATCGTAGAAGATGTACCCGGAATCACAGTTGTTTCTCCTGTTACGCTAGCATTATCGGCAGCAATCCAACTGTAGGTTGTTCCGATCAACAAGTTATTTCCACCCGATCCTGTGTTGCCAATGTTGGCGGTAAGGTCATAGTTTACATTCGCATCACTGCAAATGGTTTTGGTATCATCAAATCCCCGAGGTTCAGGACGCACGGCTATCGATACAATAAATGGATTGCCATCACAGCCGTCCACACTCGTTGGTGTGATTGTATATACAACCACCTGATTAACATTTGTGATGTTGTTAAGTACATCATTGATTGTGTTTCCTGTTTGTGCCACTGTGCTTTCACCGGTAATGTTTCCATTGGCTGCGGCCAACCAACTGTAGGTTGTGCCGGCTATCAGATTATTGCCTCCCGATCCTGTGTTGGCAATGTTGGCGTTAAGATCATAGTTCACCGTAGCATCGCTGCAAATCACCGGAGACGGATCGTTGAATCCGCGCGGCTCCGGATTGACTGTAACCGAAACTGTAAACGGATTGCCCACACAGCCATTGGCACTGGTTGGTGTTATTGTATACACCACTACCTGATTTGATGTTGTTACGTTATTTATGATATCCGTAATGGTACTTGTCGTACCACTGCCTTCGCCTGTTACAAAAGCATTGGGTGCAGCGATCCAGCTGTAGGTAGTGCCGGTTACCAGGTTGTTGCCACCTGCCCCTGTGTTGGCAATGTTCGCTACGAGGTCGTAGTTAATTGCTACATCACTGCACGCCACGGGTGACGGATCATTGAATCCACGTGGTTCCGGACGTACAGTAACTGTTACCGTAAACGGATCCCCCACACAGCCATTGGCTGAGGTTGGTGTAATTGTATAAACTACCTGTTCTGCATTTAGCGAAACATTGTTCAAAACATTATTGATTGTATTTCCAATCTGTGCTATTGTGCTCTCGCCTGTTACGTTAGGATTATCTGCAGCAATCCAGCTATATGTAGTACCAACAACAAGTCCGTTGCCGCCCAGACCTACGTTTGAGATATTTGCTACCAGATCATAGTTTACATTTGCATCACTACAGATCAATGGGCTTGGATCATCAAAGCCCTTGGGCTCCGGGCGAACGGTGACCGAAACCGTAAAGGGATTACCGACACAGCCATCAGCACTCGTTGGAGTAACTGTATACACAACCACCTGATTGGCGCTACTGATGTTATTCAGGGCATCGGTAATGACTGGGCCGGCCTGGGCTACTGTGCTCTCGCCTGTAACAAACAGATTGTTCGCTGCGATCCAACTGTACGTTGTTCCTGTGATCAGGTTATTACCACCCGACCCCGTATTCGCCACGTTCGCGGTGAGATCGTAGTTCACAGTGGCATCACTACAAATAACCGGTGTGTTATCATTGAAGCCCTGTGGTTCGGGACGAACTGTAACTGAAACCGTAAATGGATTACCCACACACCCCAACGCGCTGGTTGGTGTTACGGTGTATACCACCACCTGATCGGCATTGGTTATATTGTTCAATGCATCGGTGATCGTTCCACCCACCTGAGCTGATGTACTTTCGCCACCCACGAGAGGATTCGTTGCTGCGACCCAACTATAGGTTGTGCCTGCAATCAGGTTGTTACCACCGGCACCCGTGTTTGCAATGTTCGATAATAAAGCATAGCCCACCACGCCATCGCTACAAATAATTGTTGATGGGTCGTTGAAGCCCTGCGGCTCCGGTCGCACTGTGATCGAAACCAGGAATGGCGCGCCCACGCAACCATTTACACTGGTTGGAGTGACCGTGTAGACCACCACTTCATTGGCGTTCGTTACGTTGGTTACCACATCGTTGATTACCGGTCCAGCCTTGGCAACCAAACTCTCACCTGTTACATTTAAATTGTCGGCTGCAATCCAACTATAGGTAGTACCTACGGCCAGGTTGTTGCCTCCGGATGCGGTGTTGGTGATATTGGAAACCAGATCGTAGCTCATCGCTACATCACTGCACACTACCGGAGTATTATCATCGAAGCCACGTGGCTCGGGTCGCACATTCACTGAAACGGTAAATGGATTGCCGACACAACCATCGGCACTCGTGGGTGTGATTGTATACACCACCACTTCATTGCCATTGGTGCTGTTGATTAGTAAGTCGGTAATGATGGGGCCGGCCTGTGCCACGGTACTTTCGCCAGATACATTTCCGTTGCTGGCCGCAATCCAAGAGTAGGTTGTGCCGACCGTCAGGTTATTTCCCCCCGATACGGTATTGGCCACATTGTTACTTAAATTGTAATTAACCACCGCGTTGCTACAAACAATCGGAGTGTTATCATTAAACCCACGCGGTTCTGGTTGTACTGTTACTGACACCGTGAATGTATTGCCCACGCACCCACCGTTGGTTGGTGTCACGGTATAGACCACTACCTGATTGGCATTGGTAACGTTGTTTAGAATATCAGTGATGGTAGCCCCCGCCTGTGGCAAGACACTTTCACCGCCCACATTTACGTTATTGGCGGCCACCCAACTATAGGTAGTTCCGGCCGTCAGGTTATTGCCACCGGCTCCGGTATTCGCAATGTTGGCTGAAAGATCATACGCTACGGCAATGTCACTACACACTGTAGCCACATCGTTAAATCCTTTTGGTTCAGGTCGAACCGTAACCGAAACAATAAACGGATTTCCCATACAACCATCACCACTGGTAGGTGTAACCGTGTATACTACAATTTCATTTGCATTGGTAATGTTATTTACTATATCGGTGATCGTGCTACCGGTTTGAGCGCTCGTGCTCTCGCCTACTACATTCAGGTTATCGGCAGCGATCCAGCTATAGGTGGTTCCGATTGCCAGGTTATTTCCACCGGCACCCGTGTTGGCAATATTTGCAGGAAGGCTATAGTTTATCGCGGCATCACTACAAACAACTGGACTGTTGTCATCAAAGCCACGGGGTTCGGGTCTTACCGTGACCGTAATCGTGAACGCATTTCCAACACAGCCATTGGCACTGGTTGGCGTTACGGTATAAACTACTGTCTGATTGGAGTTCGTAATGTTATTCAGAACATCATTGATCACGGGACCTGCCTGTGCTACCGTGCTCTCACCACCCACTGTTGCCGTTGCGGCTGCCACCCAGCTATAGGTAGTGCCGGTGATCAGGTTGTTACCACCCAATCCGGTATTGGCAATGTTGGCACTCAGGTCATAGGCCAGGGCCACATCGCTACATACTACCGGAGTGGGATCATTATGGCCCACGGGTTCGGGTTGCACCGTTACTGAAACTGTAAATGGATTGCCCTCACAGCCATTCACACTCGTTGGTGTTACTGTGTAAACCACAACCTGATTTGCGTTGGTGATGTTATTCAGCGCATCGGTAATGGTATTGCCGGCCTGTGTGGTTGTGCTCTCCCCTGTTACGTTGCCGTTTGGTGCCGCTACCCAACTATAGGTTGTGCCTGCAATTAAATTATTTCCACCAGCGCCCGTGTTGGCGATGTTTGCGCTGAGAGAATAATTGACTGATTGATCACTGCAAATCGTTGCAACATCATTAAAACCTTGTGGCTCCGGACGTACGGTTACCGACACTGTAAATGGATCGCCCACACAACCATCGGCACTGGTGGCCGTTACCGAATAGGTCACTACCTGATTGGCATTGGTGATGTTGTTTAATACGTTGTTGATTGTTGAACCCACACCATTGGTTTCACCACTCACATCCGGATTGGGAGTAGCAGTCCATGCATAGGTAGTTCCGCTGATCAAACCATTTCCGCCCAAGCCCGTGTTGAGGATGTTGGCCTCGAGGTTATAATTGACATTGGCATCACTGCAGATAACAGGTGTGGGATCATTAAAACCTTTAGGCTCAGGCCGCACTGTAACCGAAACAGTAAATGGTGTACCGACACAACCCAGCGAACTCGTAGGTGTAACCGTATAAACCACCACATGACTATTGTTGGTGATGTTATTGATGACATCCGTTATGGTGGATCCCGCTTGTGGTACTGTGCTTTCTCCGGTAACGTTGGGATTTGACGCTGCTACCCAACTGTAAGTAGTTCCGGCAGTCAGGTTATTTCCTCCGGCAACAGTATTAGCAATATTGGCTCCAAGATCATAATTGATATTGCCATCGCTACAAATTACTGGGCTCGCATCATTAAAGCCAACTGGTTCGGGTTGCACGGTGACATCAACCAAAAAGGATACCCCGGCACAGCCAGCTCCGCTCGTTGGTGTTGCTGTATACCGAACTACCTGATTGCTGCTGGTGAAGTTGCGAAGAACATCGGTAATTGTTTTACCTGTTTGTGGTGCCAGGCTTTCGCCCGAAACACTGCCATTGGCAGTAGCCACCCAACTGTAGGTGGTTCCGGCAATTAAATTATTTCCAAGCGTTGCTATGTTACTCTCGAGGTCATATCCGACCGGAAGACCACTACATACGATTGGGGTATTATCATTCGCTCCTACCGGCTGTGGATTAACCGTGATGGCGATATTCTCGGGAACACCCACACAGGATGCACCACTGGTTGGTGTAATTAAATAGTTAACTATGATCGGTGCGTTGGTAAGATTTACCAGTACATCATTGATGTGGATGGTACCTGCTACACCCATTGGGATGTTTACGCCACCGGTAGCCGGGCCCGCACCATCTGGATCGGGCCAGTTGAATAAAGTTCCCGCTGGTAAGTTGCCGGGTGAGAGTAAAATTTCTCGTGCAACTGCATTAGCGCTACAGATTGTTTTGGTTTGTCCAGGTACTATTACAGGTTGCGGATTGACGGTAACGGTAAAGTTCTGAGGTGTGCCTGTGCAATTATCTGGTCCCGGACCAACAGGTGTAATACGATAGGTTACTGAGGCATTTACACCGGAAGAATTTGATAAGGTTTGATTAATGGCCAGTACTCCATTGGCAAGATCGCCAAAGATAGCGCCTATCACAGAACCCGTGATATTGATTACTTCCCAGTTATAGGTTGTACCAACAATATTGGATGTTAATGTGTGCGCTACCGACATGTCCGTGCCGCTGCATACAGTACGGGCATTCACAGAAGTGATGGTAGGGCGATTTACTACAGTTACCGGGAAAGGAGCCGCAGCCGGAGAAGTACAACCGATACCACTGGCATGAGTAACATTTACGTTTCCGCTAAAGGTGCCCATCTGCACTGTGATGGTACTACCTGTTACCGGTAAGGAGGTAATGGTTGCACCAGCCGGTAAAGACCAACTGTAAGTCCCTGCCACCGGGTTAGTAACTGAGAAAATAATGCCATTGTCATTGGTACAGACTGAGCTTGGACCAGCAATGATTGGTTGAGGCGGAGAACCTTCAACAATTATTCTTGTATTTATTGTATTACCATCGCACAAAGCAGTGCCCAATGTTTCTTTGACTGAAATGGGAACTCCGGTTGGATATAATGTACCTCCTGCCGGGATCGGATTTGGGAAACGTAAAATGATAAAGAAACCAGTCGTTCCGGTTAGCAATTCAAACTCACCGGGATAAGAAACCGGAGGGACTGTCCAGGTATAAGCAGCACCTGGGTTAAGGCCGGGATTAATTTGTAATAACACCAGATTATTGCTTGCACAAACTGTATAGGTGGCTCCTAGCACCTGACCAATACCATCGGAGATTTGATTATTGTTGGGGCGAGCCTGGTAATCTAATGTTAATGTTGCTTGTGAAAAACACTGCGGGGTAGTTGGGCTTGCTGTGTCAATTATTTTTGCGTGAATAGTTCTATCAGCGTTGATGCTATAATTTTGTTCCGCGCCCGCTGCTACGCCCGGTGGAATTAATGTAGTAAGAGCTGCGTCTTCATACCATTCTATATCGCGGTTAACCATAGAACCTCCTGCAATAGCCACTTCAAAATTTTGAAGATTAATGCCCGATGCCACGAGAGATCCCGGTGGTGTATCTTCACAGATTTGAACAGTTTGGTTGGCTCTGGCAGGAAGAGGCCTAACAGTAAATACGAGTGTACCATCGCTTGTACATGTAGTAACAGTATTTCTCACTCTCGTGAAAATCGTTAACCCGTTTGTAATTGTTGTTGGGGTTGTAATCAGGAAACCAGCGGTTCTGGCAGCGTTCGAATAATACTCCACAACTGTATTGGCAGGAGAACCGCCCATGACTGCAATATTAAAGAGAGCCGCCAAATCAACGTTGGTGGTGGAATTGCTACCACCTGGCAAATCTTCGCAAAGAGTTGGTGTTAAATTATTTACGGTTGGCAGGGGATGACGGGTCAGGGTTACCGTTGATGAGGAGGGTGTACAAACTCCAAATCGACTGGAAATTGTCCACGTTAGCACATTAGCACCCACTGGTAAACCGGTTACAACTGCCGCACGATCATTCGGATTATTTATTGTTGGGGCAGCGGCTTGAGCAATTAAAATATTATCAAACCGATATACTTCGTCAGCTGCACTATTGCTAGCACGTACGACCAATTGAATAGTATTGCCACTTAATCCAGCGGCTGAGGCAGTGATCGTTCCGGCTATGTTTCCATTATTATTTCCATTTGTAGGGAGTATCGTTTCAACTCCACCATTGAGTTTATAGAACACGCGCAGATAATCAGCCGCTTCATGTGTTGCCGAACTACTAAGATTAATTGATATACTAAGCCCCGGCATTGTGGTAACATTGATTACCGGGCTAAACCATGCTACTTCAGCTCCTCCTGCTCCTGAACCGTCTGTATTAGTAGCTTCGAATTGGTTTCCGTTTACCTGAAATGAGCCGCTCCCCCCAGCAAAAACGCCAGCGCCAGATACATCGCGGGTCCAGCCATTTACCGCAGCAGAGGTAGTAGTACCATTGGCATAATTAAAAGCCTGCTGGTATGCAATACCTGAGACTGTCCACGTACCCACCTCAAAGATCCCAGCGTTGGGCAAATTTGCAGCCAGTGTAAAGGTGCCCGTACAATTAGCTTGTGCGCCACCGGCTGAAGAAACGGTTGGGTTTACATCCTGCGTATGTTGAACAGGCAAAGAGGTGGCACTCAAGCAATTGGTTGGTGCTATATCATCACGGGTAAAAGCATGATAAGTGGCAGTTGCATTACTAGAGGGTGTAAATGAATTTCCACGGGTGCCACCTGCAACACCAGCAGCTGCAGTAAAAGCAGGGGTAGTTGAAGACCAAACGATGGTAAAGCCGACCCCGGGATCATCTACACTTATGGGTGCTCCGGTACCAGAAGTTGAGCATGCAATTCCTGGAATAGCTCCCGTTGGAGTAGGTGGCCTCGGGTTAATTATTAACGTTGGCCCATTAATAGGAACTGCACCCGCACATAATGTTGTGGTATTTTGAATTGCTGTGATTACTACCTGATAACCAGCAGGGTCATTGGGCACAGCCCCAAAGTTGGCATAAGTAGGTGCGAGATTTATTACACCAGCTGCGCTTGAATTACCAGTAAAATTTAATGATCCAGCCAAAAAAGTATTGTTACTTACCCTTCTAAGCCTGTACGTAATCGTGTAATTCTGAACTGAGTTGGGCAGCAAATCAAGAATTGCATCCGGTGGGTTGGTTGTACCGCCATCATCGCATACAGGCGCTTGCGCGGTGAAAGATTCAACAGTTGGCGGTGGTATCAATTGCACATTCACACTCGCTGTTCCGCCCAGGCCAGCTCCAGTTGCACTACAACCATTGGCATCTGTGAGGGAAATTATTCGATAAGTTGTACTGTTTAGTGGATTAGGGGCAACGATCGTATAAGTTGTGGAATTGTATCCAACCTCCGTAATGTCAGGCACATCAGGTGTAGAAGCCACTTCAATCACAAAATTGAAGGGCGGGGTTCCGGTAAAGGTAAATTCCACGTCCGGTGCAGGAGTGCCCAGACACGCTGAACCACCTCCGGCTACTGTAGCAGTTGGAAGGGGATTTACAGTCACCTGAATTTCATTTGAAAAAGTTGGTGGACAAACACCAGAAGTAACTCGCCTTCTATAGAATCTGGTGGCCGTAAGTACAGGTGGATCATAGGTTGAACCTGTATTGAGACCAGGTGCCGCTGCAAATCCAACACCGCCCCCGGTAGCAGATTCCTGCCATTGGAAGGTATAGGTAGATCCATTTCCACCACTGGGTGGGGTTGTTTCGCCTAAAATGGCCGGATCTTGCCCAGAACATATTGTTTGTGGATTATTAACTACCCCGGGAACGACCACTTGATTTACAGTTACTTCAATAGTACTTGTGGACAAAGCTGACCCCGGTGCACAAACACCCGAGGTTACTAACCTCCTATAAAAAGTTGTTGTAGCCAACACCGGAGGATCGTAGGTGATCAGGTTGTTAACTCCAGCTGCTGGGCCAAATGGACCACCTATAGCAGCAGCTTCCTGCCACAGATAGCTATAAACTCCATTGCCTCCGGTTGGCGTGGTGACATTAGTTAATATCCCAGGATTTCCACCTGTACAAATGGTTTGAGGGTTACCAATATTACCTCCTGTTACGGGAGTATCTATCCTGAATTCAATGACATTGGAAAAGACATCTGCACATTGGCCGGATCTTACTCTACGTCTGAAAAATCTCCTTGCATTGATTTCAGCTGATGTTGGGTCATATGTAGCTGAAGTTGCCCCGGCAAGATCTACATAAGGACCACCTACTGCGGTTGCATGTTGCCATTGGTAAGTGAAGGTTGCGCCAGGTCCGCCACCGGTTCCTGCTGTCGTACTCGTAAAAGCAACAGGATCATCCGTTGTACAAATTGTTATTGGTGATGCTCCTAAAGGATGTGCGATAACGCCTGGGGTATTTGTATCATCAATCCGGATCGTTATGGTAGTTGGCTGACTAGTACAATTATTACTACCTTGGGTAACTGTAACGTATCTGAAGAATGTTTGACTTCCTGTAACGGTTTTATTGATAAGAGGGCCGGGGCCTTCTGTTACAGGATTGAATGTAGCATCTGCGCTTGGGCCTTGTAGAATTTGGGTTAACGCTGCATCACGATACCATGTATAAGTGAGTGCACCAGCACCCACGCCTGTGGCGGTGAAATTAAAAGTACCATTTGCGTCATTTTCACAGAAAGGGCCTGGGGGAGTAACGGTAGGTGGATTGGGGCTTGTAATTATTTCAACAGAATTTGTAGTACTTACCCTATTTGTAAGATCCCCAGGATTGTATGGATTACACGTATTCCAATAATCCAATCTAACCCAAAATCGCTGCCCAACTACCTGACCTACTGGAGAGGATGTGGTAATTGTTTGCATGAATGTGGTGGCAGTGCTGAGACTTACTGGGGTCGCTAATTCAATGACCCCGTTGGCATCTGGCACTCCAACTCCACCACCACCTATCGGGAAATACCCAGCAGCAGGGCTGATAACTCCTGCCCCGTTTGTAACATTTTGAGCTCCCCCCGTCAAAGGGCCGTTTACTACTATGTTTGGAATATTTCCAGGAGCAACAGCATTTTGAAAACCATACACAATGCGAATCCACCTGGCTTGAACGTTAGGGGCACCAATATTGGGAACATCCGGAACACAGTTTAGAGATGTTGCATCTGAAAATCTCATATTTGCATTCGTCCCGAGACAAACCAAATTGGAGTTGGGGACGGATGGAATCATACTCAGAATACCCGTATTCTGGTCATCCATATCGTAGGAAATGAATGTAGCTGTTTGAAGTAGCGACCCAATATTACAATTCAAAACTCCATCTATGTATGGGAAAAGTCTAACATTAAAACTACAGACATTTGTATTGTCGGGAAAAACATGACCTTGTCTGGATGTTGTTACGGATGCAGGAAACCCAGGCACTGTGGTGAAAAATGCTGCATTGGCATTTCCAGCATTATCGGATAAGTAAGGAGCAACGTTTTGCAAAGGCGATCCATCCCCCCAGTTAATCTGGTACCGCATCTGAGTTGCATAATTAAAAACCGCACTGTTACGCAGTCTCAGTGATATAAAATATTGGAATTGTTTGAAAGTGTTGCTTACTGGAGAGCAGATATCAGGAGCTGCATAATCTCCAATTTGCAAAAATGCCACGTCTGTACAATTACCAACCCATCGATTTTTAGATTGAGAAAGGGCAAATGAATTTACTTCAGGATTACCTGGAGTAGCTGTTAAAGTGTTACCAGCAGCCTGATCATAGCTCACTCTAACTACATCTCCAGGGATTAGAAAATTCTGGGCAGCATGTGCTGGAGTGGCATCAAAATCAATATTAACCCTATTTCCTAAAGAATTGACTGAAGTAATTGTAACTGGGATGGTATTAACAGTAACAGTCCATCCTGGGATGGATGCTGAAAAAATATTCTGATCGAACAAAACAGAAACTTGCCTTTGGGTGAGGGTTTCATGGCGTGGGTCGGTAGCATTAATAACAGCATTACCTGCTTGAGCTATCGCATTTTGTGTAGGGATTAGAGAAACAAGAAGCGAAAAGAAGAAAACTACCTTATAAAGCGTAAGCGAGGGGCTCTTATTCATGGATATACTTTGAGTCAATACCTGTATCCGGTAAGTAAAGAAATTGTAACCTTTTAAAAATAATACACGTAGTCCTCAAACTTATTGATAAAATCATCAAAAACGAAATATCCTACGGTTGCGGAGTGGATTACCAATGAGATAGTCGGTGTAAAGGTGGCGATTAAGGTCGTTTCACAGAGCGGTCTGACCGCTTCTATTGCGCGGCATTCAGCGGTCGGACCGCTGCTCCAGCGCGGCAATCTGGGAACGGACTGCCTATAGACACCAAATTCTGTATAACCGGATCGCGGCTCTCGGGCCGCGATGACAACGAAATGGAAGAAAGCGGACCGCAGGTTTCCTCATTTCTTTTATAATTCTGAAACTACGGGGTTTGAGGGCGAGGGCAAATACTTACCTTTGCGACCAAAATTTCAGGTCTGGGATGTCTACAGCTAAATATATCTTCGTTACCGGTGGTGTTACTTCCTCGTTGGGTAAGGGCATTATCTCCGCTTCGCTCGGTAAGTTGTTACAGGCCAGGGGCTTTTCGGTCACCATTCAGAAGTTTGATCCCTATATCAATATTGATCCGGGAACCCTGAACCCCTATGAACATGGGGAATGTTACGTAACTGATGACGGGGCTGAAACGGACCTCGACCTAGGACACTATGAGCGTTTCTTAAATGTGCCGACCTCGCAGGCCAATAATATTACTACCGGTCGCATTTATAATAATGTTATCACTAAAGAACGGAAAGGTGAATACCTCGGCAAGACCGTACAAGTGGTTCCGCACATCACCGATGAAATCAAGCGCAACATTTTCCTGTTGGGTGAAAGTGGCAAGTATGACTTTATTATTACCGAGATCGGTGGCTCGGTGGGTGACATTGAATCATTACCCTTTGTAGAAGCCGTTCGCCAGGTGCGGTGGGACCTCGGGTCAAACAATGCATTGGTGATTCACTTAACACTGATCCCGTATTTAAGTGCGGCTAAGGAACTCAAGACCAAACCCACACAACACTCCGTTAAAGAACTCCTCTCCTACGGCATTCAACCTGATATTTTAGTTTGTCGCACAGAGCATCCGCTTTCCATGGAGATCCGGAAAAAGCTCGCGTTGTTCTGCAACGTTAACCTGAACTCGGTTATTGAAGCCATCGATGCGGATACGATCTATGACGTACCCATGCTGATGCGCAAAGAAAAGCTGGACGAACGGGTAATGTCTAAATTGAAAGTTACGCCCAAGCAGGAGCCTGACCTGGAGCAATGGAAAATATTTTTAGGCAAGCTCAAGAATCCGATCAATGAAGTTACCATTGGCCTGGTGGGCAAATATGTTTCGTTACCGGATGCCTATAAATCCATTGCCGAGGCCTTTATTCATGCCGGGGCTCAAAATGATTGCAAGGTTAATTTGAAATGGATTTCCTCGGAAGACATTCATAAAGATACGGTTGCAAATATCCTGGGTGCACTCGATGGTGTGCTTGTGGCTCCGGGTTTTGGAGAGCGCGGTCTGGAAGGTAAGATTCAGGCCATTCAATACGTGCGCGAAAATAAGATTCCCTTTTTGGGGATTTGCTTAGGGATGCAATGTGCCGTAGTGGAGTTCGCCCGGCATGTGTTACATCTTGCCGATGCAAGCACTACGGAGCTGAATCCTAAAACCAAACACCCCGTTATTGATATGATGGAGGAACAAAAGAAAATTACCAACAAGGGGGGCACTATGCGGTTGGGAGCTTATACATGTAAAATCAAAAAAGGTACGAGGGCTTTTCAGATCTATGGCGACAGTACTATTCAGGAGCGCCATCGACACCGGTTTGAGTTCAACAATAAATACCTGGATCAGATTGAGGAAGCAGGAATGAAGGCTTCGGGAACAAATCCTGAAACCGGACTGGTTGAAATTGTGGAACTAAAAGATCATCCCTGGTTTGTGGGTGTACAGTTTCATCCGGAATTGAAAAGCACGGTACTCAATCCTCACCCCTTGTTTGTGAAGTTTGTTGAGGCTGCGATGAATAATGGGAAGATGAAGGCGTAAAAGTGGGAAGCTTTAAGTTAAAAGCGTAAAGCTTAAAATTTATAGTTAAAAGCGAAAAGCAGAAAAGCTTAAAGTGAAGCGAAGGCAATAGGAATTAGGAATTAGGAATTAGGAATAAAGAACAATCATGGATAGAAATTCGGCTATAGGACTTACACTCATTGCGGTATTGCTTTTAGTTTATTTTAATTTTCTGGCCCCAAACCCTGCGCCACCGGAAGCAGCCCCGGCCCAGGTTACCAGCCCAGTCACTCAAACGGATAGTCTGGCGTCCACAGCCAATCGTAAGCCCGACAGCCTTGTGTTTCAAAACTATGGCAGCCTTGGCTCTTTACTTACCGGCAGTGAAGAACTAACCACTGTGGAGAATGCTGATTTAAAAATTCAACTTTCCAATCAAGGGCGCATTCGTGAAGTAGAACTCAAGAATTTTAAAACCTATTTACAGACTCCGCTCTATCTTGCGCAAGGAGACAATAATAGGTTTTCGTTGATTGGGACGTACGAGGGAAAAGAAATTGATCTCTATAACTTATATTACTCTGCTGCTACCTCAAAGAAACAAGACACTACGCTGATCACTTTTACTGCCAGGGTCAGCGAATCTGGTTTTGTAAAACATATTTATTCTATTCCGCCTTCGGGGTATCAGATCGGATATCAGATTCAAACGTCTGGAATCACCTTGGGTGGAAAAAATCTTACCTATCGCTGGCACGATGCTATTCCGTTACAGGAAAAAGCCATAGCGGATAGTCGCACGAAAACCACCATCAACTATTACGATGTCAATGGAGATTTCGACAATCTTTCACAGACCTCCAATGATCTTGAAACGGAAACGTTGGGTACGCCACTCAAGTGGGTCTCCATCCGACAGAAGTTTTTTATCTCTGCGATCATTGCCAAAAATTCTTTTTCGGGTGGTGATGTAAAAATATTCGCGAATGTTAACGATCCCGTAACGGTGAAAGAAGCAGACCTTGAACTGTTTATTCCTCTTGAAGATGTGTCTTCAAAAAAAGCATCGTTTACCTATTTCTTCGGACCCAATGATTACGAAATCCTGCCCGATATCACGGATGGCTTCTCACGAAACCTGGACCTCGGCTGGCCGCCCATGCTGTGGATCAACAAGTTTGTGATCATTCCGATTTTCAAGTTTCTGGAGAACTACATCGTCAACTATGGACTTATCATCGTGTTGCTGGTGCTGTTTGTGAAAATCATTTTGCTGCCCCTCTCCTACAAGTCGTATCTGGGTATGGCAAAAATGAAATTACTGAAACCTGAATTGGATCTGATTAAAGAAAAGAATGGCGATAACATGACCCAGAATCAGCAGGACCAGATGAAGTTATATCAGCAGGCGGGGGTTAATCCCTTCAGCGGCTGTATTCCGTTGTTGCTGCAGATGCCGATTTTATTTGCTATGTTTTATTTCTTTCCGGTTTCTATTGAGTTGAGGCAGAAAGCGTTTTTGTGGGCGGAGGATCTTTCCACCTATGATTCCATTGTCATGTTACCTTTCGAGATACCTTTTTATGGCAGTCACGTGAGTTTATTTGTGTTGTTGATGACAGCCTCCACGCTGATTTACACCTGGCAAAATAACCAATTAACCTCGGTGCAAGGTCCCATGAAATCCATGGGCTATGTGATGCCGGTGATTTTTATGTTCGTGCTGAATACGTTCTCCGCGGGTTTGAGTTTTTACTATTTCGTATCCAACCTAGTGACATTTGCCCAGCAGGCGATCATCAAACGATTTGTGGATGAAGATAAGATTAAAGCGGTGATGGACGATCACAAAAAGAAGATGCTGGCCGGTGGTGGCACGGGCAAGAAGTCGAGCTTTATGAGCAAACTTGAACAGGCTATGAAAGCGAGTGAGGAAGCGAGGAAGTCGGGGAAGAAGAAGTAGTCTGCCTGCGCTAAAAGCTTCTGCCTCCGCTAAAAGCTTCGGCAGATAAATCGGCAGAAAAATCGGCAGAAAAACTTAAAAGTTAAAAGTAGAAAGTCTGCCTTCGTTAAAACTCCGGCAGATAAACTTAAAGGCGGAAAGTTTGTAAGTTGAATGTCTGCCTACGTTAAAACTTCTGCCTGCGCTAAAAGCTTCTACCTACGCTAATGCTTCGGTAGACAAGTCGGCAGATAAATCGGCAGATATATCCGCCTTCGCTAATAGCTCCGGCAGATAAAAGATGTAACTAGCTGGTAAGCAGCACACATTGGCTAATTGGCACATTCGCCTATATTTGTAGCCCCGATTGAAGTCGGGGTTATTTTTTTAACTGAACAACCACAGAAACCTAACGATGGGTAAAATAATCGCTATTGCGAATCAAAAAGGAGGTGTAGGTAAAACTACGACAGCGATCAATCTGGCGGCCAGCCTGGCGGTGCTTGAGTGTAAAACCCTGCTGGTGGATGCCGACCCACAGGCCAATTCAACTTCCGGTTTGGGCATTAATCCGAAAGAAGTAAAAAAAGGAATTTATGAGTGTATGGTGGATGGGGTAAATCCGCTTGATGCTATCGTAAAAAATGAGCTGAAATTTTTAGATATCCTGCCTTCGCACATTGATTTGGTAGGTGCCGAGGTCGAAATGGTGAACATTGAACATCGCGAGGAAAAAATGAAGGCCGCGCTTGCCAAGGTGAAAGACCTTTATGATTTTATTATCATCGATTGTTCGCCTTCGCTGGGTTTAATCACCATTAATTCATTAACGGCTGCAGACTCAGTGATGATTCCTGTTCAATGTGAATATTTTGCCCTGGAAGGTTTAGGCAAACTTCTCAACACTATAAAAATTATTCAAACGCGGTTGAATCCAAACCTCGAGATTGAAGGCATTCTACTTACACTTTATGATTCACGTACCTCGTTAGGCAACCAGGTAGTAGAGGAAGTACGCACGCACTTTAAGAGCATAGCCTTTAAAACAATTATTCCGCGCAATGTAAAACTCAGCGAATCGCCCAGTTTTGGATTGCCCGTGATTGTGCATGATGCCGAGAGCAAAGGAGCCATCAGTTACCTGAACCTGGCGCATGAAATTCTGGACAAAAACGGAATCATCAAATGAGCAAGAAGAAAGCATTGGGCCGGGGATTGAGTGCCTTGTTGGGCGATACGCCTGATGAACAAAAGTTGGATGTGGATGTAACCACGCCCGTGGGCTCACACAAAACCACTAATGATTCCATCAACGAAATTCCGCTTTCTGAAATAGAAACCAATCCGTTTCAGCCCCGCCAACATTTTGATAAAGAGGCGTTGAATGAATTGGCCGAGTCGATAAAAGTACACGGTATCATTCAACCTATTACGGTACGGAAACTTGCACGAAACCAATATCAGTTGATTTCCGGTGAGCGCAGATTTCAGGCTTCGAAGTTAGCCGGGTTAACCCATGTGCCAGCTTATGTGCGAACGGCCAACGACCAGCAGATGCTGGAGATGGCTTTGATTGAAAATATTCAGCGTGAAAATCTTAATCCGATAGAGATCTCATTAAGTTATCAACGTTTGATCAGCGAATGTAATCTCAAGCAAGAAGAGTTGGGCGACCGTGTAGGAAAAAACAGGTCTACCATCACGAATTACCTACGACTCTTGAAACTTCCACCCGATATTCAAATTGCCGTGCGGGATAACCGAATCTCTATGGGGCATGCACGCGCTATTATCAACGTAGAAAATCCAGATTCACAACTTTATATTTTTAAGAAAATCCTAAGCGAAGATCTTTCGGTTAGAAAAGTTGAGGAACTGGCCCGACAGCTATTGGCCGGTAGTAAAGACGCTTCGACAAATTCACCCACATCACCCGCCAAAGAAATCAGTCAGTTGCAATCAAAATTATCATCGCACTTTGGCACGAAAGTTAGTGTAAAGAGTGACGGTAAGAAGGGAGACATCCGCATTCCTTTTTTATCCGTAGAAGACCTTAATCGTATTCTTGAGATTTTAAAAATCTGACATGCGTGGAGTCCTGCTGGGCATTCTTCTGTTCTCGATTCATTTCTGCAGCGCGCAAGAAATAACCAACGACACTATACCCCGAGGCAATTTAGCAGATACGCTTTCGCAAGACTCACGGCCTGTGGAGCCCATTGAATCCTATGCAAAAAGATACGATCCGCGCAAAGCGATGCTTTACGCTGCGGTGATGCCGGGTGCAGGACAGTTTTATAATAAGAAATACTGGAAAATGCCCCTTGTCTATGGTGGGTTTGCAGGTTTCGTGTATGGAATCAATTTTCATCAGGATAATTACCTTCGATACAAAGAAGAACTTTTTGGTTTGATCAATGATCCTCGTAATGGTGGGTTAAGCCCGAGTCGGTTAACCGAAGATCAATTGCGCACCCTTGTTGACAGAACCAGACGCGAGCGGGATTTTCTTATAATCCTTACAGGATTTTTTTATATCCTGCAGATGGTAGATGCTCATGTGGATGCACACCTCAAGGAATTTGATTTGAATCCGAAGTTGCAGGTGCGACTGGAGCCGATGATGGAAAATGATTTGCTCGTTGGGAGGAATACGGGGGTGGCATTGAGGATTAGGTTTTAGGAATTGGGTATTGGGTATTGGGTATTGGGAGATTGGGAATTAGGAATTGGGAATTGGGAATTGGGAATTTAGTTATGAGGATATTATTAATTGGGTATGGAAAGATGGGTAAAACCATTGAGACGATAGCACTCAATCATGGGCATGAGATTGTTGGACGCATTGATGTAGGCGATCGGCTTGCTGACTTTAATCAACCTGCTGATGTCGCCATTGAATTTACCCAACCCGAAGCCGTTGTAAACAATCTTAAAACTTGTATCGATAAAGGAATTCCCGTTGTGTGTGGCACCACGGGTTGGGTGCAACACCAGCAAGATGTAGAAGCGTATTGCCGCGCAAAAAACGGAACGCTTTTACACTCATCGAATTTCAGTTTGGGCGTAAATGTTTTTTTTAAGTTGAATGAGTTTCTCGCCCGCATCATGAATCGGTATCCGCAATACTACGTAAGCATTGACGAAACACATCATACCCAAAAGAAGGATGCCCCGAGTGGCACCGCTATTAGCCTGGCTCAAGGTGTAATTAAGAATCTCGAAAGAAAAAAAGAATGGGTCCTTGGTGCAACCGAAAAGCCTGATGCCCTCGTTATTACCTCTTTCCGCGTTGATCCGGCACCAGGAACTCATGTGGTCAAGTATCAATCAACTATTGATGATCTTGAAATTACTCACACAGCTCATTCGCGCGAGGGTTTTGCCGTGGGTGCGGTGCTGGTGGCAGAGTGGCTGGCCGGAAAGAAAGGGATTTATACAATGGATGATTTTCTGCGGTTGTAGCCTGCGCTACCTGAAAAATCATTTTATTTGCCAGATTTTAAAATTAAGACAACGATGAACTGGAAGTTTTGGGAGAAAAAAACAAAGAAGGAAGAACAGAAACCTAAGTCGGCCCTGCGCGAATGGTGGGATGCGGTTCTTTTTGCGGTGGTGGCTGCAACCTTGATCCGCTGGCTGATTATGGAAGCCTATACGATCCCCACTCCTTCCATGGAAAATTCCATGTTGGTAGGTGATTTCCTGTTTGTGAGCAAATTCCATTATGGCACGCGGACTCCGCGAACCCCCCTTCAACTTCCTCTCACTCACCAAAAAATCTGGTTTACGAATATTCCTTCGTATGTGGATTGGATACAATTACCGACTTTCCGTTTGCCGGGAATCAGTGAAGTAAAGCGCGAGGATGTAGTTGTTTTTAATGTGCCACGCATTGAGGAGAACAATTACATGATGCCGAAGAGTCAGTGGATTGATTATCCTGTTGATTTGAAAACCAATTACATCAAACGATGTGTTGCCGTTTCGGGTGATATTTTTGAAATCAAAGACAAACAGATAATAATTAATGGACAACCTTCGCCTAATCCGCCAGAGATGCAATTCAGTTATCTGGTCACCGCCAAGGATGAAATCAATGAACGCAATCTTGAAAATTTAGGAATCGATCCGGATGATTATTCCTTTATGGGTCGTCCTGAAAATGATAAAGCCGTGTATCAGATGTTCATCACGAAGGAAAAGGCTGATCAACTAAAAGCATTACCCTATGTATCTTCGGTGGCCGAAGATTACCGCACAGATGAAGGGCCGGATATGCGAATTTTTCCAGGCACCAAATACACACCGTGGAATGGTGATAATTATGGTCCACTGGTAATACCCAAAGAGGGCATGAAGATTACGATCAATGATTCTACGTTAACTACCTACGGCCGTGTAATAAAAGATTACGATCTCAATAAAGACGTCAAGATAGAAGGGGATAAACTCTTTATTGATGGCAAAGAAGTTACTGAATACACCTTTAATCAGAACTATTACTTTATGATGGGTGACAACCGACACAACTCACTTGACTCACGCTATTGGGGTTTTGTACCTGAAGATCACATTGTAGGGAAAGGATTTTTCATCTGGCTTTCTATTGATAAGCATGGAAGCTTTTTGAATAAAATCCGGTGGAGCAGGTTCTTTAAGCTTATAAAATAGTTTCTCGTTGCTAGTTTCTGGTTGCTCGTTTTCTTGCACTCCCAGAAACTAGTAACAAGAAACTAGTAATGAATTTACCATTCAATTTCCTTCAATCCCTTACTCTTCAGGTAATCGTTGGTTTTGCTGAAGTGTTTGTTGCCGAAGAAACCACGATCGGCTGAGAAGGGAGATGGATGTGCAGACATCAAAACAAGATGGCGCGATCGATCGATGATCTCGCCTTTTTTCTGTGCGTAAGCGCCCCAAAGAAGAAACACCACGTTGTTTTTTTTATCTGAAATTTCTTTGATCACCGCATCGGTAAATTGTTCCCAGCCCTTGTTCTGATGGGAACCTGGTGATGACGCACGCACTGTTAATGTGGCGTTTAGTAGTAAAACCCCCTGATCAGCCCAACGCTGCAGATCACCACTTTTGGGAAATGGTTTACCCAAATCACTCTGTATTTCCTTAAAAATATTTTTTAAAGAGGGCGGCAACACCACACCTTCACGTACAGAAAAACACAACCCGTTGGCCTGACCTGGTCCATGATAGGGATCCTGCCCCAGAATAACCACTTTAACTGTGTCGAAATCAGCACAATCGAAGGCATGAAAAATTTCTTTTCCAGGGGGAAATACTGTTTGTGACTGGTATTCCTGCTTAACAAAGTCAATTAATTGATTGAAATAGGGCTTATCAAACTCAGATTTGAGTCTTTCTTTCCACGAAGGTGCAATTTTAACGTCTGAGACCATGAATTATAATTCGGTGAAGGATGTATATTGTCAGGATGAAAAATAGAAAAAAATGATATTTTTGACCGAATGATTGCAGAAATAACACAAGGTGTAAAGGTAAGCGTGGAAACGGAGTATCAACCCTCCTATTCTAGTCCAAGCCAATATCACTATGTGTTTACCTATCGGATCACCATAGAAAACAAGAGTGAATTTACCATTCAACTTCTGCGCAGACACTGGCATATTTTTGATGCCGGGTTCCTGTCGCGCGAAGTGGAAGGAGAAGGTGTGGTGGGTCAGCAACCTGTTTTAGAGCCCGGTCAAAGTCATCAGTATGTGTCGGGCTGTAATCTTAAATCAGGCATTGGCAAAATGGTAGGCACCTATCAAATGGAACGCATCGTAGATGGTGTCAAGTTTGAGGTGGTGGTTCCGGAATTTACCATGGTGGCACCACTCCGTCTGAATTGATTATTGTTTTCAGCGGTTATTAAAAGACTTCAGTAATCTATCTCCTCCCCAACCGAAAATTATTTACATTCATTTTTTGGAATTATTGTGTCAGGTTTATTTCAGATTAAGTCCTATTTCCGGCATTGGCTTCACACTGTGGATGAACACTCCATTCATTCGCCTTTCTTCTTTGATTTTTACGAAAAGGTGATTAAGAATAAAACCGCGCAGGCCGACTTTTCACAAATTGAAGATGTAAGAAATAAGTTATTGGCGAGCAAGATGGAGATTGAAATGAACGATCTCGGGGCACCCTCTAGGCACTTTAAAAATGGTAAAAGAACCTTATCAACAATAGCGGAGACAAGTTTGAGTCCGAAGCCCTTGTGCGAATTGTTTTATCGCATCGTACACTATCTCAACGCTACATCCATTTTGGAATTAGGTACCTCCGCAGGCATCACCACGCTCTATCTGGCCAAGCAATCTAACGCACGAGTAGTAACCTTTGAAGGAAATCCAGCGATGATCAACATTGCCCTTACCAATTTTGAATACTTTGATACTGCTAACATCCGATTGATACAAGGAAATCTGGATACTACACTTTCAGACTATCTGCAAAACCCTGCCAAACTAAATTTTGTGTTGATGGACGCGAACCATCGCTATGAACCTACCCTTCGTTATTTTTCCCTGCTCAGCAAGCGTATTTCGGATAAAGGTGTTATCGTACTTGACGATATCCATCACTCTGAAGAAATGACCCGCGCCTGGCATGAATTACGACATCATCAGCTGGTTTATGCTAGCGTTGATTTATTCCGCTGTGGCATTTTATTCTTTGATCCGGCACTTCACCGACAACATTACACCTGGACCTTGTAATGCGTTGGTAATGCCTTCAATAAAAACTACTTTTACCGGCTGAAAAAAGAACTCTCATGGCACTACCCACTACACCCGAAACCAACAAAACCCCGGAGCCAAAAAAATCCAGCAACAAGGCAGGAATAATCATCGGCATCCTTTTAGTAATCGTAGTTGTGCAAAGTATTAAGATCTATCTGGACTATCAGGACAAGGCAGAAGTTAAGCAAGTGTTGGCTACTACCGAAGAAGACCTTGCCTCCACCATGCAACGATTGAACGATGTGAATCTGGAATTGGAGCAGAAAATTAATGAGATCGCCAAATTGGGGGGTGATGTAACGGAACTGGAAAAAGCCAAGGCAGAGGTGATGGCTGAATTAAAACGCAGCAATACACGCAATTCGAAAGCCATTAAGGAATTGAAAGACCGTCTGTCGGGTTATGAGGAATTGCTTAAAATTAAAGATGATGAGATTGATAAATTAAAATCAGTCAATAAAGAATTGTTTAGTGAAAACCGAAACCTGAAGACGAAGCAAAATGTGCTGAATGATTCTTTAAACGTACTCGCCAAAAACAAAGAAGAGCTTGCTACCAAGGTTGCCATTGCTTCACAACTAAAAGCGGAGAATATTTCTCTTGTATCGGTTACTTCCAAAGGCCGTGAAAAGGCACCACCCTTCCGAAAGAAACAATTAGAAAAAATAAAAATTGAGTTCACCATTGCGGATAACAAGGTGGCACCCATCGAAGGCAAGCAAATCATGATTCGGGTTATTGATGAAAATGGTCAGCCGATTTTTGATACCACCAAAGGGTCGGGCACCTTTATGTTAGAAGGTAAAGAAGAGTTTTATACAGCCGCTCAGGAAATTCTTTTCGACAACACCGGCCAAAAGTTAATTTTCACCTACGACAAAGGATCGGAATATATTGCCGGTACCTACCAGGTTGAAATTTATACCGATGGATATCTGATGGGCACAACAAAGTTTGACGTAAAATAAATTATATACGTTTCGACAAGCCTGCCTTTGCCGAATCCGCAGTTGGCGGAGCAGGCAGGCTCAACGCGACACGGTTTTAGAGATGCTCTTAGTCCTTCACACTATTGAGAGACAGCAGTTTTAGGATCCAATTCGGGAGTGGTTTGGCCGGATCACGTTTGCGTAAATTCAAATAAAGTCCTGCCTTTTCAACGATGGGTATTTTGTGTGTTTCTACCAACTCAACGAGTGTACCGTCCGGGTCTTCGCAGTAAGCAAAGTGACCGGCAGCTTTACCCATGTCGAATGAATTTCGGCTATCTACTGTAAATTCAAATCCAGTCTGTTTACATTTCTCTGCCAGCGCATCCATATTTGAAACATCAAAGCATACATGAATATATCCTTTGTCGCCCCACCATCGGTCTTGAAAAATCTTTTCAGGATGGCGGCCTTCTACCTGCACCAGCTCAATTTCATGCTGACCTAACAAGCGGCCAAATGCACCTATTCTTGCAGTGGATGAACGAAGTAAAATACGTCTGAAAGAATTTTTTCCGCCCGGTACTTTTGCTAAATCCTCAAACTTTTGGGTTTGATCAAATACAATTTCCTTGAACCCCAGAATATCGCGGTACAAAACCAATGCATTATCAATATTGGTAACACCAATTACGCACCCGGCCACACCACCCAGATTTTTTTTTGTTCGTTTCTGAAACCAGCTTGTTGATTCAATCACCTCAATCAGGTTGGCATAAGGATCCAGCAGGTAAAAATGCAATCGTCCATCAGGCCCTTTGCCAGGTTCGGTTAACATGGTAGCACCTTGAGACAGCAAACTTTTATATGCATCGGCTACTGAATGGGCTTTAATTTTTACAGCTGTTACTCCGGTGTCGCCCAGAAGAATGTTACCCGAATCTTTAGGTGTGCGACTGGTGTACTGCCAGATCTCCAGACCGGCACCACCGGCCAGGTTCATTGCCAAAATCGCATATCGGTCGTGTGCCTGATCGCCTGTGTACCGAGCCATGAGTGAAGCCGTAGCATGGTCTCTGAAAATCGGGACGTTCATACCAAATGATTTACGATACCAGGCCCATGCCTTGTCTGCATCCTCCACGCCTAATCCTATCTGTTGGATTCCACTAATGTGATAACTCATTCCGTCTGATTAACATGTTATAAACTCTCTTCATCTTTTGTGGGTGTTGCTTAAAAAAGAACATCATGAAGACGGTTAAATTGGCGACTTGAACACGAAACCAACTATTACCTTCATACTTTCTGGCCGAGACAATTACATCTTTAGAAATAATTCTGAAGGTGTATTTCTTACGAAGTCGCATTATAAAATCATAGTCCTCCATGATTGTGTAATACTCATCAAAACCAGACAATTCTTCAAATACCGATTTTGTGACAAAGAGAGTTTGATCACCTCCCCGGCACATGATCCCACGAAAGCGCGTAAAATAAGCGTTTATCTTTAGAATCCTTTTATCTGAATCAAACAAATATCGATAGCAGCCCGCCTGAAAATTTAAATGGAGCGATTCACCAATATCGTCTACAAAGGTAGGTTGAAGTATTATGTCAGCATGCACAAAATACAAGACTGATCCCCGGGCCTCGCGGGCACCCAGATTCATCTGGGCTGCACGAGTTCTGATAGCAGATTTTAAAACCATTGCTCCGGCCCGTGTTGCCTCACTTATCGTATCGTCTGTGCTTTCTCCATCTACAACAATAACTTCCAGGACAGCCTCTCCACCATGTTTAATAATGAACTGAATGAGGGAATAAATCCGATTCGCTTCGTTGACCGTTGGAATTATTACACTTATTGATACATTATTCGGATTCATTCTGGCATAAAAATAGTTGTCAGAACCAAGACAAAGGAAGGATTTCACAACTATGTAGGATAACAAAAACCTACCTTCGAAGCAGAAATTTTGACACGACCATGAAAAAAGTATTCATCATCTTACTGACGACTTTCTCTTACGCAACTTTTGCACAGGATAAACCATCGAACGCAGCCTTTGATGCTTTATTGAAAAAGTATGTATCGTCCCGTGGCGTTGTGAACTACAAAGGATTTCAAAGCGATACTGTGGCACTCAATGGATATCTCAAACAACTGAGTTTACATCCACCCAATGAGAAAACATGGACGAAAGAAGAACAGATGGCGTATTGGATTAATGCCTATAATGCCTTTACTATAAAACTGATTACACGCTACTATCCTCTTAAGAGTATTAAAGATATTGGTAGTAGCATTCAGATTCCCTTCGTGAATACTCCGTGGGACATCAAATTTATTACCATCGGCAAGGAGAAGATGGATCTCAATAATATTGAACACGGAAAACTTCGCAAGCAGTTTGACGACCCACGCATTCACATGGCGCTGGTGTGTGCCAGTAAATCGTGCCCGATTTTGCTCAACGAGGCGTACGAGGCTAAAAAGCTGGATGAGCAACTTTCGCGACAAAGCAAGGCCTTTCTTGCCGATCCATACCGGAATAAAGTTTCGCCAGATAAGCCACAATTGAACATGATTTTTAAGTGGTATGGGATGGATTTTAATACAAAAGGAAGCTCGGTTCGGGACTTTGTTAACCGGCATTCAACCGTGAAAATCAAGCCTGACGCTAAAATTTCGCATCTGGACTACGATTGGTCCCTGAATGATCAGTAAATCTGGTAATTAGCTACCATATTTTTCGAGGATATTTGGCCAATTTGGACGCTTTGCCTACTTTTGCAGTCCATTTTAAAACAACTAAGTTAAATCATGAAAAACTACGAGACGGTATTCATTTTAAATCCCGTTTTGTCTGATGACCAGGCAAAGGATACTGTCGAGAAATTCGTGAAGGTGCTCACTAAAGCTAAAGCTGAGGTGATCAACGTAGAAAAGTGGGGACTAAAAAGAATGGCTTACCCTATTCAAAACAAGTCTACCGGCTTCTACAACCTTATCGAATTTGCGACAACTTCTTCTGACCTTGTTAACACACTGGAGACAGAATTCAGACGAGACGAATCAGTGATGCGCTTTTTAACAACGGTGCTGGATAAGCATGCGATTGTTTATAATGCCCGCAGACGCAAAGGAGAATTCAACAGAAGCAAGAAACAAACAACCACAAGAAAGGAGGACGTTGCAGCATGACCTTGATGAACGAACCTATCAAACGCGCAGAGATTAAACCTAAATACTGCCGCTTCAAGAAAAACGGAATCAAGTATATTGATTACAAGGATCCTGATTTCTTGTTAAAGTTTATAAACGAGCAGGGAAAAATTCTTCCCCGCAGATTAACCGGCAACAGCTGGAAGTTTCAGAACAAAGTGGCTCAGGCAGTTAAACGCGCCCGTCACATTGCTATCCTTCCTTACCTGGCCGATTCATTAAAATAACCTAACCTGAAGCGCCATGGAAGTAATATTAAAACAAGATGTAACAGGACTCGGTTATAAAAACGATACTGTAAAAGTAAAGCCGGGCTACGGAAGAAATTATTTGATTCCCACCGGAG
>JALHRJ010000035.1 GCA_022841475.1 Cyclobacteriaceae bacterium | reverse complement strand
GTGAAATAAAGCGAGCCAATCTGATCCAATGCTTTCGCATGATATTCACCCATCTTACGTGTTAGCTCCTGATTTTTTTCGGGCGTAAGCGGATGAACACGCGAGGGAACTCCCGGCATAAAGAAGAAGGTCGCATTGGTGCCTTGTTCGTGATGGTCGGTAAGAACGTTGGGTCGCCATGCTTGAAATTTTTTAGCGCGTGCCTGCGACTCCGGATTTTGCGCCACCAGCCAGTCGCGGTTTAAGTCAAACCAGTAATGATTGAACCGGCCACCGGGCCACGCTTCATGGTGCTCGGTGTCGTTAGGATCGGTAGAAATCACTTTGCTTTTGCGTGAGTTTACCCACGAAGAAAAGCGTTGCAATCCATCAGGGTTGAAACTGGGATCGAATAAGATCACAGTATTCTCCAGATACTTTTCAATTTCCGCGCCTTGTGCTGCTGCGAGGTGATAAGCCATCAGCAACCCGGCATTGGCACCACTGGCTTCGTTGCCATGAATGCTGCAGCCGAGATAAAAAACAGCCGGCATATTTTTTACATCCAACGAACCAGATTTGGAAGCATCACCCAATTGAAGATGCTGTAGTCGTATAGCTTCAATGTTTTGATGATTTTTTGGTGACGTAATGGTAAGTAAAAGCAGCGTTCGGGCCTCGTGTGTTTGCCCGGTTATCTCAAGAGAAATCCGGTCGCTGGCTTTATCAAGCGCCATCATGTAATTCACCAGCTTATCGTGGGTTACATGCCATTCGCCCACGTGGTGCCCGATGATGGATTGAGGGGTTGGAATGGCCGGGTTATATTGAACGTGTGGTGGCAAATAATAAGACAAATCGGTCTGGGCCTGAAGGAAATATGGGGTAGCAAAACTGGCAATAAGCAGAATAAGGTACTTTTTCATGGATTGGACTGAATTTAAAAAATGGAAGTAATTGGTTTTTAACTCAAAGTGCAAACGATATAGTACTAGTGGTTCAGGAGGTTATGAAATTGTTAATAAAATGTTTGAAAGATTTAAAATAGACCCTGACTATTTATAGGCTCAAAAGGATACTTTTGCCACCGGAAATCAAACACTAAAACCATACATTATGAGGAAAATTTTACTGTTTTTAGCCTTCGTATTTGCGTCTTCTGTGGGCGTGCTTGCGCAAGGTGTGACTACCGCCACAATCAGTGGCGAAGTCAAAGATGCAACTGGCGCAGGTCTACCAGGCGCCAATATTGTTGCTGTGCATGTGCCCTCTGGTACCACGTATGGATCAGCCAGTCGTTCAGATGGCCGATTTACACTTCCAGGTTTACGGATTGGTGGACCTTATAAAGTTAGCATCTCCTTCGTGGGGTATCAGGAATATGTGCTAGAAGGGTTAAATCTTTCGCTCGGTCAGAATTTTGTGCTAAACACAACCCTTGTGGAATCAGGTACAGAATTGCAGGAGATCGTGGTTTCTACTAATCCCTTACTAAATGATGAGCGCACGGGTGCTGGTACAAACATTGGCATAGGAACTATAAGCGCTATGCCGACTATTAGCCGTGACCTTTCAGATTTTACCCGGTTAACGCCACAAGCCAATGGTCGGTCTTTTAGTGGTGCTGATTCACGTTTTAACAACCTGACCATTGATGGATCTATCTTTAATAACAGCTTTGGTTTGTCCGATGTACCCGGGGGGCAAACAAACTCAACCCCTATCTCGCTGGATGCCATTCAGGAAATCCAGGTTAACGTTGCTCCGTTCGATGTTCGTCAGGGTGGATTCACCGGAGCCGGTGTAAATGCCGTTACGCGTAGTGGAACCAATGAATTTTCAGGATCCGTATTTTTTAATACGCGCAGCGAAAAGTTGGTTGGAGATAAAGCGAAAGATGAAGAAGTAGTTACACAGGATTTTAGTGTAAAACAGCAAGGATTTCGGGCTGGTGGTGCAATAATTAAAGATAAGCTGTTCTTTTTTATCAATGGTGAACAAGAAAGAAGAGAAGATCCTGCTACAAACTTTGTTGCCTTAAGACCCGGTATTAACGATGGCGCGGCTAACGTATCTCGCGTTTTAGCTTCAGACCTGGATGCATTAAGCAGCTATTTGATTAATAATTTTGGATACAATCCAGGTGCTTACGAAAACTATGCTTTAGCAACCCAAAGTGACAAAGCGTTGATTCGTTTGGATTATAACATGAGCCAAAAAAGTAAATTCAGCATCCGCTACAACTACTTAAAATCTTCGCGTGATGTGCCTACCAGTAACAGTGGGTCGTTCAATAACCGAAGAGACAATGGTTTTGCTATGAACTTCCAAAATGCAAACTATGTAATCAATAACGATATCAACTCCATCATTGCAGAACATAACTTTTTGGGCAATCGGTTTTCTAATAACATCATTGCTGGCTTTACTGCCAATCGTGATTATAGAAGCAGCTTGGGTGGCATTTTCCCGTTGGTTGATATTCTTGAGGGTGGCCGCAACTATACCAATTTTGGATACGAGCCTTTTACACCCAATAACATTTTGAATACCGACACATGGCAATTTCAGGACAACTTTACCTATTATGCTGGTAAGCACACGCTAACGGCTGGAGTAAACTTTGAATCTTTCAAATTTGACAATACGTTTACGCCTACCTATTATGGACAGTTTGTATACAACTCATTACAGGATTTTTATAACGATACTGACGCAGATAATACAAACAACCCAACTTTACGCAGGTACCAATTAACCTATTCAAATCTTGAAAATAGTGCTCTACCAACAGCAACCACAAGAGCTAGTCAGATTGGTTTCTATGTGCAAGACGAGTTTCAGGTAAGCTCAACTTTTAAACTTACCGGAGGTTTGCGTGTGGATGTACCTTCCTTTAAAAATACTGAACCATTGGAAAACACACAGGTTACAGGGTACACCTTCAAAGATGAAAATGGAGATCCAATCAAATTAAGCACGGCTGAGTTACCAAAAACTCAGGCTCTTATATCCCCAAGAATCGGTTTCAATTGGGATGTGATGGGTGATCGCTCACTGCAAATACGAGGAGGAACAGGAGTGTTTTCAGGAAGACCGGCATTCGTTTGGATTTCAAATCAAATGAGTAATAATGGAATTCTTACCGGATCACTACGAGCCGATAACACTACTGGTACTTATCCTTTCAGCCCTGACGTAACGGCTTACAATTTGCCTCCTAACCCAGGCCAACCAGCGGCTTCTTACAATATTGCTGTGACGGATCGGGATTTTAAGTTTCCCCAAACCTGGAAAACGAATATAGCCATCGATAAACAGTTGCCTTACGGCATAGTAGGAACTGCGGAATTTATTTACAATCAGGAAGTAAATAACGTTACGTACATAAATGCTAACCTCGAACCAGCCAGTGGTACGTTAAGTGGTGCCGATAATCGGCCTACTTTTCCAGGTTTAGGTCTTTCAGGAAACGCTCAAAACAACGCGCTTCGGGTAAATGATAATGTTACTGATGCAATTTTATTAAAGAATACCAACGAGGGCAAAGGATATTCTGCTACTGTAAAGTTAGAGCGTCCTTCTACTAAAGGACTTTATACTATGGTTGCCTACAACTATAGTAATACACAAGATATAATAAGTGCAGGATCTATTGCTTTTTCTTCCTGGAGAGATAATTTTACCTTGAATGGTAATAACCGTCCGGATCTAGCATTTTCAAATAATGATTTGCGCCACCGGATTATCGCGGCTCTTTCTTACCGCAAGGAGTATGCAGGGCACTTTGCTTCACAATTATCATTGTTTTTTGAAGCTCGAAATCAGGGAAGATTTACATACCGTGTTAATGGTGACGTGAACGGAGATCAACTCTTTAGCAATGATCTGATGTATGTTCCCAGAGATGCCAGCGAAATGAACTTTCAAAATTACACGATTACTGTATCAGGTAACCCTGTAACCTTCACTGCCGCTGATCAGTCTGCCGCATTCGAGGCTTATATTAATCAAGACGAGTATTTAAGCTCACGCAGAGGGCAATATACAGAACGTAATGGCGTACTCATGCCTTGGGTAAGTAGCGTGGATTTATCTTTTGTCCAGGATTTCTTTGTTGACGTAAAAGGAAAGCGTAACACGATTCAATTGCGTGCTGATATTTTTAATTTTGGAAACATGATTAATAATAACTGGGGTGTGGGTGATAGAATTATCAACTCCAGCCCTCTTGAATTCAGAGGTGTAACAGCCGGTGTACCTCAATACAGATTTAGTGCTGTAAATGGCGCTCTTCCTACTTCCACCTATGGAACCCGGACTACCTTAGGTGATGTATGGCAGATGCAATTAGGTATTCGTTACATCTTCAATTAGTAGTTGACAATTAAATTCCAACAAAAGAGGCCCTTCGGGGCCTTTTTTTATTTAGGGCGGAAACCGTATCTTCAATTTATGACCCGAAGCGGTGGCTGGCTTTTTTCTCTTGTTTTAGCGCTTTCCTGCCTGGTTGCTTGTAGCAAATTGAACAGTGAAGAGAGTTTTGCAAAAGAACCCTTAGTTGATCTTGACCTGGATGCCATTCGCAAGCGTGGGTATCTGGTCGCTCTTTTGGATAACAATTCCATCAGTTATTTTATTTACAAAGGCCGAACCATGGGCTATGAGTATGAATTGCTCAAACGCCTCACTGATCATCTCAAGGTTGGTTTGAAGATCAAGCTTGTAACAGGCATTGAGCAATCCATTGATATGCTGAACAAAGGAGAAGGCGACATCTTGGCGTTTCCGCTTACCATCACGCAGGAGCGACTGAACTATCTTGCTTTTACAGAGACTCATTTCAACACGCATCAGGTGCTGGTTCAAAAGAAACCCGCCAATTGGCGTATGCAACCACCACAACTTGTTGAAAAGAAATTAATCCGCAATCCGGCAGCACTCATTGGTAAGCAAGTGCACGTCATGCAAGGATCCTCTTTTAAAGAACGCATGGTTAATTTATCCAGCGAAGTGGGTGGCGAAATCAAAATAGTAGAAGATAGCGCAAGCGCTGAGACGGAATCACTCATTCGCAAAGTTGCTACAGGCGAAATAAAGTATACTGTCACCGATCAAACCATTGCCATGGTTAACTCCTTTTATTTTCCCAACCTCGACATCAAGACGGTACTTAGTTTGCCACAACAAATTGCCTGGGCGGTTCGCAAAAATTCTCCCGACTTATTAAACGAACTTAATAGCTGGATGAAAGAGGTAAAGCGAACCGGAACATTTAGGGTGATCTATAAAAAATATTTTGAGAGCCCACGTTTAACCGAGGCAAGAATTACGAGTGACTATTCTTCGTTGGCGGGCAAGCAACTTTCACCCTTTGATGAGCAGCTAAAAAAAGAAGCGGAGAAGATTGGCTGGGACTGGCGCTTGATTGCCTCGGTTGCGTACCAGGAATCCAACTTTAACCCGCAGGTGAAGTCGTGGGCCGGAGCCATCGGGCTCATGCAGGTAATGCCAGAGACTGGAGAATTTTTTAAGGTGAGCAATTTGTGGGACCCGGCTCAAAACATAACGGTGGGTATTAAATTTTTGAAATTTCTGGATACGCAATGGTCCAAGAGCGTTCCGGATCCGGAGGAGCGAATAAAATTTATTTTAGCCTCCTACAATGTTGGTCTTTCGCATGTACGCGATGCACAAAAACTCACGCGTAAATATGGAAAAGATCCAACCGTGTGGAACGACAACGTAGAATATTTTCTTCTTAAGAAGGCAGACCCGAAATATTTTCGCGATCCGCTTGTAACCGTTGGTTATTGCCGCTGCGATGGTCCTGTTAAATACGTCAAAGAAGTGCTGCAGCGCTATGATGAATACAAACTTAGGATTGATGCTTAAGGTGTGGTGCTAATCAAAAAGTCAAAACATCAATCGAAGTGTCATTCCGGGCCTGCCTGCGCGTAGCCGCTTCGGCAAAGGCAGGCTTGACCCGGAATCCCGAATTGTGTATTCTTCACTGGATCGCGGCTCCAGGGCCGCGATGACAGTTTGACTTTTTTTATCAGCCCCACGCTTATATAAGTGATTTAACGATTGCTTTAAAATCCAACGACTCCCAGTTTTTTTCAATACCCGGTTGTTTCATTACTTCATCCATAATTTTCTTTTGCTTTTGTCCGGTTTCATAGGCAGTCGAATAAGGCATGGAGTCGTGAAAGGTTACCATGGAATAAAGCGGAATCCATTGGGTGGGATACAGTTGATGTAAACGGGCTTCGATTTTTTTTCTCAGTAGAAAATCGGCATCGGCCACCAGGTCGCGCATTTCAATGAAGTTATCAAGGGCGAGTTGTGCGATTGCATCGGCATCTTGTTTTCGACTTTGCTGAAACGCTGGAAGAACTTTTTTCCAGTCATCATTAAACTGATTGAGAAGTTCATTTAAAATTCTGCAATCCTCAAAACCAGCATTCATACCCTGACCAAAAAAGGGAACGATAGCATGTGCGGCATCGCCAATTAGCAACGTGTTATTTTTTACCCACGGATAGCATCGCACTGTAACCAGCGAAGAGGTGGGGTTGGTATTGTAATCTTCAAGCAGTGTGGGCATGAGTTCAACAGCATCCGTAAACGTGCTTTCAAAAAACATACTTACTTCAGCGTCTGTTTTAAGTTTACTGAAAGAAGGATTTCCGTCAAACGGAAAAAATAATGTGCACGTAAAGCTTCCATCCGGATTGGGCAAGGCAATCATCATAAAACTCTCGCGGGGCCAGATGTGGAGCGCATTCTTTTCTAGTTTAAATGCTCCGGCCGCTCCGGGCGGAATATGAAGTTCTTTGTAACCATGATCGATATAGTCTTGTGAATAATCAAAGCGATCGGTAAACTGCAACGCTCCGCGCACAGCAGAGAAGGCACCATCAGAACCAATGATTAAATCGAACTTGCGGTCGACTGTCGACAGTTGACTGTCGATTGTTGTTAGGGTAGTGCTTTCCAGATCAACTTTAGTTATCCGATGTTGGAAATTAAATTCTACTCCCAATTCTTCGGCCTTATTCATTAATACAATATTCAGTGCACCGCGCGAAACGGAGTTAATGAATTGTCCTTCTTTACCATAGGGCTGATAGGTGAGATTACCTTCGCGATCGTGCATGGCTCTACGATGCATCGGAATAGCAACTTTTTTTATTTCTTCTGCCAAGCCCACTTCATCTAATGCGCGAATGCCGCGGTTGCTTAATGCGAGATTAATGGAACGGCCACCTTCGTAACCACTGCTCCGCATATCTCCTCTCCGTTCGAAAACAGAAACCTGATAGCCTCGTTTGGCCAGGTAGATTGAAAGTAAGGACCCCACTAAGCCAGCTCCGGCAATTGCTATATGTTTTGATTTGTTCATTTCTAGTTCCTTGGTTTAGGGCTGAATAATTACCGCGAAGGCGCTAAGGCGCAGAGATTTTTAAATTTTGATTTTTCGTCATGCTCTTTTTAGTCGACCCAATGCCTTTTTAAAGATCTCAACAAATTGAAACACATCTTCAAAGCTATTGTACATTGGCACTGGTGCCACACGAATTACATCGGGCTCGCGCCAGTCTGCAATCACTCCGGCTTTTGTAATTTGCTTAAATACTTTTTTACCATCCTTCTTCATCAGCAATGACAACTGGCAACCCCGCGCATTTACTTCTGAAGGCGTGATGATGGCGAATAATTCATCTGCAGCAGGAATTGATTTCAGTAAATACTCCATAAAGCCGGTTAGCTGTAAACTCTTCCTGCGCAAATTTTTTATTCCAGCCTTTTCAAATAAATCCAGCGAAGCAAGATGCGCTGCACCTGAAATAATAGGATAGTTTGAAAGCTGCCAGCCATCTACACCGGGCATAGGGATGAACCCTTTCTTCATTTGAAAACGTGCCTCTTCATCATGGCCCCACCAGCCCGCTAAGCGGGGTAAACTGAAATCAGTAGCGTGCTTCTCATGAACAAAAGCCCCGGCTATTCCACCCGGGCCTGAGTTGAGATATTTATAACTACACCACACGGCAAAGTCAACGCCCTCATCATGTAATTTCAAAGGCACATTTCCAATGGCGTGTGCTAAATCGAAGCCCACATAAGCACCAGCCTGGTGACCCGCAAGTGTAATCTCTTTAGTATTAAAGAATTGACCTGAGTAATATTGAACTGCACCAAAGAGAACAAGTGCTAACTCTTCTTTATGATCTTCAATGGCCTGTACAATATCTTCCGTGCGCAGTGTAAACTCTCCGGGTCTTGGTTTGAGTTCAATCAGACCATCTTCAGGATTAATGTTGTGAAACCGGAGCTGAGATTCAAACGCATATTGATCAGACGAAAATGCACCGGCTTCAGTAAGAATTTTATACCGGGTTTTTGTTGGCCTGTAAAAAGATATCATCATCAAATGCAAATTGATGGTAAGTTGATTCATAGAAACAACTTCATCAGGTTTTGCACCTACTAATCGCGCCAACACTTTTTTACTGTACTTATGATAATAAAGCCAGGGACGTTTGGCGTGAAAGTGTCCTTCAACACCCAACGTGGCCCAATCGTTGAGCTCCTGATTAATTGATGCTTTTGCAACTTTGGGTTGTAAGCCAAGAGAATTTCCCGTAAGGTAAATAGCGGTCTTGCCATTTACTTTAGGAAGATAAAACTGTTGACGAAATGATTTTAATAAATCCTGTTTATCAAGTTTCCGGGCAAAGGCCAGCGAGTTTTCAAATTTCATTACACGTAATGCTCAATATAAGGTTGGTTAAACGAATCGAGGATCAGTTTCCATTACGGTGCCGCAGTTTTTGCAGGTGCGTAATTCTTTGGATCCATAAAATTCGCGGAAGCGTGGAAGAAAATCTTTTTCGATATTATCGAGATGAAACCGATATTCATGTAATTTATAATTGCAGGCATCGCAATACCATTGCAATCCATCCAGCACATCTTGTTCCGGACGTTTACATTCTATCACCAAGCCCACGGAGCCGGCAGGTCGTTCGGGCCGGTGTGGCACATTAGCCGGAAGCAGAAACATTTCTCCTTCTTTGATGGGAATATCTACGGCCTTGCCATCTTCCTGGATGCGTACATTGATGTTGCCTTCCAGTTGATAAAACAATTCTTCGGTCTCATTAAAATGAAAATCCTTTCGGGCATTGGGCCCGCCAACAATCATCACGATGTAATCACCGGCATCGGCATAAAGATTTTTATTTCCTACGGGTGGTTTAAGAAGATCGCGGTTTTCGGTGATCCATTGCTTTACGTTGAAAGGTTTACGAATGGCCATAAATTTTTTCTGATTATTTGTAAGGTATTTGCAATTTACTAATTATTATGTTTCTTGGAAGCGAAAATTTATATACAGACTCAGTACCATCATAATTCAGTTCAATTTTTTTCTTCGCTATGTTGAAACACATCATTTTAGTTTTTTTCAGTTGTTACTTGTTTCAAGTAAGTCATGCTCAAACCAGAGTGTACCTTACGGGTACAATTCAAGGGGCTTCAGAGTTGGCGTTGGAATGGGATTATTCAGAGGATGGTACTCCCATCGGATATCTGACAAAGTTCAATCAGCCGGGTATTGAACTGGCAATTGAAAGGCGGTTGTCAGGCCAATTGTATATTTATTCAGGAATGGCGTTTAATCAATATCATACCGTATATCAAGAACCGGGTATTGCAGGTTCAAGCGAACTTAAGCAAGCGCTTGTTTCATTCCCGCTTTTGCTAAGAATCAATAATCGGAATAGAAATGCATTCTATACTGATATAGGGCTGGTTCCGTATTATGTAGTTTCTGCTTCATTGAAGGAATCCTACAAAGATCCCAACAGTAGTGTTGTAACGCAGGATGAAGGTAATGTTGCTCCTTACCTGCCTCGGGTAGGCATTAACTTGAGATATGGTTTAACCTTTGCTCTCAACCGAATCGTTTTTGGCGGTCACGTAAGTTTTAATTTAACAAATCGAGGAACAGGCGATTTAATCCGAAACTGGGAGTTAACCGGAAGCGATTCAATTTTTTTGAATAGTGATGGATCAGTTTTTAAGTTCATATATGGAATTCACGTTGGTTACCGATTAAAATGAGACAGTATATTTTAGCAGCATTTTTACTACTGAGTGTTCAGGCTTTTGCTCAAAAAGGCAAATTGCAGCAGAACATAATGAGCCTTTATCGATCTAAGTCCTTCAGTAAAACAGAACAGATTCTTGTTTCCGCATTAAATGAAAGTAAACAAAAGGGCACAAAAGATCATACCATCTATTACCAGCTTATGCTTGGTGAAAACTATCAACGGCAAGGGTTGTTACCCGAGGCGGAGCAGATGTTTATGGAGGCGCTTGATGAAACAAAAAAACTATTACCGCTAATAAGCAAGAGCTATTATCTGGGTTCAATACACTCGCAACGAACTTACTTTGATGCTTATGACCGCCTCGGTTTTTTCTATATAAGTATTGGTAACCTTAATAAGGCTGAACAATTGTTTCGTGAATCAAAGACATTGCGCGACAATTATTTTAATAAAACAAGTGTTCACAGAGCTATTTCACTTGCAGGCTTGGGTTCAATTGAGTTTAGCAGGAAAAATTATGAACAGGCATATCAGTATCATACGCAAGCACTTGTCATTTTAAAGACAGCATCCACCACGGGTTATAATTATGATTATATTTATCGGATTATTTACAACGATCTTACTGAGATTGGTTTGATTACAAATCGTGCCGAAGAAGTTGATTTGTATAGTGTCTTGTTGGCCAAAACATCAGCTGGACGCGAACAATATGGAACTAAAGTTGCCCAGCAAGCTGAAACCGCCCGAATATTCGATGTGTTTGCGCGTAATGAATTATTAAAGGGCGATTTCAAAAAAGCGCAACTTTATCTTAATCGGGCTCAGGATTATTTGCCCACCATCGAATCAACAGGCCCAGTAGGCTTTAAGCTACAACTTACGCAGGCGCGTTTACATTGGCTTAGTAACAATATGCCTGAGGCTGCCAGCAGTTTTAAAAAATTAATTGAAAGCTATCAAAAGTATATTGTCAGTAATTTTATTAAGCTTAGCGAGTATGAACGAGAAAAATTTTACTACACTTTAAAACATGATATAGAGATTTTTAACGCCTTTCTTTTAATATGCCATAATCAAGGCAAAGGTGACCAATATGAGTTATATGAAGTAGCTTATAATAATCAGCTTAACATGAAGGCCTTATTATTGGGAACCACCAATGAGCGGAAAAATAAAATTTTGAATAGTGGCGATACCCAGTTGATTGGTCTTTTTAATGAATGGGAGAAGGCACGAACACAACTCTCTGCTTCCTATTATTTAAAGAATGCTGAAAATGATGTGCTTGATCTTACCCGGAAGGTTGAGGCACTGGACAAAGAACTTGCACTTAAAATACCCACAAGCCAGATAACTGATTTTGATTGGAAACAGATTAATGCTAAGCTTTCTGATCGGGAGTATGCAATAGAAATAATCAGGGTAGAAGGGCTTGACCCTGCCAGGCCAGAGGTTTCTACAAACGAGGTGTCCTACCTGATGTTGGTGAATAAACTGGGTGATAAACTGAAGTGCTTTGTTATAGATAATGCAAAGGATCTGGAAACAAGATCAGCGCGATTTTATCGCAATGCCATTCTTTCCCGCTCTGAAGATAATTTGTCTTATGATAAACTTTGGTTACCCTTTCATTCGCATTTGGATCAGCCAAAGCGAATTTATTTATCACCAGATGGTGTATTTAGTCAGATCAATCTGAATACAATCTTCAATCCAACAACAAAAAAATTCCTGATTGATGAGTTGGAGTTGGTATATCTTACCAACACTTCGGATTTGTTAATAAATAGAAATGCCAACGTTTCAAAAACAGCTGCTCTTTTTGGCAGGCCCAGTTATAGCGCAACAATTTCAGATGCACAAACTGCCAATGTCAGGAGTTTGCAAAACGAAGAGTTGGTTTCATTAAAAGACCAGAACTTTTCTGACCTGCCTGGAACAGAAGAGGAAATTGACCTTGCCGAACAGGTATTAACGAATAGTAACTGGAAAGTACAACGCTTTCAGGCTGAATTGGCAACTGAAAAAAGCTTAAAGGCTGTTAATAGTCCTTCATTACTTCACATTGCTACTCATGGATTTTTTATAGGCGACTCCACTCGTACTATTAATCCGATGATCAGGTCTGGATTACTGCTGGCTGGTGTAAGCAGCAAACTTGATGATGGTCAGGATGGAATACTAACCGCTTACGAAGCATCTCTTCTTAATTTAAGGGAAACTCAATTGGTTGTGTTGTCCGCTTGCGAGACAGGTCTTGGAGAAATAAGAAACGGTGAAGGTGTTTATGGATTGCAACGCGCAATGATTTCCGCAGGAACCAAAAATTTACTTATGTCTTTATGGAAAGTTGATGATGCTGCCACAAGCGAACTGATGAATTCTTTTTATCGCGCCTGGGCAAACCAGTCCGAAACGGTAAAATCTTTTCGACAAGCTCAGTTAGAAGTGCGTAAAAAATACCCGCATCCATTTTTCTGGGGTGCATTTATTATGTTAGGAAATTAGTTATGAAGCATTTTTTTATTCTATCAGTAGTTTTGTGTGTAGCACACGTAGCCCAGGCTCAATTTCGTGCTGGTATTAGTTTAGGATTTAATAATACTGTACTCGGCCAGTTTGATGATCCGGAAACCGATGTCAGATTTAAGCCAAAACAACAAGTCACTATAGGCTTAGATGCAGAATGGGTATTTAGGGGTAAACTCAAACCTGTTTATTTTTCAGTTGGAAGCGGCCTTTCATATCTTAAGAATGGATACCAGGATGGTACTTACTATACATTTATAACAGGGGAACAGCGCCCTGTTATATCCAATTACGAAACCCGATATTTAAAGGTACCACTAATCTTTCGGCTTAATATTCAGCCGCAACCGTTAGAAGAAAATTTTTCATTCTTTGTAGGGGCAGGTATCTCTAATCATATTTTGTTAGATGCTTCTCTTTATGAACTAACCGTAGAAGAGACGTTTGGTTTTGGAATAAATACCTATGAAGACAACCGGAACATTAAGAACTATGGAGAAAAGAGCTATTTATTTTCGACTATCGAAGCTGGCATAATACTGAATCGCGCAAAGGTTACTTTTCGCTATAAAAAGTCACTGCAAGATATGTACTTCTCCGGTCTTAATGATAATTGGAACGTACCAGCCGAATTTTCTATTTACAAATCGGTTTATAATAATAGTGGTAAGCTTACCGAGCGACATATAGAATTGTCCTTAACCTATTTTATTTTTAAATAAAATGGCGTGGGAAACTGAAGGGTAGGTTATTTAAGCCATCTTTGGTTAACAATGTTTAACTATGAATCTCAACCTTACCGGCAAAACTGCTCTGGTCTGTGGTAGCACCCAAGGCATAGGAAAAGCTTCGGCTCGTGAATTGGCTCTCTTAGGTGCTACGGTAACCTTGCTTTCGCGGAATGAGGAGTCGCTAAAAGCAGTAGTAAAAGAACTGCCCACACAGGCCGGTCAGGTTCATAACTATCTGGTAGCTGATTTTAATAATCCGGATCAACTTAAAGCTGTTATTGAAAAGTTTGTTAAGGATAACCCGGTTCACATTCTAATCAATAATACCGGTGGCCCACCAGCTGGGCAAGCGATTGATGCTGCGCCCGAAGAATTTATCAAAGCATTCACCAGTCATCTGATCTGTAACCAGATTTTGGTACAGGCTGTGATAGATGGAATGAAACATGCTGCGTATGGAAGAATTATTAACATTATTTCTACCTCAGTGAAGGTTCCACTGAAGGGATTGGGAGTTTCCAATACAACACGCGGGGCAGTTGCCAATTGGGCAAAGACGTTATCGCTCGAGTTGGCTCCGTTTGGCATTACGGTTAACAATGTTTTGCCGGGCTCAACCATGACGGGTCGATTAGACTCATTGATTAAAAGCAAAGCGGAGAAGGCGGGAAAATCCTATGATGAAATAAAACGTGAGATGATTGCTGAAGTACCTGTTGGTAGAATTTCAGAACCCCACGAAGTGGCAGCCGCAGTTGCGTTTCTGGCAAGCCCGGCTGCAGGTTACATTAATGGGATCAACGTGCCGGTGGATGGCGGCCGGACGGGAAGTTTATAGTTTAGTGAAATAATATTTTTTTGGATGAAACTGATTTGTTTTTGGCCGTTGCTAATTTATGGATTATCTGCAGTGGGTCAGCCTCCGATCTTCATTAAAGATGAATTCACGAGTACCAACAATCATGGTTGGTGGACGGGAACGGGTGACAATTACTCAATCAAAATTGAAAAAGGTAAATATGTTTTTGTTACCACACAAAAAGATAACGGACGATTCACAACCATCAATCCCTACATGGATAAAAAGAAAGACTTTGTGATCGAAGCATCATTTGTTCAAAAATCCGGCAGTGATAACAATGGATTTGGCTTACTGTGGGGTGATGACGGAGGCGGCAAGTATCATGAATTAATAATTTCATCAAATGGGTATTACAAAATAAAAAGTCCAGAAAAAATTGAGAAAATAAATCAATGGGTAGAGCACAAAAAAATTAAACCGCTGGGTCAGGAAAATATACTGAAAGTAGAGCAACGAAAAGGAAGGTGGTATTACTCAATCAATGGTGAGGAGTTTGCGAATACTGAACCGTTGCCATTGTATGGAACTAAAATGGGATTCATCAATTACACCGACATGGTATTGGAAATTGATAATTTTATTTTCAGGCATGATGTAAAGATTAATTTACCGCCCAACCTCACCTCGGGATTAAAAAAAGAAAACCTGGGCCCTAACGTTAACTCACCCTATGATGATCTTGGCCCGCACATCACAACCGATGGCAAGATGATTTTATTTGGCCGCGAGCTATCGCCTGATAATATCGGTGGTAAAGAGGACGGTGAGGACATTTGGGTGACTACCAGCACGGATGGCGTTACGTGGTCGAAGAGTAAAAATATGGGACCTCCTATAAATAATAAAGAAGCGAACAACCTGGCCGCCATCAGTGCAGATAATAATATGCTGTTGTTTTGCCGCCTTGATGGATTTCAGGTTCGAAGAAAAACTGGTGACGGTTGGTCCGAACCAGAATATCTTAACGTTCGGTTTAAGAATGAATCGAAAAATATGGAAGGTAATTTATCGGCTGATGGAAAAGCGTTGTTGTTTACAGCTAAGCTGAAACAGAATTTATTTTACAATGCCAATCCTGAGAATAAAGAGAAAGATGTTTATGTGACTATTCAGAATGAACAAGGGAATTGGTCGGCTCCCATTAATTTAGGTAGTAAAATTAATACCGCGAATGATGAGATATCGCCATTTCTGGCAGCCGATGGTCGCACACTTTATTTCGCTTCCAATGGCCGGCCCGGCTATGGAGGTTATGATATCTACATGAGCAAGCGCAATGGCGAATCCTGGACTTCTTGGACGGAGCCTGTAAACCTTGGGCCAGAGATTAACACTTCCGGATTTGATGCCTACTACACAGTTTCTGCTGCTGCGGATTATGCCTACATGGTCAGTGATCGAAACTCCTATGGTGCTTCTGATCTTGTGAAGATAAAACTACCGGAAGCCATTAAACCAGACCCGGTTGTGTTATTGCTGGGACGCACGTTGAATGCCAAAACCAGGGAACCCATTCAAGCTGATATTTTCTTTGAAGATTTATCTGCACAAAAAGAAATTGGAGAAGCGATTTCGGATCCCAAAACCGGGTCGTATCGGATAGCATTAACGAAAGGAAAAAATTATGGTATTCGTGCTGTTGCAAAAGGGTTCTTTTCCGTCAATGAAAATATGGAGCTAGCTTCTGTTCTAAAATATAAAGAACTGGAAAAGGATTTATTGCTGGTGCCTATTGAAGTGGGCGAAAGTGTTGCGTTGAACAACGTATTTTTTGAAATAGGAAAACCCAATTTGAAACCTCAATCCTATCCTGAGCTTGACAGGTTAGTTGAAATTATGACGGACAATCCAACTATCAGGATTGATTTAAGTGGGCATACAGACAATGTGGGCAATAAGGATGCGCTTATGAAACTTTCTGAGAATCGGGTTCTGGCAGTTAAATCATATCTTGAGAGCAAAGGAATTCCTAAAGATCGCATTGCAGGAAAAGGTTATGGCGCTACGCGACCCATTGCCGCTAATGATACTCCTGAAAATAGAGAACGAAACAGGAGAGTTGAGTTTAAGATTACAAAGAAGTAAGTTGAGTGAAAGTTGATGGATCGAATACTTAATTATATAGAGGGTAAACTTCTTGAACCAGCTTCCGGAAAATTTCTGGAAAATTTTAATCCAGCCATGGGTGCTCCTTATTCAACCTTGCCAGATTCGGATAGTTCAGATGTTACTAAGGCAGTTGATGCAGCGCACTCTGCTTTTCCTGCCTGGTCTGCCATGCCTTTATCAAAACGAACTTCCATTCTTTTGAAGATCGCAGATCTTATTGATCGCGATTTAGATAAACTTGCCTTGGCAGAAAGTATTGATCAGGGAAAACCACTGAAACTTGCCAAGTCAGTAGACATACCAAGAGCCTCAGCCAATATGCGGTTTTATGCTACGGCTTCAATGCATATGAACTCCGAATCGCATTTGATGGAAGGCGAAGCGATTAATTATACAACCCGAACTCCCATTGGTGTGGCAGGTTGTATCTCACCGTGGAATTTGCCATTGTATTTATTTACATGGAAAATCGCTCCGGCACTGGCTGCAGGATGCACGGTAGTCGCAAAGCCCTCAGAGCTTACACCCATGACGGCCTTTATGTTTTCAAAACTTTGTATCGAAGCGGGATTGCCAGCCGGTGTGTTAAACATTGTCCATGGTCTGGGTAACAAAGTAGGGCAAGCCATTGTCGAACATCGAGGTGTATCAGCCATTTCTTTTACCGGTGGAACTGTTACCGGAAAGACCATTGCAGCAACCGCTGCCCCCATGTTTAAAAAACTTTCGCTGGAGTTGGGTGGTAAAAATCCGAATCTCATTTTTGCAGATTGTGATTTTGAAAATGCCGTAAGCACTTCCATTCAATCATCTTTTTCGAATCAGGGTGAAATTTGTTTATGTGGGTCGCGCATTTTGGTAGAGCGAGGTATTTATGAAAAGTTTGTGAATGAATTTGTAAAGCGCACAAAAGAACTTACGGTAGGTGATCCCCTGGAAGAAAAAACCCGTGTTGGAGCGTTGGTCAGCGAAGGGCACATGAATAAAGTTCTTTCTTATATCGATCTGGCAAAGCAAGAAGGTGGAGAAGTTTTATGTGGTGGAAAACGAGTAACACTTTTAGGTCGGTGTGCGAATGGCTACTTTGTAGAACCTACCGTGATTGTTGGTCTTGATCAGCAGTGCCGTACCAACCAGGAAGAAATTTTTGGACCTGTTGTTACTATTATGCCATTTGACACGGAGGAGGAAGCCGTTGCTTACGCAAATTCCAATGCGTATGGATTAAGCGCAACTATCTGGACTGACAACCTGAAGCGTGCGCATCGGGTAGCCCACCAAGTTAAGAGTGGAATAATCTGGGTAAACTGTTGGTTGCTCCGTGACTTACGAACACCCTTTGGAGGAATGAAACAATCCGGAGTCGGTCGTGAAGGAGGATGGGAGGCGCTTCGGTTTTTTACGGAGGCGAAGAATATCTGTATCAGGATTTAAAGAGAATTTCAATAGCTGCCAATATAATTGGAATAATTAAAGCGGTTAAAAGTTGCCACACCGAATTAAAATCGAAGGGCCATTCGTTCATTCCTTTCAAGTGATTCTGCACCTCGAACAATTCTTTCAGTCGTTGCATGTTTTCTGCCGAAGGATTTTTTAGCGTACGATCCATCGCTTCTTCCAGGTGATGGGTGAAGCTGGACATCCGATTTGTTTTTTCATGTAGCATTACCCGGTGAATTCCTATTTGTGGGAGCAGGAAAAATCCGAAAATGAGTAAAGCAGCCACTCCCAACCAAATCAAGACAATCAGATTTTTCTCGAAAGGAGCCACTATTGAAGTAGCAACAATGAGTATAAAACTCACTGCTATTGACAATGACATTTTAAGAAAGGAAGAACCCAGCGCCTGCAATCCATTTCCTGAAAACTGGTTGATGCTAACTTTTACTTTCATGCGCGTTAGCTCCATAGGAATTAAAGCTACCTTGATCAACGCCCAAAGAGAGATTCCCAGAAAGAAAAAACCGAGAGCTAGATAGCTTAAACGATAGTACAACAGAGAACCCTGGGAGGATGTGAGGTTTGAAACCAATGGATAGATCGAAACTATAGCTGCAATCGAAATTATTACACCGAATACAAGCGGCCAAATACCTTCATAGCATGATTTTAATTTACTCTCATACCAGCGTGTCAGTTTTTCTTTATCCTCTTCAATGAATCGGGCGAGTTGAGGAAAAAGTTTAATTAACACATGTGCGCAGTAGCTTATCACGATACAAACCGAAGCAAAAAATAAACTGATTCCGGCAAATACACTCATGTGTGATTCCTGTTCAGGAGCATTCCAATTAATCAGGTAGTCGATAAAAAAAAGAATCTGCCAGAAAATTACCCACGCCAGCCAGGTAGGCAAGGGAATAATTCGAATCAGTCTCTCGGGGTAGGAAACAAGTTTAATTTCTTCTTGCTGCTCTTTCTCCATAGTTACAATTCGGTTTATTTGGCTAAATGTATTAATTATCAGGTGATAATTAATAACGGATTTATTGATATAGGCTTTACGATTAACTCTCCGATTAATTAATATTAGATTATTTTGCGGTGCGATACAACTATGAGTTTTTTTGACATCGATAAAATTCTTTTCACCGTTTTAGGCTACTCCATAAGTTACCTTGAGCTTTTTGGTTTACTTACTGGAGTTATCGCAGTGGTGCTCTCGTCCCTCGCCAATATCTGGAGTTGGCCCTTGGGTTTAATAAATGTTACGCTTTCATTTTTTCTTTTCTTCCAGGTGCAGCTTTATCCGGATATGTTTTTGCAGGTTTTCTTTTTCGTTACCAACGTAATGGGCTGGTGGCGTTGGGCTCACCCTAAACCGGGTGAAGAAGACAAGGCGAAGCAACTAAAAATTTCTTTTTTGCCATATCGCAAACTTATTCTCTACAGTTTGATCAGCGTAGCGGGTACGATGGTCATGGCGCTGTTTGCAAGCAACCTGCACGAATGGTTTCCACTTATTTTTACAAAACCCAGTGCATCTCCGTATTTGGATTCATTCATAACAGTCATGAGCGTAATGGCTACCTTTTTAATGATTCAAAAACGTGTGGAATGTTGGGTGATTTGGGTTCTCGTGGATGTAGTGGCTACATATGTATATTTCATACGCGACATAAGGTTTTATAGCCTGATGTATTTTGTCTTTTGCATCATTGCTACTTTTGGTTTCTGGAATTGGTGGCGCGAGTATAAGTCATATTCAAAAACAGCAGCATGAAAAGGGGCATTGTCATCGGAAAGTTTATGCCCGTTCATGCCGGGCACATTGGGTTGATTCGTTTTGCGGCTACACATTGCGATGAGTTGATTGTTTCTATGAGTTACACTGAGACAGATCCCATACCACATGCGCTACGTTTTTCCTGGCTCCAGGAAATTTTCAAGCACGAACCCAACATAAAGCCAGCAGTAGTAAAGGATGATTTTGACGATGAATCCCTTGCGTGGCCAGAGCGCACGAAAGTCTGGGCAGATTTCTTAAAACGACAGTATGGAAAAATTGATGTGATGGTAAGTTCAGAAGAGTATGGTACTTTTTTGGACGAACATCTGGGGGCCTTGCATATTCCTTTTGATCCCGCCCGAACTCAAATTCCCGTATCGGCTACGCTTATTCGTGAGAAGCCATTTACCTGGTGGGAATTTATTCCAGAAGTAGTGCGACCCTATTTTGTTAAGAAGATTTGTTTTTATGGACCGGAGAGTACGGGCAAATCAGTAATGACAAAACAACTGGCAACGCAGTATCAAACTGAATTTGTTCCCGAGGTAGCCCGCGAGATTGTGAATTCCAATGAGTTTACAGTAGAAGACATTATTAAAATTGGCTATGCCTATGCGGATCGTGTACAAGAGAAATCAAAAACAGCCAATAAAATTTTGTTTTGCGATACGGATCTCATCACCACCCAGATTTATTGTCGCCATTATTTAGGCGTAGTGCCGAACGTGTTATACGAATTGGAGAAAAAGATTTCGTATGATCAATATTTTTTGTTTGATATCGATGTGCCGTGGGTAGCGGATGGAATGCGGGATTTGGGTGAGAAACGTCAAGGTATGTTCGAAATATTTAAACATGAACTTGAAATCAGAAATATTCCTTACTTATTAGTCAGAGGTAATTACGAGCAACGTAATTTATTTGTAACAGCAGCGATAAACAGAATGCTTCAATACTAATTTTGTTGTGAAAAAGAGGCAACGAAGTCATCAATGATCTCTTTACTCTTAAAATTCTCCCAAACCATCATACTTCGCTTATTTGTTGGTCGCTCAACCCATTGATTGTTGACAAAGATCGGTGCCGGAATAGAATGTTGCTCGGCCCAGGCCGGATTCTTTACAATCGCCACAGCAGCCATATCAAACAATGGCCGTGATGGTGGGTCGCCATGATAGTCAATGTGTTCAAAAAGATTTACAGAGTAATCACCAAAGCAATAAAACTCGCCACCATGTCTTCCGGTTACCGGAGTAGCAATGCGTGGGCCCAGGCCGGGCATTACTTTATTTACTTCTTGCTGAGTTATTTTTACAGCATCTGTTCCGCTGGGTTTGCCATAACGCACCGTAACCATTTCAAAATCAATATCACTGTTAAGCAGATAGTTCATCGCAATGGTATCATTATTCTGGTTGTGTTCACCGGGTTCGGGATAATTGGATCCCAGCCACACCAACCGAATTCGTTTTGCAATAGCAGGATCTTTTGCTACTGCCAGCGCAACGGTGGTAAGTTTACCAACAGCCAATATCAGTAGTTTATCTTCAGCTGGTTTATGAGCCTGTGCGATCATCAAATCAACAGCGTCTTTGCCGTCATAAATCACGGAATCAATTGTAAGCAATATCTCTTGAAATGACTTGTCAGCACCTTTCAATACCGGCAACGTATCGGCAGCACAAAGTTGCAGTACTCGTTTTGCCTCTGCATACTGCTTTTCAATGTTACCTCCGCTGGAGGTGGTGTTGATGGTAATACCTTCAATTTTAAAAGTAGCTTGATTAAATAACAGATAGGCTAACGCATGCTGATCATCCAATTCATTATTAGTATCGGTATCAAAAATTACCCGAATCTGCTTTTCGGTTTTAGCTTCTTGATTCTTGCAAGCTGCGAAGACAGTCAATAGTATTACTAAAGCTATTACTGTTCGGATGCTTATAGTTATCAAAGTCTTCATACAGTTTTTCCGGCCCGATAACCCCTCATGGCATAGTAAAGTATGTATAGATACAAGGGTATCATTATTATATAACCCGTTTGTCTATTGGTGATATCACTAATGGCTCCATATGCAAGAGGTAGAATTGCGCCACCCGCTATGCCCATAATCAATAAGGCTGAACCGGTTTCTGTAAATCTTCCTAACTTATCAAGAGCCAATGGCCAAATACATGGCCACATAAGTGTATTTGCAAAACTCAACAAAACAACAAATGCGATTGACACCCCACCGTCTGTTAACAATGTGCAAATCGTAAACACAATTCCCAACGCTGCACTTACAATAAGCGCATTTCGCTGAGAAATATATTTAGGCATAACTGCTATTCCCAATAAATAACAAGCCACCAGAGCAATTAAACTGTAAATTCCAAACTTACCCGATGTGATCAAATCAAAGCCTTGGTACTGACCATACAAACCAATGGTATCGATCGCAATCACCTCAACTCCAACGTACATAAAGAGGCAGAGCACACCAAGCATCAAGTGCGGGAAGTCAAAAATTGATTCTTTCTTTTGGCTGCTCTGGTCAGTAGCACTGTTATCTTCTGGATTGATTTCAGGTAGCGGTGCTTTTAATAACATTAAAGACAAGACAAATAGAATAATTGCCATAACAGTATACGGTGCGATAACTCTTGATGCTAAGGCATCAAGTTCTGCAGCCAATTCGTTTCCACTTAATGATTGTATTCTTTCAGTGAGACCTGCTGAATCACTAAAAAGTAGCTCAACCAAAATGAAAATTCCAATCATTCCTGCTACCTTATTACATATACCCATGATGCTTATTCGTTTAGCGGCACTTTCAATAGGCCCTAAAATTGTCACGTACGGATTTGATGCGGTTTGCAAAAGAGTCAATCCTGTTCCTTGCGTGAATAGACCTAAAAGAAAGAGGGGATAGGATCGCAATTGCGCAGCGGGTATAAAAATAAGAGAACCTACACCCATTATCGCTAACCCTACTGACATGCCTTTAGTAAACCCGGTTTTCTTAAGAATGTAGGATGAAGGGATAGCCATTACGAAATAAGAAATGTAGAACGCAAGTGTTACAAAGTAGGCTTGAAAATCCGTAAGCTCACAAGCCTGCTTTAAGAAAGGGATAAGCACACTATTAAGCCACGTAACGAAACCAAAAATGAAGAAAAGAACACCAATAATGGTGATAGACATCAGGTAGTTGGAGGGACGGTTTTGGGTCATGGGTTGGGGTAGTTAGGCTTTCCGTTGTAAACTTCTAATTTTGCACAGTTTTATTGATCAATAAAAAGGTAATTACCCACTTTTAATTTATTCAAACAAGTTGAAAAAGGACCAAAAACTTTCATTACTCGTAATGGCAGCTGGCATGGGCAGCCGCTATGGGGGCATCAAACAAATCGATGGCTTCGGCCCCAATGGCGAAACCATTATGGACTATTCGTTGTATGATGCGCTTCGGGCCGACTTTACCCAAGTTGTTTTTATTGTTCGCGAAGAAATCAAAGAAACTGTCAAGGAGATATTCTTACCAAAACTACAGGGCAAGGCAGAGGTTCATTTCGTTGTTCAATCCCTCGAAAAGTTTGTACCCGCTAAGTACCAACCTGTTGATAGAAAAAAACCGTGGGGCACCACCCATGCCATGTTGTGTGGCAAAGACGTGATCGATGGTCCGTTTGCGGTAATCAATGCCGATGATTTTTATGGGAAGGAAGCCTTTGAGTCATTGGCTGATTTTTTCAGAACCGCTCCGCCACATCACCACGCTATGGTTGGGTATACATTAAAAAATGTGTTGTCAGAGCACGGAAGCGTTTCGCGAGGTGTGGCAACGCCTGACGCAGAAGGCTATTTGAAAAGTATGAAGGAACATACGGTTATTGTTCGCGAAGGCGATAAAATCATTTCTAAGAATGAGAACAATCAGGAGTTGAATGATAACGTTCAGGTATCCATGAATTGCTGGGGGTTTCAAGCCGATGCATTTGATTTGACCGAAAAGATGTTTGTTGAGTTTGTAGAAAAAAACTATCAGAATCCTGCAGCTGAATTTTACATTGCTCTGATGGTTAGCGAACTGATTGATCAGGGACTCGGGAAAGTTCATATTTTACCAGGCGGCAAAACCTGGTTTGGTGTCACGTACAAAGAAGACAAGGAAGAGGTCTCCCAAAAGATTAAAGATCTCGTTCATCAAGGCGTTTATCCTTCCAAACTTTGGTAGATTCTCGAGTATGATTGAGTCAATTATTCCATTGACGGTTTTGGACGCTTTTGGAATTTCTCCAAAGGCGGTTATTACCCCCATTGGTTCGGGGCATATCCATCAGACTTTTTTGGTTGCCGACAAAAACAAGTTTGTACTGCAGCGGGTGAATAAAATTGTCTTCACAAAACCTGAAATCATTGCAACGAATAATCGATTAGCGTCAGCGTATCTTTCAAAATATCATCCTGAGTATTTATTTCCAGCTGTCGTGCCAGATAACCATGGTCACCCACTTGTCTATGCAGAAGACGGATTTCCGTGGCGACTTTATTCGTTAATAGATAATACTATCACCATTGATTTTGTTTCTTCTACGCAGGAGGCACGGGAAGCTGCGATTGGTTTTGGAAAACTTACCCGATACCTGAATGGAGTAGATTGTGATTTATATAAACCAACCCTGGATCGCTTTCATGATTTAAGTTGGCGGTACGAACAGTTTGAGACTGAGTTGGCGACAGCCAGTGAAAATATCAAGAGTGAAGTTGCTGAAGAAATTGAGCTGGCTCAAAATTTTAATTACCTGGTTAAGGAATACTCAGAGCTTATTCAGAGCGGATCACTCAAACAACGCATCACTCATAACGATACCAAGATCAACAATATTCTTTTTGATAGAGTTACGCGCGAGGCAGTTTGCGTAATTGATCTGGATACGTTGATGCCGGGTTACTTCATTTATGATCTGGGCGACCTGGTGCGCACATGTGTAAGTCCGGTAAGTGAGGAGGAAAGGGAGGTAACAAAAATTGGTTTTCGAAAAGAAATCTATGAGGCCTTGTTGTCGGGCTACCTTTCTGAAATGAAAAGCACCATGACTGCAGAAGAGTTAAAAGCTGTTCCTTTTGCGGGAAAAATGATGACTTACATTATGGCGCTTCGCTTTCTGGCAGATTTCCTGCGCGGAAACACCTACTATCATATAACCTATCCCGATCAAAATAAAGTTCGTGCGCGTAATCAATTGTACCTTTTAAAGATTCTTTCCGATTCGGTTTAAATAATTTTTACATCTTGCAAACGATCTTAATTAATATACATGATATGAAGAGAATTGTTGTTTTAATAGGCGCCCTGTTCATTGTAATCATTGGTTTTGGGCAACCAAATCCGACCGCAGTAAAATTCGCGAGTTTAATTACCGAAGCTGATTTGAAGGCGGATTTAACCATATTGGCGTCAGACGCTATGGAGGGCAGAGAGACTGGAAAGCGCGGGCAGAAGATGGCCGCAGCCTTTATTGCAGCTTACTTTGAAGATCTGGGATTGAAAGCTCCAGTTGCAGGAAGTTATTATCAGCCCGTTCCACTGTATTCTACAGGTGCCCCGATAGTTTCCTTAAATGAGCTTGCGCGTGAGGAATTTATTTATTCAGGCTCTGGTCAAACCGATGGTAAAAGTACAATTCAGCTAGTGTTTGCAGGTACTGGTTCTGATGCTGAAATAGAAAAACTTGATGTTACCGGAAAAGCAGTGATGATAATGCTGGACGCAAATGCTTCTGTGATGAATAATCCGGTCATAACCAAACTCCGGGATAAAGGAACAAAAGCAGTATTGGCAGTTATTGAGAAGCAAGAAGACTTTACCCGGATGTCGGGTATGTTCAGAAGGTTTTCTGGAGGTAGACTTTCGCTTAAAAAGCAAGAAGCCTCCGCTAGCTATTCAGGTTTGTTTCTTGTAACGTCTGCAACCGGAGCTAAATTTTTTAATACTTCATTTGACAAATTAAAGAAAGCTTCGGCCGACAAAAAGATAAGTAAAATTAAGCCAGGTACTATTACCTATTCAATCTCACGTGTTGTTTCTGAAGTTAAATCAGAAAACATTCTGGGCTTTTTGGAAGGCACCGATAAAAAAGACGAAGTAGTTGTGATCACTTCTCACTATGATCATATCGGGATTTCTTCCAGTGGCGAAGGGGATAGAATCAACAACGGTGCTGATGATGACGGATCGGGTACGGTGGGCGTGTTGGCTATTGCCAAGGCATTTGTGCAGGCTGCTAAAGAAGGTAATGGACCCCGCAGAAGTATTTTGTTTATGACTGTGACAGGTGAGGAAAAAGGATTGCTCGGTTCTGAATATTATTCTGAGAACCCCATTTTTCCATTAGAAAAAACGGTTGTGGATTTGAATATTGATATGATCGGCCGCAGAGATCCTCAACACAAAGACAGTGCACCGTATGTGTATGTGATTGGTTCCGATCGTTTGTCGAGTGAGTTACATGTACTCAGCGAAAGCACAAACAAAACCTATTCGAACTTAATTTATGATTATACCTACAATGCAGAAAGCCACCCGGACAGAATCTACTACCGTTCGGATCATTGGAATTTTGCCAAGAAAAATATTCCAATCATTTTTTATTTTGATGGGGTTCATGAAGATTATCATAAGCCGAGTGATGAAGTCGATAAAATAGAATTTGATCTATTGGCCCAGCGAACAAAAAATGTATTTCATGTCGCGTGGGAAATTGCCAACCGGGAAAATCGGTTAGTGGTTGATAAGGGCGAGAAGAAATAGGTAGCGGCCAGCAAGTCAATAAAATATTTAAAAGCGGATGCAAGTCCGCTTTTTTATTTGACCCACATCTTAAAAATAGAGTATCTTTAAGTATGGCATCTACTTCACCAAGAGAATATGAGGAACGCATAAAACTTTTTTCAAAGGTGAATGAGTTAGCTGTTTCGTTTAACAACGCAAATCAATCCATACCTAAAATTACAGCCATTGATTTCAGGGATGAGGATATCTATAAATTCTTTGAGAATTTGGAGGCAGCCGGAGTACAGTACCTCCTGGTAGGTGGTTTTGCGATGGCTTTTCATGGCTATGTGCGGGCCACACACGATCTTGACTTATGGATAAAAGACGAACCAGAGAATCTTGAAAAACTAAAGCTTGTTTTTAAACAAAGTGGTGTCATTGGAATAGATGAGGTGAAAAATCTTCAACTGGTTGCTGAATTTACGGAATTCAAAGTTGGGGAGTCCGGTTTTGTTGTAGATCCGATGACCAACTTAAAGGCATTCAGTGCCTATGATTTTGATCAATGCTTCGAGCGTGCCAAGCCCGGAGAATTTAAGGGAATCAAGTTCAAAGTAATTCATGCACTGGATTTACTGAAAGAGAAGGAAGCCACAAATCGCCCGAAGGATCAGGCAGATATAGATCACTTAAAGGATCTCAAAAACCGAGGTGATTATTGATTTGACTGATTTAGAAAGGCACATGCACGTGTCGCTCGGCATGATAACTGGAGCGAACAAGAGGTCCGGATTCTACATATTTCAATCCGCGTTTCAATCCTTCTTCTTTATAAAGGGCAAACGTGTCCGGATGAATAAACTCTGCTACTTCTAAATGCATTTTGGTGGGCTGTAGATATTGACCCAACGTGAGGATCATCAAACCATTTTCCACCAGATCATCCATTGCCCTATAAAGTTCTTCCTTTGTTTCGCCTACTCCAAGCATAATCCCTGACTTGGTTCGTTTACCGGCTTCACGAATACGTTTGATCTGTTCCAGACTACGTTCATACTTGGCTTGCGGGCGCACCATTCTATACAAGCGTCCTACCGTTTCCATATTATGTGAAACTACTTCCTGGCCACCGTCAATCATACGATATAGTGCCTCCCAATTTCCTTTCGTGTCCGGGATTAATGTTTCAATAGTTGTTTCCGGGCTAAGTGTTTTTGTTTGCACCACAGTTTGATACCATACCTCAGCACCGCGGTCTTTTAATTCATCGCGATTTACAGAAGTAATTACAGCGTGCTTTACACCCATTAACTTAATAGCTTCGGCAACCCGCTTGGGCTCATCAACATCATACTCGGTAGGTCTTCCGGTAGCTACAGCACAAAACGTACAACTGCGGGTACAGACATTTCCTAAAATCATGAAAGTAGCCGTACCCTCACCCCAACACTCGCCCATGTTAGGACAATTGCCGCTCTCGCAAATGGTGTGAAGTTTATTATCGTCAACGAGTTTGCGCACTTTGGCATACGCAGGTCCGATAGGCAACTTTACACGAAGCCAATCAGGTTTTTTTTTACGGATTTCGGGCGATATAACAGGTAGCTCAATCATGCTCACAGTTCTTTGTTGATAGTTAATTTAATTAATAGAAACCGGGTAAATGTTCCTGACATACAACCATCAACTAACAATGATTACTTTCCAATAAGTTCCTGATACGCTGCTGCGGATAGAAGTCCTTCGGCTTCAGCGGCATTTGAAATTTCAACTTTCACCATCCAGCCTTCACCATAGGGGTCGCTGTTTACTTTTTCAGGACCAGCCTCCAACGCTTTATTAAACTCCTTCACCTTTCCGCTCACGGGCATAAATAAGTCCGATACTGTTTTTACAGCTTCAACAGTACCAAATACATCGTGCTGGTTAATCTGTTGGCCTACCGATGAAATGTCAACGTAAACAATGTCGCCTAATTCGCCCTGAGCAAAATCGGTAATGCCAATGGTGGCGATGTTGCCTTCCAGTTTAATCCACTCGTGGTCTTTGGTGTACTTAAGTTCTGCGGGAATGTTCATAGTAATGAGGATAATTTTGCCCCAAAAGTAACGAAAGTAGAGGAGCCTTTTAATTCTCTTCTGTAAGTATTTTAGTTTGAAATAAGGTCTGAAATAGAGCCCTTTTACTGGGCCAGATTAAACAAAATTTTCACCCCGCCCCGTGTGGTTGACCTGCGGAATGAATTGGTTACCAGAGGCTCGTTAACGCTTCGTTCTACATAGGCCTGCACCCGTAGTTTCTGATTTACGAGGTAGCTTACATTGGGTCGAAGCTGGAAGTTTACATTTCCATTGGTGATGGTGTTCACATCTTCAATTTTGCGTTGGATGGTGCGGTTGTTGGTTACGCTCATATTTAGCTGAAACGTAATATCATTTTTAAGTGTAATCACTCGTCCTTGTGTCTTGAAAGGTAGTCGCATATTATTTTTTGTGTAGCCCAGATCAACCGACCAATCTTTGCTGTTTAGTTCCGTGATCTGCGAGTTTGAAATATTCAGCGCAAGATCGCGCTTGGTTTTATATTCAAAGCGGAAGTTAAGTTTGGTTTTCGTTCTGAAGTTTATTCCCACCAGGGGAGCAAATTGTTCGCTGATCATTACCTGGCTGATCACATAGACGGGTATCAATTCGCCACTTGAGTTTGTTTTGGATGCAAACTGCCCGTTGTTATAGTCTTCGATGGGATTTCCAATACCTACATTATCATACTCCAGCGAATTTGAATAGTTGACTACCGAATAAGAAGAACTGTATGCGTGGTTGATGGTGATCGACTGAAAAATATCTTTCAATCCTTCAAGTTTGCCAAGCCCGGAATAATCCAATCGCCAGTTGGGAATTGGGATAACCGGAAAAGGTGAGAGATTAACAGTTTCTGCGGACGTGCCTGTGTAAGCGGCAATGAAGGCTGGAATTAATACATCTTGCGAACGAGTTTCATAGGAGTTACCCGTGATCCGCGTAAAGCGATCCTGCAGCAAGCCAATGTTTTGTTCAAACTGTTGGAATACAGTAGAGGTTATACTCTCATTATTTTTAAATGCCGTATTGATGGTAAGTGTTGAAACTTTGTAGGAACCAATCCGGCTTGGACTTAACCCAAAAAAGTCGCCATTTCCAGTTGTATCTCTGTAAATTTCCTGAAAGGAAGTCATCGAGTTCTTTTTAACATCTAACTGAATTTTTAAATCTGGCGTTGGTTCGATAGAAGCCCGCAGACCCAGATCTCTCATTTGATTTTGAGTGAATGGTGTAGTAAGCCTTGAACTGCTACTGAGCCACCCATTTTCGCCAGCTTTAACCTGAAAGTTTGATTCCTGTTGGCCCAACACAAAGCCCCATCCTGGTGCGCTCCAATCTTTACTCATACCCAACAGATAGGGTTCGGGTTTAAAGCCCGGCAATATTGTACCCTGATTAATTGTATAGGTTCCCGTTATGTTTCTCAACGACATGATGAGTCGAAGCAATCCTTTTATTGCTTTCAAATCGGGGGGTCGCCTTACGGTATCGGGTTCTGTAGGTTTTTTAGGTGTTACAGGCGTAGGTCTTTTAGGCGTATTGATACCTTTCAGGAAGCCAATTTTATTATACAACTTAACCATATCAATTCTTCCGCTGAGCGCTTGCTCCTGGGTGTTCTGAATAATGTTTCCTAGTTTTAAGCTTTCATCGGTTTCGAGAGGACCTGCTCTCCAATTGTACCCCACATTATATCTATACTCAGCTCCCAACCAGTTTGTCATCGGAAATTTATCCAGCGGCACAGTATAGTTGGCGGTTATATTCTGATCAAAGTTTTTCATCCGACCAAAATTTTTGAGATTCTTGATTACAATGTCTAACGAATCTTTATTATCAAGATCACCGTTAGGTTCGTCAATAATAGCATTTATGCGCGAGCTGTAATCGAGCGTTAACGACTTTGCCAAACTCCACCGCACATTATAGAATCGGTTGAAGACAAAAAACTTTTGATAATTCGGGATGGAACTACTGGCATCGGTACTTGAGTTTCGATAAATTATTTTATTAAAAGACCGATCCAACTCACCCCGTATAGAAATATTTGAGGGCATAGGATTGAAATTGAAATCCTTGATCAGTTGCAGAAAAGGTGAAGACAGGAACTTCATCTCCTTGAAGGGTTCAAAACCTTTGAACTTGGGAGAATATTGCCACGCGACAGCACCCTTGTAATTACGCCTGGTGTTTTCCTGTAAGTTGAAGTTGGTTTGCGTTGCTTCGCTATAGGCATAGGTAAATGCAAAGTTTTCAATATCATAAATGTGTGCCTTCGCCTCTTTATTGGTTTTTACCTTACGGACATTGGTAAAATTTAAACTTCGCCTTATCGACTGATCGCGGATAAGCTTTTGATAAGCTTCTCGTTCGCCATCGGTATTGAATGATTTCAACGCGGCCTCCAACCGCAAGTCAGGGTTGGCCGGATCAAAGTTGGGGTCGATGGTTGTATTTTCATAACTGATAAACATTGGGATTTTCAGACCCGTCCAGGTAGGCAGTAATTTATCAAGGTTAAGGTTTGCAGATACATCATACGAGGTAGTTTCTCCTCGCGCACGTTCTGAAATTTTTGATTGTACATTGCCGTATCCAAAACTAATATGGCGGAGCGAACCGGTAACAGTACCAAGGTCGGCCAGCTTGGTATTAAGTACTACGTTACCAGCCCAACCTGCTGTGCGGTCGAAATCCGTGAGACGTAATTCATTTGCCCAGAGACACACATCAAATGCTTTTGCATCGCTTGTGCGCGGGTTGCGCACCCCGATCATCATCATTTTTACCTGACTTAAATCCGGTCGTCCTAATATCCGGACTCCATGCTTACCGACTTGCTCAGGCCCCGCTTGCGGAAACAAAATGCCGAGGTTATAACCTTCGCGGTCGCGCCTTGCTTTCAATGCATACAGTTCATTTAAGTCAAGATCAATTTGATTTTGTTCGGGCCATACGGCTTCGATGGTGCGACCATCTTCAGGTCGTGTAATTTTTAACGGCAGCTCAATTTCATAATAGTTTTCATCGAAGTCTGTACCGAGCCGTAGAAATGCAACCAGTTCATTATCCAGAATCGGTTGGGCCGGATCCGATGCGTATGCACTTAAAAACATTTTGATACGGCCATAGTTGAAGAAGTCCATCGAAACATTTTTGAAAATGGATCGGGCATCGCCATCCGGCAGTTCGTTCACGCACATCTGAACGGATTGTTCATTTAACCTTCGCTGTACAGCCGATGTATTATCACGGTCGCGTCTGAGTGGTTCTATGTAACCAGGTTTAATATCATTACCTACACCATTTTCTTCAACGTTAACCACAGAAACAGAAAAGTTATCCAGGTCGGGTTCGATGGGTTCGCCAAAGCGAGATTCTTGTAAGTTTGCTGTGTAGCGTCTCCACCGGTTACCTACCGTTCTAAACTTGGCCATACGCAAAACAACGGGCTGCGAAAATCCGGTAAGGTACATGCGGGCATAGCGAATGGATTTGAAGCCTTCCAGGTTTCCCACTTGTTCATCAAATTGCCTTACCGGGATACGAAATAAATACCAGGTTACTTCATCACCATTAACAATGTTGGTAACCTTGTCCACGATAAATTTATTTCCAACTTCCAATGTGTTGGGTCTTAGCTCGAATGAGTAAGAATAATATTCCTCAAGATCACTTAATGTATTGTCCTGATTCAGATCTTCATTGTCGGGGATTGTTGTTCCGGATTGAGGTAATTCATCGGCATTTGTAAGTACAGGTGTATTATTTTCCTGTCCGTTAAAGCTTTTATAGCGCTCCAGAATTTTTGCATTTCGGGTATCAAACTCTGGACTTAGAAAATATTTAAAGTCGTCTGCGGAAGGATCTTGCGAAACCAGTTGACGCAGGGTGGGATCGGTTAAGGAATTTATAAAGCCACTGAATTTTACATTCTCATAGGCATTATTGGCTCCGTCCAGGCCCACATCCTGAAAAGGTCGCCCGTCAGGATTGTTGTCAAATGCGTTGTTTAAATACTGTTTGGTGGTTACGTAACCCCATTCATTTGAGGTTACATTGAGTGCAGTGGTATCGCCATCGGCCGGTAAACCATTTTCAAAAGCATGTTTGCCATCGCGCATCAGATCTTCCGATAAGGTGCCCAGGTGAATCACTACTTTACCTCCGGTCGTATTGGGTTGAGAGGTCTTGCCATCATTGATCTGACCATTTCTTGACTGGATGAATGGATCCATTAGCCAGTACTCGAGATATTCAATATTGGCTTTGTCAAAGTCTGGTTCCGTTCGAATTGCCGTTGTAATACCACCCCAATTTTCTGTTGGGTTTTTTAAGGTTCCATCTGGATTCAAATCCGGATTGTAATTATACGGTCCACGCTCAGCAGGATAATAGGCCAAATCAAAAATGGGCTCGAAGAAGTTTCCTACCTGCGCATCGAAGAAGGGAAATATTTCTTTAGGGGGCACCGCCCGCACATAATGGTTTTGCAAATCCGTTTCTTCAATGTTAGATGGTTTAAATCTGCCACCCGTTCTATAAAAAACATTGTCGACCTGGTACCAAGCCAGCTTAGCTCGTTTATAACCTGCCCGCCTGTCATCGGGTGCACCCAAGGTGATATCAAAATCTTTAGGTGTGGTAGAAAGTTTCCAGGCTTGTGGACTTATCAAACTATAGGGTGTAGCAGTATTTTCAAAATCATCGATGAAGGAAGTTCCTTCCCCATCTACAATGTTGGAGGTGCCCGGAAGAAGTTGAGCAAACTCTGCATTAAGTGTAATGGTTGACTGCTCTTTGGTTTGCAGGAAGGGGAGTAAGTCCACCATCTTGGTTAGCATCCGCGATTCCTTCCGTAGGTTTAGATCCACACCATATTGAAGATTGCGGGCCGGTTCCGTTCCTATCAAGTTACGACTGATCAACGGGCGCTCATTGTAGTACAAAACAGTAGAACCAATATTGATATCATCATTAATTTTATAGTCGAATCGGGTGCCTATTAACGAGCGCGTTTGAAAGGCAAAAGGATCTTGTTGTTCATACGTGATATCAATATCTTTTCCTGAGCTAAGAATACCTTCGTTGAGAATGGTAACTTTTCCAAAGGTATAGTCAACCGTATAATCCGTTCCTTCACGGAGCGGGCTTCCGCCTGAGTAAACCTTTACCGAGCCTTGAGAAATATTGAATCCCTGAATGATAATGTCTTTTCCAGAACCGGCTTTGAAAGAACCCACCAAATAGAATTTGTTTTTTGTGGCGAATAATTCTGCTTCCGCCTTGGTGGTGCGATAGAGTGTGTCATAAACATATTTATTGATCAGCTGATCGCGCAAAGCGACATTAGTTTCTTTTGCAAAGAGCTGTCGCAATGCTTTATCGAAAGGTTCCAGGTAAGGAAAAATCATGGCGCCAGTTTCCGGGTTCACCGTTATTTTCTCTACAAAGTCAAAGTTTCCATCGGGTTGCGGATCGTTATACGGATTAAGGCGATCAAGACCAAAGACCTGTATCAACTGCTGCGTGCGGGCAAAGTCTCCTTCCTGTAGTTGTGGATTGTCCTTTCCCGTGCGGTCATCCCGATAAATCACCCGCAATTCAAAACCATCACGGGTTAGTTGACTTACGTTCAGATTGTAAATGTTTTTCATCATCAAATCCCATGTAGGCAAAATTCTGCCTTGGGGATCTTTGATGCTGATCTTGCGGGGCCGTAGAAGTTTTAAATAAACAACTTCATCTTCGGGCTTATTGCCATAATCTTCTGAAAGCTCCCCAACTTTATACACCCGGCCGTTGTAGGTATATTCAAAAGCCACCGCTACCGCTTCATCATTTTGTAATTTGCGTTGCAACGAGATGTAACCAAGTTCTTTATTGAAAACATATTCGCTGGGGGCTAATTTTCTAGAGCTGGTTATTTTTTCAAAGTCTGTTCCATTAACAAACCCCAATCCTTCCAACGCCTGGTTTATACCATCAGAACTTGCCGAGATGCCTCCCAATTTTGTAAACAAATCATTGGCGTTATTAGCGGTTGGATAATTAGATGCAGACGTTGGCGTAAGAATGTCTTTGCGATAAATCTTGTTTGACTCGCCCATATCCATGAAGCCTACCACGTTGCGCAATGTTTGCGTATCGTTTTGACGATTCAGTAAGTAAACTTCAACACGCGTGATGTTAACTCCGGATGTGATCTGGGGCAAAGTTCCCAGCCATTCTTCAAAGTTGTCGCGAAAGAACTGGCCCAGAAAAAAGTGTCTGTTTTCATCGTAGTTGGAGGCTACAATTTCAAAAGGTCGACCTTGTGCAGCACCGTTTGTACTGCCCTGTACTTTAATGGATGATTGTTTACCTCGTTGTGTTGTTGCCAGCGTGGTAACAAACAGTTTTCCAAATTGCATCTGAGCTTTAACGCCAAATAAATTTTGCGATCCCGTAATCAAACTATTGTTAAGCGGTAAGCTAACATTACCAATCTCCAGCTTTTTGAGAATGTCTTCTTTGAAACCAGTGTATTCTACCTTCATGTTGTTTTGAAAGTCGAAGGAATTGTTGTTATCAAAGTTGGTGGTGATGGAAAGCTTTTCACCCACCTTACCCACTACGCTCAGATTTATTTGTTGATCGAATTCGAAGCCACCGTTGCGTTGTTGGCGGATGGGGATGGAGGGGTTTTCAATTTTTTGGTATTGAACTCCAAAGTCGAGGTTTACAAAACCACGAGGAATCAACTCCACATAGCTACCCCCAAAGATGCGATCGAGTGTAGGGCTTACATAGATTTTTGGGATCAGGTTGCGGCTGCTGACGGCACTTTCGCCATCGAGCGCTTTGCTGCGCGATTGCCAATAGCCTCGTTTTATTATCTGGTCTTGCTGCCGGTTAAATTCTTCAAATGTCATGGAAGAAGGTGCACGGTAATTAAGCGTTCCGATTTTCTCGTAGATGGTGTAGTTACGTCCGGTATCAATTTCCAACTCGGTTCCTAAGCTTTTCGGATCTTTAAGAAAGAGGGGTGAGAAGGTGCTGTAGTTAGAGAACGGATCTCCATAACGATCCCGAAGCCGGAAGGAAGGACGGTAAGGGTTGATAATCCTTGAACGAACCGTATCCATGCGCGTAGTATCCCGCTGTTGGCCAAATGCCAGGGGAGCAGACCAGCCGGCTGTGAGGCAATAGGCCAATCCGATAACGAACCGAATCTTCCGGGTTGTAACTATCAATCGTGGTTCAGGCGTTTTTTAGTGCTTGCTTTACGAGCTCTTCTAAACTAATGGTATTTCCTGACTTCTTCAGGACGGTGTCAACGCTTTTTTCGGCAGCCAATTTGGTTATGCCCAGCGTCATCAAGGCAGTTAACGCCTCGTGCCGCATCGTATTGTGTACCAAACCAGGTTTTCCAGAGCCGTCATCCATAGGGTCCTTCCTTAGTTTGTCCTTCAATTCCAGTATCAACCGCAAAGCCGTTTTACCACCTATTCCTTTTACCGCTTGCAGGGCCGTGGCATCCTCGCGCACGATTGCCTCCCGCAGTTCGTTGGGGGGCAGATACGATAAAACTACCAAGGCTGTGTTAGGCCCCACGCCATTAACAGAAATCAAGTGCTGAAACATTTGTTTCTCGGCTGCGCTGGCAAAACCGTATAAAATATGGGCATCTTCGCGCACGTGCAGATAGGTAGACAGCGTTAAATCTTCGCGGTCTTTGATTTCCGAAAATGTGTTAAGAGAAATGCTCACGTGGTAGCCTACTCCATTCACTTCCAGGTGGACGAAAGTAGGCTCTTTGTAGACGAGCTTTCCTTTTAGGTATGCAATCATGTTCAGCTTAAAAAATAAATCGCAGTTTACAAGGATTTAGGCACCTAAACAAGGGTAGTCAGGCATCGGGCTGCGACTGGTTTATTTACTTTCGTATTAGGTGTTTACTTTGATAACATCAATTTATCTTTGCTTTATGTTTAATCTGTCCTCAACTAAAAACCTTGCGATTGATCTGGGTAATAACAATACACTACTTACAGATCAGTCTTGCCTTTTGCTTTCTCAGCCTTCCTATATGGTGGTGAATGAACTGAATAATAAGATCGAGGCAGTGGGGGACCTGGCGTATGACATGTTGGAGAAGACGCATTCAAATCTGAAGCCGATAAAACCCCTCAAAGGCGGAGTAATTTCGGATGGTGAGTCGACCAAACGAATGCTGAAGGAACTGGTTCGAAAAGTACAGAAACCAACATTTTTTCCGGCCGGGTTTAATTATCTGTTATCTGGAGTTCCTTTCGATACAACACCTGTCGAGAAGCGTGCGCTGCGTGATGCATTAGATCAGTTTTCAGCACGTAATACTTTCTTAGTGCATGAACCACTGGCGGCTGCCTTGGGCCTTGGCTTGGATATTCAAGAGCCAGAAGGAAAATTGATTGTTGATATCGGGGGTGGAATTACCGAAGTAGTGGTGATTTCGCTGTCGGGTATTGCAGCCTTTCAGTCCATTCGTGTAGCAGGCGACACACTGGATGAAGAAATTCAGGATTATTTTCGGAGAGAGTATAATTTATCCGTTGGCCTGAAAACAGCAGAGAACGTTAAGAAGCGTATTGGATGTATTTATGCTCCGGTGGCAGATAAGAAAGAAGTTGTGCAGGTGAAAGGTAAGGATCTGATGGAGGGGATTCCTACCAGTCGTGCAATTAATCAACTGGAGCTTACAGCAGTACTGGAAAGACCCTTTAAACAAATTGAGGAATGCATCCGACAGTCATTAGAAATTTGTCCGCCTGAATTGGCTTCCGATATTTATCGTTCCGGAATTCATGTAACCGGAGGCAATGCCCAGCTTAAGGGGATTGGGGAAAGACTTACAAAAATATTTCAGTTGCCGGTGCATATTGATCCGCAATCACTTTTATCAGTCAGCAAAGGAATTTCTCATATTCTGAATGCGCCACAGAAATATAGAGCGGTGTTGATTTAAGGAGGGTCTGGCTCAAAAGTTTACCCGTCATCGCGGGCATTGACCCGCGATCCCAGATTTGAAATGTAAAATGAGATTCCGGCTCAAGGCCGGAATCTCATTACCCTATTAATAAACTTTTGAGACAACCCTACAAATGATCATTCTTTTCATGAATCTGTGCATCCACAACTGCAATGGCAGCCATGTTGACGATGTCGCGAATAGAACTACCTAATTGAAGAATGTGAACGGGCTTTTTCATCCCTAATAAAATTGGCCCGATCGCTTCCGCGCCACCAATTTCCATCAGTAACTTATATGCAATGTTACCTGCGGCCAGGTTTGGAAAAATCAATGTATTGGCGCCTTCTTTTGATAACGCGCTAAACGGATAAATCTCTTGTTGCAAATCAGTGTCAAAAGCTACGTTAGCCTGAATGTCGCCATCTAAAATCAGATCCGGGAATTTCTTTTTTGCGAGCCGCACAGCTTCACGGGTCTTGTCTGGTATTTCACCTTTGCTTGAGCCGAAGTTAGAATAGGAGAGCATCGCTACGCGTGGTTCGAAGTCAAAAAATTTAACCCCCCGTGCAGCCAATCCAATAATTTCAACCAGTTCATTTACATCCGGATCTACATTCACGGTGCAATCTGCAAAGAAGAACGTTCCCTTCTTATTCATGATGATATACATACCGGCTACGCGACTTACACCTTCCGCCATGCCAATGATTTGTAACGAAGGCAAAATGGTTTTAGGATAATCTTTTGTGAGGCCTGATACCAGCGCATCTGCTTCGCCAAATTCAACCATCATAGCACCAAATGCATTGCGGTCGCGCATCTGTCGATCAGCATCCTTTATCGTAATGCCTTTGCGCTGACGTTTTTTGTGATAAGCAGTTGCGAATTTTTCTGTTCGTTCTTTTTCTTCCCGTGGATCTACAATTTTGCATTCACTGAGGTCAAGACCATGCTCTTTGATCAACAGTTCAATTTCAGTTCTACTTCCCAACAAGATTGGGTGCGCAATTTTTTCATCCTGTAGAATCTGTGCGGCCTTTAATATTTTAGGATGGTCTGCTTCGGCAAATACAATTGTCTTGGGTTTCTTTTTCGCGAGGTCAATGATGCGTGAAGTAAGTTTCTGATCGATGCCAACTCTTTTTAGTAGTTGCTGATGATAGGCACCCCAATCGGTTATAGGATTTTTGGCAATACCAGAATCCATGGCAGCTTTCGCAACGGCTGGTGATACGGTAGTTATTAACCGTGGGTCAAGGGGTTTAGGGATTAAATATTCCCTGCCAAACTGTATGCGATCAATTCCGTAGGCTTGAAATACAATATCGGGTACAGGTTCTTTTGCCAGTTCTGCCAAGGCACGCACAGCGGCCAATTTCATGGCTTCATTTATTTCTGTTGCGCGTACATCCAGTGCCCCGCGGAAGATATAAGGAAAGCCAAGTACATTATTAATTTGATTAGGATAGTCCGATCGACCCGTTCCCATAATTAAATCGGGTCTTGTCTTTTTAGCCAGTGTATAATCGATTTCCGGATTTGGATTAGCCAATGCAAACACAATCGGATCTTTAGCCATGGCCAGGATGTCTTCGGAGGTAAGAATATCTGCGATAGAAAGTCCAACAAAAACATCGGCACCTTTTATGGCTTCTTGCAGTGTGGAAATTTTTCTATCGGTAGCGAATTCTTTTTTGCTGCCATCCAACCCTTCACGATTTTTATGAATCACGCCTTTGCTATCGCACATAATCAGGTTTTCTTTCTTTAACCCGAGTGCGAAATAAAGTTTAGTACATGATACCGCTGCAGCACCTGCACCATTCACCACCAACACAATGTCACTTATTTTTTTCCCAACAACTTCCAGTGCATTTAGTAAGGCAGCACTTGAAATAATGGCCGTCCCATGCTGGTCGTCATGCATGATAGGGATGTTCATTTTTTCGCGCAGTTCGGTTTCAATCTTGAAACACTCTGGCGCTTTGATGTCTTCGAGATTGATTCCACCAAAGGTGGGCTCCAGTGATTTTACAATTTTGATAAAGGCATCCGGATCTTCTTCATCTATTTCAATATCAAAACTATCAATACCCGCATACTTCTTAAACAAAACTGCTTTTCCTTCCATCACAGGTTTTGACGCTTCGGGGCCGATATTCCCAAGACCTAATACAGCCGTTCCGTTAGAAATAACAGCAACGAGATTTCCTTTGCTTGTGTACTTGTACACATCATCTTTATTGGCTGCAATTTCTTTACAGGGCTCAGCTACTCCGGGCGAATAAGCAAGCGCTAAATCTAATTGTGTGCTCAGCATTTTGGTGGGCACAACTTCTATTTTTCCGGGTTGTCCCTGGGTGTGATAATTAAGTGCGTCCTGCTTACGGATCTTGATCGACATAAAACGTAGTTTAAAACTTAGGAAAAGCAATTTACAACCTAACTAAGACGATTTACGCAATCGGACCATAAATTATTGAGTCCAATAATTCATTGGTAAGAATGGTTTGAGACAGGATTTAATTTGCTGGTGGCGGTAGTTCGCTGCTCACTTTAAAGGTGTAAAGAATGGTTTCTAATTCACGAATAATTTCACGTTGGTCTTTGCCTGGACTAAAGGTAAAACCCTCGATGTAATAGAACATATTTTGTGCTTCATCGACAAAGGCAAAAGAAATAAAAGGTCCTCCCATCGTGAGGTTATTGGTTCGCCATAGCCCGCGCATTTCCACTGCAAACTTTTTGTTGAAATTAATTTCGCGGGTGATTACCGGATTAAACGGAATGGATGTTTCAGTAAGCAGGTATGTATCCAGCCGTTCAGGATCTTCAAAAATATTTTTTCTGCAAATCTGATCGCGAAAGGCAATTAAACTATCGCGCTTAAATTGTTCTGGCGAGGTATAGGGTTTTCTTGCTATAAAAATATCCTTGTCATCCTGCGGATTAATTTGTCGTACCCACAGAAAATCTTTTTCATTCATTACCAACTGGTATCCAAAAGGCACCTTCATTTCGCTATTGAAATCTTTGCGTAAAATCTGTGGAATGCCTTTAAGTTGACCTGCTTTATACAGTGATGTGGTCTGGCGTTCGCGTTCGCGCAGATTAAAATATTCAACAAGCTTACCTCCATGTTCACGTAGATTTTGAATGAGTTCAGGTTCCGTTTTTCCAAATAGAAAAAGTACTTCCTGATTTTTTGCGTAGATGTTACGTGAATTTTGACTGAAGAGGTTGGGCTCGGTTTTTATTTTCTCCAACGATTCAGGCGTGAAGGTTCTTTTGATCTGATTTGCACCGCTTGTTTTTTGATCGAGCGTAACGGCAAAAATTAAGTTTCGTCTTTGCTTCAGCACGAAATTTAATTTGCGGGGGTCAATCCAACGCATATGAAAAATGGACTCTTTCCTCGGCAATCCTTCCATTTCTGCACTGAATAAAGAATCCATTACAGCACCTAAAGGACCCTTCCACTGAGCAGAATCCATGATCAGGAAAACGTCACCGGTTCTTCCTGATGACGGTGGTAGATTTTCTCCCGGTTTATCAGAACAGGCTGCAAGAATAGAAAAGGCCAGAACCAGAAGAGAAGCGTATTTCATGGATAAGTGATGTGATAGATGATACTATAATTCTATTTGTTTGAAATGGTCACGGAAACAGTTGAATTACCCAACAATTAACTTTTGACCCGGTTGCAAGGTATTGCTTTTCAGATTATTAAGGCTTTTGATTTTTTCTATGGTCATGCCTGGAAGTTTTTTGGAGATATCCCACAAAGTGTCACCGGGTTGAACAATATAGGTTTTGGTGTCCGGGGATAATTGAATCGACTTTGTAGTAATTGTATTCTTTGCTGAGACCACTCCATTGCCAGGTTTAACCCACACAACAAGGCGCTGACCGGGGTGGATAGTATTGTCTCGAAGATTGTTCCAGGCTCTTAAATCCTGTACACCAACTCTGTGCTGTTCGGCAATCTTCCCCAATACATCTCCAGAAACAACTTTGTAAGTAGTCATCTCCCGACCGTAGGTGTCGCCCGATGAAGTTTTGGCTACCATTTCAATTTCTTTTCTTCCTACGCGTGAAGCTGAATCCAAAATAGCAACGCGATTAGAATCAAGAATTAATTTAGAATGAAGCGGAATTCGAATAAACTTCTTTCTTCCGTTTTCAGGAAGGGCGTTTCGCAATACCGAAGGATTGAGTTTTTGTAGATCTTCGAGACACGTATTGGTAAGTTTAGCCAACGTTTCGAGATGAACAAATTGCTTTATGGCCAGTGTATCCGATAGGGGAAGTTCTTCGCGTGCTGTTTCTACCAGATTATGTTGTTCGGCATAGTTTAGCGCATAGATGATTGCAATAAACTGAGGCACATAAGCTCTAGTTTCTCTTGGCAGGTGTGGATATACTTCCCAGAATGATTTTTTATATCCTGATTTGCGAACTGCTTTACGAACGGTGCCCGGACCGGAGTTGTAAGCGGCAAGTGCAAGTTCCCAATCTCCAAAAATTCTATACAGTTGGGACAAATAGCGGCAGGCTGCGTCTGTTGATTTATCAGGATCCATTCGGTCATCAACATACCAATCGGTTTGCAATCCAAAATATTTTCCGGTACCCGACATAAATTGCCAGAGCCCAACTGCACGTGCCCTTGATACAGCCCTGGGATTTAAACCCGATTCAATAATAGACAAGTATTTGAGTTCATCCGGCAGATTGTACTGAGCCAGGTATTTTTCAAACAAGGGAAAGTATAAGTCTTGTCTTCGCTGCACCATGCGCGTATAGTCGCGATTGCGAACTGTAAAGAAGTTGATGAATCCATGAACCGTATTATTGTACGTTAGCGGAATTTGGTTTTGAATACAACTCAGACGATCAGCCAATAACTCAGGTGTATCATCGGCAGGAATGTATTCCAAATCGGTTGGAAGAATAAGGATTTCGGTGGCTACCGAATCTATTGGGATTATCTCACCCGTTGGTTCTGGCAGCGAAAGTGTATCCGGAGCGGGTGGAGGAACGGGTAACGGATCCTGGGCCTGTGCTAACTGAGAGGCTAAGGCAAAAACAAAAAACACCACAACAGCACAAATCTTCATTTATTTTCTGTTTAGCCCCTTCGGGCGTAAAATCATGCTAAGTTCAGCATTACTTGGGAGAACTGAAAGAGTTTGGGCTCCTCAAAGTCGTCAGCTGTTAGTTGTAAGCCAATGGGCATCCCATTTTTATCCTTTCCACAAGGCACTGAAATAGCAGGCACACCCGCCACATTAGCCTGAACGGAAAATAAATCCGCCAAGTACATCTCAAGAGGATTATTCGTGTGTTCACCCAGTTTAAAAGCCGTGGTGGGTGTAGTGGGTGTTAGAATAAAATCGTATTGTTTAAAAATTTCCTTTGTCTGTTCGCGAATCAGTCGCCTTACTTTTTGTGCTTTGGAATAATACGCATCGTAATAACTGGCGCTCAGCACAAAAGTGCCCAGCATAATTCTTCGCTCTACTTCTTTTCCAAAACCTTCAGATCGGGTTTTTTTATAGAGCGAATGTAGGTCAGTAACATGGTTGCTTCGATACCCATACCGCACGCCATCATAACGCGATAAATTTGAACTCGCTTCGGCTGTTGCCAGAATGTAGTATGTTGGTAGAATGTATTCGCTCAACGGAAAATCAATCCCCTCCACAACATACCCGGAATCCTTTAGTTGATGGATTTTTTTCAAGAGTAGATTTTTAATTTCTGGTTGCAGCGCTTCCGATTCGAGCGTATCCTTCAAGTAGGCAACTCTATATTTTTTATTTGTTGAAAGTTCTTTCGAATATTCTGGAACGGGTTTTCGCGACACGGTGCTATCGTACTCATCGGAGCCTGCAATCACTTCCAATACCAATGCGATGTCGTGCAGATTTTTTCCAAAGATGCCGATGCAGTCAAAGGAAGATCCGTAAGCAATAAGTCCATGTCTTGAAATCCTGGAGTACGTTGGTTTTATTCCAAGTACCCCACAGAAGGCAGCAGGTTGGCGCACTGAGCCACCCGTATCGGAACCTAAAGAAATATCACATAAGTCAGCCATTACAGCAACTGCAGAACCACCCGAAGATCCACCGGGAACACGCGTGTTATCCAAGTCGTTTAATACCGGACCGAATGCGGAGTTTTCATTGGATGAACCCATGGCGAACTCATCGCAGTTTTGTCGCCCGATAATGATGGCATCTTCATCCAATAATCGTTGCACAGCGGTGGCGTTAAACTGCGCTGTGAAATTATCCAGGATTTTGCTGCTGGCTTGTAGAGGATGATCCTTAAACGAAAGAACATCTTTAAGGCCAATAACAAGACCTGCAAGTTTACCCGCTGTCTTAGTTTTGATTTTTTTGTCGATCTCGCTGGCGCGATCGATCGCTTCCTGAGCATACACACTCAAATAAACATTGAGGTGTTTTTTTTTATCGATGTTAGTGAGGTACTGGTTAACCCTGTCTACACAGGTAAGAGTGCCGTTGGAAAGATCGCGCTGTAAGTCTAGTAGGTTCGAAAACGCACTCAATGCTTACTTCTCGTCAATCTTCGGAACTTCTTTGCCCGCTTCGTCAACTTCTTTCTTCACATCTTTAACAGCGTCCTTGAATTCGCGAATACCTTTACCAAGGCCTTTAGCAAATTCAGGAATCTTTTTTGCACCAAAAAAGATGAGAACGAATAAACCGATGATCACCCACTCGCCCATGCCGGGCATCCCAAACAAAAGAATTGCGCTCATAGTGAAAATTTA
>JALHRJ010000034.1 GCA_022841475.1 Cyclobacteriaceae bacterium | reverse complement strand
AGATCGAGCCCTTGTTCCTGAGCCATTTTAATGGCAACTGAAGTCGGGTAGACATCTACCTTTATGTTCTCTCCAACCACCCTTACCTTGGAGGCCAGAATTCGTTCGTTTACACGATAAGGTTCTTCTACTACTCTGCGCGGGCCCCTTACAAAAGGCCTTGGGCGATCATTTCCTGGAGGTATTGCCACTCGTTGGGTTTAAATTCTTACTTTTTTAAAAACAGGCTGCAAATATCGCTCTTTTTTCCGTTTATCAAAATTGTAAACTCAATCCGGAAGGCTAAAATCACGTGAAAATTGAGCAACAAACTCATTCAAATCCATCACCCCTTTATCGCCTTCGCCATGTTTTCTCACGGCAACTTTATTGTCGGCAGCTTCTTTTTCACCAACCAATAGCATAAACGGAACTTTACTCACCTCGGCATCCCTGATTTTGCGGCCTATTTTCTCATTTCGGTCGTCTAAAAAGCCCCGGATGTCGACATTCTTCAACGTATCAAGTACTTTCTGACCATAGTCGTTAAACCGCTCAGAAATTGGCAAAACCGCGATCTGTTCAGGAGCTAACCACAACGGGAAGTTTCCCGCACAATGCTCTATTAATACCGCCACAAATCTTTCCAGTGACCCAAAGGGAGCGCGGTGAATCATTACGGGAGTATGCTTCTGGTTATCAGACCCGATGTACTCCAGCTCAAATCTCTGCGGTAATTGGTAATCTACCTGAATAGTACCCAACTGCCAGCTGCGACCCAACGCATCTTTTACCATGAAGTCAAGCTTAGGACCATAAAATGCGGCCTCCCCTTTTACAGCTACAGTTTTTAAACCGCGTTCATCGGCCGCTTCCTGAATTTCGCGTTCGGCACGCTCCCACAATTCATCATCGCCAATATACTTGGCTTTGTTTTCAGGATCGCGAAGCGACACTTGTGCGGTATAGTTATCAAATCCCAAGGCTGTAAATACGTGCAACACCAGATCAATTACTTTAACAAATTCGGTCTTCACCTGATCGGGTCGGCAAAATATATGGGCATCATCCTGAGTAAATCCGCGAACGCGTGTTAATCCATGAAGCTCTCCACTTTGTTCGTAACGATACACAGTTCCAAATTCTGCCAAACGAATGGGAAGATCTTTATAGGACCTGGGTTTCACTTTATAAATTTCGCAGTGATGCGGGCAGTTCATGGGCTTGAGCAAAAACTCTTCATTCTCATCCGGGGTGTGAATGGGCTGGAACGAATCCTTACCATACTTTTCATAATGCCCGGAGGTTACATACAACTGCTTGCTACCGATGTGCGGTGTAACTACAGGATCGTACCCGGCCCGTATCTGAGCCCTGCGCATAAATTGTTCCAGGCGCTCGCGAAGGATTGTGCCTTTTGGCAACCACAACGGAAGGCCCATCCCTACTTTTTCTGAGAAAGCAAATAACTCAAGTTCTTTACCTAGTTTTCTATGGTCACGTTTTTTTGCCTCCTCCAACAAGTGAAGGTATTCTTCCAATTCCTTTTGTTTGGGGAATGTGATTCCATAAATGCGCTTCAGCATTTTATTCTTTTCATTGCCACGCCAATAGGCACCGGCAACACTTAAGAGTTTAATTGCTTTGATAGCACCCGTAGATGGTATGTGCGGGCCACGACACAGATCAACAAAATTACCTTGTTGATAAAATGTTATAGTTCCATCGGCCAGCCCGTCAATCAATTCGAGTTTATACTCATCACCTTTTTTCTGAAAATAATCCAGCGCATCCTTTTTTGAAACATCGGTTCGCACGAATGTATTGTTAGTACGTGCAAGTTCAATCATCTTCTTTTCAACAGCCGCAAGTTCTTCATCGCCAAAAGGACGATCGCCTAAGTCAACATCGTAATAAAAACCATTTTCTATTGGCGGTCCAATACCAAACTTAACACCCGGATAAAGTGCTTCCAGTGCTTCCGCAAAGACGTGAGCTGACGAATGCCAGAATGCATATTTGCCTCCCTTATCGTTCCACGTAAAGATCTTGATGGATGCATCTGTATCGATCGGTCGACTAAGATCCCAGATTTCTCCGTTTACTTCAATTGAAAGTGAATTTCGGGCTAGTCCTTCGCTGATGCTTTGTGCTATCTCTATTCCCTTTACTCCCTTCGGATACTCCCGCGCTGAACCATCGGGCAACGTAATTTTAACTGAACTCATTGAATGCTATACTTATTTTGGATGGCAAATATCGGTTTTTCTAGGCATTCTTCTGAATGCAGTCCGGAAAGAAAAAAGTTGGTCAGAGTTGAAGTTGGAAGGTAAACAGAACGCCAAACTTGCGGGCTCCCGGATTTTCGAGGTAAGAAATTCGATGGACAAAATCTATCCGTAATACCTTGAAGATGTTCTCAACACCATAGCCTAATTCAATATAAGGTTTCCCGTCTTTAAAGAATCCCGCAGGCAGTGTGGGTTCGCCATCGGGACTAAATTCAGATATTAAGTTTTGATTGGATTGTCGCAACCCTCCCACAATAACATTGGAAGTTGCCAGTAAACGCCATTGTAATTTATTCAGTAAGGGAATACGGTTAAGCAGGAATCCTTCCAGGTATTGTCGGTATTGAATGGATGCATACCGGTCGCTTACAAATTCACCGAAGTTCATTAAACTAAAAAGTAAAGAAGAATAAAGCGGTGACTCGTTACCTAAGTGCAATGCTAATAGTGGGTAGGGTAATGTGTTAAATATATATTCACTACTCAGTGTAATGTGTCCCACACCCAGAGGGCCTGTTTTAATTCGTTTCGTTAGGTTTAAACGTAACTTATCATAATCAAAATCACTTCCAAAAACACCACTGAAACCATGCGTATATTTGAGCGTTATAATCGGCCACTTATTTGTACCCAGACTTATCCGTTCGTTGTCATTTTGAAGAAAGACCTCATCGCGGGCATACCGGGATTCAATACTCACCTCAGCATTCTGAAAGGTGTCATTAACTGGTGAGTTGATATCGCCCGGATTAGTCGGATAACCAAATTCGTAAGTGGGATCGAACGACCAGTATCGGAAGGAAATTTTTTGTGAATAGCCTTTAAAAAGTTCGCGCTGCAAGGCCACCCGATATTCATCTGAATAATACCCTCTTCTGAAATAACCCCAACGGGTCGCGGCTAAGAAAATTGGATTATCCGCAAGGTTCTCATCATCTACACCCAGTCGACTTAAATCACTTCTTGCCCGAAAGGTTAACGTGGTCCAGTGTTGCTTTGATAAGATGCGCTGTACCGAGGCCATGTATTTAAATCTCTCATCATTAAATCCATAAGCAAGCTGCCCTTGATAAATCCATTTCTTACTGAATTTATAAGTTGTCTTAAACCCACCTTGAAAGCGCAATCCTTCAATGTTATTCCAGGCCACCAAGCCGAGGTAAGGCCCCACTTCAATTTTTCCTAAACTGTAATATCCATCAATGAGTACTTTGAAAATGTCGGTATAGGTTTTTACTACCGGAATGTTACGCAGCGTATCAATCATCTTGTAAACATTCTTCTCTGTTTCACTGAGGGGTTCGTGCCGCAGGGTATCCCAATATTGTTCTTCTTCGAACATACGGGCGTCTTCAGACATTTCGATCGAACGTTCATAAAATGCCAGATCCCGGGGCTTATTGGTGACGAAGTTTTTATTGCTGGTGTAAAATTTTCCAAGCATGCCAGCATTGTCTTTACCCAACTCCCCTACATCAATAAGCACCCGATTCTTTATTGGAAGCCAGGGACCTAAATCAGTCTTAACAAGTTCCTGTTGCAATCGAATTTTATCAATAAAATTGAGGTTGGCTTGTTTGCCCATGTTAGCATCGATTTGCTTCAGCGCATAATCTTCCTTTGTTATCCAGATGGTGCCCGTGAAGGCAAGGTCTTGTGGGCTGCGTGGAAAATAATCCAAACGATAGCAGAAGTCAGTACCTATATAAAGGCTATCGGTAAGATCGTAGTCGTAATAAATTCGCCAACCATCCGCAATGGGCGAAACAAATTCCTTGCTCATAATATTGAGCCAGTTTTGGTAAAAATTATACTCCTGAAAAGAAGATCCAATCATCTGGGTGATCGTGGAGCCATCTTCGACCCCAATTCCATTGATTTTGGTCTTTAGAATATTTTCCTTTTTCAGCGAGGGATTATCGCGATAGTATATTTTAGAAACACTTTCTGTAATAAATAGTGGTAAAATTGGTTTACCATCTTCGCCTGCAATCCGATCGATGCTATCGAGCACTTGCGTAATTCTCTTAACAATTTTCTTCTCCCGGAATTTGTCAGAAATATTATCTACGTCAACCTCTATTTTGGTATAGGTATCATATTCGTAAGCGGTTAACTTTCGCTTATCATTCTTACTTTTATTGCGAACAACCCTACGAAGAATTTCGTAAGCTGGATTCTCTCCGGCCCGCACAATCACTTCCTGAAGACTGGTAACATCTTCCTGCAATTGAAAATTAACTACTTGCTGTATGCCCTTTTTGATTGGTTTACTGCGCGACTTATACCCGATATAAGAAGCAACAATGGAGTCCTTAGGATTTGAAGATTGGAGCACATAGTTCCCATCAAAATCGGAAGTGGTGCCAATCGAGGTGCCTTTAAAAATAATATTGGCAAATGGTATGGGATCTCCGCTGGCTGCGTCCGTAACCTTACCTCTAATAGTCGTTTCCTGGGCCCATAAGGAACCCATCGCAAGAAAGAAAAAGACGAAACAAGGAAATACTCTTGGGTTGATTCTGCTCACAAAGGGAGTTTAAACGCAAATTTAACGATTTATACGGTGCAAGAGTTTTAAGGTATGAGCAGGTAGGCGATTATTTCATTTAAATACCGATTGGCTCTTTATCTCCTAAATGGCGGGGTCCGGTGCCCAAAACGTATAAATCAAGTATCGCCTTGGTGCGCGCCAGGTATTCTCGCAAGTATACTCGCAAGGCTGCTTCCTGGCTAGGCTCATTGGCAACCAACGCAACAGCACTTACTTGAAAATAGTTGCTTATAAATAAAGCCCGGTAACTATGAAAGGGTTGTGTGATGATGATAATATTTGTCTGACCGAAAATTTCTTTGCACCGCACAATAGAATCAAGTGTGCGCAAGCCCGCATAGTCTAACGTGATAGCCTCTGCAGGCACACCCAAGATTATTAGTGCCTTTTGCATTTCCACAGGCTCGTTGTAATAACGGGTTCGGTTGTCCCCACTAGCAATAAAATGTATAATCTTTCCTTGCTTATAGAGTTCGGCAGCTGTTGCCATGCGATTGTGAAAGAAGGGGTTGGGAGAACCATTGGATAATCGGTGGCTTGTTCCGAGTACCAATGCCACACCACTGTCGGGTAGTAATTTATAATCGGTCAGTACATGGTCCCGGGTGCTTCTCACTACCCATATATTGGAAACCAGCACAGCAACTGCAATGAAAATTCCTACGACTAATCCTACCCGCAGCGTCTTCTTCAATAAATTCATTACCTCAGATTAAAACCGATGTAAAACTACAGAATTGACTTAAGAAACTCTCGCTCCATAATTTCCGGGCGTTTCATCATTTTTCGTAACCACTGTAATTTTATGACCTCCTTTTCTTCCTCGGTTAATTGCCACGGAATTTCGGAGGCCCGCATTTTTGGAACCAAGGTATTGAGACAAATAGCGGCACTTACAGAGATATTAAGACTTTCTGTAAAGCCATACATTGGAATTCTGACTTTCATATCCGCTTGCGACAAAGCAAATTTGGATGTGCCGTGTAATTCATTACCCATCACGATTGCCAATTTTTCGTTCAGCGGAACATCGTAAATGGACATACCATCCGGTGATGGATCCGTAACTAACAATTTATAACCTTGTTTCTTCAGATGCTCGAAGCACGTAGCGGCCCCACTTTTCTTTGCACTCTTATATTTGATTAAATCCACCCATTTGTATGAACCTTTCAGCACTCTTCGATTGACAGAATATTTCACTTCGTTTTCAATGATGTGGATATCCTGAATGCCCATACACTCGCAGGTACGTATTACTGCACTTGCATTTTGCGACTGATAGATTTCTTCCAACACCATCGTAATGTGTCGTGTGCGTTGATTAAGCACCAGTTCTAAAAACTCTTTTTTATGATCAGAGATGTAAGGAGAGAAATGACCGATCAATAATTTGTTTCTTGTAGCATCGTCCATCGAACAATTGGCAGGATAATATGTTAATAAAAATCAAAGTACGTAAAGATGGGCGACACAAAAAATTATCTGATCATCGGTGGGAACTCGGGTATTGGAAAAGCCATTGCTGACCAACTTAAAAAGGATGGACATTCTGTAATTCTTGCTTCCCGCAAAGGTGGTGACGTGGCAACTCTTATTTATGATGCAACCAAGGATGAATTGAAAGCAGATAATTTGCCAGCCCAATTACATGGTCTTGTCTATTGTCCGGGTAGTATTAATCTTAAACCTTTCCATCGGCTTACGGATCAGGAATTTTTAGATGACTTTTCTATTAACGTGATGGGTGCCGTTCGTACTATCCGAAGTGTGCTTTCGCGCCTAAAAAATGCAGACAAATCATCAATCGTTTTATTCAGCACCGTAGCCGTGCAACAGGGTATGCCTTTCCATGCATCTGTAGCAACTGCCAAAGGTGCCATTGAGGGACTTACCCGATCACTTGCGGCCGAGTTTGCTCCAAAAATCAGGGTAAACGCAATTGCTCCATCCCTGACTAACACTCCATTGGCGGGAAAGCTTCTTTCTTCAGAAGACAAAAAGAAATCATCGGATGAAAGACATCCGCTTAAGCGAACCGGAGAAGCTGAAGACATTGCTCAAATGGCAACGTTCCTGTTGTCTGAACAGGCATCCTGGGTGACGGGGCAGATTTTTCATGTAGATGGTGGTCTTTCTGCCCTAAGGGTTTAGGTCCTCATTTCGAGGAGTTTCGTTACCTTTGCAGCTTATTTTATAGAGAATGCTCAAATTTGTAACGTTTTCAAGCCTTTTTGTTCTAACATCGTTGATAAGTGCGGCTCAAGACAACCCTAATTTGTCACTGGAGTTGTTGCCATACTCCGAAAATCACCGGAAATTGATTCAGGAATTAACTGTTGGCTTTTACTCCCCCGTTGCAGAGAAAATAAGTGAAGAGACTCCCGAAGTGTGGAGAACCTGGCAAACCGTGGAAAACTATACGTTCGGAAAAGACCGTGGTAGTATACCTATGATTGCTGACCTCGATGCATTACATCCTTATTTTAAAGAAAAAATTAACACCCTGATTGCAATTTGTAAATCTAAAGGTATTGAGTTGGCTATTGTAGAAACTTATCGAACTCATTCCAAACAGAATGAATTTAAAGCCATGGGAAAAAAATATACCCGTTCTGCGGGTGGTCATTCTAAACATCAATATGGTTTGGCGATTGATGTTGTTCCAGTAATTGATTCGGTAGCGCAATGGGACAATGTAAAACTTTGGCGTAAGGTTGGCGCTATTGGCGAACAACTTGGTTTACGATGGGGCGGACGCTGGAAAAATCCTTATGACCCCGGACATTTTGAATGGACAGGTGGATTAAGTAGCTATCATTTGTCGGCAGGACTTAAACCGAGAGTGCCTAAGTTGGAAAAGTATGCGTGCGTTGAAGAAGAACTCGATCAATTAGCTGAATATTGGAAAGCCTGGGAGACCGAACAATCTGCCATTGCCAGGAAACAAATTGTTTCTTCCAAAATGAATGAATCACTTTCGTACGATTGAATAACTACCATTGGTCTTAACGTTGTTACACCTGCCGCTAACATTTCAGCCGGTTAAGGAATAACATTTTGGATGCGGTAAGAAACCTTCTATATTTCGATACTTAAACCTACCTACTGAGAAATTTCGCTCTCTTGCAGTATCTGTCTTTAACTTTCGTTGACGCTAATCAAATTAATCTAAACAAAAATGAACATGAAAAGGATTCTCGTGGTTCTCTTGCTAATTGCTTCTGTTGCATTGCAAGCACAAACCAAAATGGTAGAAAAAATTACTCAAAAGGGCAATGAAATTGTAATACCCTACGAAAAGTATGTGTTGCCGAATGGCCTTACAGTAGTCGTGCACGAAGATCACAGCGATCCGGTAGTGCATGTTGATGTGACGTATCACGTAGGGTCAGCCCGTGAAGAGATAGGGAAGTCAGGTTTCGCTCACTTCTTTGAGCACATGATGTTTCAGGGAAGCGATCATGTTGGCGATGAACAGCATTTTAAAATAGTAACCGAAGCCGGTGGAACATTGAATGGTTCCACCAACCGCGACCGCACAAATTATTATGAGACGGTGCCCAGTAATCAACTTGAAAAAATGTTGTGGCTGGAAGCCGACCGCATGGGATTTTTACTGGATGCTGTCACTCAACGAAAATTTGAAGTACAACGTGAAACCGTGAAAAATGAACGAGGCCAAAATTATGACAACCGTCCTTATGGACTGGCAGGAGAAACAACTGCCAAAAATCTGTATCCTTATGGCCACCCCTACTCCTGGTTAACCATTGGCTACCTGGAAGATCTTAACCGTGTTGATGTAAATGATTTAAAGAACTTCTTTCTGCGCTGGTATGGACCTAACAATGCAACATTAACAGTAGGTGGAGATGTAAAGCCAGCCGATGTAGTTAAGCTTGCTGAAAAATATTTTGGAAGCATCCCGCGCGGACCAGAAGTAAAAAACATGAAACTGGATGCTCCCGTATTGGAAGGTGACCGGTATGTAACACTGGTCGATAATTATGCCAGACTTCCTTTGCTTTCCATTACGTTTCCAACTGTACCGAGCTACCATCCCGATGAAGCACCTCTGGCATGTCTTGCGCAAGTGTTAGGCCAGGGAAAAAATTCTGTTTTTTATCAGGAGATAACAAAAAATCAAAAGGCTCTTGATGCAAGTGCATTCAACAGAGGCAGTGAATTATCTGGTGAATTTTCCATTAGTTTAACGCCCGCTCCCGGAGCAACATTAGCTGATTCAAAGAAATTAATTGACGAGGCTATAAAAACCTTTGAAGCACGTGGTGTTACGGATGAAGATATTGAAAAATTTAAAGGAGCCTTTGAATCACAATATATTAATCGGTTGCAAAGTGTTAGTGGGAAAGTATCACAACTTGCAGCTTACCAGACTTACACGGGCAATCCCAATATGATTGGCCAGGAGTTAGCCAGATACACCAATGTAAAGAAAGAAGATGTACTGCGTGTCTATAATCAATATCTAAAGGGAAAGCCGGCTGTTATTTTAAGTATTGCTACCAAAGGTCAGGAAAGCAACGTGGTTGCTCCGGAAAATTATAAGATCAACTCATCGCAATACAAGGCGCCTGATTATGGCTATACAGGTCTCACGTATAATAAACCGAAAGACAATTTTGATCGGGCCCTGATGCCTGGTAATGGCCCTAACCCTGTCGTGAAAGTACCAGCCTTCTGGAAAAAGAATTTGGATGGAGTTAAAGTAATCGGAACACAAACTACTGAACTTCCCCTAGTGACGATCTCCTTTAGAATTCCCGGTGGACACATCTTGCAGGCTAATGACACCTCAAAAATTGGTTTAGCCAGGATGTTCGCAGCTATGATGAATGAAGACACGAAAAATTATACTGCCGAACAGATGCAGGTAGAATTACAAAAGTTAGGAAGCTCAGTCAGTGTAAACAGTGGCTTTGATGCCATCACATTTAATATACAAACCTTAAAAAAGAATCTTGATAAAACCTTGAGTTTATTTGAAGAGCGTTTATTGAATCCCAAATTTACAGAAGAGGCATTCACTCGCATTCAAAAGCAATCCATCGAAGGATTTAAAAGAACAAAATCACAACCAGCGTTTATCGCATCGGATGTATTTGCCAAGATGAATTACGGAACCAGCATTCTTGGGCTTAGTGAAGCCGGTACTGAATACACGGTTGCCAACCTCAAACTGAAAGATGTAGAAGATTACTTTAACAACTACATGACTTCTAAAGATGCGAGGCTTGTGGTCGTGGGTGACGTTACAGAGAATGAAATTACCAGCAAACTGAACTTCCTGAAAAAACTACCAAATAAGGAGATCAAATTTCCATCTATTCCTGCCAACCCAGCTGTAGACAAAACAAGAATCTACCTGGTGGATGTACCGAAAGCTGCGCAAACCGAATTCCGCGTAGGCGGTGTTACCGGATTGAAATACGATGCTACCGGAGAATATTATCGCGCCATGCTGGCCAACTGGCCCTTGGGTGGTGCGTTCAATAGCCGTATTAATTTGAATTTACGTGAGGACAAGGGCTGGACCTACGGTGCACGTTCAGGTTTCTCAGCAGATAAATATAGCGGCACCTTCTCATTCAGCTCGGGCATTCGCGCCAACGCAACGGATAGCGCCTTGGTTGAAGTGATGAAGGAACTCAAAAACTACACGACCAAGGGCGTTACGGAAGAAGAAATCAAATTCATGAAGAGTGCTTTGGGACAACGCGATGCGTTGTTGTATGAAACTGGTTTCCAGAAAGCTGGTTTTATTGGTCGTATTCTTGAGTATGATCTCCCTGCCAACTTTGTGGATGAACAAAATAAAATCCTGGCAAAGATTACGAAAGCCGATCTTGATCAGGCTGCTAAAAAGTGGATCAAACCAGAAACCACGAACGTGTTGGTTGTAGGCGATAAAGTGAAAATTACTCCCGGTCTTGAGAAATTAGGCTATGAAATAATTGAACTGGATGTAAACGGAAAACTCAAAACAGGAAATGAGTTGTTGAATAAAAAAATAACCGAGCCTAAGAAGTAAAATAATTCACAATTTAAGATTCCAGATTCACCTTTGACTCATAGTCAATTTTGAATCTGGAATTTTTATTTCTAATCCTTTAGTACCCGCATTTCTACCCTGCGGTTTTTAGCACGGGCCTCTTCAGAGTCATCGGTAGCAATCGGTTGAGTACCACCAAACGCTTTGGTTTTTATCCGATCTTTCTTAATGCCTTTCGATGTGATATATTTCTTGACAGCATCAACGCGCGATTGGGATAACTTAATATTGGCTTCGGCATTACCCTTATTGTCGGTATGGCCCTCCAATTGAATAACCACTTTGGTGTTTTCTTTCATCATGGCAGCAACTTCATCCAGTTCTGAAAAAGACTTGGGGTTAATCACCGCTTTGCCCAGTTCAAAAATCAAATGATTCAAAACAATAGTTTGGCCTAGTGAGGTAAGTTCAATATTGCGTGAGATTATGTTGCCGATGGCTTCTTGCGGATCAACAATCACCGTGCGGGGGATATAACCTTCTGCCTCTGCCGTTATCTGGTATTTGGAGGAACCAAAAATCTGGAAAGAATACGTGCTGTCGTTAAACGTTCCTGAGATACCTCCTGTTGGATAGCTGCGATACACTATTTTAGATGTCAGGAGTTTTACTCGAATAGCATCTACAATATCTCCCTTTACGGTTATCTCCTGACCAAACCCCGAGAACGAACTCAATATTAATAACGCAAGCCATAAATTTTTCATAACTGCAAAGCACCGTAAAGGATAAAGAAGAAGCAACGCATTCGTGATGATCAGCCTACTAACCCGACAAATGGAAAATAGTATCCTTGGCCCGCGATAACTTGAAAAGAAATCATTGATTTTGTACCCGTTTCTTCGGAGCTTTATAAAACTTATCGGGTACTTCTACCTAAAATTTACTACCATGAAATATATAATCATATTGATCGCCCTGATTGGGACATTCAAAGCAGTAAGCCAGGTTCCTTCCGCTGAAGTACAAATAAAAACTGCTGTGCTTGCGGCACCGGAAGAAAAGCGTGCCGGGGCTATGGTGTATGGCTATAATGCAAAAGGCGAATTTGTTGTATTGAGAAACGGCACTAACGAATTGATATGTATTGCCGACAATCCCAATCAAAATGGATTTAGTGTTTCATGTTACCATAAGGATCTGGAGCCCTTTATGGCCCGGGGCCGTGAGTTAAAGACTGCCGGAAAATCGTTTCAGGAAATCTTTGACATCCGTGAAGCTGAAGTCAAGTCGGGGAAATTAATGATGCCGAAACAAGCGAGTAATCTGCAGGTTTATTCAGCACCGGCCGAGGCTTACAATGCAAGTACAGGTGAGGTGACCAAAGGCAAATTCAGATATGTAGTTTATATTCCGTGGGCAACCGCAGCCAGCACCGGATTGCCAACAAAACCCGAAGCGCCTGGCATGCCCTGGATCATGGACCCGGGCACACATCGTGCACATATTATGATAGATCCTGTTTCAAAGGATTAAGATTATTACTGGCAAAACAGGTCAAGCCCAAATTAACTGAATGCAAATCACTTCAGATTAAAACCAACAGACAACCCAATATTATTAGCTCCAACAAAAGTTGAAGAGCCAAAAGGACTCTGTTCCAGCTCGTATCGTAACTCAGCATTAATTTTAAAAGATTCTGAAACCGAAAATGTTTTGCCAGCACTAACCATTAATCCCAGTTCAAACTCGGAGCCACTATAATCGGGATACCCTGGAATACTTTCCCTACCATTTACCTGTGTATTAAAGCGCACCCCTGTACCAACTCCTATACCCCAAAATAGTCTTCCACCATTTTTATCTGGATAACTAAACCGAAAAGAATTGATCATTTTAACCCGGCTAAATTTTATTTCGGAAGGAACACTAAAAAAAGATACTGCGTCCTGATTTACCTGCTTATACAGTAATTCATTGTATAGCGAAATGCGGTTTGGCTTTTTCTTGCTGTAGATCTCGTAAAATATGCCACCACCGAAGTTTATTTTGCTAAAATCAGAGGTCAAAAATGTGAATTCAGGATTACTAAAAAATAATTGAAGGACAATACCTGCATTAGCTTGTTTTGTTATTACCTCCCCTTCCCATATGGGTTCAGACTGATTGCGATTGCACCTATTTATTTTATCCACCAGGTTTTGAAGTGCCTGTTCGCTGTACCTGAGTTGCTTAATCGAGGATTGCAACTCAGGGCAGTTACTGGATTTTAATAAAAGTTGTTGTTTAAACTTCTCATTAACACCCACTAGTGAGTTGTTAGTCGCATCCTTATACTTTCGATTTAACAGTTCTTCAACACCAGAATCTGAATTTGTAAAAAAATGGATTCTTCCATTTACATCTATAAACTCATATAAACTAACTTGTGCCTTCACAATCACCCTAAGAAATAAAGTGTCTTTTGAAAGCGCTACAGGATTACGATTAGTAGTTAATTTATTTACGTTTTGATCTTCACCATCATATTCTATGGTAAAGGCCTCATACGCTGCTGGTCTGTTGGTACTAAAACTCTTCAGTTCACTGACTGAATAGGTTTTGATTATACCGCCTTCCTCCCGAAACTGAATTTTCTTTGGATTTACAGTCCACTCCTCATCATTGACTTCCCCTTTTAATTTACTACCATCATTCCTGATTATAATACCTTCGCGCCAGGTTGTTTGACCATAAGCTGTGGTAAGTGTTAAGGTAATTATCAGAAGGAGTAATACATGTTTCATAATATGATCTGATTGATTTGATACTTTGATCTTGCAATATTTAATATGAACTAAAAATAAGATTTTTATTTTGACAAACTATACAAAAATTAAAAAGGATCACTTATCGGAAGATTGACTTATAATTTTGTCTGTGGCTTTTAGCCTGTCATTGTAAGATAAAAATTAGATAGATGGTCAGGTATTGGTAACGAAGAAATTTTTTTCTATTTTCAGAAACTATTCTTACTAAATATCGGGTATCATCCAAAAAACAATGAAACATTTACTCATCACCATCCTAGTGGCAAACTCAACGGTGTATGGTCAGTTAACCCAACATATAGTTAGGGATAGTGCCGTGAGAAAATATCACATCAGTTCCTATAGCTATCATGAGCAGTTCATTGGACATAAAGAATATGGCGCTCCATTGATCTTTACTTCAGATGGCGGAGCTGCAGTTTTTGGAGATGGTGATGAAGGCGCTATGCTTGTTAAACTTGATAAAAATGGGAAACTGACGTGGAAAAAAACGATTCTGCCCAAAGGTGACGAAGTGGAATCACAAAGTGTGGTTCAAAGCATCAGTGGAAACTATTTCGTTTTCCAACTAGTGTATGATAATACAAAATACCGGGGCGGCTGCGAGCGGGTTGTATATCTAAACAAGACCGGGGCTATCCTGTGGGATAAATTCATTGGTTCCTGCAGTTTGCTCAACAACCCAACCGTTGCTTATATCAAAGCACTTCCGGATGGGCGCATTGCCTTGCGGGGCCAGGTAGTCACCAAACAACCTGTAAAAGGAGAAGATCCTGAATATCAATACTGGGAAGGCTGGATAAATAGTAAAGGGGTCTTAACTCAAAAAGTAGGAGCCGTCATTGACTGGGAAAATCCTGATTGGAAAAATCTCTTTAAGCCAGAGTAACTATTTTGCAAGTCTATTCCGCTTTATTTAATTAGTTCGATTATTAGTATCCTTGTTGCAGCAATAAACTCAACCCTCATGCGTATACTTTTCCTTTGCCTGCTTCCATTGATCGGGTTTTCACAAAATCTAAAATCGGGGGGCAAACTTAAACCTGAGCAGGCCATCATGGACATCCGGCATTACACCATTAGCCTGGATGTTGATCCGGACAAAAAGTATATTAAAGGCTTTACTGAAATTGACCTCTTACTTTCTCAATCCACAGACGTATTGCTTTTTGATTTCTGGTATGGACTTCAGGTTAGCAAAGTGTTTGTAAATGGTAAAGCAAAAACATTTGAACATAGTGAAGATGACCTCATCCGCATCGCTCAGCATTTACCTGCCGGCAAGGTGAAAGTAAAAATTGACTACGAGGGAACGCCCGGTGTTTCGGAACGAGCCCCGTGGACGGGCGGGTTTCAATGGGAAAAAGACAGTCAGGGAAATCCATGGATAGCGATTACCTGTCAGGGTGAAGGCGGTAAAATATTTTTTCCCTGCAAGGATCATCCCAGCGATGAACCTGATGAAGGCGCTGATCTATTTATTACCGTACCGAAAGGACTGGTTGTAGCGGGGCCTGGCATGTTGATAAAACAAAAAAACAGCAAAGAGAAAAGTACCTTTCATTGGAAAACGAACTATCCCATCAGCAACTATTGCCTGGTGTTCAACATCGGCAAATACAAAAAAGTGAGTCGTGACTACACAACGATTAGCGGAACCAAGGTGCCGATGGATTTTTATGTGTTGGAAGAAAGTGAGAGCAAGGCAATGTATCAACTGGATCTGCTGGCAAATGCTACCCGCATTCTCGAAAAATATTTTGGTGAATATCCATGGGCAAAAGAAAAGATCGGCTTATGCGAGACTCCACACCTGGGTATGGAGCACCAGACTTTGAATGCTTACGGCAATAAATTCAGGTACACGAAAGTTGGCGACACTGATTTTGATTGGCTGTTGGTGCATGAGTTTGGTCACGAGTGGTGGGCAAACAAAGTTACTAACCACGACTGGGCCGACATGTGGATACAGGAAGGCATCTGCACATTTGCTGATGCATTGCACATTTTTGAAATAGGTGGACAACAAGAATACCTGAAACGAATGCAACGGACTGCTCGCGAAACGCAAAATAAAATTCCTATTGTGCAGGGCGAAGAGATCGATTCAGATCAGGCATATCATGGAGACATCTATGGTAAAGGTGGTTTTTTTATGCACACGCTGCGATACATCATGGGCGATGAGATCTTCTTCCCTACCTTGAAGAGATTGGCTACCGAGCCACAGTATACGTATGAAAATTCTGTAACAACCAATGATGTAGAGCAACTCTTCAGTGGTGCATACGGCAAAAGCTTAAAGCCAATATTCGATCTGTGTCTGCGCACGACCAGTAAACTGGAAATCTCTTTACGACAAACGGGTGAAGATGCATACAAGGTGCAACTCTTAAATTTAGATTATGAAATTCCGATAGAGGTAATAACCAGCACAGGCAAACAGAAAATTGTGATCAGCAAAACGCCTGTTACAATCACAAGTGCTTCATTACCTATTCTGGATCAGGATGTTTATTATCTGAAGAAAGTTATTATTGAGTGATTAGGGGTCAAGTATTACTCTTGTTGGAGAAGAACTCCAACAAGAGCGAAGGTCAGTCAGGTCGGAGACCTGAACGCACTAGAAATTCGGGTCTTGTTTCGTGCGGACACGAACCAAGGTGGGCGGACCTAACAGTAGAGTAGACACCTACCATTCAAAATATCCTTCTAACGCTTTATAAAGGGTAACTAAGGCTATTAGTATTAAGCCGGGTCCAGATATTTTACCTCTGTACCCCAAGTCAGAATTAGGTTTGTACGAATACTTAGTTAGATAAAATCCAGCAATTGATAAAACTGCGCTTGTTACCAATAGACTTAAGTTCTGATTCATTGATTTATCTACTTTTCTTGGACTCGGCTTTTTTTATTTTGCCTTTTTCTTAGTTAGAAGTTCATACTACCCAAACCTCTTTGCATTTAGAAACCCGATCGGCAACGATGTTGATCCGTTCAAAGCAAGGTCAGACAAAATCTCACCAACAACACTAACGAACTTGAAACCATGGCCACTGAAGCCGGTGGCAAAAACAACGTCCTTGTCAAACCCAGCCAGGTAATCTATGATAAAATCATTATCAGGCGAATTGGTGTACAGGCATGTCTTCATCACCAGTGTATTCTCATAACCATCGGGAATAAACTCATTTAAAAATTTGATCAGAGTTTTTTCGTCTGAGTCCTTCATATCTCTGTTCACTTTATCAGGGTCTGTTGTTTCGGCTCCGGGATAGTGCAAAGCGAGCTTTAGTCCCAACGGGCCACCAAAGGTTCCGACCGGAAGAATCGGGAATCCATAAAAATCATGGTCCTTATTTTCCAAAATCCAACACGGAAATTTCCCAAGCGCAAAATTGTCCCACTTTTTTGGTTTTACCCAAGCAACCGCTTGCCGTGTAATTGTAAGTTTAGAAGCAAGCGCAGGTATCATTTTTCCGGCCCACGGTCCTGCTGTAATCACCAACTTACTTGCCTTGTAGGTACCTCGGTTAGTGACTACGGTAACACTGCCGTTTTCACGCTTCCATTCAATAACCTTTTCCTTTGTGCGGATAACGGCACCATTTTTTATGGCCTGCTCAACAAATAAAAGAATACTTCGTTCGGGAGTTATAAACCCGGCATCCGGCTCCTCCAATCGCTGAAAATTTTGAGGAAGCTTGAACTGTGGAAATTTCCGATCGCATTCTGCTGCGGTGAGATTGTCAACCGGGATTTTATATTTTACAGATGAACTTTTGACTGTTTTTAAAAATGGATCATCCGGGGCTCCAAAATACATGAGACCCGTTTTGTAATAAACCTGGGAGCCGGTTTCTGCTTCCAACGTCTTCCAATTTTGATAGGCTCTTTCAAGCAGAGGCACATAATCAGATCCTTCGCCATATGCTTTTCGAATGATGCGACTTTGACCGGCATGAGAGCCTAGCTCGTGTGGAATATCAAATTGCTCTAGCCCTAAAACCCTAAAGCCTCTTTTAGCAAGCTGATAACATGTAGCAGACCCCATGCTGCCCACACCTAAAACAATTACATCGTAATTTGACTGATTAGCGGTGCTTTCAATTTGCTTTTGTATGTGCCCATACAATTGCGAATACGATAAAGTTGCTGCTGCAACTCCAGTTGTTTTAATTATAAAGTCTCTGCGTTTCATTGGCTATCAGTCAAAACATCTTTGCACAAGCTATGCTAAAAATTTCAGGGTTTTAAAACGAAGTTATGAAAGTATTCTTATTGTCAGGTTTTATAAACTAATGAATTAATCTGTCGGGAGACCAGATAATTAATTTGCAATGTAGGGCGGGGTTTCAGGATCGCCTTTAAAGAAGTCGCCTTTCTTGCCTTGCGAAAGTGCCCAGCGATCGATCCACGAGATGCCCCATTTTCCATAAACTGTAATGGGAGTTTGATAGGCATTGTCTTGCAATGCCTGCGGTAGAGAAATAAAATCGTAGTTGTGGGTTCGAAACATTTTGGCGAGTGCATCGAGGTAATCTGAATTTAGCGCATTGGCATGCAGCAATAAAATTTGGTTGATTTGTCGGCCAAACAGGGCCTCCGATTGGCGTTCGAAATAAAGAACTTTCCGTTCCATGTACGTGATATAATCAGCTCCAATTTTTTTGATCAACATGGTATCGTTCTTATCCTGAGCGCGTTTGTAAGCAACAGCAAACAAATAGTCTTCATTGTCAATAGTTACGGGTGCCGCAATGTAATCATGATCTGCCAGGAACTGACTCAACGAATCGCTCTTCGCTTTTGTGTTACCCACATGCAAAAAGGGATGCCGGAAATAGGTAAGTTTTATGTTATGCTCAGCTAATAATTTTTTGGTTACTTGTTCGCCTTTAGTTATTTCTTTAAAAAATTCGCTTGGTGAGAGATTGTTATAATCAGGGTGTGAATATGTATGATTGCCAAGGTGGAGCCCGGCAGCAAGCCAGCTTTTTAATAATTGAACTTGAAATGGAATGAGTTGATCGTTGCGATACAACTTGACTTCGTTAACAAAACCTATCGCTGGTATATTGTTGGTATTTAAGGCCGCGATGAGTTTGTTCATCAGATTTTTTTGATACACGGTATCGTTGATGCCGTAAGTAACGAGGGGCATATCATCAATGGTAAAGCAGACTTTCTTTTGTGCGTGTGATTGGATGATAACAAGTATTAAAATAAGAAATGTGAGCCTGCAGACCATGATGAGTGTTAATTAAGATTTACGGGCGTCACTTAACAATCTCACTTACCAGGATCATAGGAGTGATATTTGTGTAATTAGGGAAATCTGTTCTTATGGCATCTCTATTTGGTGTGATAGCTGCCTGATAAGCACTCAGGTCTTTTACATAGAAAGTGCCAATAGCCATAAATGGCAAGGGCGTGTTAGGAATACCACTGGCAACGCCTTTTTCAATGGTATATCTTACCAAATTTGATCCCAGGAGCTTTGCTACCATAGGCATGTGAGTGGCTTCATAATACTCCATATCAAAGGTCTTGCCGTCTGAAAACGGGTACATGACCAACACTTTAATTAATCCCTTTTCTAAAACAGCCGAACCGTTCTTATTAGTTTTGCCCGATTTTTTTTCCTGACTAATTCCTGCCATGAAGGTGAACAGAAGTAAAACCGATATAATGAGTTTAATTTTCATGCTTGATTTTTTAGGGAAAAATTTACGTATTAAACCTTGTTCATAGTAAAAAAGTCAGTTGAAGCTTGACTAAAATCTTATTCAAGATCATAACTCCAACTCAATCGAATCCCCAGCTGTAAAAAGTTTTTGATCGACATTCTTCACTTCATTCTCCCCCAATTCTTTTTTCTTACTCGTTACTTCTTCTTTTTTGCTGTCCCCGAAGAGGTCGGCTTGCTTTGCTTCTTTGGGCTTGCCTTTCGCTTTTGGGGGCTGGCCGTTGACAAGGGGACCGTTTTGTTTTTCTTTGCTTTCTCCGAAGAGGGCTGTTTGCCCATCGTCTTCAACGATGGATTCTTCTGGTTCTTTGCTAAGGTTGCCTGATTTTTTTTTTGGCGACTCAGCCCCCTTTCCGGTTCCGGTCGCCTCTTCAAAAGCTGCTGCAAATTCCTCAAACTCGTCACCCTCTTCGAGCCCGGTGTCTTCCGGTTCTTCGAGCGGTTTCACCTTCGTGACTTTATGCTGCGAGAGGCGATTGCCAAGCGACTTCCACCCTTTCACATCCACAATGTCTTCAAGGTTTACTACTTCAGTTTCTTTGTCCTTACCCTTTCCTTTCACTAACTCTACTTCTACTTCCGGGGTGTCAGCCGTGGTCACGAATTCCAGGCGTGAGCCAATTCCTTCAGAGATAAATCCAAACTCCTTATCCACTGTGTTGGTCTCTATCAGAAAGCGCTTCACAAAGTGCTGCTTGCTCTCACCATCCACATAGATGGCCGAAATGGCTTTCTTGGGATTGAACTTCTCTACTAAAATTGTCTTCTCTGGTTCGTAGCGGTTGGTGAGTTCATAATTCGTGATCTTATAGGTGCCACTTTTCGTGATGGCAATAATCTGATCATCGCCATCGAACTTACCCACATGCTTGCCGCGCTTGTCTTTGTTCAAACGACCGCTGGCTTCATCAAACCATAAATCTAATCCACTTAAGGTAGAACCTTTCGCTTCTTTGAAGTCCACTTTGCGCACGGGATACTTAGTTATCGTATTACCTTTCGCACCACGGCCTTTTATTTCCAGTTCAGAGAAATCGAAATCGAAAATCTTTTTACGGGCTGTACTCGACTGGCTCAGTTTTACTTCTACAATTTCGGCTTCACCATTTGGATTGGCACTCAGGTAAAACACCTTGCTGTTAGGATTACCCTGATCTAAATTATATTCCTTATCGCGGATGATGGCTGGCATCGCAAAACGCTTGGCAAATGCTTTTCCACTTTTGCCATCACTGTAGATCAGGTTATACACCATGCGCTCATCCCCTTTCTTCCACACGCCCACATGCAGAATATCCTTACCCATAAACTTGCGCTCCCCGATTCGGCTCACCAGCGCCTTTCCATCTTTGCGAATGGCAATGATGTCGTCCAGCTCAGAACAGTCGCAAATGTATTCGTCTTTGCGCATGCCCCACCCTACAAAACCATCTTCACGGTTTACATACAACTTCTGGTTGTTCGCAATAACTTCGGTAGCTGCTACCGACTGGAAGCTCTTGATTTCCGTTTTGCGCTCCCGGCCCTTGCCATACTTATCCAATAGATTCTGGAAATAGGCAATGGCATAATCCGTCAGGTGCTTGAGGTGATGAATCGTTTGCTTCAATTCATTCTCAAGGTCTTTGAGTAATTCATCCGCCTTAAATGAATCGTATTTAGAAATTCGCTTAATGCGGATTTCCAGCAACCGCAGAATATCATCGCGGGTGATCTCGCGATAGAATTGTTTTTTATAAGGTTTTAGTCCTTTATCGGTAGTGGTAATTACTTCTTCAAACGTTTCGCAATTTTCAATGTCACGATAGATTCTTTTTTCAATGAAGATTTTCTCCAATGATGAGAACAGGATTTTCTCCATCAACTCCGCTTTGCGGATTTCCAACTCCTGTTTCAGTAGTTTTACAGTCAGATCAGTATTGTATTTGAGAATGTCATTCACCTTCATGAACTGCGGCTTATCTTCCACAATCACGCAGGCATTGGGTGAAATAGAAACTTCACAATCCGTAAAGGCATACAATGCATCAATGGCAATCTCTGGCGAAAGCCCAGCCTGCAGGTGGATGAGAATCTCCACGTCTTTGGCCGTGTTGTCAACTACCTGTTTTACTTTTATCTTTCCTTTCTCGCTGGCCTTCACGATAGAATCCATCAGCGAACTGGTGGTGGTGCCGAATGGAATTTCTTTTATGGCGAGCGTTTTCTTATCAACGATTTCAAACCTGGCGCGCACTTTAATTTTTCCGCCCCGATAGCCCTGATCGTATTCCGAGAAATCGGCTATGCCACCGGTAAGAAAGTCCGGATAGATTTTAGGATTCTTTCCTTTCAATACATCAATAGAGGCTTTGATCAACTCGCAAAAGTTGTGGGGCAGGATTTTGGTGGACAGACCTACGGCAATCCCCTCTACGCCTTGTGCCAGCAATAACGGAAACTTCATCGGCAGCGTAACAGGCTCTTTCTTGCGACCGTCATACGACAGTTGCCATTCGGTAGTCTGAGCGTTGTAGGCTACATCGAGCGCGAATTTGGAAAGCCGCGCTTCAATGTATCGTGGTGCCGCAGCGCTGTCTCCGGTGCGCACATCGCCCCAATTACCTTGTGTATCAAGCAATAAATCTTTTTGACCGATGTTTACAATTGCCTCACCTATCGCGGCATCTCCATGCGGATGATATTGCATGGTGTTACCGATTACGTTCGCCACCTTATTGAAGCGACCATCATCCATTTCTTTCAGGGAGTGGGCAATTCTTCGCTGCACGGGTTTCAACCCATCTTCAATGCGGGGCACAGCACGTTCCAGAATTACATACGAAGCGTAATCCAAAAACCAGTTTTCGTAAAGTCCGTCCAGGGAAATTAATCCATGCACAACTTCCCCTTCTTCGTTTCGTACTGATTTGTCTTTAATTGCTTTCTTCTTGCTCATAATCTTTATCTCAACCGCAAAGACGCTGAGTCGCTAAGTTCTTTGCGCCTTTGTGCCTCTGCGGTTTACGGTTCATTAAATTATACTTCAGCTTCTTTTTCTTCAACTTCTTCCACTGCATCCAGCTCAATCCGCAGGTTGTCAATAATAAATTCCTGACGGTCAGGTGTATTCTTACCCATATAGAACTCCAGTATTTTTTGCAAGTGTTTTTCTTTATCGATGCGCACCGGCTGCAAGCGGATATCTTCACCGATAAACGTTCCAAACTCTTCCGGTGAAATTTCACCCAAGCCCTTGAAGCGGGTAATCTCGGGTTTGCTGCCCAACCTATTCATCGCAGCTTGTTTCTCTTCTTCGCTATAGCAATAGATAGTTTCCTTCTTATTGCGAACCCGGAACAATGGAGTCTCTAAAATGTACACATGTCCAGCCTTCACAAGATCAGGGAAGAACTGCAAGAAAAAAGTCATCAAGAGCAACCGAATGTGCATGCCATCCACATCGGCATCGGTGGCCACTATCACTTTATTGTAGCGCAGGCCGTCCATACCGTCTTCAATGTTCAACGCATGCTGCAATAAGTTGAACTCTTCATTTTCATACACTACTTTTTTAGTGAGACCGAAGCAGTTCAATGGCTTTCCGCGTAAGCTAAACACTGCCTGAGTTTCCACATCGCGCGATTTGGTAATTGATCCACTGGCAGAATCCCCCTCCGTTATAAAGATTACCGACTCAGTTCCCTTCTCCCCTTTTTCATCATCAAAATGAAAGCGACAGTCGCGGAGTTTTTTATTATGGAGATTGGCTTTCTTCGCGCGCTCGTTGGCTAGTTTCTTAATGCCTGCAATTTCTTTGCGCTCACGTTCTGATTGCAGAATGCGTTTGAGTAAGGCATCGGCTACAGCAGAATTTTTATGGAGATAAATTTCTAGTTCTTTGGATACAAAATCACCAACAAAGTTCTTCACGCTGGCACCATCAGGTGCCATGTTCATCGAACCTAATTTCGTTTTGGTTTGCGATTCAAACACAGGCTCCTGAACTCTCACAGCAATTGCTGCGACTATACTGGCGCGGATATCCGCGGCATCAAAATCTTTTTTATAAAAATCACGAACACCGCGTACTAATCCTTCGCGAAAAGCAGCCAGGTGTGTACCACCTTGCGTTGTGTTCTGTCCGTTTACGAATGAATAATATTCTTCTCCATACTGACTGCCATGGGTAAGTGCTACTTCAATGTCATCTCCTTTAAAGTGAATAATCGGATAGCGAATATCTTCAGAGTCTGACTTCTGTTTTAACAAATCAAGTAGTCCGTCTTTCGAAAAGAATTTCTTGCTGTTATAATTTATGGTAAGTCCGGCATTCAGAAACGCATAATTCCACATCAGGTCATCCAGGTAATCCGGGATGAAGTGATAATGTTTGAACATTGTATTATCTGGTTCAAATTCAACCAGGGTCCCGTTCTTCTCGTCCGTTTTGGTTTCTTTAGGATCCGCAGTCAGAATTCCTTTCTTAAATTCAGCCAGTTTCGTTTTTCCTTCGCGGAAAGCCTGTACTTTAAAATAGTTTGAAAGTGCGTTAACTGCTTTGGTACCCACCCCATTCAACCCCACTGACTTTTGAAAAGCGCCTGAATCGTATTTGGCACCCGTATTGATTTTAGAAACCACATCCACCACCTTACCTAACGGTATGCCACGGCCGTAATCACGCACTACAACCCGTTGGTCGGTAATCTTCACATCAATGGTTCTTCCGTGACCCATCATGTGTTCGTCAATCGAGTTGTCGATTACCTCCTTCACCAACACATAGATACCATCGTCTTTGGCCGAGCCATCGCCCAGTTTACCAATATACATCCCAGGCCGCAGCCGGATGTGTTCACGCCAATCGAGCGAGCGGATACTCGCCTCGTTGTACTCCATTTCCTTCGCCATGTTTTTTAGAACCCGTTTTTAAAATCGCGCAAAGATTAAAAAATTGACCAGAATCTCCATTGGGAAATTTCAATTCTGATTGATTACACCGACCTGAAAGTGATTCAAAAAATAACCGCTTCAAATCTTTACCAATAAAATGAATTTTGAACTCATTACAAGTGAGTGAACCAATACTTCACTTACAAAAATTTATGAACGGTTTACGTATAAACCACTGATAATCATAACACCAATAACACGTAATGAAAGTGTTTATTTGGATGAAAATTTCTGAGAAAGAAGGTATACAGGCCAACTCACAACCCAAAAACAAGTTAAAATCAGGCTACCATAAATAACCGGAGCCATACTGTTATAATTGTAGCGATCGCCCCCATTAAATACATTCAGGAGGCCCAAAGAAGCAATAAAGAATAGATTGACGGATATAATCAAACCATAAAACCAGGTGATGAATCGTTCATCTTTTTGCCCGATTATGCCGCGAACCATAAACACCATCACGTTTATCAACGCCATAAGCAACAAGGAGATATAGAATAAGGCATTTCGCGAAACAGTCATATTCGACCCTTCCTGCCACAAGGCCACATCTTGCGGCAATCCTGCGTACACATAGAAAAAGACTACAAGCAGGCCCAGCAGCGAAAAGAACCAAACACCTTTGAAAATCTTTAATGCCATTCGATTAAATTTGACGCAAAACTAATCGATAATTCAACTTGAACCTCAACCCGATTGTTCTTTCCATCCCCATTTTTTTCATCCTTATCGGGATTGAATTGATGGTGGAGCGTCTCTCCCATCGCAAACTCTACCGGTTGCCGGATGCCATCGCTAACATGAGTTGCGGCATTACCTCGCAACTGTCTGGTCTGTTTATGCGGGTATTGGCCATTGGTGTTTATGAAATCATCTATTCTAATCTGGCATTCTTTACGCTGCAGCGGAACTGGATGTATTGGTTAGGTTTATTCCTGTTAACTGACTTAGCCTATTACTGGGCGCACCGCATGAGTCACGAAATCAATCTATTCTGGGGCGGCCATGTGGTGCACCATCAAAGTGAAGAATATAACTTATCGGTAGCGCTTCGCCAAAGCAGCTTTCAGGTAGTATGGACGTTTGCTTTTAGTTTACCGATTGCCTTACTAGGATTTAATACGCTCGACTTTGCTTTGATCTCTGCGCTTAACACACTCTATCAGTTTTGGATTCATACAGAGACCATCAACAAGATGGGCTGGTTCGAATACATTTTCAACACGCCATCACACCACCGTGTGCATCATGGTCGCAATCCCAAATACATTGATAAGAACCATGCAGGTTCCCTCATTATCTGGGATAAGATGTTTGGAACTTTTCAGGCCGAAGAAGAAAGACCGACCTATGGAATTACAAAACCTATTAACAGTTGGAATCCCATCTGGGCCAACTTCAGTCATTATGCAGAAATGGCGAAGGAAATGAAGACGATTCCCGTATGGATTGATAAAGTAAAATATCTGTTCAAAAAGCCGGGTTGGTTGCCGGATTATATGGGTGGCGCAAGGCCCATACCGGAAGTAAACAAGACCACGTATCATAAATACGACACCTCCTATCCAGAGCAGCTGAGCTATTATGTTTTATTTCAATATGTGATTTGTTTGGGTGTAACAGCTTTCTTTCTATTTCAACAAGCTCAGTTTACGCTCTTTGAAAAGGCTATTGCCACCACTCTGATTTCAATTTGGGTGGTGAACTGTGGCGTGTTATTCGAATCGAAAAAGTGGGTTCACTATGCAGAATGGATACGAATCCTCACCTATTCGCTTTTACTGATTGCGGCAACTAACCTGCTTTCACTTGGTTCATATTTCTATATCATTGCCCTGACGTATGGGCTAGTTTCGGGTTTCTGGTTCTATACAATTTCAAATGCGCGTAATGAGAAAATGGCTGTTGCTTAGTGTCGTTTGTTTAGTTTTTTCCTGTGGGAAACCACTTCCCGATCTTAGTCCCATCGATCTGGCGCAATGGAAAGAAGATAAAAACGGTTGCAAGCAAATTCGCTCTTCATTTTTGACAGAGCTTACACAACAGAAAGACGAACTAAAGGGACTTTCTGAGGGTGACATCATTAAAATTCTAGGTCGCCCCGATCGCAACGAGTTATATAAACGCAATCAAAAGTTTTATTACTACGATCTGGAGCCGGGTAAGTCCTGTGATTCTACCTTTATAAACCAGCAATTGATTTTGCGTTTTAATGCTATGGGCATGGCTAAAGAAGTTTCTATCGAAACGTTGAAGTAATTCTATTCAACTATGTAGCGCGTTGGCCTGAAAATGCTGCTTTCGCTGTTGGGCCCGATTGATGTTCCTTCGTAAAATATTCACTTGGTCATCTTTCTTTTTGTAATTGAACGGATACAATAAGGAAGGTTTAAAATAGAATTTTTTGCCCAGCTGTTCCGCAGCATACAACTCAACTTCATAAACACCGCCCAAGGTTTTAATGTCTACCTCTTTAATATTTTCCAATGGAATCAGGATATCCCGCTTTTTTTGAATTACGTAGAGATAGTCATCATCAAATTCTACCCGATGAACGTTGCGGTTCATTCGAAACCAGAGATAGATAAAAAAGAAAATATAACCCGAGACAAACCAGGAATTAATAAAAAGTCTTCCGGACTCACGATAGGATTCAATATTGCCATAAATCAGAAAAACTATAACTCCAACCAGAATTACCAGCACGCTATTCTTATAAAACCCCAGGTAGCGGGTTGATAGACTTTTGATTCGTTGACTTTTCAATTCTGCCATTATCTTTACCAAAAGTTTAAGATACACATTCTATGAAAAATATTGCCGTGGTTGGTTCGGGTACTATGGGAAATGGTATTGCACATGTGTTTGCACAATACGGCTACCCGGTAAGCCTGATTGATATCTCAGAAGAAGCACTGAAAAAGGCCGTTGTAACCATAGATAAAAATCTAAGCCGGCAGGTGGAAAAAGGGATTCTTTCTGATGAAAATAAAAAGAAAGCGTTGAGCAATCTCACTACGACTACTTTTTTAAAAGAAGGCGTCCGCGATGCGGATTTAGTGATTGAAGCAGCCACTGAGAATATTGATCTTAAACTAAAGATTTTTAAAGAAATTGATGAGAGTACAAAACCAGAAACTATTCTGGCTACCAACACCTCATCAATTTCAATCACCAAAATTGCCTCCGTCACCAAAGGTCCGGACCAGGTGATTGGGATGCACTTTATGAACCCGGTGCCGGTAATGAAACTGGTGGAGGTAATCCGCGGCTACAGAACCAGTGATGCCGTGACTTTACAAATTATGGAATTGGCTAAAAAGCTTGAGAAGATTCCGGTAGAAGTAAACGATTACCCGGGCTTTGTGGCCAATCGCTTATTGATGCCCATGATCAATGAAGCAATTTATACTCTTTACGAAAATGTTGCCGGTGTGGAAGAGATCGACACGGTAATGAAATTAGGTATGGCCCATCCGATGGGCCCGCTGCAATTGGCAGACTTTATTGGGCTGGATGTTTGTCTCTCAATCCTCCATGTATTGTATGATGGCTTTGGAAATCCTAAGTATGCACCATGCCCTTTATTAGTGAATATGGTACAGGCAGGACACAAAGGAGTGAAAAGCGGCAGTGGATTTTATCAGTATAAGGCAGGAAGCAAAGAGTTAGTTGTAGCAGAACGTTTTAGAAAATAAAATCAGGTAGCGGAAGGATGTTTGCTAAACATTTCCAGAACATAAAAAAGGAGAGTTGGTCGCTCTCCTTTTTTTATACAACATGCTAGCGATTACTTTTTTAACAAATCGCGGATCTCGGTAAGCAAAATAATATCTGCAGGTGGAGGCGGAGGCGCAGAAGGGGGCAATCCTTCCTTTTTCTTGGTGGCTGCATTCATCCCTTTAATGATCAGGAATAACACAAAAGCAACAATAACAAAATTGATTACTGCTGACAAAAAATTACCATACTTGACAGTTCCAAAAACCGTAAGCTCAGCAAGTTCGGTCAGATTCGCGGCTTCCAAGGCTGGTTTTAATGCGAGTGGCGTAATAACATCGTCAATGAACGAGCCCACAATTTTTCCAAAGGCACCACCAATAATAACGCCTACGGCAAGGTCAACCACATTGCCCCGCATTGCAAAGGCTTTGAATTCTTTTAACATAGATTTAAAAATTTAGGTTAGGTAATGCACGAAAATAAAAAAAGTAATTAATAAGCCTGTGTGTGGCTGTGACTTATTGTACAATCTTCAGTTGATTTCGCAAACCTTTAAAGCCCACAAGCTCAATGCCTGTGCTTCCAATAAACATTTTAGCTTGTATTTTAATGGGTATTTTGTTGCCATCATTGGAAATCCAGCAGGTAATGGAATTTTCACCATCGAAGAGTTTATTATCAGGCATCACGGGCACCAATTTATGGCAAGGTATTTTGCCGATTTTAGTGCTCACATTATCCTTGCCGGCATAAATTATCTTCATGTTATAGGGCGTGTCTTCAAAGAAGCCTGAGATAGCCAGGGTATCGCCTTTTTTATATTTATCAAAATCAATCACGCGCAGGTACATAAAGCCGGCTACCATATCGCGCACATTATCAGGAGTCTTGTAATACTTTGGCTCCCCATATGCTCCGGTTTCTTTGTTCAATACTTTTACCTCTGCTTGAAGTTTATCATGATCGTAGGTGATAATCTCGTCTTTGCGATAATTTCCTTCTCTGATTTTACGATACGACACATGGGTAACAAGCGCAGCGGTATCTATATAGGCGCCCCATTGATCGTTGACTTTGGTTATCCACGAAACAAAACCCAGTGTTTCGCCAAATGCGTCCACCTTATAACATGGACGGGAGTTCATGTGAAAGATTTTCTTTTCTATCACCGTTGATGCCTTGCCTACTGTAAAAAAGCCAAAGTTCACCCGGTATTCAAGTACCTCTCCCGTACCAAAACTTGTGTTCTTTAGCGCGATGAAATCCTTTCTTGCTCCACCCGTAAAAGAAGAGAGCAGAACAAAAAGCGCAAGACTTTTAAGAAAGATCTTCATAGTTCAAAGTTAAACCTTGATGGGGTAAGGACAAAGCATATGCCAAGGTGATAAATCAGCAAATCCATGTCTAAAACGAAATAAATGTTGAAGGTTAATACACTACACGGAAACATTATTTTCGCGTAAGGCATCATTCAAAGAAGTCTTTTTGTCTGTACTTTCTTTGCGTGTGCCGATAATCAAAGCACAAGGAACCTGGTATTCTCCTGCCGGAAACTGTTTGGGTACGGTACCTGGTATAACAACAGATCTTGGCGGAACGAATCCTTTATACTCCACAGGCTTATCACCCGTAACATCAATAATCTTAGAGCTAGCAGTGAGTACAACATTGGCACCTAATACAGCTTCTCGCCCTACCCGAACCCCCTCTACCACAATACATCTTGAGCCAACAAACACATTGTCTTCAATAATTACAGGTGCAGCCTGCACGGGTTCCAGTACCCCACCTAAACCAACACCACCACTTAAATGAACATTTTTACCAACCTGCGCGCAGCTTCCTACCGTGGCCCAGGTATCGACCATTGTTCCTTCATCTACATTTGCTCCAATGTTTACATACGAAGGCATTAGAATAACCCCGCGATTTACAAACGATCCGTACCGCGCAATGGCATGTGGCACCACCCGAACTCCCAGATTTTTATAATCTTTCTTAAGCGCAATCTTATCATGAAACTCAAACGGACCCACTTCTATAACCTCCATTTGCTGGATCGGGAAATACATAATCACAGCTTTCTTGATCCACTCATTAACCTTCCAATTGTCACCATCAGGTTCGGCTACCCGAAGCTTTCCTTTGTCTAATAAAGCCACCACTTCCCGCACCGCATTTTGGCTTTCAGCCGACTTCAATAATTCGCGATCCAACCACGTGTTTTCAATTAATTCTTTCAGTTCCATTTATATCCTATTTTTAAACCGGCTTGCAATAAATGAAAAAACAAAGAATAGTCCTTGCCTCTATACTCAAACCGGTTGATGATACCCGCATGTTTGAGAAGATGGCCGTGTCACTTTCGGGGGTAAGCAACTATCAGATTTTTGTTATTGGATATCCTACAAAAGCGACCCTTACCAGGGATCAAAACATCACACAATTTTCGTTAAATCCTTTCAAAAGAATTAGTCTGGGGCGGCTTATAGCTCCCTGGCAAGTATTGAAAATACTATTTAAAGTAAAACCTGATCTATTGATAGTTAATACCCATGAATTACTGATAGTTGGTATCCTAAACAGAATATTCTTTGGTGGCAAAATTATCTATGATATTCGGGAAAATTACTGGCGGAATATTCTGCATACCCAAGCCTTTCCAACCCCATTTCGTTTCTTAATTGCGTGCTGGGTTAGGTTCAAAGAAAAGCTTGCGGCCCCTCTCTTTCACGGGTTCATTCTTGCTGAAAAAACATTCGAAAAAGAACTCACATTTTTAAGAAACAAACACGTGATTGTTGAAAACAAAATGCAGGTGCCAACCGGGTTTCAACGGGCAGGCTCGGGAGAAAAAACCAAGTTATTATTTAGCGGAACGCTGGCGGAAAGTACGGGTGTTTTTTATGCCATTGAACTGGCTAAAAAACTACATGAGGTTGATGCAAAAATAGAGCTTACCATCATTGGCTTTTGTGCGTTGCAACCCACCTTAATTCAAATCAGAAAAGCGATTGAAACTCATCCCTTCATAAACCTGATTGGTGGCGATCAGCTTGTTCCTCATCAGGAAATAATTGCAGCCATTGCTCAAGCAGATTTTGGGATTATTGCCTACCCACCCTCTTATCATATAGAGAACCGGATCCCCACTAAACTGTACGAATACCTGGCTTGTCGTCTGCCTATTCTCTTACAGGACTATCCACTCTGGGTGCAGATTTGTGAGCCATTTTCAGCAGCGATATCCTTCGATATTAACCAGGTGGAGCTCCCTTCCTTGCTTGCAAAGATGAAGAACTCCAGCTTCTACACATCAACTCCACGTGAGGTAACATGGGCCTCAGAAGAACCAGCGCTTCTTAATAAAGTAGCAGAAATTTTAATCTAAATTATTTTTTAGACTCATCTAAATATTTACTTTTGTGGACTTCAACCCGCAAAAGCATGTTAAGCCTTACGGAAGAAAACTACCTGAAAGCCATCTATCATTTATCGGATGGTGGCTCCAAAGCTGTACTAACCAATGAACTGGCCGAAGCCATGAGTACGAAGGCAGCGTCCGTAACGGACATGATTAAAAAACTCTCGGCCAAAGAGGTAATTAACTATGAGAAATATTATGGTGTAAATGTGACGGTGAAAGGAAAAGCCCAGGCTCTGATGGTGATACGCAAGCACCGGCTATGGGAGACCTTTCTGGTAGAAAAACTTGGGTTCACCTGGGACGAAGTTCATGAAGTAGCCGAACAACTGGAGCATATTAATTCCCCGCGATTAATTGAAAAGCTGGATGAATTCTTAGGCTTTCCGAAAGTAGATCCGCATGGAGATCCGATCCCCGACCATAAGGGAAAATTGAAAGTGCAACCTCAAATAACGATTGATCAGTTAGCCATCGGCTATCAGGGCAAAATTGCAGCGGTTAAAGATTCTGATTCCAACCTGCTGAAATATCTGGATAAGATTGGAGCTAAACCGGGCATAAAAATCAAAATCATAGGGAAAGAAGAGTATGATGACTCGATGGAGATTTTAATTGAAGACCATCGCATTTTTATTTCAAAAGAAGTATCACAAAACATTCTGGTTATTGAATAATATGAGCGGGCGTAAAATCCAACGAAAATCCCTGAGTGAAGTTCATGCCAGTGTAGATGTTACCAACCGCAAAGGCTGGAGAAAACTATTTGCATTCCTGGGTCCTGCCTATCTGGTAAGTGTTGGGTATATGGATCCTGGAAACTGGGCCACCGACATTGCCGGGGGTGCGCAGTTTGGGTATAAATTAATCTGGGTGCTGTTAATGTCAAACCTCATGGCTTTGTTGCTTCAAAGTCTGAGTGCTCGCTTAGGTGTTGTCCGTCAACTCGACCTCGCACAAGCATCCCGAAGCTCCTATCATCCGGTAGTTAATTTCTCCTTATGGATTCTTGCCGAGATAGCGATTGCAGCAACCGATCTGGCCGAAGTATTAGGTATGGCTATTGGTCTTCAGTTGTTATTTGGATTACCGCTAATCTGGGGCGTTACGCTTACTGTTTTAGATACCCTGATCATTCTCGTTTTGCAAAGCTATGGCATGCGCAAAATCGAAGCCTTTATCATTGCCCTCGTAGCTATCATTGGCGTCTCCTTTTTATTCGAAATGATCTGGGCCAGGCCCGACCTGAGTGAATTGGCCAAAGGATTTATACCTTCCTTGCCCTCCGATGCTGCGCTATACATTGCAATTGGGATAATTGGCGCTACGGTAATGCCCCATAATCTTTACCTCCACTCCTCACTCGTTCAAACCCGAAGAATAGATACCAGCGAGCGCGGAATCTGGAGTGCCCTTAAATACAATCTCATTGATTCAACCATTGCACTGAATGCTGCCTTCTTTGTAAATGCTGCCATTCTGATTTTGGCGGCTTCCACATTTTTTCGGGCTGGCATGTATGAAGTATCCGACATTCAGGATGCTTACAAATTTTTATCACCCATGCTGGGAAATGAGTGGGCTTCTATCCTGTTTGGAGTTGCCTTAATTGCTGCGGGGCAAAGCTCAACGATCACCGGCACGCTGGCGGGCCAGGTAGTGATGGAAGGCTATTTGAATTTACGGATAGCCGCCTGGATGCGCAGATTGATAACACGTTTGATCGCAATAATACCGGCATACATTGTTATCCTGATGTATGGTGAGGGTAAAACCGGAGAACTACTGGTCTTTAGTCAGGTGGTGTTGAGTTTGCAACTTGGCTTTGCTGTTATCCCCCTCATCCATTTCACCAGCGACAAAGAAAAGATGGGGGTATTTGCCATTAAACTCTGGATGCGAATTGCAGCCTGGTTGATAGCCATCATCATAGTTTCATTAAATGTAAAGTTGGTGATGAATGAAGTCTCTGTATGGATCACCGAGGCAGGTAATAACGCCTGGATTGTATGGTCTTTTGTTATCCCTATTTGCCTGGCCGCAGGTCTCTTGTTGTTATACATAACCTTTAAACCCTGGTTAAACAGGCGAAGAACTGATAAGATGGCGCGAATACCGCATGGAACGGCCGCTCCTTTACGGGATTTAGGTTCAACTGCTTATAAACAAATTGCTATCACGATTGATTTCAGTTCAGTAGATAACTTGACAATAAGAAGTGCCACTGCACAGGGTGGTAAAGAAGCTAATTACTTACTGGTGCATGTAGTTGAAACCGCAGGTGCCATGTGGTATGGAAGCGAGATTGCCGACCACGAATCAGGTGAAGATTCGCTGGCTCTGAAAGATTATGTACATCAATTAAAGGAACACGGTTACAAAGTGGAGATGAAGATTGGATTTGGTAACCCTAAACAAATCATTCCTGAAATTGTGGATGAGTTTAAAGCTGACCTGCTCGTGATGGGTGCCCATGGCCATAAGTGGTTTAAAGATTTGATTTTTGGTACCACGGTAGATACCGTTCGTCATCGGGTAAAAATCCCCGTGCTGATTGTAAGAGATAAACCTGATGGAAAGGTGTAATCAATTGTATAGGATACATCATTATCTTGCATCATGTCTGCCCATTTTCAAGAGGATACTATCATTGCATTAGCAACCCCCCATGGGGTTAGTGGTCTCGCTGTTATTCGACTCTCTGGCAAGCATGCTATTAGCATTACACAACAGGTCTTTAAAGGAAAGAAATTAGAAGATCAACCTTCCCATACCATTCATTTAGGTACGTTAGGTATTGAAAAGCCGATTGATGAAGTAATGGTTTCGCTTTTCAAAGAACCTAATTCTTTCACCAAAGAAAATTCAATTGAGATTTCTTGTCATGGTTCGCCCATTGTTGTTCGCGAGATCATCAAGCTTTTCCTCAGATGTGGCGTGAGACTTGCAGAGCCCGGTGAGTTTACCAAACGGGCTTTTCTAAACGGACGTTTTGATCTTGCACAAGCGGAAGCTGTTGCCGACTTAATTCATGCCGAAAATGATAATGCGCGTCAGGCAGCGCTCAATCAAATGCGGGGTGGATTCTCCAAAGAGATAAAGCATCTACGCGAAGAACTCATCCATTTTGCCTCGTTAATTGAGTTAGAGCTTGATTTTGGGGAGGAGGATGTAGAGTTTGCCGGTCGTAAAGATCTGATTGCTCTGGTCGAAAAAATCCAGGCATATATTGCCAGGCTTATTACCTCCTTTGACCAAGGCAATGTGATTAAGAATGGGATTCCTACTGTGATTGCAGGTAAACCCAATGCCGGGAAGTCTACACTCCTCAATGCCTTGTTAAATGAGGAGAAAGCAATCGTGTCCGAAATTCCTGGCACCACCCGTGATGTTATTGAAGACGAGATCACATTAGGTGGGGTGACGTTCAGGTTTATGGATACAGCCGGACTTCGGGATACACAAGATGCCATTGAAGCAATCGGTGTTTCGCGTACCCGCGATAGAATGAAAAATGCCTCTTTAATCCTTTACATGTTCGATCTATCGGATACTAGTCTGGAGGAAATCAAGCGTGAAGAAGCTGAACTAAAAGCGTTGGCGATTCCATTTATAAAAGTAGGTAACAAACTGGACAAGGCACCCAAGGAGTTGATTAATAGCATTGATAATCAAGACTTTATATTGATTTCTGCTGCTACTAAAGTCAACATGGAATCACTTAAGGATAAGATCTTATCGCGATTTACTATCCATGAAGTGAAGCAAGGTGATGTGTTGGTGACTAACCTACGGCACTACCAAAAGCTTACCGAGACGCAACAAGCATTGGATCGTGTGTTGAATGGATTGCATTCAGGAATCACCGGAGATTTTCTGGCTATGGACATACGTCAGTCTCTATTTCACTTGGGTGAGATCACAGGAGAGATTACAAGTGATGATTTACTCTCAAATATTTTCGCAAATTTTTGTATTGGTAAATAAATCTGTTAATTACATTTACATAGAGAATAATTCTATTACTCTGAAGTAAACCAACAACCAAAAAATAAACAAACCGCACCATGGCAAAGAAAGCAAAAAAGGCAGCTAAGAAAGGAAAGGCAAAACCAAAGAAAGCCGCTAAAAAATCAACCAAGAAGTCAGCTAAAAAAGCTGCCAAGAAATCTGCTAAAAAAGCAGTGAAGAAGTCAGCTAAAAAAGTTGTTAGAAAGGCCGCTAAGAAAACGGTCAAAAAGGCAACTAAAAAAGCAGCACCCAAAAAGGTGGTGAAGAAAGTTGTTAAAAAGAAAGGAGTTAAGAAAGCAACACCTAAACCTGTGGTGGTAAACGCTCCGGCTCCGGCACCCGTAGTTATTCCTACTCCCGCACCCACTCCTGAACCTCCGCCATCTTCCTCAGAAAATTCAGGCGAAGGATCTGGATTTATGCAGTAATCAAGATAAGCATTTTCATATCAGAGCGATCCCAACAAGGGTCGCTCTTTTTTGTTATTGAAGAGGAGCTTCAATAGCTTAGTTATCCATCTTCATTTCATCATTTTGATTTGCCATCTGGCTTATGAAATTGGTAAATATTGGTAACTTGCTTGCTTAGCTCTTATAACCTCAGCACTAAAAATTAACCACTATGAATAACCGCAGACTACCTCTTATTATTTTTGCAATAATTGCTTTCATTGTTATCCTGGCACTCTCATCAAGTTTATTCTATACCATCAGTGCAACAGAACGGGCAGTCATGTTCTTTCCATTTGGTAAAGGATTAGACAAAGACAATATTATCGGACCAGGCACCCACATCAAGGCCCCCTGGAACGAGGTTTACCTTTACAAGGTGAACGAAATGTCATCCGAAGAAAATATGGATGTCTTGGATAAGAACGGTCTTTCTATCCATATCGATATTACTGTCCGGTATTATCCCATACCTGATAAAATTGGATATATCCACGAGCAGTTTACAACAGATTATGAAGCAGTACTTGTAATTCCGGAAGTTAGATCAACCGTGCGCCAAGTAATGGGCCGATACACAGCCGAAGAAATTTATTCAACCAAGAGAGCTGAAGTTGAAACTGCCATTACAACCGAAACGGAAGCTATTCTGAATGCGAAAAATGTGCATGCTACGGCTGTGCTTATCCGTTCCATCATGTTGCCAGAACAAATTAAAATGGCTATTGAGAACAAGTTGCAGCAAGAACAGGAAGCTCTTGCCTATCAATTCAGACTTGATAAGGAAAAGAGCGAAGCCGAGCGAAAAAGAATCGCTGCTGAGGGTGAATCGAGAGCCAACAACATTATCAACAATAGCTTAACCGACAAGCTATTGAAAATGAGAGGTATAGAGGCCACGCTTGAGTTGTCTAAATCTCCCAATAGCAAAATCATTGTTGTGGGTTCAGGAAAAGATGGAATGCCGCTGATCTTAGGAAATAACTAATTCTTAAAAACTCATTTTTTTCTGAAAACCGAACCCTCTATCTTTAAATCGAACGTTTAAATATTTCACTCATGGCGAAGACTGCTGAATTGATTATCGATGGTAAATCATACAAGTTCCCGATAGTTGAGGGTACTGAAGGCGAACAAGGTATTGACATCAGCAACCTGTTGGAAGAAACAGGTGCCGTTACCCTTGATTTTGGATACAAGAATACCGGGGCAACAAAAAGCGCCATCACATTTCTGGATGGAGACAAAGGCATACTTCGTTATCGTGGCTACTCGATTGAAGACCTGGCAGCAAAATCGACATTCCTGGAAGTTTCCTACCTGTTGATTTTTGGAGAACTCCCTACCGCTGATCAACTCACCAAATTTTCAGATGATATCAAGAACCATACAATGGTTCATGAGGATATCAAAAAGATATTAGATGGTTTCCCATCCTCATCCCACCCCATGGGTGTGCTGGCCTCTTTATTTTGCGCACAAACTGCTTTTTATCCAGAATCATTAGATCCCAACAGATCATCAGAAGGAGTGTATTTAAGCATCGTAAGGTCTTTGGCTAAGATGCCAACTTTTGCCTCCTGGGCTTACAAAAATGAAGTAGGTCATCCTGTGAATTACCCCGATAATTCATTGGATTATTGTTCTCGGTTTTTGAAAATGATGTTTGCACTACCGGCTGAAAAATACGAGGTGGATCCTGTAGTTGCTGCGGCACTTGATAAGTTATTAATACTTCATGCCGACCATGAACAAAATTGCTCTACCTCTACCGTTCGGATTGTAGGATCATCCAAGGCAAGTATCTACTCCTCAATTTCTGCAGGCATCAATGCCCTGTGGGGACCTTTGCATGGAGGCGCGAATCAGGAAGTAATACTTATGCTTGAGCAGATTAAAAAAGACGGTGGCGACACTGATAAATGGATTGCGAAGGCAAAGGATAAAAACGATCCGTTCCGTTTGATGGGGTTTGGGCATCGTGTGTATAAAAACTTCGATCCCCGTGCCAAGATCATTAAGAAAGCTGCTGATGATGTACTTGAAAAATTAGGAGTCAATGATCCGACTCTTGAAATAGCTATGAAACTGGAAGAGATCGCGTTAAAAGATCCTTATTTCATCGAACGCAAACTTTATCCTAATGTGGATTTTTACTCGGGTATCATTTACAGAGCGCTTGGCATTCCGGTTGACATGTTTACCGTTATGTTTGCTATTGGTCGATTGCCGGGATGGATTGCACAATGGAAGGAGTTGCGTGAGAACAAAGAACCGATCGGTAGACCGCGTCAGATTTATACGGGCCAAAATTTAAGGCCCTATGTTGCTTTGAATAAGAGATAAAATAAACTCACAACGAGTATCTTTAAGGAGGCTGGCTCAAAAGTCAATTAAAATTGAAATGTCATTCCGGCCCTGCCTATGCCGAATCCGCCATTTGGCGGAGCAGGCAGGCTTTGAGCCGGAATCCCATTCAACATCTAAAAAATCGGGATCGCGGGTCAATGCCCGCGATGACTGGATGACTTTTAAGACAGCCTCTTTTTTGTTCCACAAATAATCAAAAATTCTATGGCACTTCAAGACGACTTTCAGGCAGCTGTTACACGATCTAAAGAACTTACCAAGCGACCCTCCAACGAAGAGTTACTTGATCTGTACGCCCTGTTTAAACAGGCTACCGATGGCGATGTAAGTGGCGAGCGTCCCGGAGGCTTTGACTTTAAAGCCATTGCGAAGTACGATGCCTGGGCCACACGCAAAGGTGCTTCTAAAGAAAAAGCAATGGAAGATTATATTGCATTAGTGACTAAGCTTCATCAAACCTACGCCTGATCGTTGAATCTGTTTTATCAACCTGCTATCCCAGAAGGTGCACATTATCTTGATCCGGATGAGTCGCGGCATGCTATTAAAGTTTTGCGTTTACAATCCGGTGATCATCTACAACTGACGGATGGGCAAGGTTCTTTTTATGAAACAATCATAACCATAGCCGATTCGAAAAAATGTTGTTTCTCAATTGCAGAAAAAAGAACTATTTCACCAAGGAATTTTTCAATTTCAATTGCTATAGCACCCACCAAAAATATGGATCGCACGGAATGGTTTGTAGAAAAAGCCGTTGAACTTGGGATAGAGGAGATCCACTTTATGCTCTGCAAAAATTCTGAGCGAAAATCAATTAACCTGGATCGGATTCAAAAAATTGCGATCAGCGCCATGAAACAATCGTGGCAATGTTGGTTGCCCGCGTGCCATGAAATAAAACCCTTTCACGAAATAGTTACTGGCAAGGCCAATCAAAAATTCATTTGTTACGTAGATCAACAAAATCCTGATCTACTTAAAACGATGGCCCACCCAGAAAAAAGTTATTTGGTATTGATTGGTCCTGAAGGTGATTTCAGGCAGGATGAACTTGACAAGGCTATCGCTAATGGTTTTACCAAGGTGAGTTTAGGACCCAACCGGTTACGAACAGAAACGGCAGCCCTGGCCGCGTGTCACACCCTTAATTTGATTAATTTGTAATCAATTCTATTAGTCTCATGACCTCTGCAGAAGCAAAAAACAATATAAAGGAACTCACCGATCAGATTAATCATCACAATACATTATACTATCAAAAAAGTAAACCTGAAATTTCAGATTATGAGTTTGATCAGCTTCTTGAAAAATTAATCAAACTTGAGAATGAGTTTCCCGAACTTCGTTTACCGGATTCACCTACACAGCGCGTAGGAGGAACAATAACAAAAGAGTTTGCCACAGTCACACATCAATACCCGATGCTCTCGTTGGGTAATACGTACTCTCCAGAAGAACTTACCGACTTCGATGGCCGGGTAGCAAGGGGACTGGATGGCGATCCTTACGAATATTTTTGTGAACTAAAATTCGATGGCGTCTCCATTAGCCTTACTTATGAAGAAGGACTACTAACTCGAGCGGTTACACGCGGAGATGGGGTGCGAGGGGATGATGTAACCAACAACATAAAAACAATTCGTAGTTTACCCTTGCGAATTAGATCCAAGAAAATTCCGCATCGCTTTGAAGTACGTGGTGAAGTGTTCCTACCAAAAGATGTATTTAAACAAATCAATAAAGAGCGGGAGGACATTGGCGAAGAAACCTATGCGAACGCCAGAAACACTGCATCCGGTACAGTAAAAATGCAAGACTCTGCAGAAGTAGCAAGACGAAAACTTGATTGTTACTTATACTATTTACTAGGTGAGGATAATCAGGTTGAGACCCATTCAGAGGCAATGAATAAACTCGAGGCCTGGGGGTTTAAGGTCTCTCCTACCTATAGGCAATGTAAAAATATCACTGAGGTACTGGCCTATATTCAGGAATGGGAAAAGAAAAGACTAGACCTTCCATTGGATACCGATGGGGTAGTGATAAAAGTAAACAGTCTGGAGCAACAAGAGAGATTAGGATTTACAGCGAAGAGTCCACGGTGGGCTATATCGTATAAATACAAAGCAGAAAGTATCAGCACGAGACTCAATGGAATAACGTATCAGGTGGGTCGTACCGGAGCGGTAACTCCGGTAGCAGAATTAGAACCGGTTTTCCTTGCGGGAACTACCGTAAAAAGAGCTTCTCTTCACAACGCCAATGAGATAGCACGACTGGATTTACGCATTGGTGATTTTGTTTTTGTTGAAAAGGGTGGTGAGATTATTCCTAAAGTAACCGCTGTCGATCTTGACAAGAGAGATTCAAAAAATAAAACAGTAAAATATATTACACACTGCCCTGAGTGTAATACAGCTTTAATTCGCAAGGAAGGTGAAGCCAACCACTATTGCCCAAATGAAAAAGGATGTCCGCCACAAATAAAAGGTAAGATTGAACATTTCATTCAGCGCAAAGCAATGGATATTGATTCGCTGGGTGAGCAAACTATCCGGCAACTATTTGAACTGGGCCTGGTAAAATCACCCGCTGATCTTTACGATCTTAAAAAAGATGATTTACTGAAGTTGGAGAAGGTTAAGGAGAAGTCCGCACAAAATATGCTGGCTGGAATTGAGCAATCTAAAATTCAGCCTTTTGAAAATGTTCTGTTTGGCATCGGCATTCGATATGTTGGCAAAACCGTTGCCGAAAAACTGGCCCGGTATTTCAAAACGATGACTGCACTTTCACAAGCCTCTTATGAGCAGCTTCTCGAAGCACCCGAAGTAGGCGAAAAGATTGCACAAAGCGTGGTCGAATTTTTCAAAGACAAAGAAAATCTTCGCGAAATCGCACGTCTTGAAACATCCGGACTTCAATTCGAATCAATCCAAAAAGAAAAAGAAAAAATAAGCAATCATCTGAATGACCAGTCTTTTGTTATCTCGGGTGTATTTCAAAATTATGAACGCGATCAACTTAAGGATACCATTATTGCTAACGGTGGTAAAGTACTTTCGTCAATATCCGGCAAATTAAACTATCTGCTGGCAGGGGATAATATGGGGCCTGCCAAACGTGAAAAGGCAGAGAAATTAGGAGTAAAAATAATTTCCGAACAAGAGTTTGAACTGATGCTGAAGAAATGAACCAATCCTTCCCTTTACCACTCAACGTTGAACTTTTTTATTAGCTTTCGGCCATGTTTAAAATGAAATTCCTGAAAATGCGGACAGAGACCGCACTAAAAAAGAATAAAACATTACGAGCCAGCAAACCCTACAAAAAAGCTGGCTCAGTTGGTATTATATTCAGCGTGGAAGACAAGCAAAAACACCTTGATGTAAAGGAATTTATTCACCAATTAGAGAAGGATGGCAAAAAAGTGACCGTGTTAGAATATCTTCCTCTAAAAAAAGAGAACTATGAGTTTAAGTTTGACTTCTTTACCATTGAAGATCTTTCTTTTTGGGGGAAACTTGAAACACCCGCAACCGATAAGTTTATTGAAACACCCTTTGATTATTTGTTTTACCTAGACAAAGAATCAAATCCATTGGTTCTTAATTTACTTGCACGCAGCAAAGCGCAGTGTCGTGTGGGTCGCTACAATGAAGATGAAAGTCAATTCTACGAACTGATGATTGAACAGAATGGTACTAATAAAGGGTTGATGGAAACCATGTACAACTACACAAGTCAATTAAGATAATAATGAAGAAGTTAATGGGAACCGGTGTAGCCTTAGTTACACCCATGAACGAACAAGGGGATATTGATTATAAATCATTAAAGAAACTGTTGCGTCATACAGCCAAAGGAGTCGACTATTTTGTGGTCATGGGTACCACCGGAGAATCGGCCACGCTTAGCAAGGAGGAAAAAAAACAAGTGCTCGCGTTCGTGCAGGAAAACAATCCCGGAAATCTTCCTATTGTTTATGGTATAGGAGGCAACAATACGCAAAGTGTGTTGGAAGAAATTAAGGCGACTAACCTACAAGGAGTCGATGCATTGCTTTCAGTAAGTCCTTATTACAACAAACCTTCGCAGGAAGGAATCTATCAGCACTTTAAAGCTATTGCCCAAGGTTCACCTATTCCAGTTATACTTTATAACGTGCCCGGCCGTACAGCATCTAATCTGACTGCAAAAACTACGCTTCGTTTGGCTAACCTAAAAAATATCATTGGAGTGAAGGAGGCGTCCGGAAATCTGGAACAATGCATGATGATCGCGAAGCATAAACCCGCAGACTTCTTACTGATTTCCGGTGATGACCTGCTTACCCTACCGATCTATTCAATTGGCGGAGCTGGAGTGATCTCAGTCTTGGCGAATGCACTGCCGAAAATTTTCCTGAAGATCAAAGAGTATGCCATGGCCGGAAATCTTCGGAAAGCGCAACTTGAGCAATTCAAATTACTTGAAATCAATGGTCCTATGTACGAAGAAGGAAATCCAGTCGGTGTTAAATATCTATTAAGTCAAATGGGTATTTGCCAGCCACATGTACGGTTGCCACTTACAGGACCCTCCAAAGAACTAAAGGAGAAGATCCATTCAATATTTAAAAACCTTTAGAAGAAACTAATTACCGTTTTATTGTCATATATCCGCTCAATGGATCGCGCTGGTTGCTGCCTAAGTAAATGACCTTATAAAAGTAAACGCCTGATGGCAGTTCTTTGCCATAGTTTTCTTTGAGGTTGACTTTGTTTACTGCAGTTCGCAACTATTCTATAATTCTTATCTAAACGGAAATCATTACCTAAAAAAAAAGGCTGAATCATTGATTCAGCCTTTTTTTAGTCAGAGGACCAATTCTTTTATTCACCTCCGCTACCACCATCTTTATTCTTCAATTCCTGTACTTCCTGACGAATGGCTTGAGCAGCATTCTTAAGGTCCTGCATGCCTTTTCTGATACGAGTACCAGCAGCGCTATTTCCTTTGTTGTAGAACTTATCAGCATCGCCTTCCAGTGACGCAATTAGAGTCTTTAGTTCTTCAAATTTTTTCATTTTTATCGGATGTTTAGATTTAAAAAATTGATTTCGTAATGCCAATTTAAGCAAAAACCTTTAAAAACCACCTAAAAACCCATTTTTTAGATTTTGGTCACCGACACAAGCTCTTCTTTTCGGTAAAAACCACTGTCTAGCTTCGTTTTTAGGGCAGAAAAGGCATTTAGCGTTTCTTCCACATCCGACAGCGTATGGGCTGCCGTAGGGATAATTCTGAACATAATTACGTCTTTTGGCACCACAGGGTAGATCACCACCGAACAGAAAATGCTGTTATTTTCCCTCAAATCCATGGCCATGTTTGCCGCTTCACCAACACCACCTTTAAAGAGCACGGGCGTGGGTGGAGTTTGGGTTGGATTGATACTAAAACCACGATCTTTTAATCCTGATTTAATTGCACCCATGATTTTTTTCAAGTCAGCTCTTAATTCAGGGTGTTTCTTTACCAATTCCAAACGTTTCAAAATGCCAATGACCATGGGCATGGGCAGCGACTTCGCATAAATCTGCGAGCGCACGGTATATCTTAAATACTTTAGTATATTTTTATCACCCGCGACAAAGGCTCCAATACCTGCCATTGATTTCGCAAAGGTTGAGAAGTATAGATCAATCTGATCTTGTACGCCTTGCTCCTCACCTACACCGGCACCAGTAGCTCCCATCGTTCCAAATCCATGAGCATCATCCACAAGCAACCGGAAGTTGTATTTCTTCTTTAGTTCAACAATTCCCTTCAGGTCGCCCATGTTGCCTGACATACCAAAAACACCTTCGGTAATCACCAAAATACCACCTCCGGTTTCGTTGGCGAGTTTGGTTGCACGCTGAAGTTGCTTCTCGAGGTTTTCCATGTTGTTGTGCGGATACACAAACCGCTTGCCCATATGCAAACGAACACCATCAATAATACAGGCATGTGATTCAGAATCATATACAATCACATCCTTGCGATCGACAATAGCATCTATTATCGAAAATACTCCTTGATAGCCATAATTCAGCAGCATGGCATCTTCCTTATGGACAAAGTCAGCCAATTGTTTCTCCAATTCAAGATGATAAACCGAATTACCGGACATCATGCGGGCCCCCATAGGAGAAGCAAGACCAAACTGGGCCGCAGCATCGGCATCCGCTTTTCTAACTTCGGGATGGTTTGCCAAACCCAGATAATTATTCAAGCTCCAGTTAAGAACCTCTTTGCCATTAAATTTCATCCGGGGACCAATCTCACCTTCTAACTTGGGGAAGAAGAAATAATCATCGGGAAGATGTGAATACTTGGCCAGTGGGCCGGCCTCCATGCGTAACTTTGAAAATAAGTCAACCATTATTGTAGATTGTTTTCGGGTGTCTTTTAGAATGTTTGA